>JAZOUD010000167.1:0-6217 GCA_045658005.1 Clostridia bacterium | reverse complement strand
GACAGGGCACAGAGCTGGACGGCCTGGAGGAAAAGGCCATTAAGACCGGTGCTTCCAAGCTCTACATTGAAGATCTGACGGACGAAATGGTGGACGACGTCATCATCCCCTCCATGATGATGGGCGCCAAGTACGAGGATTATCTGCTGGGCACTGCCTTTGCCCGGCCTATCATTGCAAAGCGGCTGGTGGAGATCGCCAAGGCCGAGGGGGCGGACGCCATCTGCCACGGCTGCACCGGCAAGGGCAACGACCAGGTGCGCTTTGAGCTGGCCATCAAGGCCTTCGCGCCGGACATGCCCGTGATCGCCCCCTGGCGCATCTGGGACATCAAGGGCCGCGACGAGGAGATCGACTACGCCGAGGCCCACAACATCCCGCTGAAGATCAGCCGGGAGACCAACTATTCCAAGGACAAGAACATGTGGCACCTGTCCCACGAGGGCCTGGAGCTGGAGGACCCCGCCAACGAGCCGAAGTACGCCGGCAACATGGAGATGGGCGTGACCCCCGAGGAGGCTCCCGACGAGGGCGAGTACGTCACCATCGACTTTGAAAAGGGCTGGCCCGTGGCCGTGAACGGCGAAAAAATGGCCCCTGTGGACCTGGTGTGGAAGCTGAACGAGCTGGGCGGCAAGCACGGCATCGGCATCATCGACATCGTGGAGAACCGGCTGGTGGGCATCAAGTGCCGCGGCGTCTACGAGACCCCCGGCGGAACGATCCTCTACGCCGCCCACGAGAAGCTGGAGCAGCTGTGCCTGGACAAGGCCACCCAGCACTACAAGCAGCGCATGGCCCTGGAGTACGCCGACCTGGTGTACAACGGCCAGTGGTACTCTCCCCTGCGCGAGGCCATGACCGCCTTCTGTGAGAAGACCCAGCAGACCGTGACCGGCACCGTGCGGCTGAAGCTGTACAAGGGCAACATCATCGGCGCGGGCATGACCAGTCCCTACAGCCTGTACGACCCGGAGATCGCCACCTTCGACGAGGACAACGTGTATGACCAGACCTGGGCCGACGGCTTCATCACCCTGTACGGCCTGCCCACGGCGGTGTTCGCGAAGATGAAGGCGAAGAACAACCTGTAAGGAAACAGGGTCAATCCAATCATTCAGCCTGGCTTCTTTGTTAAAGAACCAGGCTGAATGATTGGATTGAGTTCACATCCATCAGATGGAGGTATCCCATGACCATCCGGCATTCCACCCCCCAGGACCTTGACCGCATGATGGAAATATACGCCCATGCCCGCTCTTTCATGGCGGAGCACGGCAACCCGAACCAGTGGGGCCCCACCCAGTGGCCACCGAGGGAACTGATCGAGCAGGACATCCGCGAGGGCCACAGCTATGTATGCGTTGGCGACGACGGCAGGGTCGTGGGCACGTTCTACTTCGTCCAGGGCAGGGACATCGAGCCCACCTACCGCGATATCACCGACGGCGCGTGGCTGGATGACGGCCCCTACGGCGTGGTGCACCGCATCGCCACGGACGGCTCCGCGCGGGGCGTCGGGGCCTTCTGCCTGAACTGGGCCTTCGATCAGTGCAGCCATATGCGCATCGACACCCACGGTGACAACGCGGTCATGCAAAACCTGGTTAAAAAGCTGGGCTTCGTCCACCGCGGCACAATTTACGTGGAAGAGGACGACTTCCCCCGGCTGGCCTACGAAAAGGTCAGGGCATGAGCGGCACAGGCCTGGGCGAACTGCTTCGCCGCTACCGGCAGGACGGCCGTTTTCGCGCCTGGGTCGGGGCAATGGGCTCTCTGGCTGCCTCGGCGGCCTTCGCGCTGTACAACGGCATTGCCGGCCTGGCGTACCGCGCGCCCTGGAACGGCAGCATCTGCGTCTATTACCTGCTTCTGGCCGGGATACGGCGGCTATCTTCTGGTCAGCCAGCGCAGGCTTGCGGGCCTGCCCCGGTCGAAGGCGCGTCACATGGAAAAACGCACCTGCGCCACCGCCGCCGGCGCGCTGCTGATATTGAACCTGGCCCTGATCGCCCCCATCGCGCTGATGGCGCGAATGGAAAGGCCGGTGAACATGGGGCTCATCCCCGCCATCGCCACCGCGGCCTATGCCACCTGGAAGATCACCCTCGCCTCGATCCGCTACCGCAGGCGAAAGCGCAGCGCGGACGGATTCACGGCCCAGCTGCGCACGGTGGGCCTGGTGGATGCGCTGGTATCGATACTGACACTGCAAAACACGCTGATCATGGTGAATGACGCAGGCGACGGGCGCTCGATGCTGACCCTGGCGGCCCTGAGCAGCGCCGTCATCTTCATTGGCATTGTCGCGATCTCCATCGCCAACTGGCGACGGAGATAAAACCTGATGGTGTCGGATTGACGGTTGGCCTGGAGTGAAGACTACACGCCGCCGACTCGATTATTGCAGAGAGCACTACCTCTTGTCCAAGGATCGTCCCTCTACGTTCCCTGTCATTCCAGGAACAGGGCTCGCACGCAATCCTGGCCTTTATACAACACACGATCTATGTTGACAGCGTTGTTCCCCAGGTGATAGAAAGCCAGATAGTTTCTGTAGATGACGAACCGATAATCGCTCTCTATGTCGATAAGCACATTCAAAGGCGTACCGGAAAGAGGATATTCAGACATCCTGTCAATTGCGTCCATGACACCGTTGACAGTATTGATCGCCGCGTCCGGATTTTTCAATTTAAAAGCGATGTATTCCCAGATGTTGTCAAGATCAGCCAACGCCTCTTCAGAATAATGGATTTTAAACATTCGCCTTCTCCTTGAAGTGCTGGCGAACCTGCTCAGCCGTCAACCATCCCTTTTCTTCTCCGGATTTTTTACCCTTATTCAATTCATTGATCAGTTTGATCTCGGCTTGCATCCGCTCGTATTCCTGTATCTCCATAATGGCATAGCAGCCGCGTCCATTTTTTGTCAGGAACACAGGGGCATCCTTTTGCACTTCCCGCAGCACTTCCGTATAATTTCGCAGATCGGAAATAGGCTTGATATTTGGCACAACTTTCACGTCCTCTCTTGATCCTGACTAAAGTATATCATTATTTGCTGTAAAATTCAACCGCTAATTTGCAGCGATAATCAAGCAGGATGGTATCCACGTTAACGCGCAAAGCCTTGCGACGCGCTTCGCAATTGTGTATAATACAGGCAATCCAAAAAGTAAGGAAACAGCCGGAAAATGACAGGCGCTCATACAATGGCAGTAATCCATGAATGGCAGCAGGCATGAGCAAATCATAAACAGAACAACAAAACCCATCCGGCAGATGATAAAACGGCAAAGGAGTATACACCTATGAAGCTATGGGCAGGCCGCACCGGCGGCGACGTGGACGAGAGGCTTTCGGCCATCAACAACTCCATCGGCTTTGACAGCCGCATGTACAGGCAGGACATCACCGGCTCCATCGCCCACGCAAGGATGCTGGGCAGGCAAGGCATCATCACGGAAGAGGACGCCGCACAGATCGTCGAGGGGCTGAAGGGCATCCTCGCCGACATCGACAGCGGGGCGCTGGCCATCGACATGGAATGCGAGGACATCCACACCTTCGTGGAGGCCACGCTGACCGAGCGCATCGGCACGGCGGGTAAGAAGCTGCACACCGCCCGAAGCCGCAACGACCAGGTGGCGCTGGACATCCGCATGTTCCTGGCGGACACGATCGACCGGCTGACCGGGCTGGCGAAGGACCTGATCGCCGCCCTCTGCGACGTGGCGGAGAAGCACCTGGAGACCGTCATGCCCGGCTACACCCACCTGCAGCGGGCCCAGCCCATCACGCTGGCCCACTGGCTGATGGCCTACGCCCAGATGCTGCTGCGGGACATCGACCGCCTGGCCGACTGCAAGAGGCGCACGCTGGTGCTGCCCCTGGGCTCGGGGGCGCTGGCGGGCACCACCTACCCCCTGGACCGGCAGTTCGTGGCCGAACAGCTGGGCTTCAATGCCATCAGCCTGAACAGCCTGGACGGCGTCTCCGACCGGGATTTCGCGCTGGAGCTGCTCTCGGCCCTGTCCATCATGATGATGCACCTCTCCCGCTTCTCCGAGGAAATCTGCCTGTGGTGCAGCTGGGAATTCCGCTTCGTCACGCTGGCCGACCGCTTCTCCACCGGCTCGTCCATCATGCCCCAGAAGAAGAACCCCGACATCACCGAGCTGGTTCGGGGCAAGACCGGGCGGGTGTACGGCGACCTGATGACGCTGCTGACGGCCATGAAGGCCCTGCCCCTGGCCTACAACAAGGACATGCAGGAGGACAAGGAGGCCCTGTTCGATGCCATCGACACCGCCGAGCTGAGCCTGTCGGTGCTCACGCCGATGCTGCGCACCGCCACCTTCCATCCCGTGAACATGAAGAAGGCCGCCGCCGCGGGCTTCATCAACGCCACCGACTGCGCCGACTACATGGTGCGCAAGGGCGTGCCCTTCCGGGACGCCTACGGGGTGGTGGGCAAGCTGGTGAAGTACTGCATCGACCGGGGCGTCACGCTGGAGGAGCTGCCCCTGGCCGAATACCGCCAGTTCAGCCTGGTGTTCGACGTGGACGTGTACGAGGTCATCGACCTTCTCACCTGCGTCAGCCAGCGCAATATTCCCGGCGGCCCCGCCCCGGAGGCCGTGCAGGCGACCATCGAAGCGACAAGGGCGCGGCTTGGATAATTTCCCATGTCAAATCTTCGTGAAGCAGGGCCGATGTCAATCAAAATCACTTGACATCGGCCCTGCTTTTGCGTATAATAAACAGGCTGTCAAGTAATTTTGCTTGCGGAGGCGTGTGCAATGGCGGACATGGACGAGCGGGTGGCGCTGAATTACCTGCTGGATTTCTACGGCCCGCTGCTGACCGAGCACCGGCAGGAGGTGCTGCGCCTGTACTGCGAGGAGGACCTGACCCAGCAGGAGATCGCCGACCAGCTGTCCATCACCCGGCAGGGCGTGTTCGACAGCCTGGCGAAGTCGAAGCGCCAGCTGAACGGCTACGAGGCCAAGCTGGGCCTGGTGCGCCGGCACCTGGAGCAGACCCGGGCGGTGGAGCGCTGCCTGGGACTGCTGGAGGACGTAAAGACGCTGCCCGGGGACGCCCCGGCGCTTCAGGAGGCCAGGAACGCGCTGGCCGCCATCCTGTCGAAGGACTGACTGAACCATACAGACCATACGGTTTGCGGAGGATATTTCATGGCATTTGAAGGATTGACCGACAAGCTACAGGGCGCCTTTAAAAAGCTCAACAGCAAGGGCAAGCTGAACGAGGCCGACGTCAAGGCCGCGATGCGCGACGTGCGCATGGCGCTGCTGGAGGCCGACGTCAACTTCCTGGTGGTCAAGGATTTCGTCAAGAAGGTGACCGAGCGCGCGGTGGGCCAGGACATCATGCAGAGCCTGACGCCCGGCCAGCAGGTCATCAAGATCGTCAACGAAGAGCTGACGAACCTGATGGGCGGCACCAACGCCCGGCTGACCTACTCCCCCCAGGCCCCGACGATCTACATGATGGTCGGCCTGCAGGGCGCCGGCAAGACCACCATGTGCGGCAAGCTGGGCAATATGCTCAAGAAGGACAACAAGAAGCCCCTGCTGGTGGCCTGCGACGTGTACCGCCCCGCCGCCATCAAGCAGCTGCAGGTGGTGGGCGGCCAGGTGGGCGTCGAGGTGTTCGAGCGCGGCCAGGGCGACCCGGTGCAGATCGCGAAGGAGGCCATAGAGTACGCCCGCTACTACGGGCGCGATCCGGTGATCATCGACACCGCCGGCCGGCTGCACATCGACGAGCGGCTGATGCAGGAGCTGCGGGACGTGCGCGCCGCCGTCAAGCCCCAGGAGATCCTGCTGGTGGTCGACGCCATGACCGGCCAGGACGCCGTGAACGTGGCCAAGACCTTCAACGAGCAGCTGGGCATCGACGGCGTGATCCTCACCAAGCTGGACGGCGACACCCGCGGCGGCGCGGCCATCTCCGTGCGCTCGGTGACGGGCAAGCCCATCAAGTTCTCGGGCATCGGCGAAAAGCTGACGGACATAGAGCCCTTCCACCCCGACCGCATGGCCAGCCGGATCCTGGGCATGGGCGACGTGCTGACGCTGATCGACAAGGCCCAGGAGAGCTTTGACGAACAGCAGGCCATCGACCTGACCCGCAAGATGCGCACCAACAGCTTCACGCTGGAGGATTACCTGGACCAGCTGAAGCAGATG
>JAZOUD010000166.1:0-19160 GCA_045658005.1 Clostridia bacterium | reverse complement strand
CATCCCTTAAAACATGAATAATCCTCTGTTCTGTCGCGGGAACGGTCGCTCTATTCCTCGTGATACCTCGGTGCGCGGCTTCTCCTAATCCCTAATCCCTATTCCCTAATCCCTGCGCGTCAGCGCGACAAATCAGTATTTACCACTTTCTTCAAAAAACATACAAGGAGCACTGATCCATGCGCACATCCACCATCACCCGCCGCACCGCCGAGACGGACATCCGACTGGAACTGAACCTGGACGGCTCGGGCAAGTCGGAGATCGACACCGGCTGCGGCTTCCTGAACCATATGCTGACGCTGTTCGCCCGCCACGGCCGCTTTGACCTGGCCGTGAAATGCGTGGGCGACACCGACGTGGACGACCACCACTCCGTCGAGGACATCGGCATCTGCCTGGGCATGGCCTTCGCCGAAGCCCTGGGCGACATGGGCGGCATCGTCCGCTACGGCCACACCGTTCTGCCCATGGACGAGGCGCTGATCCTCACCGCGGTGGACATCTCCGGGCGCTGCCACCTGGGCTACGCCCTGGACATCCCCACCCAGAAGATCGGCAGCTTCGATACCGAGCTGGTGCAGGAGTTCTGGCTGGGCTTCGTGCGCAAGGCGAACGTCACGCTGCACTTCAGGCAGCTGGCCGGCAGCAACAGCCACCACATCGT
The DNA here is from genome assembly GCA_045658005.1 of Clostridia bacterium. Lineage (GTDB taxonomy): Bacteria > Bacillota > Clostridia > Christensenellales > Aristaeellaceae > UBA2862. Next base: position 18,493 of record JAZOUD010000166.1, on the reverse strand, counting down.
CGAGGGCGCGTTCAAGTCCGCGGCCCGCAGCCTGCGTACCGCCGTGGCCATCGACCCCACCCTGAACGGCGAGATACCGTCGACGAAAGGATTACTATGATCGCGATTATCGATTACGGCGTGGGCAACCTGTTTTCGCTGGCCCACAGCCTGAAGGCCGTCGGCGCCCAGGCCGTCGTCACCGGCGACGCAAAAGAGATCGGCCGTGCCGAGCGGGTGATCCTGCCCGGCGTGGGCGCGTTTGGCGACGCGGCGGAAAAGCTGCGCCAGACCGGCCTGGACGCGCTGGTTAAGCAGATCGCCGAGCGGGGCACGCCCATCATGGGCATCTGCCTGGGCATGCAGCTGCTGCTGGACAAATCCTATGAGTTCGGCGAGCACGCCGGCCTCAGCCTGATCCCCGGCGAGGTGCGGCCCATTGCCGAGGTCATCCCCTCGGAATTGAAAATCCCCCACATCGGCTGGAACGCGCTGGACGTCCGTGTGCCCCACCCCATCTTCGCCAACGTCCGGCCCGGGGATTGCGTGTACTTCGTCCACTCCTATTACGGCGCAAGGTGCGACGAATCGGTCATCGCCACCGCTGAATACGGCGCGCCGCTGACCGCCGCCGTGGCCCGGGGCAACGTCTGCGGCTGCCAGTTCCACCCGGAAAAGAGCGGCGACGTGGGGCTGGGCATACTGAAGGCCTTCTGTGAATGGGACGGTGATGCCAAATGCTGATATTCCCCGCCATTGACCTGGTCGGCGGCAAGGCCGTGCGGCTGTACAAGGGCGATTACAACCAGATGACGGTTTACGACGACGACCCGCTGAACACCGCCCGCCGGTTCGCCAGTGCCGGGGCCACCCACCTGCACATGGTGGACCTGGAGGGCGCGCGGGACGGCGGCACGCCCAACTTTGAAACCGTCAAACGGGTCGTGGAGAACACCGACCTGTTCGTTGAGATCGGCGGCGGCATACGGGACATGTCCGTCATCGAAAAGTACCTGGACGCGGGCGTCCGGCGGGTCATACTGGGCACGGCGGCGATTGCCGACGAGGCCTTCACCCGGGATGCCCTCCGGCGCTTCGGCGAGGGCATTGCCCTCGGCGCGGACGTGAAGGACGGCGAGGTGGCCATCCGGGGCTGGCTGGAGCTCTCCGGCATGACGCTGGACGCCTTCTGCGAAAAGTACCAGCAGATGGGGCTGAAGACCCTGATCTGCACCGACATCAGCCGGGACGGCGCCATGCAGGGGGCCAACCGGGCCCTGTACGCCGACCTGCAGCGCAGGTATCGCATGGACCTCGTGGCCTCCGGCGGCGTTTCCGACATGGAGGATGTGAAGGCCCTCGCCGCGCTGGGGCTGTACGGCGCGATCATCGGCAAGGCCTGCTACACCGGAGCTATAGACCTGGCTGAGGCCATCAAGGAGGCGGCGCAATGATCACCAAGCGCATCATCCCCTGCCTGGACGTGAAGGACGGCCGGGTCGTGAAGGGCGTCAACTTCCTCGGCCTGGCGGACGTCTCCTCGCCGGTGAAGCTGGCGGAATACTACAGCAAATGCGGCGCGGACGAGCTGGTATTTTACGACATCACCGCCTCCGCCGAGGGCCGGGCGCTGTTCACCGACATCCTCCGCCAGGTGGCCGAGCGGGTGTTCATACCGCTGACCGTGGGTGGCGGCATCAACACGGTGGACGACTTCGACCGGGTGCTGAAGTGCGGCGCGGACAAGGTGTCCGTCAACTCCGGCGCTATCCGCAATCCCGACCTGATCCCCGTCGCCGCCGAGCGCTACGGCAGCCAGTGCGTGGTGATCTCCGCCGACGTGAAAAGGGTGGACGGGACGTTCCGCGTGTTTGCCAAGGGCGGGCGCGAGGATACCGGCATGGAAGCCGTCAGCTGGATCGCCCGCTGCGTGGCAAACGGCGCGGGCGAGGTGGTGCTCAACAGCATCGACACCGACGGCGTGAAGGGCGGCTTTGACCTGGAGATGCTGGACGCCGTGTGCGAAGCCGTGAACGTGCCCGTGATCGCCTCCGGCGGCGCAGGCTGCATACAGGATTTCGTCACCCTGTTCAAAACCCTTCCGAAGGTGGACGCGGGGCTTGCGGCCTCGATCTTCCACTTCGGCGAGGTGCAGATATCGGATTTGAAGCGCGCGCTGCGCGAGAACGGAATAACAGTGAGGTTATGAGACAATGATCAATTTTGACATCGATTCCCTGAAATTCAACGTCCACGGCCTGATCCCCGCCATCGTGGTAGACGCCACCACCAAGGACGTGCTGACCCTGGCCTACATGAACCGGGAGAGCCTTCAGATCTCCATTGAGAAGGAGCTGACCTGCTTCTGGAGCCGCTCCCGCCAGGCGCTGTGGCTGAAGGGCGAGACCAGCGGCAACTACCAGCACATCGTCTCCATCACCGCCGACTGCGACAGGGACGCGCTGGTGATCCTGGTGAACAAGGACGGCCCCGCCTGCCACACGGGCACCGATTCCTGCTTCACGAACACGCTGTTTGAGAGCGAAAACAACCACGCCTTCACGCTGGAGGGCCTGATGAAGCTGATCGAGGGCCGCAAGACGGAAAAAAAGGAAGGCAGCTATACCACCTACCTGTTTGAAAAGGGCATCGACAAGATATTGAAGAAGGTCGGCGAGGAATCCACCGAGGTCATCATCGCGGGCAAGGCCGGCGACAGGGCCGAGACGATCTACGAGATCGCGGACCTCACCTACCACGTGATGGTGCTGATGATCCAGATGGGCATCAGCCTGGAGGACATCCACAACGAGCTGGCCTCCCGCCACGTGATTGACCACAAGGTCAAGCAGGAGAAGATGACCGGGAATTGACACATTATGAATGGCGCCCCCTGGCGATTCATCGCCAGGGGGCGCCATAATGTTCAAAGCGATCAATCCCGTCCCGCGATCTCAATGCACAGCTGCATCGCGGGCACCAGGGAAGCCTCGCCCCAGTTGCGGGCGTCATAGGCGTCGGTGTCGGCCAGGGTGTCGGCGACGTACAGGAACTGGCCAAACTGCACGTTTCTGAACTCCGCCACCGCAGAGAGCGCGGCGCATTCCATGTCCACCACGCCGCAGCCCTCGGCGCGGCAGCGGCGCACCTTGTCCACGGTCTCCCGGAAGATGGCGTCGGTGGTCCAGGTGTCGCACTCGGTGAAGGCGACGTCCTTCTCCCGGAAAACGTCGACGATGCGCTGCTGCAGGGCGTAGTCCAGGAAGCTCCACCGATGCGGGGGCATGTAGTGGTAGGAGGTCCCCTCGTCCCTCAGGGCGCGGCGGGGTACGATGAACGTGTTCTCCGGCAGGTCGATCAACGCGCCGCAGGAGCCCGCGGACACGAACTGCTTCGCGCCGTAGGCGATCATCCAATCCATCAGTGCGGCAGCCACCGGCGCGCCCAGGGGCGCCTGGCACAGGCAGACCTCGTCGGACAGCTTATAGACGGGGTACTTCTTCGTGACGGTCTCATACACCGCCAGCACCGGCAGGCTGTGTTCCCGGGCGTATTCGTCCACGATGTCGCCGACGAAGGGGAAGGCCACGCGGGGCGGAAAGACGATGCCCAGCTCCTCGTGATCCGGCTCCAGCACGGCGCCCGGAGCGCCGTCGTACTCTAAAATAGGATAATTGCTCATTCCATCACCTGTATTATCATCGTTTTGAGGTACTTGGTTTCGACAGATTGGGGCAATATCGGGTGATCGTAGCCCTGGGTGCGGTACTCCACCAGCCGGATGCGCTTTTTCGCGTCCCGGGCGGCCTGGTTGATCACATCCTGGAACATCTCGGGCAGCACGTGCTGGCTGCAGGAGCAGGTGACCAGGAATCCGCCGGGCCGCACCAGCTTCAAGCCCCGAAGGTTGATCTCCTTGTAGCCTCGGATGGCGCTTGGCACCGCGGCCTTGTTCTTGGTGAAGGCCGGGGGATCGAGTATCACAAGGTCGAACTTCTCCCCCGCGTCGGTCAGTTCATGCAACAGGTCAAAACAGTTGTGGGCCACGAAGGTCACGTTTTCGAAGCCGTTGAGGGCGGCGTTCCTGCGGGCCACCTCCAGCGCCTCCTCGGAGATGTCCACGCCCAGTACGCTGCTGGCGCCGTACTTCGCCGCGTGCAGCGAGAAGCTGCCGTTGTGGCAGAAGCAGTCCAGCACCCGGGCGTCCCTGCAGAGCGGTGCCAGCGCGGCGCGATTCTGCTTCTGGTCCAGGAAGAAGCCGGTCTTCTGGCCGTGCTTCACGTCCACCAGGAAGTGGATGCCGTTCTCCACCATGTCCACCTCGTCCGGCACCTCGCCCCGCAGCAGCCCCGTGGCCTGCTCCAGGCCCTCCAGGCGTCGCACCGGCACGTCGCTGCGCTCCCAAATGCCCACGGGTTGGACGATCTCCATCAGCAGGTCGCAGAGCATGTCCTTGATGCGCTCGATGCCCAGTGACAGCGATTGAAGCACCAGCACATCGGCGAACTTGTCCACCACCAGGCCAGGCAGGAAATCCGATTCCGAATAGATCAGCCGGCAGCTCATCGGGTCGCACAGCAGCCTTCGGTAATCCCATGCCTCCTGTATGCGGCGGGCAAAGAAGGCGCGGTCGCAGGGCTCGTCGTTGCGGGTGAGTATGCGCAGGGAGATCTGGCTCTGGGGATTGTAAAAGCCCCTGCCGATGTATTTCCCCCTGAAATCCGCCACCTCCACGATATCGCCGTTTTCAAAGGGGCCCTCCACCTTCTCGATCTCCGAGGCATAGATCCACGGATGCCCCCCGCGCACGCGGGTCTCCCTCGTCTTGCGAAGCGTTACTCTTGCCATTCTCCATCCTGCCTTATCTTTTATAGGCCCATCATAACACAGTATCGTTAACTCACAGTTAATTTCTTTACTGTTGGTTTATGTTTTATCATAAAATGTCATTTGGAACCAAATTCCTCCTCTGTTCGTCCAAACTACAACCGATAAAACACAGGAGGACAGAGCCATGAAGAAGATAGGATTGATGATTGTCGCGCTGGCGCTGAGCGCGGTGCTGCTCACGGGCTGCGCGCTGCCGTCGTTTTTGAATCGCATGACGCAATCGCTGGATCGTGAAACGGCAAAGGTCGCCGCGACCAGCGAGCCCTTGCCCATGGCGGAGGACGCGCTCTACGAATACGAGATGGACGGGGCCATGGAGAGCGGCCTGGTGGCCAATATCGCCATGCCCGCCATGGGACGCGCGATGCCGCAAGACTTCAACACCGAGGAATATGCCGCCGTGACCGAGAACGGGTTCAGGAAGGTGGCCACAGACCCGCTGAGCACCTTCTCGGCGGATGTGGACACGGCCTCCTATTGCAACCTGCGGCGCATGCTGAACGACGACTATGCCCCCGACGTCATTCCCGCCGGCGCGGTGCGCGTGGAGGAGATGCTGAACTACTTCCGCTATGACTACGCCGCGCCTGAAGGCGACGCGAGATTCGGCGTGACTGCCCGGATGGCCGCCTGTCCCTGGAATCCGGCGCACGTCCTGCTGACGCTGGGCGTGCGCTCCGCCGACGCCCCCGAGGCGTCCGACGAGGGCTCGAACCTCGTCTTCCTGGTGGACGTATCCGGCTCCATGAGCGACGAAAACAAGCTGGATCTGGCCAAGCGGGCGCTGTCCATGCTGGTGGACGAGCTGGGCGAGAAGGACACCGTGTCCATCGTCACCTACGCCAGCGGCGAGGATATCCTGATCGAAGGCGCCAATCCCGTGAAGGACAAGGCCCGGCTGCTGGGCGCCATCGACGCGCTGGTGGCAAGCGGCTCCACCAACGGCCAGCGCGGCCTGGCCCAGGCCTACGAGGTGGCCCAGCGCTACCTGCGGCCCAAGGGGAACAACCGGGTGATCATGTGCTCCGACGGCGACCTGAACGTGGGCATCACCAGCGAGAGCGACCTGCACGACTTCGTCACCGAGAAGAAGCAGACCGGCATCTACCTGTCTGTGCTGGGCTTTGGCATGGGCAACTACAAGGACACCAAGATGGAGACCCTGGCCGACGACGGCAACGGCAACTACTACTACATCGACTCCATACTCGAGGCCCGAAAGGTGCTGTGCGAGGAGCTGACCCAGACCCTCTACGCCGTGGCCGACGACGTGAAGTTCCAGGTGGAGTTCAATCCGGCCAAGGTTTCCGAATGGCGGCAGATCGGCTACGAGAACCGCGCCCTGGAGAACCAGGACTTCGAGGACGATAAAAAGGACGCCGGCGAGGTCGGCTCCGGCGCCTGCGTCACCGTGCTGTACGAGCTGGTGCCCGCGGCAGAAGGCGCTTCTGACGGCAGCCTGAAGTACCAGAGCAGCAGCCTCACCGAGGCGGCCCAGGGCGGCGAATGGCTGACCCTGTCCACCCGCTACAAGGAGCCCGGCGGCGAGACCAGCCAGCTGCAGACCGACGTGATCGACGACACCGCCATGACCGACGCCCCCTCCGGCGACTTCCTGTTCGCCGCGGCGGTGGCCGAGTTCGGCATGATCCTCTCGAACAGCGAATACAAGGGCAATGCCAGCTACGACACCGTTCTGGAGCTGCTGAAGCAGGCCCCGCTGAACGACGCCTACCGCGAGGAATTCTTCTCGCTGGTCAAGATCGCCCAGCGGAACGCGGCGCTGGCGGAATGAGCGCGCACAGTGTATAATCTCTTCCCGGATTGGAGGCGGTTGCAATGAAAAAAACATTCCTGACTGTACTGGCGCTGCTTCTCGTGGGGACAACCGCGCTGGCCGGCGCGCCAAAGCTGTCGGCAGGCCTGTTTGACAGCGCAAAGCAGGCCCTGGTCGCGCTGGCCTCGGGGGATTACGACGCCCTGTCCGATCGCCTGCCCTTCTCCGGCGGCGCGCCGGACGCCCGGCAATGGCAGAGCCTCGCGGAGCGCTATGCCGATCTGAGCAGCGTTCAGACCGACTATGCCGTCGGCTTCTGGACCGGCAGCATCTGGGTGATCGCCGTGCCCGTACAGCCGCCGTCGGACGGCTCGGTGGAGGTGCTCGCCTTTTCCAGCGAGGATGGAGCGACCTTCAAGGCCTGCCGCTACGCCACATGGAAGCAGATCGAAAGCGCCTGCGGTGAGAGCAGCCGCGTCATCTGGAACCAGGAATACGTGGGCGGCAGCGCCACGGTGGTTGCCGATCTGGGGAACCAGGATTGACCGCGCTGCAGACAGCGACAGGGACGCCATTCGGCGTCCCTGTCGCTTTGGTTCAAACCGTCAATCCTCGTCCTCGTCGTCATCGGGCAACTCGGCGTCGTGGTAGACGTTCTCGGTGTCGTCGTACTCCTCCAGCCAGTCCAGCAGCCTGGTGACCTTCTGTACGGACTCCTCGTCCGGCAGCGCGGTGGTCGAGGTGGGGATCATGGCGCGCTCGGCGGAGAGGAAGGTGCAGCCGGCGTTTTCCAGATTGTCCCGCACCTGGCTGAATTCGTTGGGGTCGGTGTAGATCACCGCGGAATCCTCGTTGTATTCCACGTCGTCCGCGCCGGCGTCCAGGGCCAGCATGGTCAGCTCGTCCTCGTCCATGCCCTTGGCATTGTCGACCACGATCACGCCCTTGCGCTCGAATTTCCAGGACACGCAGCCGCTAGCGCCCAGCGAGCCGCCGCACTTATCGAAGATGTGGCGCATTTCGCTGGCGGTGCGGTTCAGGTTGTCGGTGACGATCTCCACGATGACGGCCACGCCGCAGGGCGCGTAGCCCTCGTAGGTGACCTCCTTGTAGTTGGTGGACTCGCCCTCGCCCGCAGCCTTCTTGATGGAGCGCTGGATGTTGTCGTTGGGCATGTTGGCCGCCTTCGCCTTGGCGATGACGTCCTTCAGCTTGCTGTTCAGGGCAGGATCGGCGCTGCCGCCGGTCTTGACGGCGATCACGATTTCACGGCCGATCTTGGTGAAAATCTTGCCCTTCGCGGCGTCCGTCTTTGCTTTTTTATTCTTGATGGTTGACCATTTATTATGTCCCGACATGGACAATCCCTCCCAGTACACTTATGGATATATCATAACACAAACGGGGTAGAGCCGTCAAGTCATAGCATGTATAATTTGCATGATCGAACCCGTTTGGAGGGATATGACATGGCCGTCGTTACGGATATCCGGGAAAACCGGGGCATGGTGGAGGTCATCCTGGAGGGCGCGACCTTCGCCCGTGTGCGCAAGAGCCACTTTGAAAAGTGCCCGCTGGCCACCGGCGACGACATCGACGGGGCCGCGTGGCTGGACCGGGTGGCCGCCGCCCAGTTCGCCGACGCCTACGAGGCGGCCCTGTCCAGCCTGGACCGCTCCGCCCGCACGGCCCACGACCTTGCAGGCGCCCTTCGCCGCAGGGGCATCGTCCAGCCCGCCATCGACGCCGTGCTGGCGCGACTGACCGAGAACGGCCTGATCGACGACGCCCGCTACGCCCAGCGCATGGCCGAGCTGCAGGCCTCAAAGCCCGTGGGGCTGTACGCCTTCAGGCGCAAGCTGCGCGCCAGGGGCATCAGCGACGACGACGCCCAGGACGCCCTTGCCGCCTTCGACGACGACCAGCAGCGCGCCGCCGCCCTGCAGGCCGCCGAAAAGCTCTTCAGAAAGTACGAAGCGCTTCCCCCACGGGAAGCGCGATCCAAGCTCTCCCAGGCGCTGGCCAGGCGTGGCTTCCCCTGGGACGCGATCGAAACCGCGATCGAAGCCCTGTTCGAATAATGAATCAAATGAGGGATGAGGAAAGACAGTACGCCTTCCTCATCCCTCATTCCTAATTCCTAATTCCTTATACTGCTCTCCTCCCCCTCCGTCGGCACGGCCAGCGGGCGGGGGCGAATGAAATCGGATTGGATATCGACGAAGGCGTTCCTGCTGCCGCTGTCGATGATGGCGTCGATGACCTCCAGCACGTGGCAGGCCATGTCCGCCCCGGCCCGGGCAGGGCGTTGCGCGCGGACGGACCAGGCCAGCTCGGCGGGGCCGACGCCCCGGCTGTTGTCCGCGTAGCCAAAGGGGCAATTCCCTAAAGGACTTGCTTCGCTTCGCAGCGCCCGCGCCGGGGCAGGCGCCGAGTCGTAGGCCCAGTTGGGCTGCAGCCGCACCTCGCCGCCGAAGCCGTTGGGGTCGGGCAGGTAGAGTATGCCCCGGGTACCGTAGATGGCGAAGAAGTGCATGTCCTCGATCACGCTGTCGGCGTTCACGTGGGCCGTGCCGCTGACGCCGCTCTTCAGGGTCAGCACCGCGCTGATCTCGCTCTCGTTGGGCGTGTCGATGGGCTGGCCGAAGGTCTTCGACTTCGGGTCGATGTCGATGCGGGTGGGATAGGGCGCGCGCACCGCCGCCGCCACCCGCGCCACCGGCCCCAGCAGGCTGCACAGCGCAGTGAGATAATACACGGCATAGTCGTAGGCCACGCCGCCGAAGGGCAGGTTCAAAAAGCGGTAGAAGCTCCTGAGAAAGTCGTTGTCGCGGTTGGCGGCGAAGGCGAAGGAGGTCACCTCGCCGATCAGGCCGTCGTCGATGGCCCGCCGGGCGGTCTGCAGCGCCGCGCCCAGGAAGGTATCCGGCGCGGCGCCCAGCCACAGGCCCTTTTTCGCCGCCAGGTCCGCAAGCGCCCTGGCGCTGACGTGGTCGGTGGTCATCGTCTTTTCGGTGTAGACGTGCTTGCCCGCCTCCAGCGCCCGCCGGATGATGCCTTCGTGGGCGGGGTTGGGCGTCAGGTTCACGATCATGTCGATCTTCTCGTCCGCGAGCATGTCCTCCAGGGTCATCGCCGGCAGGCCGAATTCGTCGGCGCGGCGCTTCGCGTTTTCAAAGTGGGCCGAGCAGACGCCGCCCACCTCCAGGATCTCAAAGCGGCGGGTCATGTTTTCAAGGTAGATGCGGCTGATCAGTCCGGAGCCGACCACGCCGACGCGCATGGGCTGTACAGACATAATATCCCTCCTAATCCTCGTCAAGGCATGCGCCGTTTGTGGCGATGACGTTGGCGTACCAGGCGGCGGAGTCCTTGGGGATGCGCCGGAGCGTGGGATAGTCCACGTAGACGATGCCGAAGCGCTCGTCGTAGCCGCTGGCCCACTCGAAGTTGTCCAGGAAGCTCCACTGCAGGTAGCCCATCACCGGCACGCCCTCGGCGATGGCCCTGGACAGCTCGGTCAGGTAGCGGTGCAGGAAGTCGATGCGCTTGGGGTCGTGCACCTGGCCGTCCCGGAAGATGATGTCGTTGCAGGAGAGCCCGTTTTCGGTGATCAGGATCGGCAGGCCGTAGCGCCTGTGCAGGTGCAGCGGCCCGAAGTGGATCACCTCGGGGGTGATGGGCCACTTGACGGCGGTGCGCGGGAACCCGCGGTGCAGCGCCGCCTCCCGACCGTTCAGATCCACCCTGCTGCCGTTGTAGAGGTTGATGCCGATGAAATCCGGGGACTCCATGGCCTCCCAGTCGGCCTGGGGAACCGTGGCGGCGAATTTGCGGACCGGCGCCGGGGCGGATTCGTCATAGCGGCGCAGAATCACGCTGTCCAGTATGATGTTGGTGTTGAAGGCCCAGAGCCAGGCATCCTTGCTCATCTCGAAGGTGGCCCGATAGGCGCTCTCCCGGCCCTCGGGGGTATCCTCGACGGGAGCGCACAGCTTCCCGCAGGGCACCAGGCCCACCAGCGCTTCGGGGTCCACGGCCTTGATGGCGCGCTGGGCGGCGCTGTGGGAAAGCGCGAGGATGTGGAAAATCCGCGCCACGTCCTCCTCCGGGCAGCGCCAGCCGGGGGCCATGCCGTCGGAATAATAGCCCAGGGCGACGCACTGGGGCTCGTTGATGGTCATGTACTTTTTGACCCGGCCCTTGAAGCGCTTCGCGATGACCTCGGCGTAGCGGGCGAAGATGTCCACCATCTCACGGTTCAGCCAGCCGCCCCGGTATTGCAGGGCGCTGGGCAGGTCCCAATGGTACAGCGTGATCATCGGCTCGATGCCGTTTGCCAGCAGCCGGTCCACCAGGTCGTCGTAATAGGCCAGCCCCGCCTCGTTCAGGGGCCCGTCGCCGTCGGGCATGACCCGCGCCCAGCTGATGGAGAAGCGGTAGGCCCGTATGTTCAGCCGCTTCATCAGCGCGATGTCCTCGGGGTAGCAGTGGTAGCTGTCGCAGGCGATATCGCCGTTGTCGTTGTTCTTGACGGTGCTGCCGCCGACCCGGTGGCAGAAGTCATCCCATATGTTGGGGCCCTTTCCGTCCGCATCCCAGCCGCCCTCGCACTGGTAGGACGCGCAGGCCACGCCCCAAATGAAGTCAGAAGGAAACCGTGCCATAGAGGTGCCTCCCCTTTCGTATTGGAATGGTATCAGTCGGATAAAATGTGTTCATGAATCGCATTGCCAATACCATCAATATACTTCATTCCGCGGTATTCGTCAATAGAAATCGTAAACAAGACCGGGATGTGCTTGATTTTATCGCGGTTTGGGGCTATGATAATGAAAAGGAATAATATCACAGTCAGAGAGAAATAACATGAACCAGTATTTTGCGGAAACGCTGCGCAACCTCAGGGCCGAGAGGAGGCTGACGCAGCGGGAATTGGCGAAGAAGCTGTTCGTCACCCGAAGCACCGTCGGGCGTTGGGAAAACGGCACCCGCCTGCCGGACGCCACGATGATCTCCCGGCTGTCCCAGTGCCTGGGCGTGGACATCGGCATGCTCATGGTCGCCGCCGCCCGGAGCGACGAATCGCCCAACGTCATACTGGTGGACGACCGGGAAATCGTGTTGGCCGGGGGCCTGCCCATACTGGAGGAAGTGTTGCCAAACGCCACGATCACGGGCTTCATACGGCCGTCGGAGGCCATTGAATACGCGAAGATCAACCGGGTGGCGCTGGCCTTCCTGGACATCGAGCTGGGCAAGCTGAACGGGCTCGACCTCTGCCGGAGGCTGCTGGAGATCAACCCCCGCACCAACGTGGTCTACCTGACCGCGTACAGCGAGTACGCCGTGGACGCCTGGACCACCGGAGCCAGCGGCTACATGCTCAAGCCAATCACTGCGGAGGGCGTCAGGGCCCAACTGAAAAACCTGCGCTATCCGCTTATGACGGGAGGCGCAGGTGAATGAACGATTTTACAGAGTCTTTCTATCTACTGATAACCGGGGTTGCGTTGGGGCTGACGGTGCTGGGGCTGGGGGCCGCAGCCATCATGCCCGGCCTCGACCGGTGGAGCAAGAGCTTCTTCATCGCCTTCTTTTTATCCCTGGCGCTGCTCTCCGCCACTTCCCTGCTTGAAATCATCATCTACGGAAAACCCGGCTTCAGGTCCCTGGAAATCGTCGTATCCTACGTCGGCTCGCTTTTGTACATGGCGCCGGTCCCCATGCTGGCGTTCTACCTGCTGCACTGCTGCGGGGAGGACCTGAGAAAAAGCGTGCTGCTTCGCATCGTGATCGCCCTGGTGATTTCCTATATCGTAATGCTGAACCTGGCCCAGTTTACGAACAAGTTTTACACGATCACGCCGGATACGCAGCTTGTCAACGGTCCCTGGTATCCGATATCCGTTCTGCCGTTTATTGCCATCATGGCCATCAACCTGGGCGCGGCACTGCATTGGCGCAGCCGGCTGTCCAGGAAGATGTTCTGCGCGTTTCTCATCGCGCTGGTGCCGCTGACGGTCGCCTTGACGGTGCACGTGTTCGTATCCGTGTACCCGTTTATCGACATCAGCCTGGCCGCCTGCGCGGTGGTGATGTACGGCATCATACTGTCCGACCAGCTCGACCAGTATATGCGCACCCAGCAGGAGCTCCTGCGCCAGCAGCAAGAAATCGCCCGACAGCGCGCCAGCATACTGATGCTCCAGATGCGGCCCCACTTCATCTACAACACCATGACCAGCGTCTACTACCTCTGCGACCAGGACCCCCAGGCGGCCAAGCAGGTCACGCTGGACTTCATCACCTACCTGCGCAAGAACTTCAACGCCATCGCCAGCGAACACGCCATTCCCTTTTCCGAGGAGCTGGAGCACACCCGCGCCTACCTGGCCGTGGAGCAGGCGCAGTTCACCAACCGCCTCTTCGTGGACTACGACACGCCCCACACCCACTTCCATCTGCCGCCACTGACGCTTCAGCCCATCGTGGAGAACGCCGTCAAGCACGGCCTCGACCCGGATTCCGAGCCGCTTCGCATATCCATACGGACCCGGAGTACGGATTCCGGCAGCGAATTCACCGTGGAGGACAACGGCCCCGGCTTCGAGCCGACCGAGGACGACGCGCCCCATATCGCGCTGGGCAACATCCGCCAGCGCCTGACGATGATGTGCAACGGGCAGATGTCCATCACGCCCCGGGAGGGCGGCGGAACCGCGGTAAAGGTGACGATACCCGAATGAGCAACGGACAAATCGTCGCGCGCAGGCACTTTGAACCGTGCCCGCGTGCGACGATTTTCTGTCCGCCGGCATTTCCCCATTCCCCATTCCCCATTCCCCATTCCCCATTCCCCATTCCCCATTTCCCATTCCCCATTCCTCATTCCTCATTCCTAATTCCTCATTCCTAATTCCTAATTCCCCATTCCCCATTCCTCATTCCTAATTCCCCAATCGTCCCCTCCCCCAGCGGGCTGACGTAGCCCTCCAGTAGCTTCGCCTTAGCGGCGAGGCCACGGGACTTGGGGTTGATGTAGATGCGGCACTTGTGCCGGGCGTTGCGGGCCTCCTGGATCAGGTTCAGCGTCGCGGAATTGCCGTCGAAGGCCAGCAGCGCCGAGGGCCGGTGCTTGAAGATCTCGTAGGCGAAGCTCTTGTACAGGCCCATGCCCGAGCTCTCGATGGACAGCCGCACGCCCACCTCCGCAGCCCTCAGGCGGTTCAGCTCTCCCCGGCTGACCATCGTGGGCACGAAGGCGAACACCCGGAAGCGACCTGCGGCCTGGCGGACGAGATAGCCCTCCTGGCCGGTCAGCGTATGGCCCACCGCGAAGAAGACCCGCGCCGGGTCGAGCCGGGCCAGCAGCGCGTCGATGAAAGCCCTGTCCCCGGCGCGCAGGGCGGTGCGATGGCTGCTGTTGTTGAAGCTGCCGCCCGCCACGTAGGGGTCGGCGGCGATGGTCCGCAGGCAGCGCAGGTTCTCCGCCAGGTAGTCGTTGGGCGTCACCCGGTCCCGCACGATGGTCAGCGGGATGCGCCTTATGCCCGCCAGGAAGCGGATCAGCACTCCCGTCTCCCGGGTGACCGCGGGCATGATCTCGTGGATCTGGCGCAGCCTCGCCGGGAAGGCCTCCCGATTCAGAAGCGCCGTATCGGCGATCTCCACATATTCGACCCCCCACCGCTGGCACTCCCGTCCGATCCACAGCAGCAGGTCCTGGCACAGGGTGTTGGCCCGATAGCGGTCGTCCGTCCTGTCCCGGAGGATGCGCGCGGCATAGCCGGCCACCTCCCGGTCGGGGATGCCCTCTGTGTTCAGGCCAATGAAGGGCTGATCGGATTGCACCCCCCTGGTAAACACATAGCGGTAAAGATACACCTTTTCCAGGTATGTACAGCCGCCGGTTGTCGCCGTCGTAGTAGCAGGGCACCTCGCCCCGGATCACCTTCAGGCCGTTTTCGTCCTCGCTGGTCTCAAGCCCGCACAGCCGCGCCAGGTTGGTGATCAGGTTGCCCGAGTGGTGGTTGGACGTGCGGATCACGTGCAGCAGCCGCTCGCCCTCCATGTACAGCTCCACGACGATGTCCTTTTCCCGGTCCAGGTAAAAAACGCTGGAAAAAGATCACGCTGCCCCACCCCTTTCGCCGACCGCTTTGGCCCGGTCTTCGTTTACATTTTACCACATTTTTACCCCGGTGTCCATCGGGAGATGATCTCCGCCCCGAACGGCAAAGCGATGTCATGATTCATCTATAGAATAGACATAATGGTGTGATATAATATTAATATCAATCATCAAGGAGTAATATTCACCATGAAAGCAAGGCAGCTTGCACTGTATAGCCTGATACTGACGCTCCTGCTGGGCGCGTTTGGCCCGATTGGCAGCGCGACGGCGGCGGAGGAATCCCCCTACCGGGTGGACGTGGACATCGTCAACCAGATCGTCACCGTCTATGAAAACAAAGACGGCGGCGCGATCGTGATGCAGGGGCTCTGCTCCTCCGGCGCGGAGGACGCCACCCCCCTGGGCAGCTTCAAAATGCCCGACAAGGAGCGGGACGGCGAGCGGGAGGAGTGGTTTCACTTCCGGGCCTTCGGCGGCTATGCCCGCTACGCCACCCGCATCCACTACGACGTGATGTTCCATTCCCTGCTGTACAACCGGCCCAACGAGAGCGCCATCAACGAGCAGTCCGTCCGGGATTTCGGCTATCCCGTATCCCACGGCTGCATCCGCATGCGCACGGAGGACGCGCGGTTCATCGCCGAAAACTGCCCCGTGGGCACGCGGGTGAACATCCACAAGGACAGCGAGCGGGATGAGGAGCTGCGCAACCTGCTCTACCAGTCCTCCTATCACGCCGCCAGCGGCCAGTCCTACAGCCAGTTTCTGGGCGTGCCCGACGAGCCGGGCATGCTGGGCCGGGGCTGCACCGGCAGCGAGGTGCGGGACCTGCAGCTGAAGCTGAAGGCGCTGGGCATCTACGACCAGGAGATCAACGAGGAGTATACGCTGGCCACCGTGCGCGCCGTCCGGGAAGCCCAGAGCCTGCTGGGCCAGCAGCAGACCGGCCTGGCCACACTGGAATTCCAGCAGGCCATCACCGACGCCTCAGCCCCCGCCGCCATGAACGTCACCCTCGAGCACGGCAGCAGCGGCCCCGCCGTGCGGGCGCTGCAGCGGTATTTGCAGGTGTTGAAGCTGTACGGCGGGGCCATCGACGGCGTATACGACGTGGACGTCACCGAGGCCGTGACCGCCTTTGAAAACGCCTACGGCTTTGAAGCGGACGGCGTCGCCACCCCCATCGTGCAGAAGGCCGCCTACTACGAATCCGAACACGTCAAGGCCATGTTCGTGGACGCCGGCGACTATCAGCTGACCACCCGGGAGCTGGAGCTCTTCCTGGGTACCGTCAACTGCGAGGTGGGCATCAAGCTCCGGCAGGCGCCCTCCACCGAATCCGAATCGCTGGCGAGCCTGAAGAACGGCACCACCGTCGTCGGCGTGGAGCGCGGCAAGGAATGGTCGAAGGTGATGAAGGGCGAGGCCACCGGCTATGTGATGAACCGGTACCTGGATTTCACCCTCAAGACCGCCGTCACGCTTGATTATTCATTGGATGGCGCCACGCCGGTGTATTCCATCGGCATCACCGACCTGAACGAGAGCCCTGCCGAGCGCTTCACCGCCTACGTCGAGGGCGGCGGGTCGCTGGAGCGCCATGAGGACCTGGCGGAGCGGGCCATTGCCGACAGGGACCTGGACATCCAGAGCGCGCCGTCCGACTCCGGCGAGGTGCTCGGCGCGATGCCCAAAGGCGAGGCGGCCAGCGTACTGCTGCACAGCACCGAATGGTCCCTCGTCGAATACGGCGGCCTGCAGGGCTACATTCCCAGCGACGCCGCCACCTTCCAGCTCGTGCCGGTCGAAACGGACGACATGCCCGGCAGCGCTGACGTGGTCTTCGAGGACGACTCCACGGAGACGGCCCTGGCCAGCCCCCACGAGGGCAGCGCGGTGCCGGTGTACGAATCCGCCGACGAAGGCAGCGCCGTCCTGGGCAACCTGAAGCCAAACATGGAGGTCGACGTCATCGAAACCGTGGAGGGCTGGTCGCTGATCGAATTGCAGGGCCACCGGGGCTATGTCAAGGAGATCGACCTGAAGTTCACCACCCAGGTGTAAAAATCAACGCACAACGCCCACCCCGGCGCTTCGCAGCAGAAGCGCCGGGGCATTTTTTGCCCTGTACCACCATCATAATTTATCATTCCATCCTTCTCAATTTCATTGAAGATGGGGCGGGTTTTTGATATAATGGGTTCAGAGGTACGACCTTCCCCCCGAGCTGATCGGCGTGGAGATCACCGAGAGCGCCTTCACCGACAACAACGCCACGATCCTGCAGGCCATCGAAAAGCTCCACGCCGCCGGCTTCCACATCCTGATGGACGACTTCGGCAGCGGCTCCAGCTCGCTGAGCATGCTGCACACCATGAACCTGGATGTGCTGAAGACCGACGTGCAGTTCATGTCCAAGGACACCGACAACAAGCGGGCCGTCAGCATCGTGGAATCCATCATCTCGATGGCCCACATGATCGGCATGAGCGTGGTGACGGAGGGCGTGGAGACCGAGGCCCAGAAGAACAACCTGGTCTCCATGGGCGAAAACTACGCCCAGGGCTACTACTTCTACAGGCCCATGCCCGTCAAGCAGTTCGAGGCGCTGATCAGCGACCCCGGCAACGTGACCAAGGGCTACAGGAAGAAGGCCGAAAGCGCCGCGGGACAGCTGCGCTTCAGGGATATGATCCAGAAGGGCCTCGTCTCCGAGACGCTGCTGGACAACATCATCCGCGCGGCGGCGATCTTCAAGGAGGAGGGCGACGGGATCTCCATCCTCCAGATCAACGAACAGTTCGCGGCGATGCTGGGGCTCTCCGCCCACGACGGGGAGACCGGGCGCTTCCTGGAGCACCTGGATGAAGCCTGCCGCCAGGCCTTCCGCGAGCTGCTTCGCCAGGCGAACACCCACCCGCTGGGCGGCAGCGAGGGCATGGTCCGCTACCTCCAGTCAGATGGCAACGCCCTCGAGCTCAACCTGCGCGTCTTCCTGCTCTACACGCTGGACAATCACCGCCTGTATCTGGCGACCGTCGGATAACGACGCCAAGGAGATACCCCATGGCAGGTAAAATGCTGTTCTTCTTTGCCGTGTGTTCCTTCGCGGCCTGGTTCCTGCTGTTCGCCGGCATCGGAACGCGCAGGGACGCGAAAAGCCGGGAGGATCGGGAAAACACCCGAACCACCGGCGTCATCGTCGCCTACGTTCCCCATGAGATGAGGACCGGGCGACGAGGCTCGATGGTTTCCTGGCGCCCAATCGTCGAATACACCGCCGAGGGACAGTCCTGCCGCGGGGAATACGATAATTCGATGGACAGGGCGCAATTCCCGGAGGGCATGAACGTGGAGGTGCTCTACGACGTGAGCGCACCCGATCATTTCCACCTGAAGGCGGACCCCGTGTTCATCCACAAGGGCGCCGGCGCCATTCGCGTCGCCCTGATCTGGATCCTCGCAAGCGCCGCCCTGACGATCCTGCTCGCGATGTTCGTGGGCGGCGCGCGGTTTGACTGGGATGGGACGCTGCACCACGCCACGCAGTTCTTCAACGGCCGGAGATAGGCCCCGTTTTAACCGATACGTCTTCCGGTTCTTTTTTATGTTTTCCCCCCCTGTCTGGTTAATGCGGTCTCCTGTACCCATGCAGGAGACCATGTATAACCCCACGAAATTCCTGCCAGACCGGATGCGGGGGGGTCCCT
>JAZOUD010000165.1:0-4216 GCA_045658005.1 Clostridia bacterium | reverse complement strand
GGGAGAAGCGGATCGAGGAGCTTCAGGACTATACGGTGCTCGGCCCTGCGGGCGACGAAGAAGACAGCCAATTTGTGGGAGCGTGGATGGACAGCCTGTTCCGCCAGTCCGGCCAGCCCCAGACGAATTCGGTATCGGTCTTCCGGGTCTCACCCAACGCCTCCCGGTCCGGCCGACTGTCCAGCGCGGCGGGCCTGGCGGCCAACGACGTGGCAGACGCCAAGGTCACCGTCATCACCGAAAACGAGGTGGCCCTCGTGCTCCAGACGGGCACGAAGGAGCGGCCCGTACCCGTGGAGGGCGTGACGGTGTGGGTGGACGACGCCCTGAACGACAGCGACCCGGTGCTTACACACTACTCCAACGAAACCGGCACCGTGGTGCTGCCGGTCAACCTGTTCCGGACGGATGAATACGACGTGGTGCACCTGCACCTGAGGGTGGACCCCACCCAACAGGGCTTCAGGGACTACGTCATTGAAGATCTGGACCTTGAAAAGGGCGAGGTGTTCACCAACACCCTGACGCCCATCAGCGGCACTGCGGGCAATGCCGCGGGGGATGGCACCGTGAGCAACGCCGAGGGCGACCCCTACGTGTACATGATGGCCTTTGAGACCAAGGACATCATGCACAGTGAATACGAGATGATCTACTCCCCGCTGAACGACTACGAGTTCGAGATCAGGGTGGAGATCAGGAATACCGAGGGGAAAAACCTGCCGGATCTGCTGATGCGCTACTATCGCTACGGAAAGGGCGACTACGGCCCCAGCTTCAACAAGCTGGAGGAATGCTGGGCTTCGCCTACCCGGAAGGTGGGCAATACGTATTACTTCAAGGGGAAGTGGAAGAAGCTGTTTGCCCCCAAGGCCAACAAGGAGCAGCGGCCCACCTTCATGTTCGGCAAGGACGCTCCGAAATCGCTGACCTTTCCCAGCCAGCTGGTGGCCCAGCAGAGCGCCACGGAGGAGCCTCTCAACGAGGGCACAGGCCCCAACGGCGGCATCTTCGGAAACGTGCTGGGCGAAGGCATGAGCGCCTTCTTTAAAGTCCCCGTGCTGGATATAAATGTCAGCTTCAATCTGCCCTTCCAGCAGTACCTGCCCAGGCTGTCCGTCGATCCCGGCGGATATGTGACCATCTTCATGGGGGCGCCCGCGTTTGAGGACACCATCAAAAAGTTGAAGGTGAACTGGCAGAGCAAGGACGCCCGGGCATTCAGTCAGGCCCAGAAGGCTGTGGAAAAAAAGGGCATGCTGGCCAACACCGAGGCCCAGTACAATCTGGCCAATGATGTTTACAAGGAAAAGAGATGGAAGTTCTTCGGCGAGTCGAAGTTCGGCGTGGGCCTGTTCGTGGTGCTTACCGGGCGCTGGGAGCTGGACAAGGACATCCCGAATATCGTCTCCAAAAACGTCAGCCTCAAGGGCGGCGCCGGGGTGACGCTCAGCTACAGCTACAGCTGGACCATCAGCTATCCCGTGGGGCCGGTGCCGGTGTACGTTTGCTTCACCCTGGGGGTGTCGGCGGGCTTCGCCATGGAGCTCTCGGTGGACTTCTGCATCGTCAACGGCGAATTCCGGAACTGGACTATGCGCTTTGGCGACCTCACCATCAACATCGGGTTCTTTTTGAGCGGCCAGCTGGGCGTGGGCATCAAGGGCTTCCTGGAGGCCTGGGTGCGGCTGACCGCGTCGCTGAATTTCTTGCTTCGCCTGAGCATGTTGGATACGTCGCCATCGTCCTTTATCATTACCGCCGGGCTCGATCTGACGGTGGGCGCCACGGTGATGTTCACTTCCTTCTCCAAGAACTGGCACCTGGCTGGCGGGCAGATCTGGCCCAAGAAGGACGCCAACCTGCTGGCGGTCTACATGAACGCCGGGGCCAATGACGGCACAGAGGCCATCGAGGCCGTCTCCGACGCGCCCTTCCGCTACCCGGCGCTGACCCCGGAGATGAAGGAGGTCCAGGGGACCTACAGCCAGAGAGACGGGGGAAGCGAATCAAAGATCCTCCGGATCGGCGGCAAGACCCTGCTCTTCTGCATCCTGATGGATAAAACCAGATATGGCGAGCAGCACCGGCGCGTCAGTTGGTGTTGCTTGGATGCCGACACGGATACGGATGGCATCTGGCATTCCGTGGGAGAGATCATTCAGAAGGATCTGCGTTTAGCAGAGCTCACGGTGACCGTTCTTTCAAGGAGCGATTACGATTTTGACGTCTACACCGACGGCAGGTTCGTGTACCTGGTGGCTGTCTGCGCGAAGGATTTCGATGAGAACGGCTACCCCGTTCCCAACGACATGTCCGAATGGTCCAGAAATGACTTGAACATGGGTATCTACTATATGGTGCTGGAGCATGCCGGGAACGGGCAGCTCAAAAGGCCTGAAGCCGAAGAATACACCAGCGGCTATGATGCTGTGCAGGGCCGTGACGAGGGGGACTGGTTAAACCCGAGGAACTATCCGGAGTATACTTACGAAAGCTATATCAACCCCCGAATTGACGTGGCCGCGCCTGTCTGGACCGACGAGTCCAAAGGCAAGATCCATCACTTTGCGATCTATGGCCAGTGCGATACGATCGCCTATTCCCAGGACGATGCGGCCGTCGGCACCACCGCCTTTGCCACAGGCACCAACACCGGCCTTCCCACGAACAGCGGTTTTTTGTACCTCTTTACTGACAAGACGGTGAAGAACGCCATGGGCGACGGTTATGAGCGCGTGCAGGCGCTGAACCTGATGAACCAGGATGCCGTGGGCAGGACCAACCAGGACCAATCCATGAAAAACGGATACGCCATGAGCTTCGTGGGCCTGAGCAAGCCGAAGGACGGCGGGGAGGGCGACAGTGCCATCGAGCTGTACGCCTACGACATGAACCGAGGGAAGGGCGACAGGAAAGCCATCGTGCTGGAGAAGGGGGATATCGACCACATCGTCATGGTGGAGGACCGGCTGAGCAGGGAGTGGAACAAGAGCGGGCGCACGGTGTTCTACACCATGCGGGAGACCAGCGACGACGGCGCGGTCCGCAACCGCCTCTACGGCCTGTACATCGCGCCGGTGGAAGGCGCGGGGGGCCAAAGCCCAAGCTATGAGGTGATGAAGTACACCTACGACGCGGTGATCCCCTCCGGAGAATTTGACATCTGCTACATGGCCGGCGCGCCCTACCTGTACTGGGTGTCCACCACGGAGAAGCGCAAGGACAGCGACCCGGACATCTGGCGCGTGTGGATCATGAACTATGACCCCATCGCCAATACCATGACCGACCCCGCGGTGTTCGCGGAGTTCACGATCCCGAAGGTCACCTACAGGCCGCGGGACCAGTACGGCACCGGCCAATGGTACAAGCTGACGGCGGCCCCGGGCAGCGTGATCCTGACCGGCTCGGGCACGGCCTACGTCAACGCCGTCGCCACCGACTGGGAGATCGTCCCTGAGTCCCTGAGGCCCGAGCTGGCGCCCACCTCGCTGTTCAGCTTCAGGGAGCTGCTCACACCGTCGGCGAACCTCACCGCGGCCATCCCCCGGGAGCTGGCCGTCAAGGCGGGCGACTTCGAGGACGTGACCCTGGGCCTGCGCAACGAGGGCAACCTGGCCATCTCCACCATCGACGTGGCCATGTACGAGGTGGAGGACGGCGTGGAGGCCGAAAAGCCTACGAGCACCGTGCACATCAACGCCCAGGAACCGGAGAAGAGCAAGGTGACCTATTCGACGAACATCACATGGGACTGGTCCTCCCTGCCCGCGTTCATGCCCGGGATAGAATTTTTAACCAACGATTCCGTGGTGCTGACGGGCCGGCAGGCCGGCTACCGGGAGGAGGATTACGACATCACCCCCCGCAAGCGCGACTGGGTGCTGGATCAGCAGACCACCCGGTACACCCTGTCCATCGGCGATTCCGTGGGCGAGGACAGCAAGGTGACTGAGGCCAGCGCGCCCCGGTACCTCAAGACGGACATCCTGTTCCCCGGCACCACGGGCTCCTTTGTGGGCGCGTTCAAGATCCCCGAGAGCTGGCACGGCGTGAAGACCCTGCGCATGAAGGTGGTCAAGGCGACGGTGGAGTCCAACCTGGCCCGGGCCGTGGCCAACGCCGCGGGCCTCGCCGCCAACGCCCCCGAGAGCGCGACCCTCGAATACGTGCTGAACGAAAAGACCGGGAAGCTGGAGCTGCAGGCGCCGCT
>JAZOUD010000164.1:0-21185 GCA_045658005.1 Clostridia bacterium | reverse complement strand
GCTGCCACGGCTCCGCCCCGGAGCGGGGAGACAACGCCATCTATAAGATGGCTGACATCCTCCAGGAGGTCCGTGCCCTGAACGAGAACGGCATCGGCCCCGAGTGCGAGGTGAAGGGCCTGGTGAAGATGCTGGAGCCGGAATATAACTCCCAGTGGGAGGACGCCCGGTTCCTGGGCAAGGGCACCATCACCGTCAGCCAGATTTTCTACACCTCGCCCTCCCGCTGCGCCGTGGCGGACTCCTGCGCCGTGTCTCTGGACCGCCGCATGACCGCCGGCGAGACCTGGGAGAGCTGCCTGGACGAGATTCGCAGCCTGCCCGCCGTCAAAAAGTACGGCGAGGACGTGAAGGTCTCCATGTACATGTACGAGAGGCCCTCCTGGACCGGGGAGGTCTACGCAACTGAAGCGTATTTCCCCACCTGGATCAACCGGGAGAACACCGCCCACGTGAAGGCGCTGGTGGACGCCCATGTGACCCTGTTCGGCGATAAACGCATCGGCGCGCCCAGTTCGGTGGGCACCCGTGCGGGACGGCCCCTGACGGACAAATGGACCTTCTCCACCAACGGGGTGGCGATACAGGGCCGCTACGGCATCCCCTGCGTGGGCTTCGGCCCCGGCGCGGAGAGCCAGGCCCACGCTCCCAACGAGATCACCTGGAAGCAGGACCTGGTGACCTGCGCGGCGCTGTACGCCGCGGCGATCCACCTCTACCCCACCGAGACGCCCACCGGCGACGCCACCCAGTTCCGCGCCGGCTCGACAGACAACAACATACAGTGACAGGGGGACGCAAAGCATGGACAATAAACTGCAAGCCTATATTGACCGGCTGAATGACCTGGATTTCAAGGGCATGTACGGGGGCGACTTCTTCCTGACCTGGGAAAAGAGCGACGACGAGCTGGCGGCGGTGTTCACCGTGGCCGACGCCCTGCGCCACTTGCGCCAAGGCAACATTTCCACTAAAATCTTCGATTCCGGCCTCGGCATATCGCTGTTCCGGGACAATTCCACCCGCACCCGCTTCTCCTTCGCCTCGGCCTGCAACCTGCTGGGCCTTCAAGTGCAGGACCTGGACGAGGGCAAGAGCCAGATCGCCCACGGCGAGACCGTGCGGGAAACGGCCAACATGATCTCGTTCATGGCGGACGTGATCGGCATACGGGACGACATGTACATCGGCAAGGGCAATCAATACATGCGCGCCGTAGCGGACGCGGTGGCCGACGGCCACAGGCAGGGCGTGCTGGCTCAGAGGCCCACGCTGGTCAACCTCCAGTGCGACATCGACCACCCC
This sequence comes from Clostridia bacterium, assembly GCA_045658005.1. Lineage (GTDB taxonomy): Bacteria > Bacillota > Clostridia > Christensenellales > Aristaeellaceae > UBA2862. The sequence continues at coordinate 19,880 of JAZOUD010000164.1, read as the reverse complement.
ACCCAGTGCATGGCCGACACGCTGCACCTGATCCACGAATTCGGCGGCGTCGAGAACCTGAGGGGCAAGAAGGTGGCCATGACCTGGGCCTACTCCCCCAGCTATGGCAAGCCCCTGTCGGTGCCCCAGGGCGTCATCGGCCTGATGACCCGCTTCGGCATGGACGTGGTGCTGGCCCATCCCGAGGGCTATGAGGTCATGTCCGGGGTCGAGGACGTGGCCCGGGCCAACGCCGCGAAAAGCGGCGGCAGCTTCTCGAAGACCCACTCGATGGCCGAAGCCTTCAAAGACGCCGATATCGTGTACCCGAAGAGCTGGGCCCCCTATACCGCCATGGAAAGGCGCACGGACCTGTACGCCCGGGGCGACGACGCCGGCATCAAGGCCCTGGAAAAGGAGCTCTTGAAGCAGAACGCGGAGCACAAGGACTGGTGCTGCACCGAGGAATTGATGGCGACCACGAAGAACGGCAAGGCCCTGTACCTGCACTGCCTGCCTGCCGACATCAGCGGCGTCAGCTGTGAAGAAGGCGAGGTGGCGGCGTCGGTGTTCGACCGCTACCGCACCCCGCTGTACCGGCAGGCCGGCTTCAAGCCCTACATCATCGCCGCCATGATCTTCCTGGCCAAGGTGAAGAACCCCCAGGCGACGCTGGCCGCGCTGGCGGAGGCGCATACGCCGAGATTCTTCCAGGCCTGACGGGGCAACGCCCTGTAGCGGCCTGTAGCGGCGACTATCAGTCGCCACACGCGTTCAGCGCCTGTGGCGGCAGATTGCGACACAAAGTTAGTCCTTTAGGGCCGCCGCTACGGTGTGGGATACCGTCCTCCTTTGTTATTGATGACATTGGTCTAAAAGGAGATTCCATGCGCAGAAACTATTACTTCACCGTCAACGGCGTCCTCCGGGAAACCGATGAGGACAAGCCGCTGCTGCGCTACCTGCGGGACGATTTGCACCTGCACTCCGTCAAGGACGGCTGCAGCGAGGGGGCCTGTGGCACCTGCACCGTCATCGTGGAGGACAGGGCGGTCCGGTCCTGCGTGCTGAGCACGAAGCGGGTCGCGGGCAAGCACGTCCTGACGGTGGAAGGCCTTTCCGATTTCGAGAAGGAGGCCTTCGTCTACGCCTTCGGGGTCAGCGGGTCGGTGCAGTGCGGCTTCTGTACCCCCGGCATGGTCATGGCGGGCAAGGCCCTGCTGGACCAGAACCCCGACCCCTCGGAGGAGCAGATCCGCGCGGCGATCAAGGGCAACCTTTGCCGCTGCACCGGCTACCGCAAGGTCATCGACGGCATCAGGCTGGCCGGGGCCATCCTGCGGGGCGAGGTCCGGATCGATCCGGATGCCGAAAGGGGCGACGAGTACGGGGTCGGCAAGCGGGCCTTCCGGGTGGACGTGCGGAACAAGGTGCTGGGCACCGGCGCGTACCCGGACGACGTGGAGATGGAGGGCATGGCCCACCTGTCTGCGGTGCGCTCGGAATATGCCCGGGCACGGGTGCTGTCCATTGACGCGAGCGAAGCCCTGGCCATGGAAGGCGTGTTGGGCGTGCTGACCGCCGAGGACGTGCCCCACAACAAGGTGGGCCACCTGCAACAGGACTGGGACGTGATGATCCCGGTGGGCGGCGTGACCCGCTGCGTGGGCGACGCCATCTGCCTGGTGGTGGCCGAGAGCGAGGCAATCCTGAAGGCCGCCAAGGAAAAGGTCAGAATTGAATACGAGGCGCTGACCCCCGTCACCTCCATTTCCGAGGCCATGGCCCCGGACGCGCCGATGGTGCACAGCGGCGGCAACCTGTGCCAGAGCCGGCACGTCACCCGGGGCGACGCCAAAGCGGCGCTGGCGACCTCGGCCCACACGGTCACGAGGTCCTTCAGCACCCCCTTCACCGAGCATGCCTTCCTGGAGCCGGAGTGCGCGGTGGCGTTTCCCTACAAAAACGGCGTCAAGATCCTCAGCAGCGACCAGGGCGTCTACGACACCCGCAGGGAGGTCGCCCTCATGTTTGGCTGGGAGCCGGAGCGGGTGGTGGTGGAGAATATGCTGGTGGGCGGCGGCTTCGGCGGCAAGGAGGACGTCTCCGTTCAGCACATCTGCGCCCTGGCGGCCTGGAAGCTCCAGCGCCCGGTCAAGGCGCGGTTCAGTCGGCAGGAATCCATGCGCTTCCACCCGAAGCGTCACGCCATGGAGGGCACCTTCACCCTGGGCTGCGATGAAAACGGCATCTTCACGGCGCTGGACTGCGACATCTATTTCGACACCGGGGCCTACGCCTCGCTGTGCGGGCCGGTGCTGGAGCGGGCCTGCACCCACTCCGTGGGGCCCTACTGCTACCAGAACACCGACATCCGGGGCTACGGCTACTACACCAACAATCCCCCCGCCGGGGCCTTCCGGGGCTTCGGCGTCAGCCAGAGCGAGTTCGCGCTGGAGTCCATGATCAACCTGCTGGCGGAGAAGGTGGGTATCTCCCCCTGGGAGATCCGCTACCGCAACGCCATCGAGCCGGGCAAGGCACTGCCCAACGGCCAGATCGCCGACTGCTCCACGGCGCTGAAGGAGACGCTGCTGGCCGTGAAGGACGTGTACGAGGCCAACCGGGGCCACGCGGGCATCGCCTGCGCCATGAAGAACGCCGGCGTGGGCGTGGGCCTGCCGGACAAGGGCCGGGCGAGGCTGAGGATCGAGGACGGCTGCTGCGTCATCTACTGCGCCGCCTCGGACATTGGCCAGGGCTGCCGGACGGTGTTCTGCCAGGACGTCGCCCAGGCCACGGGCCTGCCCCTCTCGAAGATCCGCAACGGCTCCGGCAGCACCGAGGACGCCCCGGATTCCGGCACCACCTCCGGCTCCCGGCAGACGCTGCTCTCCGGCGAGGCGGTGCGCATGGCGGCCATGCAGCTCAAGGCGGCGCTGGACGGGGCGGGTGGCGACCTCGACGCCCTGAACGGCCAATCCTTCTTCTACGAATACTTTGAGCCCACCGACAGGCTGGGGGCCGACGTGCCCAATCCCAAGAGCCACATCGCCTACGGCTACGCCACCCACGTGGTAATCCTGGACGACGAGGGCCAGGTGAAGTCGGTCTGGGCGGCCCACGATTCCGGCAGGGTGGTCAACCCCGTCGCCATACAGGGACAGATCGAGGGCGGCGTGCTGATGAGCATGGGCTATGCCCTGACGGAGGACTTTCCCCTGAGAGACGGCGTGCCCACGGCGAAGCTGGGCACGCTGGGGCTGCTGCGCGCGACCCAGATCCCCGACATCCACGCCATTTACGTGGAGAAGGAGTCCCTCTTGCCCGTGGCCTGGGGCGCGAAGGGCATCGGCGAGATCGCCGCGATCCCCACCGCCCCCGCCATACAGGGGGCCTACTACGCGCTAGACGGCGTGTTCCGCACGAAGCTGCCGCTGGAGAACACCTGGTACAGGAAAACGCCGTAGCGGGACTGTGTAGCGGCGACTATCGGTCGCCATGTGTTCGGCTGTGGCGGCAGATTGCGACACGAGGTTAGTCCTTTAGGGCCGCCGCTACGTGTGTTTCGCGCACAGGATGCAGGGGCGGCGTTGCGCCGCCCGCCCAAACGACATTCGAAGAGAGGTGTGCTGGCAATGAGGACACGGATTACAGGTGGCACCATCGTTAGGGAAGATGGCCTGATCCATGGCGACGTCCTCATCGAAGATGGCCGCATACTGGAGCTGTCCAGACATATCGCAGCCCCCGACGCCGAAGTCATCGACGCGACAGGCAGGCTCGTCCTGCCCGGAGCGGTGGACATCCACACCCACATGGATCTGGACGTGGGCATTGCGCGGGTGATCGACGACTTCTACACCGGAACGGTGGCGGCGGCCTGCGGCGGCACCACCACCATCGTGGACCACATGGCCTTTGGCCCCGAGGGCTGCAGCCCCTGGCACCAGGTTCGTCAATACCACCGCCTCGCGGACGGCAGCGCCGCGGTGGATTACGGCTTCCACGGGGTATTGCAGCACGTCAACGACAACGTCCTGGACGACATGGCCGAAATTGCCGACCGGGAGGGCATCACCAGCTTCAAGGTCTACATGACCTATGACCACAGGCTGGACGACTTGGACCTGATGCGGATACTGGCGCGCGCGCGGCAGGAGGGCATACTGATCGCGGCCCACTGTGAAAACCACGGCATCGTGACGGCCCTGCGGGAGCGCTTTGTCGCCGAGGGCAGGACCCAGGCCCGCTGGCACCCCGTCAGCCGGCCCCCGGAGGCCGAGGCCGAGGCGGTCAACCGGCTGCTCTGCCTGGCCCATGCCGCGGGGGACGCGCCGGTGTACGTGGTGCACCTGTCCACCCGCCTGGGGCTGGAGGCGATACGCAGGGCCCGCGCCGCCGGGCAAAAATGCACCGGGGCCGAGACCTGCCCCCAGTACCTGCTGCTGGACGAGGCGTTGTACGACGACCCCGCCGAGGGCCTGAAGGCCATCATGGCCCCGCCGCTGCGCCGGGCCGAAGACCGGGCGGCGCTGTGGGAGGCCCTGGCGAAGGGCGAGCTGGACACCGTCGCCACCGACCACTGCCCCTTCACCTTTGCCCGCCAGAAGCAGCAGGGGGCCGAAGATTTCACGAAGTGCCCCAGCGGCGCGCCGGGCGTGGAGGAGCGGCTGATCCTGCTGTATTCGGAGGGCGTCGCAAAGCACAGGATCACCCTGCCCCAGCTGGTCAAATTCGCCTGCGCAAACCCCGCCCGAATCGCCGGTCTGTATCCACGAAAGGGCACGATCGCGCCCGGGTCGGACGCCGACCTGGCAATACTGGACCCGGAAAGGAAATGGACGCTGACCACGGGGCGCATGCACGGCAATTCGGACTACACCTGCTACGAGGGCATGGAGGTCACGGGCCGTGTGGAGCGGGTGCTGCTGCGGGGAAGTACGGTCGCCCTGGACGGCGCATTCACCGGCCGGCGCGGCGGCGGGCAGTATCTGCGCAGGGGAAAGAGCAGCCTGGCACAGGGATGAAGCCAATGATGATACAGGACATCGGCTGCGTGGTGATGGCCTCGGGGCTGTCGGCGCGGTACGGCAGGAACAAGCTGCTGGAGGACTTTTGCGGCAAGGCGGTCGTCGTGCGCGTCGTCGACAGCCTGAGGGCGGCGGGGCTTGCGCCGGTGGTGGTGACCCGAAGCGACGCCGTGGCGGCGCTGGCGGAACGGGCGGGGGCGCGCTGCGCCCGCCACGACGGCCCCCTCAAGAGCGACACCATGCACGTGGGCATCGACGCCCTGCCCCCGGACGCGGCGGGCTGGCTGTTCATGCCCGGCGACCAACCCCTCGCCCGCCCTGATACGCTGCGAAGGCTCGCGGCGCAATTTCTCAGCCGCCCCGACCGGGCTGTTCGCCTGGGTTACGGGGATACCCCCGGCAGCCCGGTGATCTTCCCCGCCGCCTGCCGGGAAGCCCTGCTGGCCTATACCGGCGACCGGGGCGGCATGGACGTATTGCGTGTGCAGCGCCTTCCCTGCGACATCGTGCAGGCGGAATACCCCTGGGAGCTGTGGGACGTGGACACTCCAGAGAGCATGGAACAGGCGAGGAGCGCCTGTCGCTCCCAGCGCCCCACCGAACCAATTTAACGTCTTGACAACATCGAATAACCATAGTACAATGGCTATGGTTATTTTTTTGGATAAATAACGCCTGTACGGGCGCCTTCGGAAGGAGGCATTCCATGAACGAAGACCAAAAGCTACGGCTCCCCGTCACGGCCCGGGTCAAGCTGACGCTGCACACCGGCGAGCGGTTCTTCGGCCCCGGCATCTGCGAGCTGCTGGAGCGCATCCGCAAGACCGGCTCCATACAGGCCGCGGCGACGGAAATGGGAATGTCCTACACCAAGGCCTGGCGGATACTGAACCGGGCCGAGCGGGAGATGGGTGCCTGCCTGATCACCCGGGTCAGCGGCGGCAGGAACGGCGGCAGCTCGAAGCTGACGGACGCCGGCGAAAAGGCCGTAACCGACTACCGGCAGATGGAGGCGCGGCTGGCCGAATTCGCGGAAAGCCTGCTAAAGGCCTGCGAACCGTCGTTCATGCCGGAGGACAGCCGCGCCGGGCAGGACCAGCAAGCGTAGCGGCATCCATGCCGCTGCAAAAATCACAGATCGGGGAAGACAAGCCATGGACAAGCGATACGGCGTGGGCATCGACATCGGCTCCACCTGCGCGAAGACCGTCGTCGTGGACGGGGACGGCGTCGTCGTCTGGCGCGACCTGCGTCCCACCGGCTGGAGCAGCGTGGACACCGCCAGGGCCATTCAAGACAGCCTTCCGGCGGCCGTGAAGGCCGGGCGGATCCGCACCGTGGCCACCGGCTACGGGCGCGTGTCGGTGCCCTTTGCCGACAGATGCGTCACCGAGATCAGCTGCCACGGGAAGGGCGCGGTGCGCCTGTTCGGCGCGAAGGACCTGAACGTCATCGACATCGGCGGCCAGGACACGAAGCTGATCGCCATCACGAACGGCGCGGTGTCCGAATTTGTGATGAACGACAAGTGCTCCGCCGGCACGGGCCGGTTTCTGGAGGTCATGGCCAACACGCTGTCGATAACCCCCGGCGGCCTGTGCGACATGGCGAGCCGGGGCAACGAAACGCGCATCAGCTCGCTGTGCACGGTATTCGCGGAGTCGGAGGTCATCAACCTGATCGGCAGGGGCACGCCCAGGGAGGATATCGCCTGGGGCGTGGTGGATTCCATCGCCCAGAAGGTCAAGGCCCAGGCCGGGAAGCTGCGCCTGGGCGAAGGGCCCCTGTGCCTGACCGGCGGACTGTGCGAATTTCCCTTTTTGCTGGAGCGGCTGGAAAGGGCCCTCGGCCGCGAGGTGCGCACCGATCCCCGGGCCCGCTTTGCCGGGGCACTGGGCGCGGCGCTGATTGCGAATGCTGATTTACCAATGTAAAACAACAACTCAAGGAGGCTTCAACGATGGCAGACTACGTGAAGATGTGGAAGGACCTGGGCATGGATCTGGAATCCCACGACCTGCTGTGTCAGGTGCTGCCCACCGCGGTGGGCGACGTCTTTCTGACCCAGGAGAACCGGCCCAAGGCCATGGACTTCTGGGATCTGGTGATCTCTGAGGTGCACGGCATACGGCCCGCGGAGCTGATCGAGCAACAGAAGCTGGGCAGGAAGGTATTCGGGACCTTCTGCGTGTTCGTGCCCGACGAGGTGATCATCGCCGCCAACGGCATCGTGACCGGCCTGTGCGGCGGCTCCCAGTTCTGGGTGCCGGGCGGCGAGGCCGTGTTGCCCAAGAACACCTGTCCGCTGATCAAGGCCTCCGTGGGCGCGCGCCTGGGGCGCACCTGTCCCTTCTTCAGGATCGCCGACGTCTACGTGGGCGAGACCACCTGCGACGGCAAGAAGAAGGCCTATGAGATACTGGGGCAGGACGTACCCATGCTGATCATGGACGTGCCCCAGATGAAGCGGGAAAAGGACATACTGAAGTGGAAGGACGAGATCGCCGACTTCGCCGTGAAGGTAGAGGAAATCACCGGCAACAGGCTGACCGTCGAAAACCTGAAGGCGGCCATACGCACGGTCAACGAAAAGCGGAAGGCCATGCAGCGCGTCTACGACGCCCGCAGGAGCCTGAACCTGCCCATCTCGGGCCGCGACGCGCTGCTGATGACGCAGATTTCGTTCTTTGACGACCCGGCCCGCTGCGCCCAGATGTGCAACCGCCTGGCCGACGAGCTGGAGCAGCGCATCCGCGACGGCGTGAGCGTGGCAAAGCAGGGCGACAAGCGCATACTGATCACCGGCACGCCGCTGGCGGTGCCGAACTGGAAGCTGCACAACATCATCGAAACCAGCGGCGCGGTGGTCGTCTGCGAGGAGATGTGCACCGGCACCCGGTACTTCGAGAACCTGGTGGACGACAGCGGCGAGACCCTGGACGAGCTGTTCATGGCCCTGGCCCGGCGCTACATGAAGAACAACTGCGCCTGCTTCACGCCCAACCCCGGCCGCGTGGAGGACATCATCCGCCTGGCGGAGGCGTACCATGCCGACGGCGTGATCGATTGCAGCCTGAAGTTCTGCGGCCTGTACGACATCGAAAAGCGGTCCGTCTCCCAGGCGCTGAAGGCGAAGGGCATACCGGTGCTGTCCCTGGAGACCGATTACGAGGATTCCGACGCCGGACAGCTCCGCACCCGCATCGAAGCGTTCGTGGAAATGCTGAACGGATGATGGTTCGGTACTATATACTGTTTGACAACTACGAGCAGGGGCTGGCGCTGCACGACCTGTTGGACGACGCCGGGGTGACGAACCGCATCGCCCCGGCCCCCGCCGCCGCCCGGGGCGAGCTGTGCTGCGGCATGTCGCTGCTGGTGGAGGCTGACGCCATCGAACGGGCGCGGGCGGTCATACTGGAAACCGGCGCGGCCCACCACAGCATCGTGCCCCTAAAGGACCAGCTGCAGGCGAGGCGAGACCGCTACTGCTGACAATACGGAGTATACCATGATCTATCTTGACAACGCCGCCACCACGGTGCGAAAGCCGCCCTGTGTGGCCGAGGCGGTGGCAAGTGCGCTAACCTCGCTGGGCAACGCCTCCCGGGGGGCCCACGAGGGGGCGCTGAGCGCCAACCGACTGCTGTACCGGACCCGCGGAAAGCTGGCGAAGCTGTTCGGCTGCCCGAAGCCGGAGCAGGTGATCTTCACGGCCAATTCCACCGAGGCGCTGAACATCGCCATCTGCGGCACGCTGAAGGCGGGCGACCACGTGATCACCACGGCGCTGGAGCACAATTCGGTGCTGCGCCCGCTCTACCGGCTGAACCGGGAGCGGGGCGTGGCGCTGTCCTTTGTACAGGCTGACGGCCAGGGGTGCGTGGATTACCGGGATTTTGAAAGGCTCATACGGCCCGACACCCGGGCCATCGCCTGTACCCACGGCTCCAACCTGACGGGCAACCGGCTGGACATCGGCAGGATCGGGGAGATTGCCCGGGCCCACGGCATACTGTTCATACTGGACGCCTCCCAGACGGCGGGGGCGACGCCTATCGACATGGCAAAATCCGGCGTGTCGCTGCTGTGCTTCACCGGGCACAAGTCCATGATGGGGCCCCAGGGCACCGGCGGGCTGTGCATCAACGGGGATATCGACGTGGACCCGCTGAAGGTCGGCGGCACCGGGGTGCAGTCCTACCTTGAGACGCAGCCCCGGGAATACCCGACCCGCTTGGAGGCCGGCACGCTGAACGGCCACGGCATCGCGGGACTGTCGGCGGCAGCGGACTTCATCGTCCAGACCGGCATAGACGCGATCCACGCCCGGGAGATCGGCCTCGCCCGCCGGTTCTACGAGGGCGTCGCCCACATCCCCGGAGTTCGGGTGTACGGCGACTTTTCCACCTGGGGCCGCTGCCCCATCGTGTCGCTGAACGTCGGGGACGTGGACTCGGCGCTGGTGTGCGACGCTCTGGCCCGGGACTACGACATCGCCACCCGGGCGGGGGCCCACTGCGCGCCGCTGATGCACAGGGCGCTGGGCACCGAAAGGCAGGGCGCGGTGCGCTTCAGCTTCGGCTTTTTCAACACCGAGGCGGAAACAGACGCGGCCATCGGGGCCGTTCGAGAAATCGCAGGATGACAAGAGGAGGAAACACAACATGGAGCGAACCATCGACTGCATGGGCATGGCCTGTCCGCTGCCCGTGATCAACGCCAAAAAGGCCATCGAAGGCTTCACCGGGGACGGCACGCTGCGCATCCGGGTGGACAACGAGACGGCGGTGCAAAACCTGATCCGCCTGGGCGAGCACAACGGATTCAAGGTGACCTCCACCCGGGATGGCGAGAAGGCTTTCACCGTCACCATGGCCGTCGTGGCAGGGACAGGCAAGCCGGCCAGCGTGCCTGCGGAGGCTTTGAGCTGCCAAACGCCCGCCGGCAGCGGCAGGGTGGTCGTGCTGTCCGCGGATACCATGGGCACCGGCGACGAAAAGCTGGGGAAGAAGCTGATGAAGGCCTTCATATTCGCGCTGACCAGTCAGGACGTGACCCCGGACAAGGTGATCTGCTACAACACCGGGGCCCGGCTGACCACCGTCGATGCGGACACCATCAGGGACCTGAAGGTCCTGGAGGCGGCGGGGACCACGGTGATGACCTGCGGCACCTGCCTGGACTTCTACGGCCTGAAGCAGCAGCTGCAGGTGGGCATCGTCTCCAACATGTACGACATCGTGGAGGCCCAGATGAACGCCGCGCTGGTCATAAGGCCGTAATGCGGGTGAAGGAGCGGCGGCTGATCGTCGCGTTCCGCACCACCCACGACGCCATGGCGTTCGAGGACTTCTGCGACGAAAAGGGCGTCGGGGGACGGCTGATTCCCCTGCCCCGCCAGATCAGCGCCGGCTGCGGCCTGGCCTGGAGCGCCCCGCCGGGGGACGCGGCGGGATTGCGGGCTTTGCTGGAGGAAGCGGGCATTGCGCCGCTGGATTTGAAGGAGTTGGACATCTGATGGAGACGAACGCGAGGCTCACCCGTCTGGCCAGCTGCGCCGGCTGCGGCGCGAAGGTGGGCGCCGGCACGCTGGCATCCCTGCTGGGGGATTTCAGGACCCGCACGGACCCGAACCTGATCGTCGGCTTCGACAAGAGCGACGACGCCAGCGTGTACGTGGTCAACGACGATACCGCGCTGATCCAGACCGTGGACTTCTTCCCGCCCATCGTGGACGACCCCTACCTGTTCGGCCAGATTGCCGCCGCCAACGCCATCTCCGATGTGTACGCCATGGGCGGCGAGCCCCGGCTTGCCCTGAACGTGATGTGCGTGACGGAGGCCATGGAGGAGGCGTGGATACGGGAGATCCTGCGGGGTGGCTACGACAAGGCCTTCGAGGCCGGGGTGATCATCTCCGGCGGCCACACCATCCGGGGCAGCGAGCCCCTCTACGGACTGTCGGTCACCGGCTTCGCCCACCCGGCGCAAATTCGCCGCAACGACGCCTCGAAGCCCGGCGACGCGCTGATACTGACCAAGCCCCTGGGCGTGGGCATACTGACCACGGCAGCCAAGGCGGAGATGGTCGAGCCGGCGCTGATGGAGCGGCTCTACCGCCAGATGGCGACCCTGAACCGGGACGCCTGCCGGGCCATGCAGCGCTACCGGGTCCACGGCTGCACCGACGTGACCGGCTTCGGCCTGATGGGCCACGGCTGCGAGATGGCCCAGGGCAGCGGCTGCACGCTGCACATACAGGTGAAAAGCGTGCCCTTCCACGCCGAGGCCCTCGATCTGGCCGACATGGGCCTGGTGCCCGCCGGGGCCTACCGCAACCGGGATTTCGCCGAAGGCGCGACCCTTGTGCGGGGCGACGTATCCCGGGCCATGCAGGACATACTCTACGACCCCCAGACCAGCGGCGGCCTGCTGATCGCCGTGGACGAAAAGGACGCGGAGGCGCTGAAGAGCGAGATAGAAGGCGCGGCGGTAATCGGGTATGTGACGGAGCGGGAAGAAAAAGCGATTGTTTTGGAAGTGTAAATGACAAATTCTTCAATGCAAAACACAACCCTCCCCTCCCCCCTCGTCATCGTCCGAGGGGCGGGGGACATCAGCACGGGGACCATTCACCGCCTGTTTCGCGCCGGGTTCCCGGTGCTGGCGCTGGAGTCGGAGCGGCCCTCGGCCATCCGCAGGCGGGTGGCCTTTTCCGAAGCGGTCTATGAGGACTCTGCGACGGTGGAGGGCGTCACGGCGGTGCGCGTCGACAGCGTGGAGAAAGCCGGCGAGGTGTTGGCGCGGGGTCAGGTGCCGCTGCTGGTGGACCCCACGGGCGAGAGCATCCGCCGGCTTCGGCCCGCCGTTGTGGTGGACGCCATACTGGCCAAGCGCAACCTGGGCACGACCATCGACATGGCGCCGCTGACCGTCGCCCTCGGCCCCGGCTTTGAAGCGGGGCGGGACGTGCACTACGTGATCGAGACCATGCGGGGGCACGACCTGGGGCGCATCATCGCCTCGGGCAGCGCGGCCACCAACACGGGCGTCCCCGGCGTCATCGGCGGCTATGGGGCCGAGCGGGTGATCCACGCCCCCGCCGCGGGTGTGTTTCGCATGCGCCGGGACATCGGCAGCGTCCTGGCGGCGGGCGAGGCCGTGGGGTTCATCGACACCCCGGAGGGCGCAGTCCCGGTGCAGGCGAGGATCGCCGGGCTGCTGCGGGGCATCCTGCGGGACGGCCATCCCGTACCAAAGGGCTTCAAGCTGGCGGACGTGGACCCGCGGCTGGACCAGCTGAAGAACTGCGCCACCATCTCCGACAAGGCCCGCTGCATCGCCGGCAGCGTGCTGGAGCTGGTCAGCGCCCAAGCGAACAGGGAAAGGCGTCCCTGTCGATGAGGTCGCAGAGCTGCCGGACCACCCCGATATCCTGAAGGGCGTCCACCTGGTTGACGAGCCAGCAGTCCGCCAGGGTCTCCCGGTTCAGTACGGCGGCGACGTGCGCCGGCTGCACGGGCTCATCGGGGGAGATTCCCGCCAGGCCGCAGAAAATCTCGGGGCAGTGGCAGGCCAGCGCAGCCGGCTTCCCGAGCCCGGACGCCCCCACCACGCCCACGGTCATCGTGGAGCAGGCCGGCACGACCGGCTCCCAGGGCCGATGGGCCTTGAGGGGACAGCCCGCCGCGCCGTCTGCCTCCACGACGACATAATCTGCCGCGTCCAACAGCGCCTCAAAGTGGATCATCGCCGAGGGATCGGCCAGCTTGCCGGAGGCCTGCAGGCTGCCCAGGCCAATCACCCGGCTGTCCCTCAGGGCGGTATGCAACTCACGGATGACGCGCCGCCGGTTCTCAGCGGACGTCTCCCCACCCGCGTCCACCAGGGGCAGGTCTGGGAAGGGAAACATGTGGGTCGAGGTCGTCAGGATCACGGTCCCGGTCAGACGCACGGACAGCCAGCGCAGTAAAGTGGTCTTTCCCCCGCTGCCGACGACGGAGATGAACCTGCCTTCGACATGAAACGCTTCAAAGGGCCTGAACATATGGCGTCCTCCTTTCCCCGCTCGCTGTCATTATAAACCATCCATACCCGCGCGGTCAAAGGTTCTTCCCACATATCTTAACCCCGGTTTATTGCAGCGGGGGCTTTTATTGTGTATAATAATGCCATTATAACCGATACTGACGATGAGGTGTGATCTATGGATTTCAAGACCGCCGTTGCAAACGAGATAATGACCGCGCTGAAGGCCGCCTTCGGCGAGGTGGACATTACCCCTGACACCGTCGCCGCCGCCCTGGAGGTGCCGCCGGACACCGCCATGGGCGACTACGCCTTCCCCTGCTTCAAGCTGTCCAAGTCGCTGCGCAAGAGCCCGATGATGATCGCCGACGCCCTGGCCGGGAACATCCACGCCGACTTCATCGGCAAGGTGGAATCGGTGAAGGGTTATCTGAACTTCTTCATCGACAAGGCCACCTACGCCGAAAAGGTGCTGGGCCTGGCGCTTAGCCAGGGCGAGCGCTACGGCGCGGACGACAGCGGCGCGGGCAAGACCGTGGTGCTGGACTATTCCAGCATCAACATCGCCAAGCGCTTCCACATCGGCCACCTGTCCACCACGATGATCGGCAATTCCCTGGTCCGGCTGCACAGGTTCTTCGGCTGGAGGGCCGTGGGCGTGAACCACCTGGGCGACTGGGGCACCCAGTTCGGCAAGATGATCGCCGCCTACAAGCGCTGGGGCGACCACGACACCGTGGCCGCCGGCGGCGTGGACGAGATGGTGAAGCTGTACGTGCGCTTCAACGCCGAGGCCAAGGAAAACCCCGCGCTGGACGACGAGGGCCGCGCCTGGTTCAAGAAGATCGAGGACGGCGACCCGGAGGCGCTGGAGATCTTCAACTGGTTCAAGTCGGTCACGCTGAAGGACGCCGAGCGGGTGTACGACCTGCTGGGCGTGAAGTTCGACAGCTACGCCGGGGAGAGCTTCTACAACGACAAGATGCAGCCCATCATCGACGAGCTGAAGGCCATGGGCCTGCTGGTCGAGGACAAGGGCGCCCAGATCGTGGACCTTCAGGAGTGGGGCATGCCCCCGGCGCTGATCCTGCGCTCGGACGGCGCGACGCTGTACATCACCCGCGACCTGGCGGCGGCCAAGTACCGCAAGGACACCTATAACTTCGACAAGAGCCTGTACGTGGTGGCCTACCAGCAGAACCTGCACTTCAGGCAGCTGTTCAAGGTGCTGGAGCTGATGGGCTACGACTGGTACAAGCAGTGCGAGCATGTGAACTTCGGCATGGTGTCCTTCGGCGGCGAGAGCCTTTCCACCCGGGAGGGCCGCGTGGTGTACCTGGACGACCTGCTGCACGAGGCCATCGCCAAGGCCCGGGCCATCATCGAGGAAAAGAGCCCCGACCTGGAAGACAAGGACGAGGTGGCCCGCCAGGTAGGCCTCGGCGCGGTGGTGTTCTTCGACCTGTACAACAACCGCATCAAGGACATCGACTTCACCTGGGAGCGGGCGCTGAACTTCGACGGCGAGACCGGCCCCTACGTGCAGTACACCCACGCCCGCGCCTGCTCGGTGCTGCGCAAGGCCGAGGGCGTGGACCGGTCAGCCCCCGACTTCGCCGCCCTGTCCGACCCCTTCAGCCAGGACGTGGTGCGCCTGATCGAGCAGTTCCCGGACATCCTGAAGAGCGCCGTGAACCGCAGCGAGCCCAGCATGGTCACCCGCTTCTCGGTAGACCTGGCCCAGGCCTTCAACAAGTTCTACTATGAGAACAAGGTGATGGTGGACGAGCCCGGCACCCGCGCCGCTCGGCTGCTGCTCACCGACGCCGTGAGGCAGGTGCTGAAGCAGGCCCTGTACCTGATCGGCGTGGAAGCGCCGGAGCGGATGTAAGGATATCTACAGCCTTCCCATCGGGAAGGCTGTTTTTGAGCTTGGGGAGGTTTATATATGATCCGGCTTCAGCGCGTCGCGCCCGACCAGCGACAGCTTCTTTACAACCTGAACCAGAAGTACCTCTACGAGATGACGAACTACTACGACGATCCGTTGGACGAGTGGGGCAACCTTCACTACGGCCATTTCGACGAATACTTCACCGACCCTGCCCGGACGGCGCTGCTGATCTACGACGGCGACGCCTTGGCGGGCTTTGCGATGCTGAACCCCTATTCCTATTTTGGCGGCAGAACGGATCATGTGATGGCCGAATTCACCATCTTCCCGATGTACCGGCGCAGGCATCTGGCCACCGGGGCGGCGGAAGCCATCTTCGCCTGCTGCCCAGGCCGGTGGGAAATCAAGTTCAACGAAAAAAACGCCGCGGCCAGGTCCCTCTGGACCAAGGTCACGGCGCGGTATGCCCCAACCGTCCGCCATCTCAACGATGAGGAAGCGGTACTGTGCTTTGCGGTAACGTAAGGAACTATTCTATCCCATATCCCGCCGCTTTCAGCGCCTCGGCCGCCCGGTCGAGGTTTTCCATTTTCACCAGGACATAATCGGTATCGTAGGTGGACACGGCGAAGATGCCGACCTTCGCGTCGGCCAGCACCGCAGCGATCCCCGACAGTATACCCGTCAGCGAAAAATCCAGTTGACCGACGATGCGCATGGCCCGCCAGCCGTCCTCCCGGGCGGTGGTGTTGGCGGGTACCATGTCCGTCTCGCAGACGATGGACAACTCATTATCGGTATTGCCGATGAAGTACAGGCCCGACATGGCAAAGCCGGAGAGGTCCGAAGCCTTGCAGACGGTCAGGGGCTGGGGAAGGATTTGCAGCGTGAGCATGGGTTATCGCTCCTTTGATATCATTCCGCCGGCATCGCGAACACCCTGCCGAAGATGTCCAGCGCCTCGTCCAGCAGCTTCTCGTTCAGGGACGCCATGTAGCTGGTTCGCAGCAGGCACAGCTCCGGCGGCGTGGCCGGGGGCAGCACGGGATTGACGTACACGCCCGCCTCATACAGCTGGCGGGCCCGCAGCAGCGTGGCCTCGGCGGTGTAGGTATAGATCGGGATGATGGGCGTCTCGGCCTCGATGATCGGTATGCCCCGCGCCTTCAGGCCCTTTCTCATGTACGCGGACAGGTCGGCAAGCCGCTTCACCAGCTCGGGGTGGGCCTCAATGTGCCTGAGAGATGCCAGGGCGATGGCCGCGCTGGCCGGGGTGATGGAGGCGGAAAATATGAACGGGCGGGAGTTGTGGCGCACGAAGTCCACCACCGTGGCGTCGGCCACCAGGTAGCCGCCCAGGGACGCCAGGGACTTCGAGAACGTGCCCATGATCAGGTCCACTTCATTTTCAAGGCCGAAATGGGACGCCGTGCCCCGGCCGCCCTCGCCGATCACGCCCAGGCCGTGGGCGTCGTCCACCATGACCCGCGCGCCGTACTGCCTGGCCAGCTTCACGATCTCGGGCAGCTTGCAGATGTCGCCGCCCATGCTGAACACGCCGTCGGTGACGATCAGGCAGCCCGCGCTCTCGGGCACCTTCTTCAGCTGGATCTCCAGCTCCTCCATGTTGCTGTGGCCGTAGGTCAGCATGCGGCCATAGCTCAGCTTGCAGCCGTCATAGATGGAGGCGTGGTTTTCCTTGTCGCAAATCACGTAATCGCCGTGGCCCACGATGGCGCTGATGATGCCCAGGTTCGACTGGAAGCCGGTGGAAAAGGTGCAGCAGGCCTGCTTATGCAGGAATTTTGCCAGCTCGTCCTCCAGCTCCAGGTGCAGCTTCAGCGTGCCGTTTAAAAAGCGGGAGCCGCTGCAGCCGGTGCCGTAACGCTCCAGCGCCTCAAGACCCGCCTGCTGCACCTCGGGGCAGGTGGTCAGGCCCAGGTAGTTGTTGCTGCCCAGCATGATGCGGCGCTTGCCCTCCATGATGACCTCGGTGTCCTGGCGGGTCTCCAGCGCGTGAAAGTAGGGATAAATGCCCTTTTGACGCAGCTCGTTGGCCAGTGAATAGCCATGGCATTTTTTGAAGATATCCAATATAATTTCCCCCTCGGCGGTGATCGTTACAGACCCCAGCCTTGATTATAAGCACAAAAACACTTTATCATTATAGCATAATGAAACGGGCCTGCGGGTCTGTTTTTTGTTTTTTGATGGTAAAATCGAGATTGAATCCCCCTCCGGGCATTTACAAAATCCTGAAAACGGTTATAATAGAAGGGTACAATTCACTGCGTAGATGGGAACCGCCCACAGTCATAAGGCGCGAAGCGAGCCGGAGGATGGTGCAAGTCCGGAGGCCGGGGCCGTGGGGTATCCTCCCGGAGCAGCGGACCGAACCCGCGGTTACGCGGCAGTAGGCTCCGTCGGGCGCGCCCGTTACAGCGCGAGAGAGTGGGCGTATCCCCTGGATACGTCAATTTGGGTGGTACCGCGAAGCGCCTTCGTCCCATGGGGATGTAAGGCGCATAATTTTTGACGGGAGGAACACACGGATGATCGAGAAGGTCTCCACGGCGCTGGATTTCCTGGCGCGTGAAAAGGAAGTCATCAAGTTCTGGAACGACAACGACATCTTCCAGAAGTCCATGAAGAACCGGGAGGGCCGGGAGGTCTGGTCCTTCTTCGACGGCCCGCCGACCGCCAACGGCAAGCCCCACATCGGCCACATCGAGACCCGCGCCATCAAGGACCTGCTGCCCCGCTACCACACGATGAAGGGCCAGCTGGTGCCCCGCAAGGCGGGCTGGGACACCCACGGCCTGCCGGTGGAGCTGGAGGTGGAAAAGCTGCTGGGCCTGGACGGCAAGGAGCAGATCGAGGAATACGGCATCGAACCCTTCATCCAGGAGTGCAAGAAGAGCGTCTGGAAGTACAAGGGCGAATGGGAGCGCATGTCCGAGCGCGTGGGCTTCTGGGCCGACATGGAAAACCCCTACATCACCTATGACAACAACTACATCGAATCGGTGTGGTGGAGCCTGAAGCAGGTGGCCGACAAGGGCCTGCTGTACAAGGGCCACAAGGTGGTGCCCTACTGCCCCCGCTGCGGCACCGCCCTGTCCAGCCACGAGGTCTCCCAGGGCTACAAGGAGATCAAGGAGCGCTCCGCCGTGGTGCGCTTCAAGGTGAAGGATCAGGAGAACACCTACATCTACGCCTGGACCACCACCCCCTGGACGCTGCCCAGCAACGTGGCGCTGTGCGTGAACCCGGACGAGACCTACGCGAAGTTCGACTACGACGGCCGCACCGTCATCATGGGCGACGCCCTGATCGAGAAGGTGCTGGGCGAGGGCGTGGAGGTCGCCAATAAGACCACCTTCCCCGGCAGCGAACTGAAGGGGCTGCGCTACGAGCCGCTGTTCGACTTCCAGAAGGCCGCCATCGAGGGCGCGGAGAACGCCGAGAACGCCTGGACCGTGGTGTGCGACGACTACGTCACCATGTCCGACGGCACCGGCGTGGTGCACCAGGCCCCCGCCTTCGGCGAGGACGACGCCCGGGTGGGCCGGGAGAACCACATCCCGTTCCTGCAGCTGGTGGACGCCAAGGGCGAGATGACCAAGGACACCTACTGGCCCGGCGTGTTCGTGAAGAAGGCTGACCCGATGATCCTGGAGTGGCTGGAAAAAGAGGGCAAGCTGGTGGACGCGCCTTACTTCACCCACGACTATCCCTTCTGCTGGCGCTGCGACACCCCGCTGATCTACTACGCCCGCAGCACCTGGTTCATCCGCATGACCGCCGTGCGCGACCGCCTGGTGGCCAACAACCGCACCGTCAACTGGTACCCGGACAACATCAAGGAGGGCCGCTTCGGCAACTTCCTGGAGAACGTGATCGACTGGGGCCTTTCCCGCGAGCGCTACTGGGGCACCCCGCTGCCGGTGTGGATCTGCAAGGACTGCGGGAAGATCCACGTGATCGGCAGCCGCGCCGAGCTGAAGGAGATGGGCAGGGACGTGCCCGACGACATCGAGCTGCACCGCCCCTACATCGACGCGGTGACGCTGACCTGCCCCGGCTGCGGCGGCGAGATGAAGCGCACGCCCGAGGTCATCGACTGCTGGTACGATTCCGGTAGCATGCCCTTTGCACAGTGGCACTATCCCTTTGAGAACAAGGAAATGTTCGAGGCCAACTTCCCGGCCAACTTCATCTCCGAGGCCACCGACCAGACCCGCGGCAGGTCCTACACGCTGATGGCGTTCAGCACCCTGCTGTTCGACTGCAGCCCCTTCCAGAACTGCGTGGTCATGGGTCACGTGCAGGACGCCGAGGGCAAGAAGATGTCCAAGCACCTGGGCAACGTGGTCAACCCCTGGGACGTGCTGGACAAGCAGGGCGCGGACGCCGTGCGCTGGTACTTCTACGCCAACGGCGCGCCCTGGCTGCCCACCCGCTTCTCCGGCGAGCTGGTCAGCGAGATGCAGTCCAAGTTCATGGGCACCCTGTGGAACACTTACGCCTTCTTCTGCATGTACGCCGCCATCGACGGCTACGTGCCCGCCGAGCACAGGGCCGACCCGGCGGACCTGACCCTGATGGACAAATGGGTGCTGTCCCGTCTGAACAGCCTGGTCAAGACCGTGGACGAGGGCCTGGCCGAGTACAGGATCACCGAGTCCGCCCGGGCCATCCAAGCCTTCGTGGACGAGCTGTCCAACTGGTACGTGCGCCTTTCCAAGTCCCGCTTCTGGGGCAAGGAGTGGACCGGCGACAAGAAGGCCGCCTATGAGACCCTGTACACGGTACTGATGACGCTGTGCAAGGTGGCTGCGCCCTTCATCCCCTTCATGACCGAGACCATGTACCGCAACCTGGCCAGCGTCGCCGAAGGCGCAATGGAATCGGTACACCTGTGCGACTACCCGGTGTGCGAC
>JAZOUD010000163.1:0-66778 GCA_045658005.1 Clostridia bacterium | reverse complement strand
AACAATTCGCTTGCCCTCCTCGATTAGTGCCTGCTTGTCGGACATAAAGGTTCGGATATTCATGCAAACACCTCCGAACCTATTGTACCACATTTTCACCGCATTGTAAACGGAAAATATTTATGACGCTTACTATAACATCGGGCCGCGCTAGAAACCATTGATCGTACAGACTATCACCAAGATCGATTTTATCGCCCACAAACCAGGTGGTGCCAATGCCAATGTCGCTGCCGTGGATGTCCGCCGCCTTCGCGGTCACCGGCAGCCCCTGCAGCAGCCCCGCCACCAGCGCCAGGCACAGCAGCAGGCTGGTCAATCTTGTACCGAATTACTGTTTCACGTCAAATCCCCCTCGCGATGGTTTCTCAGCACAGAGACATAAAAATATAAGTTTAGTATAACAGAATTCCGAATAATATCAATAGATTTTTCTATGTCAGCCAAGTGACATGCAAATTCTGGTTTGGCGGGGAGAGGCGGCACCCCAAAGCCTTCCACTCTGGGGCAATGTCATCAACTTAAGGAAAAAATACCTGCCGTCGCGCCCAAAAGGCTTCCCCTTGAGGGGAAGCTGTCTGCGAAGCAGACTGAAGAGGTGTCCCCCTATGCTTCGTTCCTCTGTCGTAATAGACGAACTGTGCCCAGCGTGGACACCTCTTCCGACCCGCTGCGCCGCGAAGCAAGTCCTTTAGGGCGCGGGCCACCTTCCCCTCCAAGGGGAAGGCTTTTGGAGACCGCACCGCTAAATTGATGACATTCCCCTCTGGGGAAGGTGGCGCGTTGCCGAAGGCCCAGCGAAGCGTTCAGCGCCGGAAGAGGTCCCCTTACGGTGCGACTTACGCCTATGTTCCAATAGACGTTGTCTCAGCGACAAGGACCTCTTCCGTCTTCGACAAAACAATGCAAGCATTTTTTGTCGAATCCACCTTCCCCATGGAGGAAGGCCACTTTTGGACGCCTTACCAACACCTCGACAAATCATTATTTCCCCGCCCGTCTACAGGACGAAAAAAGCCCCCCTTCCTGCGAAGGGGGGCGAGGAGGAGGGGATCGTTTACTGCTTTTCTTCCAGGGTCACCTGAACGTCGAAGGTTTCAAAGCCGCCGCCGACGGTCACGGTGCCGTTGTTATAGTAGTAGTAGTCGGAACCGTTGCCGTTGTTGCCATTGCCGTTGTTGCCGTTGCCATTGTTGCCGTAGCCGTAGCTGTAGCCGCCGAAGGGGAAGCCGAAGCCAAAGCCGAAGGGGCTGTTGTAGTAGCTGTCATAGCCGTTGTTCATCACGCCGGCGTTGTTGTAGCGCACGATGGTCAGCGTCACGGTGTCACCGGGCTTGAAGGTATCCAGCAGGGTGGTCAGCTCGCGGGTGGAGGTGATGCGCTCGCCGTTCACGGCGGTGATGAAGTCGTACTGCTTCAGGCCGGCCGCCTGGGCAGGGCTGCCCTCGTTGACGCCGGTGATGCACACGCTGGCGGGGGCATACTCGTTCATGGGCTCGTCCGGGCCCTCCTGGTCCTTCACGGTCACGCCGATCTGGGGACGGATGACCTTGCCGTGCTCGATCAGCTGCTGGGCGATGGGATAGGCGGTCTCCACGGGGATGGCGAAGCCCAGGCCCTCATAGCTGCCGGAGGAATAGAAGCTGCCGCCGTACTTCAGGGTGTTGATGCCGATCAGGTTGCCCTGGTAGTCGAACAGGCCGCCACCGGAGTTGCCGCTGCTGATGGGCGCGTCGTGCTGGATGTAGTTGACGTTGCGGGTGGTGTTGTTGGCGGTCATGCTGGTGCGCTCCAGCGCGGAGATGATGCCGCGGGTAACGGTGTTGGCCAGGATCTCGCCGCCGGGATTGCCGATGGCGATGACGGTGCTGCCCACGGGCAGGGTCTCGGAGGCGCCGATGGTCACGGGCACCAGCTTGTCGGCCTGGTCCTCGACCTTCAGCACGGCCAGGTCCATGGCGGAATCCGCGCCCACCAGCGTGGCGTCCACCTTGTCGCCGCTGGGCATCAGCACCTGGAAGGCGCTGCCGTCCTCGATGACGTGGTAGTTGGTCAGCACATAGCCGCCCTCGGCGATCACCACGCCGCTGCCCTGGGCGATCATGGTGTTCTGCACGCCGCTGTTGCGGCTCCAGCCCTCGGTGTTGGTGATGATGCCCACCACCGAGTTGGCGTTCTTCTGGGCCACGTAGATGGCCGGGCTGTCGTCCGCCGTGGGCACCGGCGCGGGCGATTCGCCCGTCTCAGCCGAGGCCGCGCGGTTCACGGTGACATTGCCCAGCGCGAACAGGCCGCCCACGGCCAGCGCGCACACCAGCACCAGGGACATCAGCAGCATCACGCCGTTGTTCTTCCGGGCGCGCCTGCGGTCACTGCGCCTGATATTGTTTGTCGTCTTCATAATCTATCTTCTCCTCTCGCAGATAATCTGTAGTATTTCCGGCACATCGGCTTTTCTTTCCGATTGCTGGGATTATTATAAGATCGGAAAAGGTCAAAGTCAATAAACAAACATCCAATGATTTGTGAACGAATTGAAAACTGATATGGGGCGTTGGTGGTTCCCGGTCAAAAGCGCAAGCAAGCGCGCTCACATTGACAAAACGCATTGAAAAAGGTACAATGAACCCACCAATCAACAGACATGGAGGAATTTGACATGACCACAGAAAAGCTCTGTTCCATGGTAGACCACACCCTGCTGGCCCAGACGGCCACCTGGGAGGAGATCAAGGCCCTCTGCGACGACGCCATGGCCTACAGGACCGCGTCGGTGTGCATTCCCCCCTGCTATGTGAAGCAGGCGGCGGACTACGTGCAGGGCAAGCTGGCCATCTGCACCGTCATCGGCTTCCCCAACGGCAACAACACCACCGCGACCAAGGTCTTCGAGGCGAAGGAAGCCATCGCCAACGGGGCCCGGGAGATCGACATGGTCATCAACATCGGCATGCTCAAGGCCGGCGACACCGGCTACGTGCTGGATGAGATCAAGGCCCTGAAGGCCGCCTGCGGCCCGCTGGTGCTGAAGGTCATCATCGAGACCTGCCTGCTGACCGACGAGGAGAAGGTCACCATGTGCAGGCTGGTCACCGAGGCCGGCGCGGACTTCATCAAGACCTCCACCGGCTTTTCCAAGGGCGGCGCGACCTTCGACGACGTGGCCCTGTTCGCCCGCCACGTGGGCCCCAACGTGCGCATCAAGGCCGCCGGCGGCATCAGCTCCATCGCGGACGCCGAGAAGTTCGTCGAGCTGGGCGCCACCCGTTTGGGCACCAGCAGGATCATTAAGATTTTGAAGGCCGAAAACGTGGCCCCGGGAACGTATTGAAGCCGGATCAGGACATCGCCCCGCACGACAAATGCCGTGCGGGGCGATGTGTTGAAAGGGGTAAATTCTGATTTATCGGGGAGAGGGATTAGGGATTAGGGATTATAAATAGTGGCTGGCGCATGGTAGAAACAAACACCATCCCTTAAACATGAATAATCCTCTGTTCTGTCGCGGGAACGGTCGCTCTATTCCTCGTGATACCTCGGCGCGCGGCTTCTCCTAATCCCTAATCCCTATTCCCTGCGCGTCAGCGCGACAAATCAGTATTTGATCTCCCCCACCGCAATCCCTTCCCGCTCCGCGATCTGCGCCAAATCGTCGAACTCGGGCTTGGTTCGGTCCACGCCGTAGCCGTGGGAGCGCTTGGCGCGGACGGGGCCGTAGGGCGTATCCAGCGTGACGGCCTCCCGCTGGAGGGTGTAGCGGCGCAGGGTCTGGCAGCGCACGCCGATGGTGGTGGTGTGCTTCAGCATCAGGCGGGCAAATTCCGCCTCCTGCTCCGGCGGGCACAGGCAGCACAGCAGCGTGCCGGGGCGGTCTTTTTTCATTTGTATGGCCTGGGTCCACACGTCCAGCGCGCCCGCCTCCCTGAGGCGGCGGACGGCGAAGCCGATCGCCTCGCCGGTCATGTCGTCCAGATTGCAGCGCAGCTCCACCGCGCTGTCCGGCGTTTCCTGCGTCTCGCCCAGCAGCGCCCGGACGCAGTTGGCCCAGGGGAAGTCCTTCGTGCCCATGCCGTAGCCCACCCCCTCCAGGGTCATGGCGGGCATCGCGCCGAATTCGTCCGCAAAGTGCGCCAGCAGCGCCGCGCCGGTGGGCGTGCACAGCTCGCCCCGGATCGCGCCGCCGTAGACGGGCACGCCCTTCAGCAGCAGCGCCGTGGCCGGCGCCGGCACCGGCAGCACGCCGTGGGCGCAGCGCACCTGGCCGCTGCCCACGTGCACCGGCGATACCACCACCCGCTCGGGGGCGATCTCGCGCATCAGCGCGCAGACCCCCACCACGTCGGCCACGGCGTCCAGCGCGCCCACCTCGTGGAAGTGGATCTGATCCACCGACTGGCCGTGCACCTGCGACTCCGCGTCTGCGATGCGCATATACACCGCCTTCGCGTCCGCCTTCACCGCCTCCGGCAGGTCGAGCCCGTCGATGACGGCGTGGATGTCCCGGAGGGAGGAATGGTGGTGATGATGGTGGTCATGTTCGTGATCGTGGGCGTGATCGTGATGATGCTCGTGGCTATGGGGCTGCTCATGCGCTATTCCTGTTCCCTGTTCCCTGTTCCCTGTTCCTTCCACATCATGGGAATGCCCATGGCCATTTGATTCCCCATTGTCCACGTCCTCGGCCTGCTCCTCCTCCCCGTCCACGGTCACGGAGATGTGCGTGCCGGTGATGCCGCACTTCTCCGCCTTTTTGCGCCCAAAGCGCACGCCGGGCAGGTCCAGGGCGTTCATGCGGGCGATAAAGCGATCCGGGTCGGGGAGCAGCTCGCTCAGCGCGGCCATCAGCATGTCCCCCGCCGCGCCCATGTTGCATTCGATGTAAAGCGTCCTCATGCCTCGTCAATCCCTTTCATTCGGTTGATTCGGTTGGCCAGGTAGCCCGCGCCGAAGCCGTTGTCGATGTTCACCACCGAAATGCCGCTGGCGCAGGCGTTCAGCATGGACAGCAGCGCCGACACTCCGCCGAAGCTGGCGCCGTAGCCCACGGAGGTGGGCACCGCGATCACGGGGCAGTCCACCAGCCCGCCGACCACGCTGGCCAGCGCGCCCTCCATGCCCGCCACGGCCACCACCGCCCGGGCCGATTGCAGCTCGTCCAGGTGGGACAGCAGCCGGTGAAGCCCGGCCACGCCCACGTCGTACAGGCGGGTGACCCGGCTGCCCAGGGTCTCGGCGGTCAGCGCCGCCTCCTCGCACACGGGCAGGTCGCTGGTGCCGCCGGAGGCCACCACCACGCTGCCCACCAGCGCCCGCGGCACGCGATTGACCACGCCCAGGCGGGCCTGGGCGTCGTAGAACAGGGGCACGGCCTGCGCCACCCGCGCCGCCTTTTCCCCGTCCATCCGGGTGACCAGTATGTTCTTGCCCCCCGCCGCCACCATGCGGCTGACGATGGCGACGATCTGCTCCGCGGTTTTCCCCGCGCCGTAGATCACCTCTCCGGTGCCGTTGCGCAGGCCCCGGTGATGGTCGATCTTGGCATAGCCGATGTCCTCATAGGGGGCCTGGGCCAGCAGCTTCAGCGCCGCCTCCGGCGCCATGCGCCCCGCCTGCACTTCCTTCAGCGCCTCCAGCATCTGATCCCTGTCCATATTCTCACCTGTCCTTCAAATCCAGCATGACCGTATCAAACCAGGGCGCGAGCGCCGCGCGGATCTCCGCCCGCCGGTCAAGGGCCCGGGCCATCTGCCTGCCGGGCAGCTGCAATCGCGCCGCGCCGTGGAAGAGGCGCACCCGGAAGTCGGAAAAGCCCATTTCAAACAGCGCGCCCTCCGCGCCTTCCACGCTGGCCAGCATATCCGATGTGATCGGCGTGCCCGAGGGGACGCGCGTCGCCAGGCAGGCATAGGCGGGCTTATCCCACGTGAACAGCCCCGCCCTGCGGGAATATTCCCGCACCTCATCCTTCGTGACGCCGCACAGCCGCAGCGGCGAGAGCACGCCCAGCTCCCCGAGCGCCCGCATGCCGGGGCGGTCCCCCGCGTCGTCGGAGGCGTTGGTGCCGTCCATGACGCCGTCGTAGCCCCGCGCTCGAGCCGCCGCCAGCAGGGCGGTAAATATCGCCTGCTTGCAGTGGTAGCAGCGGTTGGCGGGGTTGAGCCGCACCGCCTCCACCGCCAGCACGTCCAGCGGCACCTCGTTCAGCGCCACGCCCAGCTGCGCCGCCAGGCGCTGCGCGTCCCGGCGCTCAAATTCGGGCTGGAAGGCCGACCGGGCGTAGAAAGGCGCCACGTCACAGCCGCAGGCCCTGGCGGCATACAGCAGATACGCGCTGTCTACCCCCCCGGAAAAGGCCAGCGCCAGCCGGGGATGGGCGTCAAAAAAAACATGGAGCGCCTGGGGTACTGTATATTCAACGGTCAAGGCGGCATCACTCCGGTCTGTTATCATAGCATAACGCTGTATTTATCATACCACAATTTATGAAAGAAAACAACAGGGGCGGCGCATCGCCGCCCCTGTAACCGTATATTCGCAGTATATCCGTATGATTTGACCATCAGGCCTTGGGCGTCTCCCTGTCACTGTTGCGCAGCGCCGCAGTTGGGGCAGAACTTCGGAACATTGCCGTCCTCAAATTCATAGCCGCAGGCCGCGCAGGCGCTCTTCTGCGCCGGGGCCGGCGCGCCGCACTCGGTGCAGAACTTTCCGGTATTGCCCGAATGTCCGTTCTCGCAGGTCCATCCTTCAGTGGCTTCCGCGGCCGGGGCCCCGGCAGGCTCCTGGGGCGCGGTCTGGTTCACCGCCTGCGCCTGCTCCACGGGATTGGGGATATCCAGCTGATAGATACGGTATTCATGGCTTCCCAGGCTGACCACGGCGACAGTCGCGTCAATATTGACGTAGATATAGCTGTTGTCCTCGCTGAAGGGAACCACCGTGTTGCCGTAGATGTCCACGACGCCCTTTTCTCCGTTCAAATTCTCGGCGACAAAGGCAAGGCAGCCGTTGTAGCCCTGAATATCCACCTCGGCATAGTGTTCGGGCAGCTCGCCCACAACGGCACTGAGCACGATGGTGGTGCCGTCCAGGTTCGTGATCGTGGCAAAAGTGCCCCTATCATTGACGATCTCCTTGCTGTACGTGAAATCACATGTGACATTGCCATGCAGGTCCAGGAAGCCGAACTTGCCGTCCTTGACAGCGCCGATATAGCCGTACTTCACCGGGAAATTGTAGCTCAGCTCATCGTATTCCACCGGTATGACCTCGTTGCCCTGCTCGTCGATCACTCCGTAGTACCGGTTCATGGATACCGGGGCATAGCCGTCGACAAAGTCGCGAATATAATCATAATTCTGTGCCGGTTTGAATATCGTCTGTCCCTGCAGGCCGTAGAGCACGCCCCTGTCGTACAGGTACGGATTGTCCACCTCGTCCGGCTGCAGCGTGCAGCCTTCGGTAAAGGCGACCTGACCGCTGCCCTGATGGTAATAGATGTTCTTGCCGTTCTTGTACTGATTGTCATACTCGCCGCTGTAGTTCGACTTATACGGAGACTTTTCCATGCGGCTGTTGTAGTAGACGTACTCCTTGCTGCGGTTGTTGACGCAGATGTAAGCGCCGTGCGCTGTGGCATAGTTCTCGCCGTATTCGGAGCGTTTCAGTGTACCCACCTTCTGACCGTCGAAGAAGAAATCCACGGTGTCTATCCTATGGAACGTCTTCTCGTCGGTGGAGTAGTTGGTAAACGTATAGTCCTTGTCGTCCGCATTGGAGGGCACCAGCTTGACGCCTGCCTGCCAACGATCCGAGAACACCGCGATGTCGGCGTACTCGGTCGGTATGATCACCTTTCCCTGGGCATCCAGCAAGCCCTCGTCGTGCACACCATCCACCGAGCTGCGGGCACTGACCTTGAACATGGGATAGTCGTAAACCGCGTTGATGCTGGAATAGATCGCGCCCGTCAGATCCTGTCCGTCCACTGTGGTCAGCTTATAGTAATCTGACCCTTCCTCCTTAACGATCAGCACATCGGTCTGCTTGCTGATCTGGATGTCCTTGGCCTTGACAGTGCGCACCTGGGTCTCGGCCAGAACCGGAATGGACACGGCGACCAACAGGACCGCCAGCAAGAGAATGAAAAACCGCTTGAGCATGATAAACCCTCCCCACACTTGATATTAATGTCATTTTATCATTATTCTAATGATCTGTCAACGACATCCACGCAGTTTTTTGTGCGGTTATCCGAAGCCATCGGCAATGCGCCGCCGCCAAAAGACAATCGTCCCCTGCGAACAGGGGGCGATTGTCTTTGGACATATATCGGTCATTCCGCCGCCACGCTGATCGTCACGGGCACGCGGGTGGTCATCACGGTCTCGCCGGCGTCATCCTTGACGGTGGTGACGACCATCGCCTCATAGCTGCCCGAAGCGAGGGGCTTGTCGAGGGTGATGCCGTCGATGGACTCGCCCGGCTTCAGGGCGCCGGTGTACACCGTCTCCCCGTCCACCACCAGTGCTACGGCGACCGTGTTGCCGCTGGCGTCGTTGTTGGTATACTGGCAATCGACGGTGACGCCGTCGGCAGCCACCTGGATGTCGCTGTCCACCTCGGTGGACAGGTGGGCCTCGCCGTTTTCAGGCGCGCGCTCCACCTTGTAGGCCTCCGCCTCGGCCAGGCTGCTCTCATATTCGGCCTGGGCGTCCTCCATCGCTTCCTTCTGGCTCTGGAGCTCGGCCTGGGCCTCCTCCAGCGCCGCCTTCTGGGTCTGGGTTTCAGCCTCGGCCTGGGCCAGGCTCTCCTCGTATTCGGTCCTGGCGTCCTCAAGGGCCTTCTGGTGGGCCTCCTCATCGGCCTTTGCCTGGGCCTCGACCGCCTCCAGCGCCTGCTGACGGGCTTCGAGATCGGCCTCGGCCTGGGCCAGCTGTTCCATCAGCGCCTCCAGCTTCGCGGCGTCGCTCGCGGCCTGGGCGTCCAGCACCTCATTGAGCTCATTCAGCGTGACGATATCCTCCGCCTTTTCCAGCAGCTGGGCGGTGAGGCGCTCCAGCTCGGCGTCGGCGGCATCCAGCCGGGCCTGGGCATCCACAACGGCCTGTTCGGCCTCCGGCAATGCCGCCTCCAGGCTCTCGCGCAGGGCGATCAGCGCTTCGATGCGCGCCGCGTCCGTGGTGTTATCGGAGTTGTCCTCCACGATGGCCGTCATCTGATCCCGAACCGCGTCCAGGTCGATATCGGCGACGGCCTCGGGGACGTTCTCCGCCTGGGTCTGAAGGCCGGCGACCGTCACGATCGCGCGCTCCAGGTCTGCGGCTGCCGTCTCAAGCGCCGCCTCTTCCTCTGCCTCCCTGGCCTTGTCCTCCGCCGTCGGGGCTTCAGAGACGGGCTCCGCTTCCTTCCCGGGCGCGGGCTCAGCTTCCGGCTCGTAACCGGGCTCCGCTTCCTTATCGGTCCCGAACTTCCCTCCGGCTTCGACCCCCGATTCCGGTACAGAGTCGAACACCATGCCGGAGGCGTCCGCCGCGTTTGCCGCCTGCGCGCCGGCGTTCAGCCCCTCGATGGCCGCTTCCTTCTCCGCGATTGCGGCGTTCAGCCCCTCGATGGCCGCCTCCTTTTCAGCAACCGAGGCGTTCAGCTCCTTGATGGCCGCGTCCTTCTGCGCGATTGCGGTGTTCAGCCCTTTGATGGCCGCTTCCTTTTCCGCGATTGCGGTGTTCAGCCCCTCGATGGCCGCGTCCTTCTCGGTAACCGCAGCGTTCAGCTCCTCGATGGCCGTGTCCTTCTCGGTAACCGCAGCGTTCAGCTCCTCGATGGCCGTGTCCTTTTCAGCAGTCGACGCGTTCAATTCTCCGATGGCCGCGTCTTTCTGGCTGACCAGGCCCTCCAGCTCGGTCACCTTGGCCTTCGTCTCAGCCGCCTCGGCCTCCAGCCGGGTCACCTGCTCGTTGGCGGCGGTCAGGTCCGCCTGGAGCTGTTGATTGGTCGCCTCGCCGCTCTCCACCTGGGCGGTCAGCGTCTCGGCCTGGGTCTTTGCCTCCGCCAGCTGGGCGCTGACATCCTCATACTGGGCCTTGGCCGCATCCAGATCCGCCTGGAGCGTCGCGGAATTGTTCTGTTCCTCCGCCAGCTGGGCCTGCGTGGAGGAGAGGGATTCCTTGCTGGCGTTCAGCTTGCTGTTGAAAAACAGTATCGCGATGATGGCGAGCACCAGCAGCACCAGCAGCACGATTTGCCACACTTTGCCTTTGGAATTCATAACACGGCCTCCCTGTAAATATATCTGATTTTATTATAGCATGAATGGGCTGTACTTAACAAGGTCTTCGCGGCATTTTGTCGAATTAATGTATCAATCCACGATCGCGCCGCCCAGGCACACCTGACCCTGATAGAACACCGCCGACTGCCCCGGGGTAACCGCTCGCTGTGGGGTGGCGAACGCCATGTGGGCCCTGCCGCCTGAGAGCGTCAGCCGGCAGTCCTGCAGCGGCTGGCGGTGGCGCAGCCGCACCTGGCAGTCCAGGGGCTCGCCCTCCGCCGCCGGCGGGCGCTCCGCCAGCCACGTCAGCTCCGAGCCCGTGACGCTTAAGCTGAACAGCGCGTCGTCCTCGCCCTGGCTGACGATCAGCCGGTTGTGCTCCAGGTCCTTGCCCAGCACAAACCAGCGCTGGCCGTTGCCCCCACCGCCGATGCCCAGCCCCCGGCGCTGGCCGAGGGTGTAGTACATCAGCCCGTCGTGGCGTCCCACGACCCTGCCGTCGGGAGTGACCATGTCCCCCGGCTGCGCGGGGAGGAAGCCGGAGAGGAACTGCTTGAAATTGCGCTCGCCGATGAAGCACACCCCCGTGGAATCCTTCTTCTCGCTGACGGGCAGCCCGGCCTCGCGGGCGATCTGGCGGATCTGGCCCTTGGTCAGGTTGCCCACCGGGAACAGCGCCTTTGAAAGCGCCCGCTGGCCCAGCATATACAGGAAATAGGTCTGGTCCTTGTTCTCGTCCGCCGCCCGGAGCAGCCGGTATTCGCCGTTCACGCAGTCGATGTTCGCAAAGTGGCCGGTGACCAGCTTCTCGGCCCCCAGCTGCTCGGCAAAATCCAGGAACACGCTGAACTTGATCTCCCGGTTGCACAGCACGTCCGGGTTGGGCGTGCGCCCCTTGCGGTATTCCGACAGGAAGTGCTCAAACACCCGCTCCCGGTACTGCTTGGCGAAGTTGACGGAATAATAGGGAATATCCAGCGCCTCGCACACCTGCCGGACGTCCGCCCAGTCCCGCTCGCTGGTGCACACGCCGTTTTCGTCCTTTTCCTCCCAGTTCTTCATGAACACGCCGATCACCTCGTGACCGGCGCGCTTCATCAGCAGCGCGGCGACCGAACTGTCCACGCCGCCCGACATGCCCACGACTACGCGCATGATGCCTCCTTGGTTCAATTCTGATGTTACTGCACCAGCACCTCCGTCTCCAGCCCGTCGTTGTCCACCTCGGGCTCGACGAGGACGGTCTTTTGCTGCATGCCGACGATCTTCCACTGGCCGCCGGTCTTCACCAGCGTGATGTCGTAGCGGCCGCCCTGCCAGCGGGGAATGCGCTCGGAGACCTCGCTGCGGCGGCTGGAGATGACGCTGCCGGTGATGGTCGGCACGCGCTCGACCACGGTGCAGTTGGCATAGGCGTCCCAGGGCCAGGCCCACAGCTTTTCGATGGTCAGGTCGTATTCAAAGCCCGTGATGTTGTAATCCGAATAGGCGCTGCTGCCGTTCAGCGCCCCCTCCAGGGCGGTGTCGGCCATCAGGAAATCGGCGTGAAAGTACTTGTTCAGCTCCGCGGCCTGCTGGCGGGTGAGTATGACGTCCACCCGCTTTTCCATGCCCTCGTTGAGCACCACGTAGATGTTCGCGCCGTTCATGGCCATGAAGAAGCCGCACACCAGCATGCCCAGCAGCACGCAGACGAGCAGCATCCGCGAGGCGATAAACCAGATCAGTCTTCGGAAGTACAGCAAGGTAACACTACTCCTGTCTTATGCTAATCGTTTTCCTCCAGTATGGACTTCAGCTGCTGGATCATCTGCTCGTCGGTCAAGCGGAACTTGAACACCACGCGGCGGGAGGCGTCCATGTCCTCGAAGCCGTTGGCGTCCAGCACCGGATCGCTGAAGGAGCGCCCGTTGGCGGTCACCACCTCGCGCAGCCGGCGCTTCTGGGCGGCGCTGATACCCCGGTAATCGTCGTCCAGCACGTAGGACGCCACCGCCAGCGCGCGCTGCTGGGACAGGGCCAGGTTGTCCAGGTAGGTGCCCAGGGAATCGGTGTGGCCCTCGATGAGGATCTCCGACACGTAGTTTTCGTATTCCTCGGAGAACAGCACGTCCAGGTACACGGGCAGGAAGCGGTCGATGAAGCGCTCGCCCCGCTCGGAAAGGTCATAGCTGCCCAGCTCGAACATCACGTCGGATTCCAGGGCGATGGCGCCGTTGGCCGGGTCCACCTGGGCCTGGATGCTGGCGCCCTTCAGGGCGCTGGACAGCGACGATATGATGCGTGTGCGCAGGCCCACCAGGGCCTCGATCTGCATCTGCTGATCCTCCAACACTTTTTGCTGCTGGTCGATCTGGGTCTGCTGGGCGCCCAGCTGTACGCTCAGCGCGTCCAGCTGCTCCTTCTGGGCGGCGATCTCGTCCTCCTTTTCCTGCACCAGCGACTGGGCCTTGCTCAGCGCCTCCTGCTGGCTGGCCAGCACGCTCTGGGCGTCCTCCAGCCCCCGCTGGGCGGCCTCCAGGCGGATCTGCTGGGCGATCAGCTGGGTCTCGGATTCGCTCAGCTTGGTCTTCTGCTCCTCCAGGCTGGCGTTGGCCTGGTCCAGGTCGTACTGCTGGCGGGCGATCTCCGCCATGTTGATTTCGTACATATCAAAATACTGGTACATGATGTAGAACATGATCAGTATGAATATCAGCAAAAGGGCGCTCATCAGGTCTGAAAAGCTGAGCCACTGCACGCCGTTGTTGCTCACCCGGCGATGGGTGTGGGCGCGTGTGCTGCGCATGGGCAAACCCCCTTTCGGTTATTGTCGATATAAGCGGTCCGCCGTGTCTTCCAGGGCCTGCTGGGCCTGGACCATGGCGTCGGTCAGGCGGTCCACCTGGTCCAGGAAGCGGTTGTTGACGTCGGAGACCGCGTCGGGCAGGCCCTGCACCGCGGAGGCGATGTTCGAAGCCAGGTAATCCACCCGCTGGGTGAACTGGTTGACATAGTCGCGGTAGGCGTCCATGGTGCTGTTGAACTCGTCCTGAAGCTGCCGGTTGGCCTGGATGTGCACCTTTTCGATGCTGGCGGCAGAGGACCGCAGGTCGGCGGTGGCCTTCTGCATGGCGTCCACGATGCGGCTCAGGTCGGCCTGCATCGAGCTGACCGTCTTCAGGTAGCTGTTCTGCTGGCGGGAGACCTGCTCCATCTTATCCACGGCATCTGCCATGTTCACCAGGTTCACGTCAGCCTGGCGGCTGGACTCGTTGAGCTGGCGAACGTAATCCGACATGCCCTTGAGCGTCTCCTGGGAGAGCTGCTGCATCTTCTGCAGGTCCTCGAGGGCGCTCTTCGCCCCGGCCAGCGACGCCCGCACCACCACGCAGCTCTCCTGCTGCTGGCGGCTGGTCTCGTCCAGCACCTCGCCGAAGCGCTGCAGCCGGCCCCGCATGGTCTCGTCCAGCCGGTCGGCGAAGCGCTGCATCACCGCGTCCATGAAGCGCATCTGTTCCTTGGTGGAGACGTTGACGAAGCTCTTGAAGGACTGGTTCAGCGGCTCGACGGCGTCGCGGACGGCGGCGGCCATGTTTTCGGTGAAGGCGCCGTTCAGGTCCTTGGCCATGGTCTGGATCAGGGCGGTCTGCTCCTGCTGGTAGATGGCGATCTGGGTCATCGGGTCCACGCTCAGCACGCCGGCGTGGCGGCTCATGGCCCCGTAGAACTCCTTCAGCGTGTGCTCGCTGGAGCCGTAGACCGCCCTGGTGATCAGCGTGAACAGCACGCTGCCCACCACGCCGAATATGGACGTGGTGAAGGCGTAGCGCATGCCGGGGATCAGCGTGACGATGGACTGCTGCACCGCGGCGGAGTCGCTCATGTTGAAGCCGGAGAGGCCCTGGGCCAGGCCGATCAGCGTGCCCAGGAAGCCCAGCGAGGTCATCAGCCCGGGCAGCGACTCGGCGAAGGACGCCCGGCCGGGGCCGTACATGACGGTCTCTTCATTGATATAGTCCTCCACGTTGCTGGCGTTGTGATAAACGCCATCGGCGAAGAACAGGTTGTTCAGGTACTCGCTCCAGTGGGGATACAGCGCGCCCTTGCCCAGGAAATCGTCCTGCTGCCAAGCGTATTTCTTGTCCCCCTGGGAGCGAATGCTGCGGATGGCCCGGCGCAGCGTGCCCCGGGTGTGCACCACCGGCGCGATGCAGCGCACCAGGCCCACCACGAAGAGCACCACGATGGCGATGTAGACCACCAGGTTCGATACGCCGCTGAGGGCGTTCTGAAAGAAGGACTGAAAGAAGTTCATAGGCACCTCCCGGTCGGGCAGGCGCACCCCCGGCGGCCCCGGGCCGGGCGCCTGCGTCGTCCGCCATTGGACGCAGCGCGCGCCCCGGCGGTTCCATATTATGTCAACGGGGCAACGGGTCTCGTACCCCAAGCATACTTATTCAAATATCAGTATAGCATCACAATCGTGTATCCGTGCGTAGAAAAGTTGACTAAATAATGACAAATGGCGGTTCACTTTTGCCCCGGTTTCGTGTATAATGGAAGGGATCAACCGGCACAGCCAATGGAGGCAACACAGATGGACAAGGTCGTCATACTCACCGGCGGCTCGAGCGGCATCGGCCGGGCCACGGCCCGGCTGCTGCGGGAACAGGGCTGCACGGTGTATGAGTTCAGCCGCCGCCCTTCCCCGGAGGACCCCTGGCACCGCAGCGTGGACGTGACCGACGGCGCGGCGGTGAAGGCCGCCACGGACGCCGTGTTCGAGCGGGAGGGCCGCATCGACATACTGATCAACAACGCCGGCTTCGGCATCTCCGGGGCGATGGAATTCACCGACCCCGCCGACGCCCACCGGCTGATGGAGGTCAACCTTTTCGGCATGGACAACGCCATCCGCGCCGCGCTGCCCCACATGCGCAGGGCCGGCTCCGGCCGGATCGTGAACATCAGCAGCGTGGCGGGGGTGTTCGCCATCCCCTTCCAGGCCTGGTATTCCATCTCCAAGGCGGCGGTGCGCGCGCTGACCATGGCCCTGTACAACGAGGTGGCCCCCTTCGGCATCCAGGTGACCAGCGTGATGCCCGGCGACATCCGCACCGGCTTCACTGCCGCCCGGAAGAAGAGCGTCGAGGGCGACGACGTCTACGGCGGGCGCATCAGCGCCTCGGTGGCGAAGATGGAGAAGGACGAGCAGAACGGCATGCGACCGGAGGGGGCCGCGAAGACCATCGCGCGGGTGGCGCTGAAGCAGGGGCGGGTCAAGCCCTTCTACGCCATCGGCCTGTCCTATAAGTTCCTGGTGCTGCTGGACAGCCTGCTGCCCTGCCGGACGGTGCGCTGGCTGCTGTATCAGCTGTACGGGAAGTGAGGGATTAGGATTTAGGATTTAGGATTTAGGGGAAAGCGAGGAGTAAACGCCATGAACAAGCAAACCCGCCGCGTGGCCATCAGCGGCATGATGGTGGCGCTGGCGACGGCCATACTGCTGATGGGCGGCGTGATCCCCGCCGCCACCTTCGTCGGCCCCGCCCTGGCCGGGATCGTCATGATCCCCGTGCTGGTGGAGGGCGGGCGGCGCATGGCCCTGGGGGCCTGGCTGGCGGTCAGCGCCCTGGGCCTGATGCTCTGCGCGGACAAGGAGGCGGCGCTGCTGTTCGCCTTCCTGGGCTGGTATCCGGCGATGAAGTGGACGCTGGACGCCAGGCTGCCGGGCTGGAAGGGGCTGCCGGTGAAGCTGCTGTTATGGAACGCCTGCGCCGGGGCGATGGCAGCGCTGATCTTCTATGTCTTTCGGATGGACCAGATCATCGCCGAGTACAGGGAGATGAGCCGGGTCATGCTGGTGGCGTTCATACTGCTGGCCAACGTGACGCTGGTGCTCTATGACCGCCTGCTGAACATCATGCTCATCGTGTACGTGCGGAAGCTGCGGCCGAAGCTGTTCAAGGGGCACTGAGTGTGAAGGAATCAGGTCCCCGAAAAAGGGCGAAAATTCGCCTTTTTTCGGGGACCTGATTATTATTATCCCCATTTTTTAATGTAGACTTCGGTCTGTATCTGCCCCAGGCGGCCCGCGCCGCTGGCGGCGCCCTGCGCCGCCTCCATCCGAAGGGCAGGCGCGTCACAATGCCGTCACAATCCCCGGAAAAGCTGCGCGCCAGTCCAATTAACAATCGACTCCGGTCGACTTAACAAACCGCCGGGGCCCCTCCGCCGGTCAGTTCGCCGCCCGGCGGCTCCCCGCCCTGTTCGCCCCTGCCTTTCGGGCTTCCGGGCTTATCCGTTTCCGGGTAAAAGACTCCGGTTTGTTAATCTGTGTGTCGAAACAAATCGCCTCGCCATTATGTTTTCCGCACAATGCTGTCGAAATTTGACGTCCGGGAGCGGCGGTCCCGCCGGTGAAGGTCCCCTCCGGCAAACGCACAATATTCCCCCTCTCCCCCTTCTCCGGCGCCAAAAAATGTGTTATAATGGGTCTATACGACACAGGAGGTGACGCCATGGAACCCATCTATGTCACAGGCCACCGCAACCCCGATACCGATTCCATCGTCTCGGCCATGGCCTATGCCCAGCTGCGCACAGCCCTGGGCGACCGGGAATACGTGGCCGCGCGCCTGGGGCGCATCAGCGACGAGACCCAGCTGGTGCTGGACCGATTCGGCTTCGAGCCCCCGGTGCTGATCCACGACCTGCGCACCCAGGTCAGCGACCTGAACTACGATACGCCCCCGGCGCTGAACAAGGCCGCCACGGTGGACCGTGCCTGGCAGCTGCTGCACCGGGACGAGAACACCGTGGCCCTGCCCGTGGTGGAGGACGACGGCACGCTGTTCGGCATGCTGTCCACCAACACCATCGCCGCCCAGGACATGAATTCGGTGCTGAACCCGGTCATCGAGGACATCCCCGTGTTCAACCTGGTCAGCGCACTGGAGGGTAGCATCGTGCTGGACGCCCAGACCCCCACCAACAGCGTATCCGGCCGGGTGACCATCGCCCTGCCGGCCAACGGCGAGGAGGCCATCAACCTCTCCCCCGACACGGTGCTGGTCTGCGGCAACCAGCCCGACGTGATACTGGACGCCCTGAGGGCGAAGGTGCCCTGCGTGGTGGTGTGCCAGGCCGCCGTGCCCGAGGAGGCCCGGGAGCTGCCCCTGAGCAGCCTGGTCATATCCACCCCCCAGGAGCCCTATCGCGCCGCCCGGATGATCTTCCAGTCGGTGCCGGTGTGGCGGGTGTGCCGCACCTCCGAGCTGTGCCCGGCGCGGCTTTCGGACTACGTGGACGACGTGCGCCAGATGGCCCAGGACAACAAGCACCGGGCCTTCCCCGTGGTGGACGACGACAACCGCGTGGTGGGCATGCTCAGCCGCATCCACCTGCTCAAGCCCCGGCGCAAGCGGGTGGTGCTGGTGGACCACAACGAGGTGTCCCAGTCCGTGCCCGGGCTGGAGCAGGCCGAGATCCTGGAGATCATCGACCACCACCGCCTGGCCGATGTGCAGACCGGCAACCCCATCTACATGCGCAACGAGCCCGTGGGCAGCACCGCCACCATCATCGCCGGCATGTTCATGGAGCGCGGCCTGATGCCCGGCACCCGCATGGCGGGGCTGATCACCTGCGCCATCATCTCCGACACGCTGATGTTCAAATCCCCCACCTGTACCCCCAGAGACCGACAGATGGCCGAGCGCATGGCCTCCATCGCCCACGAATCGCTGGACGCCCTGGGGCAGATGATCTTCTCCGCCTCCACCAGCGACGACAAGTCCCCGGACGACATACTGTTCCAGGACTACAAGGAGTTCATGATCTCCGGCCACACGCTGGGCGTGGGCCAGGTGGTGACGCTGGATTCCGACCGGGTGCTGAAGCGCCGGGAGGCCTTCCTGGAGGCCATGCAGGCGCGCATGGAGGAGCGCAAGTACGACCTGATGCTGTTCCTGATCACCGACATGCTCCAGGAGGGCAGCCAGCTGCTGTTCCTGGGTTCGCCGGATGTGATCGCCCAGGCCTTCAACGTGCGCCCGGACGGCAACCAGGCCTTCCTGCCGGGCATACTCTCCCGCAAGAAGCAGGTCATACCCGCGCTGTCGGTGTTCTGGGGCTGATCTCATGCTTACATCATTGCTGTTGGAGCGCGCCGCCGCCATGGGCATCCCCATGAGCCAGGGGCAGGCCGGACAATTCAATATTTACCATGATATGCTCGTCGAAGCCAACGCCCGCATGAACCTGACCCGGGTGCCGGAGGACCCCGCCGAGGCCGTGGACCGCAATTATCTGGACTGCATTTCCCCGCTGGCAGGGAGCTTCCCCAAGGTGGGCACCGCCGTGGACGTGGGCTCCGGCGCGGGCTTTCCCGGCATACCGCTGGCCATCATGCTGCCGGACACCCGCTTCACGCTGGTGGACGCCCTGGGCAAGCGGGTGGATTTCCTGCGGGGCGTCATCGACCGTCTCGGCCTGAACGCCGAGGCGCTGCACCTGCGGGCCGAGGACGCGGCCCGGCGGGAGGGGCTGCGGGAGGGCTTCGACCTGGCCGTCGCCCGGGCGGTGGCCCCGATGAACGTGCTGTGCGAATATATGCTGCCCTTGGTCAAAGTGGGCGGGCATATGCTGGCGCTGAAGGGTCCGGGCCTTGACGAGAAGCTGGCCCGGGCCGAAAACGCCCTGCAGCTGCTGGGCGGCGAAGTCGAGCGCGTGCAGCCCCTCGCCATCCCCGGCCGGGACTGGAACCACCGGGCCGCCTGGATCGCAAAGACCGCCCCCACCCCCCGGAAGTATCCAAGGCGGGCCGGGACGGTGGAGAAGAGACCGCTGTAAATTCTGATTTGTCGGGGAGACGCGGCCTCCCAAAGCCTTCCCCAGGCAGCGAAGCTGCCGGTTCAGGGGAAGGTGGATTTCGGCGAAAACGCTTGCGTTTTTGCTGAAAGACGGATGAGGTCGTTCTCCTGAGAGGAAACGCCCAAACCATCGTTACCGCAGGGGGACCGACCTCTTCCGACCCGCCGCAAGCGGCGGCCCACCTTCCCCTGACCCGCTCCCTTCGGTCGCTGGGGAAGGCTTTGGATACGCCGCTGTTTTCCCTAACCCCTAAAACCTAAAACCTAACCCCTGAATACTGATTTATCGAGCAAAGCTCGACAAATCAGTATTTACCGAAAGGAGTTATATTTTATGAACTATAGACGACTCGGCAAGACTGGCCTTCTGGTCAGCGAAGTGGGCTTCGGCGGGGAGTGGCTGGAGCGCCACGACGTCGAGCACTCCGTAAACCTCATCCGTCACGCCCACGAAAAGGGGATCAACATCATCGACTGCTGGATGCCGGACCCCAAGTCCCGGGACATCATCGGCCAGGGCATCGCCGATTGCCGGGACCAGTGGTTCGTGCAGGGCCACATCGGCTCCACCTGGCAGGGCGGCCAGTACGTGCGCGACCGAAACATGGCGCAGGTCGTGCCCGCCTTCGAGGACCTGCTGGGGCGCATCGGCGGCGGATACATCGACCTGGGCATGATCCACTACGTGGATTCCGAGGCCGACTGGCAGGCCGCCATGAGCGGTCCCTTCATCGACTACGTCCATGCCCTGCACAGGGACGGCGTCATCCGCCACATCGGCCTGAGCACCCACAACCCCGTCATGGCCAGGCGCGCGGTGGAGACCGGCTTCGTGGAGATGATACTGTTCAGCATCAACCCCGCCTTCGACATGCACCCGGCCACGGAGAACCTGGAGGACCTGCTCTCGGGCAATTTCGACCCTGCCCTCAGCGGTATCGACCCCCAGCGCTCGGCGCTGTACCGGCTGTGCGAGGAAAGGGACGTGGGCATCACCGTGATGAAGGGCTTTTTCGGCGGCGCGCTGTTCGACGAAAAGCGCTCGCCCTTCGGGGCCGTATTCACCCCCGCCCAACTGATCCACTACGCGCTGACCCGGCCCGCGGTGGCCTCGATCCTGTGCGGCTACGACACCGTGGAACAGATCGACCGGGCCGTGGCCTACGAGACCGCCTCGCCCGACGAGCGGGATTACGCCTCCGTCATCGCCGCCGCGCCGCTGCACAGCTACAAGGGCCAATGCACCTACTGCGGCCACTGCAAGCCCTGTCCGATGGAGATCGACATCGCCATGGTCAACAAGCTCTACGACCTGGCCGTCCAGCAGGACAGTGTGCCCCAGAGCCTGCGGGAGCACTATCGCGCCCTCGGCCCCACCGCCGCCGACTGCGTCGGCTGCCGCAGCTGCGAGGCGCGCTGCCCCTTTGAGGTGAAGATCGCCGAACGGATGGCAAAGGCCGCCGCGCTGTTCGGGTGCTGAAAACAGACATAATGCCAATCAAAAAGCGGACGCGATTCGCGTCCGCTCTTTGATTGGCATTGACTCAGGTCAGCAATGGCACCAATCCAGGTAATCCATGCAGCACCAGCCAGACTTGCAGTTCTTCGTCACATAGGCCCAGTTGCCGGAAACCTTGGTCGCCAGCAGGTGACGGGTGCCGTGGGCGAAGCTGCCCTTGATGCCGTAGCAGGTGCCGGGACCCTTGCGGATGTTCAGGCCGGTGGACGCGGTGTCCACGTCGGCATAGGCGCCAGCCTTGACGTACTTCTTGGAGACCCAGCCGGTGGTGCCGCCGAAGGTCCTTACCTTGTACCAGCTGCCGGACTTGCGGATCAGCTTGAGGGGCTTGCCGTTGCTTAGCGAGGTGATGATCCTGTAGCCGGTGCCGGGGCCCGTGCGCAGGTACAGGCGGCCGCCGTTGGTATGGACCCGGTAAACCTTCGCGTAATCGCAATCACAGGAATTGGAGGAGACTTCCTCCGCCACAGACACCGCGGGGATCGCCGCCACAAGCAGCATCACCGCCAGGAGAACCGCGAGAATTCTCTTCATGTTGATATCCTCCCCATAAATTCTTGCCGCATCCGGAGCGCCCGCGTCGACCTGGGCCAACGGGTCGCAGGCATTTCCCTTTTCTTTTATGCGCTGCCCGCCCGGATTATGGTCGTTGGTAATATTATACATCAAAAAATTGGAAAATATGTTACAGCTTTGTCGCATTTTTGTCAAATTTTATAAAGCTTTTACAACACCCGTCATCAATCGCGTTCCGCCCATCCCCTGCGCCTTCCCCGCTGCCGGTCGTGGCACACATCGCAGACGCGATAGGGCCAGTTCCAGGGCAGCGGCGCCTTGCAGGAGGGGCAGGTGCGCTGCTGGAGCTTCTGGGTGGAGAGGATGTGGATGATGCCCTCGGAGATCAGCCCCTTGCGGCGCTGGATCTCCTCCAGCACGTCGTCCGGGTCCTCCAGGAACAGCCGGGCATAGTTATAGTAGAGGTCGCAGCGCCGGTAGTCGGCCTCGAGGCCGTCCAGCATGGCGGTGGTGCAGTCCTCCGGCTCCGGGGGCCAGGGTAGCTCCGCTTCCACCTCGATGTGTTCGCGATTGCACTCGGCGCGGTACATGGCCTTCCAGCGGGCCAGCAGGTCCGGGTCGGTCTCGTCGAAGGGGATGCACAGGAAGCGGTAGAGCAGCGTCTTGTCGGTCTTCGGCGTCTCCATCATGGCCGCCAGCGCCGCCATGCGCTCGGTGGACGCCTTGGAGAAGCAGCCCTTGTCCTTCATGGCCAGCCACTGGTTGATGATCTGGCTCAGCGGCAGCGGCAGGCCCAGCAGCGACTCCGGGAAGCTGATGACCGCCTCGGTCAGCGCGTACAGCGGCTTGTTCAGCGCCTGGGCCACGATGCCCTTGAAGCCGTAGGCGTTCACATAGCCCACGTCGTACTGGCCGTAGCGTCCGGCGCGACCGGCGATCTGCTTGATCTCGGCGTCGGTCAGGGGCCGGGTGATGTCGCCGTCGAACTTCTCCGACTCCAGGAACACCACCCGCTGGATGGGCAGGTTCATGCCCATGGCGATGGCGTCGGTGGACACCACCACCTGGGTATCCCCCTCGTGGAAGCGCTCGGCCTGGTCCCTTCGCACGTCCGGCGGCAGGGCGCCGTAGATCAGCGACACCCGCCAGCCCTGGCGCTTCAGCTCCGCCGCCACGGCGTGGACCCGGGCCTTCGAGAACACGATCAGCGCGTCCCCCTTGCGCACCGACGCCGGGAAGCGAAAGCCCTCCTTCTCCGCCACCAGCGGCACCATGCGCCGGTGGCGCACGATCTCCAATTCGTCGCCGCACTCCTCGATGATCCGCTTCAGCAGCCCCTCGGCGTCCGGCGAGGCGCAGGCGTGGATCTCGTCGGCGCACAGGCCCAGTATCGCCGCGGTCCAGGCGCTGCCACGGTCCCGGTCGGCGATCATCTGGCACTCGTCGATCACCGCCACGTCGTAGCGCGCCTTCAGGTCGGCCATC
Organism: Clostridia bacterium; assembly: GCA_045658005.1. GTDB lineage: Bacteria > Bacillota > Clostridia > Christensenellales > Aristaeellaceae > UBA2862. Next base: position 44,133 of record JAZOUD010000163.1, on the reverse strand, counting down.
TCCACCGTGGAGGACTGGACCCGGCTGTCGGGCACCCGGATCTGCTCCTCGCCGGTCACCAGAGAGCAGGGCGTGCCGTCCCGGTTCAGGGTCTCGAACTGCTCCGCGGCCAGCAGCCGCAGGGGCCCAAGGTAGATGCCGTTGCGGGCGTAGCGCAGCCGCTGGACCCCCTCGTAGGTCTTGCCGGAGTTGGTGGGGCCCAGGTGCAGTATGAATTTGCGGCGCATCTGGCGGGCCAGCGGGTACAGGTCCCGGTAGTGCTCCGGCACGGCGTTCAAAAGCGCCGAGCGCAGCTTCTTCGCCCTGCCGAAGGTGGCGTCCGCCTGCCTTTGCAGCTGGCGCACCGAGGGGTTGGACGACAGCAGCCGCTGGATGCGCTCCCGGGGCCAGCGCTGGCGCATGCGGGCGCAGATGGCGACCTTCGCCTGCTGGATATCCCGCTTCAGCGCCTCGGACACCGTGCCGCCGTCGGGGGTGCGCAGCTGCCCGCAGGCCGCCAGCTCGGGGTGGTCGCGGTACAGCGCGCCCCGCAGCGCCCCGGTCAGCGACTTCGGCCGCCAGGCCCGCTCCAGCACGTCCACGCTCAGGCCCTTGTTGAAGGGTCCCTCCATCAGCCAGGGCAACACGTCCGCCACTGAGGGATCGGTCACCAGCCGGGACAGGTCCGCCTTCAGCAGATAGCGCTCCACCCTGTCGCTGGACTGGTCCGCCAGGCGCTTCACCTGGCCCTCCAGCAGCTTGCGGGGAGCCTGCTGCTTCACAAGGCGCAGCGCCGTGCGCGCCTTCTTCAGGTTCACATGGCTGCGGTCCACCGAGCGAAGGAAGGCCAGGTCCACGGGATTGCCGTCCCGGAGATCCTGGGCGATCATCGGGGCGAGACGCTCGAACTCAGCCGCGTAGCGCTCCTGTCCCGGCTCACCCCGCAGCAGCGCCTGGTAGACCTCGTCCCCCTTGCGGACGTGGTACAGCGCGTTGCCGAAGGCCTTGCCCCGGTAGTAGGCCTCTGCCTCCTCCGCGCTCATGCCCCGGGTGATCCCCCGCACCTTGTTCAGCGCGCGCTGGTACAGGTAGTCCTCCCGCTCCGGCAGGATCGCCTGGATATACGCCCGCAGCGCCGCTTCTCTGTCCATATGCCGTACCGCCTTCCCGGCGCGGATGCGCGCCAAGTGTTATTCTACCATAAATGCCCAAAAAAGGGAATCACCCCGCCGATCCGGGGCAGAATGGGGCAGCTTTATATTTGCCCTTATATATCTCTAATATATAGGCCTCTTTATAAGCCTGCCACAGAGTTAATTTCATTCAGCGTCAACCCGGTAAGGAGCGATGCCGCGCCGCTACGGGCCGTCCTGTTCCCTCTGCCCCTTCCTGTACTCCCGTGGCGAACACCCCATCTGTCGGTGGAAGGCGGCGGAGAAGTGCTCGATGGAGGAATAGCCGGAGCGCTCGGCGATCTCCGTGACGGACAGGTCGGTGCCGGTGAGCAGCTGGGAGGCCGCGGCCATGCGGGCGTCGGTCAGCTTCTGGGAAAAGGTCTTGCCAAAGTTGTCCCGCAGCAGCCGCTGGGTCTGGCGCTGGCTCAGGTTCAAAAGGCTCGCCAGGTCCGAAAGCGTCAGCGTGCGGTGGCGGTAGAAGAAGGCGTCCTCGACGATGGGCATCAACCCCGCCCGGGTCAGCGCCGGCACGCGGACGCGCACGGGCGCGGGCCCGGTCTCCATGCGGTACATGCGCATCAGCAGCACGATGATCTGCCGCAGCAGCGCCTCCGCCATCTCCCGCGCCCCCGGCCTGGGGTCGCGGCCCTCCTCCACCAGCTTCTCCAGCAGCGGGTACACCCGCCCGCCGTCCTCGCCCATCCAGAAGTGGGTCCGGGCAAAGCGGAAGAACGGGTCCTCCGTCGCCCGCGCCGCCAGCTCGCAGTTCAGGTAGAGGCAGTATTCGACGATGGGGCTGCGGGGGTCCGAGCGCTGGGCGTGCTCGACCCCCGGCCCGGTGACGTACAGCGTATCAGGCCCCACGCCCCGTGTCCTGCCGTCGATGGTCACGTCGCCCTGACCGCTGCGGGTGTAATGGATCTCATAGCTTGTGTTCGAATGCCTGTGCGCCGCGATGACCGCCGGCAGCTGCTCGATGCGCACGTGCACCGGCGCGACGTGCAAACACCCCAGCTCAAAGCCGAAGGAAAACTCATAGGTTTCCATATTCATTCCTCATTCCCTTGGGCCTGCCGGCCCCATCTCGCTGCAACGCCCGTAGGGCGTCTAGCGTAGCGTTCATGCTCTCCACTGGAGAGTTTTCCGGGCGCTCGATGTCCTCATTCCCTATTATACCCCACACTTACACCAAACGGACATCCACCTTCGCCAAAACGACATATTTAACATAAAAACGTCGGGTTTTTCTCTAACCCGAAGGCGCGGAATTTGTTATACTCTTAATATCGAGATAAAATACACAGGGAGGCTTTCATCATGGATAAAAAGATTCTTGGCGCCATTCTTCCGGGCAACAGCACCGTCGAGCTGAAGGAGTTTGAGATTCCCAAGCCGGGCCACGGCCAGGTGCTGGTGAAGACCAAGGCTTCCACCATTTGCGGCTCGGACATCCGCTGCATCTACCGCGCCCACGTGGGCAAGGGCCCCGAGGGCTACCAGCCCGGCATGATCGCCGGCCACGAGCCCTGCGGCATCATCGTCGAAGAGGGCGAGGGCCTGAAGCGGTTCAAGAAGGGCGACAGGGTCATCGTGTACCACATCTCCGGCTGCGGCGTGTGCTACGACTGCCGGCGCGGCTACTATATCTCCTGCAAGAGCCCCTACCGCGCGGCCTACGGCTGGCAGCGCAACGGCGGCATGGCCCCCTACATGCTCTGCGACGAGAAGGACCTGATCGCCCTGCCCGACGAGCTGACCTATGAGGACGGCGCGCAGGTGGCCTGCGGCTTCGGCACCTGCTACGAGGCCCTGATGAAGATCGGCGTCTCCGGCAACGACCGTGTGCTGGTCACCGGCCTGGGCCCGGTGGGCCTGGCCACGCTGATGCTGGCGAAGGCCATGGGCTGCGACACCACCATCGGCTGCGACGTGAACGAGGACCGCATGAAGCTGGCCAAGGACCTGGGCCTGGCGGACTACGTTTTCAACAGCGCGAACGTCGAGGAATGCGAGAAGAAGATCATGGAGGTCACCCAGGGCTACGGCTGCGAGCGCGCCATCGACTGCTCGGCCAACAATTCCGCCCGCGCCATGGCGATCCGCTGCACCCGCGAGTGGGGCAAGATGGCCATGGTCGGCGAGGGCAACGACGTGACCTTCAACCCCTCCCCCGACATCATGCACGGCCAGAAGAGCATTTACGGCAGCTGGGTCACCTCGCTGTGGCGCATGGAGGAGCTGGTGGAGCACCTGGTGCGCTGGGGCATCCATCCCGACAAGCTGATCACCCACCGCTTCGAGCTGAAGGACGTGGCCGAGGCCTACCGCCTGATGGCCTCCGGCCAGTGCGGCAAGGTCGCGATCGTATATCCCGACTGATGACGAGGAGGAATCACCATGATCGATCCCAGGACCGTACCTTCCTTTAAATTGAACGACGGCGGCGTCATTCCCTGCATCGGCATGGGCACCTTCGGCTCCGACCGGGTGACCCCCGAAGAGGTAGCCGACGCCGTGGCCGGCGGCATCCGCGCCGGCTACCGGCTGTTCGACTGCGCCGCCTGCTACGGCAACGAGGACAAGATCGGCGTCCAGTTCCGCGCCGCCTTCGACGAGGGCGTGGTGAAGCGCGAGGAGCTGTTCATCATGTCCAAGGTGTGGAACGACATGCACCGGCGCGTGGCCGAGTCCTGCAAAAAGTCCATCGCGGACCTGCAGTGCGACTACCTGGACATGCTGTTTATCCACTGGCCCTTCCCCAACTACCACGCCCCCTTCTGTGACGTGGATTCCCGCAACCCCGACAGCAAGCCCTTCTCGGTGGCGGAGTTCCTGGACACCTACCGCCAGATCGAGGCGCTGGTGGACGAGGGCCTGGTGAAGCACATCGGCATCTCCAACATGACCATACCGAAGCTGGACGCCGTGCTTCCCAAGCTGCGCATCAGGCCCGCGGCCTGCGAATCGGAGCTGCACCCCTGCTTCCAGCAGCAGGAACTGTTCGATTACCTGAAGGCGAGGGACATACTGAACATCGGCTACATGCCCCTGGGCTCCCCCCGCCGCCCCGAGCGCGACATACTGCCCGAGGACATCGCCGACATGCAGATGCCCGAGTTGGTTGAGATCGCGAAGGCCCACGGCTGCCACCCCGCCATCATCTGCCTGAAGTGGGCGCTGCAGCGGGGCCAGCTGCCGATCCCCTTCTCGGTGCACAACTACGAGGCCAACCTGCGCGCCGCCGTCACCGAAAAGCTGACCGACGCGGAGATGGCGACCATCGCCACGCTGGAGCGGAACAACCGCCTGGTGAAGGGCCAGGTGTTCCTGTGGCCCGGCGCCAACGACTGGCACGACCTGTGGGACGAGAACGGCGTCATCGTCAGCTGCACCGATTGCTGAGTTATCATTCACCCTTCAATCCGTTTGGCACGTATCCGTACCGGCGAGCAGCGCTCGCCATACAGGCCCGTGGCCAGCACTGCTCGCCGGTACGGTGATTCTCGCGCAAGAGTGAATGGTAACATTGCTGATGTTACAGCTGAGCGTCCATTGATGAAGGGGGATTCGCAGGACTGACGCCGAGGAAACCGGAAAAGCTGTTGCCGTGCTTCCTGCTCCAATGGATTCAACAGAACGGGCGGCAGCCACTATTCCTGTTCCCGACGCGAAGCTAGTCCTTTAGGGCTGTTCCCTCGCCTTGTACACGCTGAGCTGTAACTTGCTGATTTTTGACATTTGTGCGGATTGCTAAATTTGGATTGACATTTCGTTTCAGAATATATATAATGTAACCGATAATTGCGCCGGATCGGCCAACGACGATCGATCCGGCGCAAAATACAGCATCGACCGTCGTTGGCGACAATTCTGTCCGCGGCCGCGCCCGGCGCAGGACCAATGGACCGGTGAAGGCAAGCCCCACAATGAGCGAAACGGAGGTAGTGTCGTGGGAGAAGTCATATTGACGATGAAGGGCATCGACAAATCGTTCCCCGGCGTGCGCGCGCTGGATCACGTCGATCTGGAGGTGCGCAAGGGCGAAGTACACGCGCTGATGGGTGAAAACGGCGCGGGCAAGTCCACGCTGATGAAGGTGCTGACCGGCATCTACAGCAAGGATTCCGGCACCATCACCTACGAGGGGCGCGAAGTGGAATTCCACAACCCCAAGGAGGCCCAGGAGGCAGGCATCGTCATCGTTCACCAGGAGCTGAACATGATGAACCACCTGACCGTGGCCCAGAACATCTTCATCGGCCGCGAATACATGAAGGGCGGCCTGATCGACGACGGCAGGATGAACGACGAGGCCCGCAAGCTGTTCCAGCAGCTGGGCATCGACATCAACCCCGCGGAGAAGATGGGCAACCTGACCGTCGGCAAGCAGCAGATGTGCGAAATCGCGAAGGCGATTTCACACGAGGCCAAGGTCATCATATTCGACGAGCCCTCCGCGGCGCTGACCGAGGCGGAGATCGAGGAGCTGTTCAAGATCATCCGCGACCTGCGCAGCAAGCAGCTGGGCATCGTGTACATCTCCCACCGCATGGACGAGATCAAGGTCATCACCGACCGGGTCACCGTCATGCGCGACGGCGGCTATGTGGGCACGCTGATCACCGCCGATTCCACCAAGGACGACATCATCCACATGATGGTGGGCCGCGTGATCTACGAGGACCCGAAGACCCATTCCATGGTCAAGCCAAATGCCCCGGTGGTATTGAAGGTGGAGCACCTGAACGCCGGCAAGATGGTCAGGGACGTCAGCTTCGAGCTGCACAAGGGCGAGATCCTCGGCTTCTCGGGCCTGATGGGCGCCGGCCGCACCGAGACCGCCCGGGCCCTGTTCGGCGCGGACCCGAAGGAATCCGGCGACATCTGGGTCAACGGCCAGAAGGTGGAGATCCACTCCCCCCAGGACGCCGTGAAGCACGGCATCGGCTATCTGTCCGAGGACCGCAAGCGCTACGGCATCGTGGTGGGCAAGACCATTGCGGAAAACTCCACGATGGCCTCGCTGAAGGACTTCCTGAAGGGCCTGTTCATCGACAAAAAGAAGGAAAACGAGGCTACACAGAAGTACATCGACCGGCTCAAGACCAAGACGCCCAGCGTCGACCAGCTGGTGGTCAACCTCTCCGGCGGCAACCAGCAGAAGGTGGTCGTGGCCAAGTGGCTGGTGCGCAACTGCGACATACTGATCTTCGACGAGCCCACCCGCGGCATCGACGTCGGCGCGAAGAGCGAAATCTACCACCTGATGAACGAGCTGGCCGCCGAGGGCAAATCCATCATCATGATCTCCTCCGAAATGACGGAGATCCTGCGCATGTCCGACCGCATCGTGGTCATGTGCGAGGGCCGCAAGACCGCTGAAATTGATATCGCAGAGGCGACGCAGGAGAAGATCATGCACGCCGCGACGCTGCGATGACAGGAGGGAGAAGCATGGAAAACTTCAAGAACCTGCCCATCGTCAAAAAGCTGGGCTTTAACCGGATCGTCCTTGTCGGCGTATTGATCCTGCTCTATTTCGTCTTCTCGCTGGGCAGCGGGCGCATGCTGGGCCAGGGCGACATCAACAACGCCCTGAACATGGTGGACTACCTGGGCTTCCTGGCCCTGGGCGTCACCTTCGTCATCGCCACCGGCGGCATCGACTTTTCCATCGGCCCGGTGATGGTCTGCGCGGGCCTGATCGGCGGCAGGCTGCTGGTCACCTTCGGGTGGCCGCTGTGGCTGGCGCTGATCATGTGCGTGATCGTCGGCTTCATATTCGGCTGCTTCAACGGCATGCTCGTGGCCTACATGGGGCTGCCCTCCTTCATATCGTCCATGGCCTCGATGATGCTGGCCAAGGGCGTCGGCTCGGTGTTCACCCACGTGCAGAATTCCAACTGGCCCGCCTCCGGCGAGCCCAACAGCGCATACAAGTATTTCGTCTCCTATAACGGGTTCCCCACAGGCCTGCTGTTCCTGCTGGTGGTGGCAATCATTTGCAGCATCATCCTGAACAAGACCAAGATCGGGCGCTACATCCTCTGCATCGGCTCCAACCGCGAGGCCGTGCGGCTCTCCGGCGTGGACACCCGCAAGTGGGAGGCGCTGGCCTATGTGTTCTGCGGCACGCTGGCGGGCATCGCGGCCATCACCTACGTGGGCGTCATCACCCAGGTACAACCGGGCCTGGGCGACGAGTTCAACAACAACGCCATCGCAAGCTGCGTGATGGGCGGCACCTCGATGGCGGGCGGCGTCGCCTCCATCGGCGGCACTGTCATCGGCGTGTTCATCATCTCCCTGCTGCGCGTGGGCATCCAAGCCATGGGCTTCAGGCCGGACTACCAGTACATCATCACCGGCATCATCGTGGCGCTGGCCGTGTTCTCGGACATCCGTTCCAGCAGCCGCAAGAAGTAAGGAGGCGCGAGCATGCAGAAACAGCTTAGTGAAAAGCGCGGGTTTGCCAATAACCCCATCGTCCAGGCCATAGGCCTGCAGCGCATCGTGGTGGTGCTGGCCGTCATACTGGAGGCGGTGCTGTTCAGCATCCTCAGCCCCGCGTTCCGGCAGTACGCCACCGTGGTCAGCATACTGGACTATTCCTACTACATCACCTTCATGGCCATCGGCGTCACCTTCTGCCTGATCTCCGGCGGCAACGACCTGTCGGTAGGCACGGGCATGATCTGCTACGCGCTGACGGGCGGCTTCCTGATACATCACTTTGGATGGCCTGTGTGGGGAGGCATGCTGATAGCCATTGCCCTGGGCCTTTGCATCGGTTGTCTCAACGGCATATTGGTGGCTGTCATGAACCTGCCGCCCTTCATCGCCACGCTGTGCACGATGCTGATCAACCGCGGCCTGGGCTCCATCATTACCGGCGGTATGTCCGCGGCCTGGCCCTCCCGCAACAGCCCGGACGGCTGGTTCCGCAGCCTGTTCAAGATCATCGACAACGGCAAGATCATCCCGGTGGGCTTTGCCATCGTCCTGTTCTTCATTATATTGATGTCCATCGTGCTGAACAAGACCCGGGTAGGCCGCTACATCATCGCCATCGGCTCCAACAAGGAGGCGGCACGCCTCTCCGGCGTGAACGTGATCAAGTACCAGATGATGGCCTACATCATCTCCGGCTTCTTCGCGGGACTGGCGGGCATCGCCTACGCGGCCACCTTCTCCTCCTCCGTGGCTCCCGGCACCGGCGCGGGCCTGGAGCTGGACGCCATCGGCGGCGCGATCATCGGCGGCACGTCGATGACCGGCGGCCAGGGCAGCATCATCGGCACGCTGCTGGGCGTGTTCGTGATGTCGCTGCTCAAGACCGGCCTGCCCTACGTGGGCCTGCAGGCCAACTGGCAGCAGATCATCACCGGCATCGTGCTGATCGTCGCCATCTACATCGACGTCCTGAAGAACAAAAAGGCGGCTTGATCCGTCAAAGCAACGGTGTGTACCGCCAGCGTGCGGTAAACATAGAACAATTTTTAGGAGGTATCCCCATGAAGAAAATGTTGGCTATCGTCCTGGCTCTGATGCTGGTCTTCAGCGCCACCGCCGCCCTCGCCGCGGACTACGAGATCGTGTCCAAGGGCTTCCAGCACGAGTACTGGCAGGCCGTCCTGAAGGGCGCTCAGTCCAAGGCCGCCGAGCTCGGCGTCGAGATCAACTTCGTCGGCCCCGCCAACGAGTCCGCCTACGAGGAGCAGCTGTCACAGCTGAAGTCCGCCATCAACGCCGGCCCCAAGGCCATCGGCCTGGCCGCCCTGTCCACCGAGACCTGCCTGGACGAGATCAAGGCCGCCCAGGAAGCCGGCATCCCGATCATCGGCTTTGACTCCGGCGTGCCCGGCGCTCCCGAAGGCGCGATCTTCGCCAACTGCGCCACCAACAACTACAACGCTGGCGCTCTGGCCGGCGAGAAGGTCTACGAGGCCATCAAGGATCGCATCGCTGCCGCTGAGGGCACCGTGCGCATCGGCGTGTCCGCGCAGGACGCCGTCTCCGAGTCCGTTACCCAGCGCGGCCTGGGCTTCATCGACAAGATCGGCGAGCTGGCTGCCGCCGACGGCTACACCGTGAAGCTGGAAGGCAACGAGAAGTACGTCAACGGCGCCAAGGTCGAGTCCGTGGACGACGGCAAGATCGTCATCGAGACCCTCGTGCCCTCCCAGGTCACCACTGAGCTGTCCGCCATCGACTGCCAGAACCTGCTGAACAAGTCTGACATCATCGCGATCTACGGCTCCAACCAGCACTCCGCCGAGGCCATCGTCACCGCCAACGAGAACCTGCAGAAGGTCGGCACCGGCGAAGGCCAGGTCATCGCCGCGGGCTTCGACTCCGGCGCCGTCATCACCGCCGCCGTCGAGGATGGCACCTTCCTGGGCGCCATCACCCAGGCGCCCTTCGCCATGGGCGAGACCCTGGTCGAGCTGATGGTCAAGGCCGCCAACGGCGAGCCCGTCGAGGACGTCGACACCGGCTGCCAGTGGTACACCGCTGAGAACATGAACGACGAGAGCATCCACGTCAACCTGTACTTCTCCTGATCCCGCCTGAACGCAGGATCAGTCTGACAGACTGATGCAGGGAAGAGCCCCGCAGCCGTTATCGGTTGCGGGGCTCTTCCTGTATTTTCGGGCATGCCTCACGCCATCCTGTACTTCCTCGGCGTGGTGCCCTTGTACTTCCTGAACTGCTTGATGAAGAAGCTGGAATCGTTGTAGCCGCAGTGCTGGGCGATCTCCGCCACGGTCATGTCGCCGCTGGTGAGGAAATGGCTGGCGCACTCCACCCGGTAATAGTTCACATAGTCGATGGGCGAGCGGTGCACGATGGTCTTGAAGAAGCGGCAGAAGTACTTCGGCGACATGCCCGTCAGCCGCGCCAGCTCCTCCAGGGTGATGCCCTGGCCGTAGTGGGTCTCGATGTACTCCAGCGCCGGCTTCAGCTGCTCGGCCTTCTGCCCGAAACGGGCGGAGGGCGTGTCCAGCACGGCCCTGTCCCGGCAGCGCATCAGCGCGCCGAACAGCGCGTACAGGCTGCCGGTGATCTCCAGCACGTTATCATCCACCCCGTCCCGGCAGCGCCCGAACAGCCCTTCCGTCGCGCCTCTGAGGGCCTCGTCGGCGTCGATGTCCGCCGCCTTCAGGAATATGCTGTGGTTCAGCACCCCCTTCAGCCGCCGGGCGCAGGCGTCCTGCCCCAGCATCAGAGCCGCGTCGAACACCGCGCACTCGTAGACACAGTCCTCCGGCTCGCCGCCGTGAACTACGCCCCCGGCGATCAGCATCAGGTCCCCCGGCTCGGCCACCGCCTCCCGGTCGTCGATGTACAGGCTCAGATGACCGCTGCGCACCCAGATCAGCTCCGTCTCCCGGTGCCAGTGCATCGGCATGCGGTAGCGCTCGTGGTGAACATCCACCCGATACCAGGCCAGCGGGAAATCCCCGGTGCGGTGCTGTATCTGTTCGTTGTAGTCCAGGTAATGCATGCGGCCTCCATGATAAAATGGTGAATATCGTCCTATTTTTTGCCATTATAGCACAATACAGGACCGGAAATCAATGTTATATTGTAATTAACCGCAATGTCGGCAGATCTATTGTCCGATTTGACAGATATTTTAAGGAGGATTGATTCACATGGCAAAGAACAGATACCTGGGCAGCTACCCGGTCATCGGCATCCGGCCCACCATCGACGGCCGCCGCGGCGCGCTGAAGGTGCGCGAGAGCCTGGAGGACCAGACCATGAACATGGCCAAGTCCGCCGCGAAGCTGTTTGAGGAGAACCTGCGCTACTCCAACGGCGAGCCCGTGAAGGTGGTCATCGCCGACACCACCATCGGTCGCGTGGCCGAGGCCGCCGCCTGCGAGGAGAAGTTCCGCCACGAGGGCGTCGCCATCACCCTGACCGTGACCCCCTGCTGGTGCTACGGCTCCGAGACCATGGACATGGACCGCAACACCATCAAGGCCGTCTGGGGCTTCAACGGCACCGAGCGCCCCGGCGCGGTGTACCTGGCCTCCGTGCTGGCCACCCACGCCCAGAAGGGCCTGCCCGCCTTCGGCATCTACGGCCATGAGGTCCAGGAGGCCGACGACACCTCCATCCCCGAGGACGTGAAGGAAAAGCTGCTCCGGTTCGGCCGCGCAGCCGTCGCCGCCGCCACCATGCGGGGCAAGAGCTATTTGCAGATCGGCGCCATCACCATGGGCATCGGCGGCTCCATCATCGATTCCAAATTCATCGAGGAATACTTGGGCATGCGCGTTGAAAGCGTCGACGAGGTCGAGGTCATCCGCCGCATGACGCTGGGCATCTACGACGAGAAGGAATACAAGAAGCTGAAGAAGTGGGCCGAGAAGAACGTCATCGAGGGCTTCGACAAGAACCCCGAATCCCTGCAGAAGAGCCGCGAGGACAAGGACAAGGATTGGGAGTTCACCCTGAAGATGTACCTGATCATCAAGGACCTGCTGAACGGCAACCCCAACCTGCCCAAGGGCAACGAGGAAGAGGCCGTGGGCCACAACGCCATCGCCGGCGGCTTCCAGGGCCAGCGCCAGTGGACCGACTTCTATCCCAACTGCCACTATCCCCAGGCCATGCTGAACACGTCCTTCGACCACAACGGCGCCCGCGAGCCCTATGTGTTCGCCACCGAGAACGACGTGCTGAACGGCCTGGGCATGCTGTTCATGAAGCTGCTGACCAACCGCGCCCAGATGTTCGCCGACGTGCGCACCTACTGGAGCCCCGAGGCCGTGAAGCGCTGCACCGGCTATGAGCTGGAGGGCAAGGCCAAGGAGAACGGCGGCTTCATCCACCTGATCAACTCCGGCGCGTGCTGCCTGGACGCCAACGGCCAGGCCCGCGACAAGGACGGCAACCGCGTCATGAAGCCCTGGTACGAGGTCACCGAGGAAGACCAGGAAGCCATCATGAAGAACACCACCTGGAACTACGCCGACCTGGGCTACTTCCGCGGCGGCGGATACTCCAGCCGCTTCGTGACCGACTGCGAGATGCCCGCCACGATGATCCGCCTGAACCTGGTGGACGGCCTGGGCCCGATGCTGCAGATCGCCGAGGGCTGGACCGTGGCCCTGCCCGACGAGGTGACCGACACCCTGTGGAAGCGCACCGACTACACCTGGCCCTGCACCTGGTTCACCCCCCGCTGCGACGGCGTGGAGGGCAGCCCCTTCAAGACCGCCTACGACGTGATGAACAACTGGGGCGCCAACCACGGCGCGATCAGCTACGGCCACATCGGCGCCGACCTGATCACCTTCTGCTCCATGCTGCGCATCCCCGTGGCCATGCACAACGTGCCCGTCTCGAAGATCTTCCGGCCCGCGGCCTGGAACGCTTTCGGCATGGACAAGGAGGGCGCCGACTATCGCGCCTGCGCCAACTACGGCCCGTTCTACAAGAAGTAATTCAATAAATAGTTGGCCTTTTTCCCTGAAATACATTTCAGGGAAAAGGGCCAAGCATTTACAGAAAGGTTGTGTTCCTCATGCTCAAGGGTATCCCGAACCTGTTGACTCCCGAGCTGCTGAAGATCCTGATGGAGATGGGCCACGGCGACACGCTGGTGATCGGCGACGGCAACTTCCCGGCGGCGGCCATGGCGAAGAACTGCAAGCTGGTGCGTCTGGACGGCCACGGCGTGCCCGAGATCCTGGACGCCATACTGAAGTTCTTCCCGCTGGACCCCTATGTGGAAGCCCCGGTCAGCCTGATGGAGGTCGTGCCCGGCGACCCGGTGGAGACCCCCATCTGGGACGAGTACGCGAAGATCGTCGAGAAGTACGAGCCCGGCACCAAGATCGGCCATATCGAGCGGTTTGCGTTCTATGAAGAGGCGAAGAAGGCCTACGTCATCATCGCCACCAGCGAAGCCGCGCTGTACGCCAACGTGATCTTGCAGAAGGGCGTTGTGAAGTAATATAATACGACAGTAAACAGGGGAACGGCAAAGCTGTTCCCCTGTTTACTGTCGTATTCCTATATTTTCCGCGCCCCCACGCCGCCGTGCTTCTTCTGGTACAGCACGCTGCCGTTGCGGTAGGCGATGGGCGTCACCTGCTGGAGGGCCTTGAACCGCTGTATGAAGTGGCTGGTATCGCAGAAGCCCAGCTCCTGGGCGATGCGCTCCACGGGCCAGGAGGTGGTCTCCAGCAGGTAGCAGGCGTGGCTGATCTTGCGGCTCATCACGTACTTGGAGAAGGTGGTGCCCACGGTCTTTGAGAACAGATTGGAGAAGTAGGCCGGATGGTAGCCGAAGGTCTGGGCGATCTCCGTCAGCGTCAGGCGGTGGTCGATGTTCTCGTCGATGTACTTCAGTATCTTATGATTCACCGGATGGCCGTTGTTTTCGATCTCCACCCGCTTGCACAGCGTCATCAGTATGTTGTAAAGCAGCAGGCTGATGCCCGGGCCCTCCTGGTGCGCCTGGTAGAGAAACGAGGTGCACAGGTTCATCACGTCGGTGAAGGCCCCGCCCTCGTAGATCGGGCCGCCCAGGTCCAGTATGTGGCGGGTCAGCTGGGCGCTGTTGCCCCCGGCGTATTCCACCCAAACCAGCCCCAGCGGGTCCTTGGGGTCGGTGGAATACATGTGGCCCTCGTTGCTGGCCATCACGAACAGCTGCCCGGCGTGCACGCCGAAGGTGTGTCCCCGGGTGGACACCGTGCCGTGGCCGTACATCACGCAGTGGATCATGCTGTAGGGGTAGGCGTCGTCCCGGCTGATCAGGAAGTCCGTGGGCGTTTTCAGCACGATGCCGGCCCGGTTCACCTGGATGTACAGGCTGTTCGGATCCACAGACCGGGGCGCCAGGTAGTAAACGTCGTGGGGCACGCTGCCCACGATGTCGTGCTCCAGGTCGTCCGCGTAATAGTTGCTGCGCATGGGTTCTCACCGCCTTACATCAAAATTATACAACATACCCGGTCATTTGTCCACCTGTATCCCCCTCCATTACCTTAAAAATATACAACTTCATACTTAAATTGTTAATTGTGTTTTATGCCCCCATTTGCTATAGTTGGAGTATAAAGTTAACAATGGTAATGGGGATGCCATATTCCCGTCTCCCAAAGCGATGATTTCCGCCGAGGGCGGAGGTTATAAATGACAAGGAGGAGTATCACTATGAAGAAACTCGTCGCACTGATTCTGGCGGTCATGCTGATCGTGGCCGCTACCGCCGCGCTGGCCGAGGAAAAGGTTCCGAAGATCGCCTATGTGCCCCGCGTCGAGGGCCAGGCCTGGTGGGAGCACGTTCGTGCCGCCGTCACCGAGTGGTCCGAGGAGAACGGCATCGAAGTCATCTACAAGGGGCCCTCTGAGGTTACCGCCGAAGCCCAGGTACCGATCATCCAGGACGTGCTGAATCAGGACATCGACATCCTGTGCTTCTGCGCCAACGACGAATCCTCCGTTGAGGAGATCTGCAAGGAAGCCATCGAGAAGGGCGTCATCGTGATCACCACCGAGAACCCCAACCTGCAGAACGTCACCTTTAACGTGGACGCCCACACCCCCGAAGGCCAGGGCTACTTCCTGATGGACGAGCTCGCCGCCCAGATGGGTGAAGAGGGCCAGTACATCACCATGGTGGGCGGCATGACCATCGAGTCCCAGAACACCTGGGCCGACGCCGCCGTCGAGCGCCAGAAGGAAGCCTATCCGAACATGGAGCTGGTTCCCGACGCGCGCGTCGAGGACAACTCCGACGCCCAGGTCGCCTATGAGCTGACCATGCAGCTGAAGGAAAAGTATCCCGATCTGAAGGGCATCCTCGGCACCGGCTCCTTCGACGTGCTGGGCGCTGCCAAGGCCATCGAGGAAATGGGCCTGGCCGGCAAGATGTTCGCCATCTCCGTGGCCGTGCCCTCCCAGGTTGCCGAGTACATCGACAACGGCACCATCAAGTCCGTCGCCGTGTGGGATCCCGGCATGAGCGCCAAGGCCCAGCTGAACGCCGGCCTGAAGCTGTTCAGGGGCGAGACCATCGAAACCGGCTCTGACCTGGGCGTCGAGGGCTACAACGACGTCACCGTCGACGGCAAGCAGGTCATCGGCCATGGCGACGTCGCCATCAACGCCGAAAACGTGCACGACTACGACTTCTGATTCAGAAGGCATAGCCTCGAAGCCACAAACCCCGCGAGGCAGGGAAGCATACCTTCCCTGCCTCGTTCAGCATAATCCGTGAACGCTGATGGGATTCCGGGGAAACGCGCCGGGATGCCATCAGCGGTTACAAAACCAAGCAAAGGAGCAATGCAGCCATGTCTGAATACCTGCTTCAAATGACCGGGATCGACAAGCGGTTCGGCGGCGTCCACGCCCTGGACCACGTCAACTTCGCGGTCAGGCCCGGCAAGGTCATGTGCCTGGCCGGCGAAAACGGATGCGGCAAGTCCACGCTGGTAAAGATTATCTCCGGCGTGTACACCCGCGACGAGGGCGAGGTGCTGTTCGAGGGCAAGCCCATCCAGCATATCACGCCGGCGGAATCCTCGGCGCTGGGCATACAGGTCATCTACCAGGACCTGTCCATATTCCCGAACCTGACGGTCATGGAAAACCTTGCCATCAACAGCGAGATCACCGCCAGGCGCAGGATTGTCAACAGAAAGCGCTGGGAACAGACCGCGAAGGAAGCCCTCGGCAAGATCGGCTACAACATCGACCTTTACGCCAAGATGGGCGATTTGTCGGTGGCGGACAAGCAGCTGGTGGCCATTTGCCGGGCGCTGCTGTTCAACGCCAAGCTGATCATCATGGACGAGCCCACCACCGCCCTGACCAAGAAAGAGGTGGATGCGCTGTTCAAGACGGTGCGCCAGCTTCGGGATTCGGGCATCGCCATCATGTTCATCAGCCACAAGACCGAGGAAATCTTTGAAATCTCCGACGACGTGTGCATCATGCGCAACGGCAAAAATGTGTTCTCCGGCCCGACGTCCCAGCTGACCAAAAAGGACTTTACCTATTACATGACCGGCCGCGAGCTGGAGGACGACTACTTCGTGCCCACCAATATCTCCAGGGAGCCGGTGCTGAAGGTGGACCACCTCACCTGGAAGGACAAGTTCCAAGACGTCAGCTTCGACCTGCGCAAGGGCGAGATCCTGGGCATCACCGGTCTGCTGGGCTCGGGCCGCACCGAGCTGGCCCTGGCGCTGTTCGGGCTGGGCAAGGTGGATTCCGGCGCCATAACCCTGAACGGACAGCAGGTGAAGATCACATCGCCCATCGACGCCCAGAAGAAGCGCATCGGCTACGTGCCGGAGGACCGGCTGACCGAGGGCCTTTGCCTGCGCCAGCCCATCGCCGACAACATCATGCTCTCCTCGCTGAAGCAGCTGACCCACGCCCTGGGCACCTACCGGGAAGCGGAGCTGTTCGCCAAAGCCAACGAGTGGGTGGACAAGTTCTCCATCGCCACCGACGACGCCCACAAGCACGCCAGCACCCTGTCCGGCGGCAACCAGCAGAAGATCGTGCTCTCCAAATGGCTGAACAATGACCTGGACGTGCTGATCCTGAACGGCCCCACCGTGGGCGTGGACATCGGCGCAAAGCAGGACATTCACGCGCTGGTACACGACCTGGCCAACCAGGGCCTGGCGGTCATCATCATCTCCGACGACCTGGCCGAGGTCGTGGTCAACTGCAACCGGGTCATCGTGATGAAGGACGGCAACATGGTAAGCGAATTGACCGGCGAACAGATCAACGAGGAAAACATCCTCAAGGTCATACGATAAGGAGGCGCGGACATGAATATGGCAAAGCTCAAGCGCATGACGCGCAGAACTGAATTCTATATGTTCCTCGTGCTGGTCGTGCTGTGCGTGGTGGTACAGGTCAAGTCCGGCGGGCGTTTGATCGCCTTCCCCGGCATATTCACCCGCCAGAGCACCACGGTGCTGCGCTCGATGGTGGTGGACGGCATGTTCGGCATGTGCTGTCTGGTGGTCATGATCTCCGGCGGCTTCGATCTGTCCTTCCCCGCCATCGCGGCGCTGTCCTATTCCCTGAGCAGCACGATCTGCCTGAACAACGGCTGGTGTCAGACCAACCCGCTGGCGGGCCTTCTGATGGCCGTCGTCTTCGGCTGGATACTGGGCATGCTGAACGGTTGGATCATATCCAACTTCAAGCTGAACACGATGATCGTCACGCTGGGCACCCAGACCTTCTTCAACGGCGTCTCCCTGGGGCTTTTGCAGATGCGGGAGATTACCTCCACGCTGCCCGAAGGCTTTAAGGCCTTCGGCAAGGCGTTCCTGCTGGAGAGCGCCGACCCCGTCACCGGCATCCGCTTCACCCTGTCGGCCATGATACTGTTCCTGATCGCGCTGTGCGCCATCGTGTCGTTCATACTGAACAAGACGATGTTCGGCCGGGCGCTGTACGCCATCGGCGGCAACGAGGTGTCCGCCGAGCGCGCTGGCTACAACGTGAAAAGGACCAAGTTCCTGCTGTACTCCGCGGTGGGCGCGACGGCCGGCTTCATCGGCATGATCCGCACCTGCATGGAAGGCCAGTCCATTCCCATGGCCATGATCGGCCGCGAGATGAACATCATCCCCGCCGTCATACTGGGCGGTGCGTCCATCTACGGCGGCGAGGGCACGGTGTTCGGCACGGTGGTGGCCGTGGGCATCATCTCCCTGGTCTCCAACTCCATGCTGATCCTGGGCATCGACCCCTACTGGCAGCAGTTCTTCAACGGCCTGGTCATACTGGTGGGCATCACCGTTTCAGCCCTGCAGGCCAAGCGGCAAAAGCATTGACGGAGGTGATCTGAAATGAAGAACAATAATATGCAAAAATTCGGCTACACCTTCATGATGCTGGGCCTGATGGCCATGGTGCTGCTGTTCTTCACCATCGCCAAGGGCGGGGCCTTCTGGACCGGCAACATCTGGCGCGGCATGGCCATGCAATTCCCGGAGTACGGCGTGATCACGCTGGGGCTGATGTTCTGCTTCATCTGCGGCAAGATGGACATGTCCTTCGTGGCTCTGGGCGACTTTGCAACCATCATGGCGGTTCGCTACATGGCCGCTCATGCCGACAGCCCCGCAGGCGGCGTGATCCTGGTGGGTATACTGATTGCGCTGGCCATCGCAGCATTCGGCGGGCTGATCAACGGCATACTGGTCAGCGAGCTGGACATTCCCCCGGTGATGGCCACCATTTCGATGCAGCTGGTGTGGACCGGCATTTCCGTGGCCCTGACCAACGGCAACACCGTCAAGGGCCTGCCGGCGCTGTACACTGAGATCGGGCACAGGTACGTGCTGGGCTTCATCCCCATGCCGCTGCTTGTATTCGCAGTGATCTTCGCGCTGTGCTGGTTCCTGCTGAACAAAACCGTATACGGCAAGAAGCTGTACATGGTAGGCACCAACATCAAGGCGGCGAAGTTCTCCGCCATCAACACCCGGCGCATGGTCATCGGCACCTACATGCTGTGCGACGTGATCTGCTGCATTGGGTGCCTGCTGATGGTGAACACTCTGGGCAGCGCCAAGGCCGACTACGGCACCTCCTACGTGATGCGCTGCATACTGATCCTGGTGCTGGCGGGCGTTCTGCCCGACGGCGGCATGGGCAAGATCGTGAACGTGTTGATCGCCATCGTGACGATACAGATCATCGCCACTGGCGTCAACCTGTTCTCCAGCCTGAACACCTACTACTCCATGCTGATCTGGGGCGCGCTGCTGCTGATCGTGCTGATACTGTCCACCAAAGTGGGCGAAGGCGGCCTGTTCGGGCTGAAGCTGGGCGGCAAAAAGCGCCAGAAGGCGTGACGGTGGAAGAGTACACTTTCAGTTCGTGCCAGAATGCAGCGGCGGCGCAGTCGCCGCCGCTTCCGGCGGGCGACTTTTAAAAATTATATTTCTATCCAAGAATGAGCCGTGATTTTTCGAAACATCCAAAAAATATACAACTTCGAATAGAATTTGTATATGGTATTGACAATTTGGTTTTGCTATGATAATGTTAACTTAAATCGAAGGGAGCCTGCGCTATGAACAGCCTCGAGAGATTCTACAAGACCATCGCCTACGAGCCCGTCGACCGCCCCGCCTGCTGGATGGGCGACCCCACCCCCGAGGAAGCGGCCAAGCTGTGCGAATACTACGGCGTCAAGAACACCAGCGAGCTGAAGAAGGTCGTCGGCGACGACTTCTATGCCGTGGAGATCCCCTATCATTCCCCCACCTGCAACGCCATCTTCGCCGCCTTCGACTGGTACATGAACGGCAGCAACGTGGACACCGAGCACCGCACCCTCACCGCCGACGGCTGCTTCGCCGACTGCGAGGACCTGGACGAGGTGGAGGCGGTGAACTTCCCCTGGCCCGACCCTGAGAAGTACATCGACCCCGAGCTGTGCAAGAAGCTGGTGGCCGAGGCCCCCGAGGGCAAGACGGTCATGGGCATGCTGTGGGCCTGCCACTTCCAGGACACCTGCGCCGCCTTCGGCATGCAGACGGCCCTGATGAACATGGTGGCCGACCCCGAGATGGTGCACTACGTGGACGACCACATCGTGGCCTTCTATGAGAAGGCGCTGAAGATCTTCCTGGAGGCCACCAAGGGCAAGGTGCACGCCATACTGATCGGCGACGACGTGGGCAGCCAGCGCGGCCTGATGATCTCCCCGAAGCTGGTCTCCGAGTTCGTGATCCCCGGCGCGAAGAAGCTGATCGACATCGCCCACAGCTACGGCGTGAAGATCGTCTACCACTCCTGCGGCAGCATCGTGGACGCCATCCCGCTGCTGATCGAGGCGGGCGTGGACGCCATCCATCCCATCCAGGCCAAGGCCGCGGGCATGCAGCCGGACAACCTGAAGGAGAAGTTCTACGGCAAGGTGGCCTTCTGCGGCGGCGTGGACACCCAGGACCTGCTGCCCTTCGGCACCCCCGAGGAGGTAGCCGCCAAGGTGAAGGAGCTGCGCACCATCTTCCCCACCGGCCTGATCATCTCCCCCAGCCACGAGGCCCTGCAGGCCGACGTGCCCCCCGCCAACGTCAAGGCGCTGTTTGAGGAAGCGGGAAAAATCTATTAACGGAGGGATACCAACCATGCTTCGTTTCGGACAGATGATCAACGTGAAGCCGGAGGGGCTGGAGGCCTACAAGAAGTGGCACGCCAACCCGATGCCCGGCGTCAACGAGATGATCAAGGAATGCCACCTGAAGAACTATTCCATCTACAGCCGGGGCGACTGGCTGTTCGCCTACTTTGAGTACGACGGCGACGACTTCGACGCCGACATGGCCAAGATGGCCGCCGATCCCAACACCCAGGCGTGGTGGGACGTGGTCAAGCCCCTGATGCAGCCCCTGCCGGACCGCAAGGAGGGGGAATTCTGGTCGGACATGGAGGAAATATACCACCTCGATTAATTAAGGAACCTTCACGAAATTACTTACGC
The DNA here is from genome assembly GCA_045658005.1 of Clostridia bacterium. GTDB lineage: Bacteria > Bacillota > Clostridia > Christensenellales > Aristaeellaceae > UBA2862. The sequence continues at coordinate 23,475 of JAZOUD010000163.1, read as the reverse complement.
ATCTTATTTCGTTACAGTTCCTAAGGGAAGGAGATTGCCCAATGATTATCATCGGCGAAAAGATCAACGGTTCCATCCCCAGCGTGGCTGAGGCCATTGCCAAGCGGGACGCGGAGTTCATCAAGCAGCGCGCCCGCATACAGGACGAGGCCGGCGCGACCTTCATCGACTGCTGCGCCTCCGTGCCGGAGGCCGAGGAGGTCGAGACCCTCAAGTGGATGATCGACTGCATCCAGGAGGTCACCGACCTGCCCATCTCCGTCGACAGTCCCAGCGCCAAGGTGCTGGCCGAGGCCTACAAGTTCTGCAAGCGGCCCGGACTGTTCAACTCCGTCTCCGGCGAGGGCGACAAGATGGACATCATCTTCCCCCTGATGGCCGAGAACAAGGGCTGGGAGTGCATCGCCCTGTGCTCTGACGACACCGGCATCCCGAAGAACGCCGCCGACCGTCTGAAGGTGTTCGACAAGATCATGGCCAAGGCGAAGGAGTACGGCATCCGCCCCTCCCGCCTGCACATCGACCCCCTGGTCGAAATGCTCTGCACCAGCGAGAACGGCATCGAGACCAACGAGGAGGTCATCTCCACCATCCGCCAGCGGTACGACGACATCCACATCACCGCCGCCATCTCCAACATCTCCTTCAACCTGCCGGTGCGCAAGATGGTCAACCTGGGCTTCACCGTGCTGGCCATGAAGGCCGGCCTGGACAGCGCGATCCTCGATCCCACCAACCGGGACATGATGGGCGTCATCTACGCCACCGAGGCGCTGCTGGGCCTGGACGACTACTGCATGGAGTACATCTCCGCCTACCGCGAAGGCCTGTTCGGCCCGAAGAAGGACTGACGGGATATTAATTGGATATGCGACAGGGGCCGCCCGAAAAGGCGGCCCCTGTCGCATATCCATTTTTTTACGCCCGATTAAACCTCCCCTTCGGCTGCTTGCAGCGGGGACACTTCCAGTCCTCGGGCAGGTCGTCGAAGGCCACGTTGTCGTGCTCGGCGGGGTCGTACACGTAGCCGCAGACGGAACAGACGTACTTGCCGGAGGCCGTCATGCTGCCAAAGTCGTATTCCTCGAAGATCGTCTCCACCGGGTGGTCCAGGTCCATCACCCGCTTCGCCTCCAGGTTCTCATAGCCCTGGGGCGTGTGGGTGGAGACGTACACTGTGGGATGGTTGCGGATGAATTCCCGCACCCGGTCCAGCGTCTCGCGGGCGGCGGCTTTGTCGTCGTACACCACGGACAGCTTGTTGGCGTACAGCGCCTCGTCCACATAGGTGATGTCGCCGTGGATCATGTAGAACAGACCGTCCAGCTCCACGACGACGATGCTGTTGCCGTTGGTGTGGCCCTTGGCCTTGATGTAATAGATGCCGTCCCGGATCTTCTGGCTGGCGGGGAAATTGTAGTACGGGCCATCGGTGAAGGCGACGGGCACGAGGTTGCCCAGGCCCTTCAGCTCGTCGGCGGAGACCTCGTCGACGTTCACGTAGATCTTCGCGTTGGGGAAGGACTTCAGCTCGCCGGAGTGGTCGGCGTGCTTGTGGGTCAGCAGGATCTTCGTCACCTGCTCGGGCTTGTAGCCCAGCGCGGCGAACTGGGACATGTAGGTGCCCACGTCCCTGCCGGTGAAGGCAGGGCTCTTCTCGTCCGGCACCTCCTCGGGGGTGCCCGCCGGCAGGCCGGTGTCCACCAGATCACCTCGTCGCCGGTGTCGATCAGGTAGTTGGTCAGGGCGCCGCGATAGCGCACGTTGGGGTCAAATTTTTTCGGGGCCGTCCTCGCCGCCAAAGGCAAAGGGCTGGCCGTAGAAGCCGTCCTTCCTGAAGGTGATTGCCTTGATGGTCATCATACGCATGTCCTCCTTTTTCTGCTCACTGTTTATTATACGCCCAGGCGTAGCAATAGGCCTGGGTTCTCGCCGCGAAGGGCTCGCTGCGCAGCAAGGCGCGCATCTCCTCTTTCGTATACCAGCCGGGCACGATCTCCTCGGCGTCGGAGGTGCTCTTTCGGAATTCCCCCGCCGCCGTGCCGAAGACGCAGATGCTCCGCTCGTTGGCGAAGCCGACGGCGTTGTAGCTGTTGTCCAGCACGTCGTCGATGCGCGTCAGCGTCAGGCCGGTCTCCTCCCACAGCTCCCGCTTCGCGCTCTGCTCCGGGGTCTCACCGGGGTCGATCAGCCCAGCCGGGAAGTTGTAGATCCACTGGGCGATGGCCATGCGGTACTCCCGGCTAACCAGCATCCGCTCGCCGCTCTCGTCCGTCAGGATCAGGATCACCGAATCCGGCGCCTTGTTCTGCAATTCCTCCAACGTCCGGAGGTCCCTGTTGCGGCTGATGATCTCGTAGGTCTTCGGGTGCCCCTCCTCGGTCACATAGTCCACGTCGTAGCGGGTGATGAATTTCCCCTCGTGGATCTTTCGGATGCCCTGGTATTTCATGTCGTTCCAGCTCCTTTATCTCTCTGATTCCTGTTGAAGCCTCGGCCCGCCTGCGTGGCGGCGGATGTGGGCGAAGTCGTTGAACAGCTCCACCCGGGGAAAGATATATGCGCCGGGGTTCACCGGAAAATCCAGTATGATGATCGAGGTGAAGTCATAGGGCAGCACCGACGCCACATACGGAAACGGCAAATTCAAGAGGTGCGCCAGCACGCACGCCCCCGAGCCGCCGTGGCTGAACAGGGCAATGGTTGCGTCCGTGCCGCCGTCGCAGAAGAAACGCCGTCCCTCGTGCCGGTAGCCGAGCCCGGCCAGGAAGGCGTCGAACTTCACCGCGATAGCCCCGTAATAGGCCGTCGCCGCGTTTCCGTCGAAATACGGGTGGGCCCGCCAGTCCTCCCGCTGGAAGTCGAAGCCCTCCGCCAGCATCCGGTCCCCCAGCGTCCAGGGGTGGCCCTCGCAGTCAATCCCCTCCCCGCCCCAGCCGATCTCATGCATGTAATCCAGCGTGGTCACCGGCAGCCCCAGCCGCGCCGCCGTGTAAGAGGCCGTCTCTGCCGCCCGCCCGCAGGGCGAGGCGTAGATCGCGGAGATCCCCTCCCCCGCAAGACGCTCCGCCGCCGCCGCGGCCTGCGCCCGGCCCTCTTGGGTCAAGCAGTCCCTTTCATAGTCCGGTTCCCCGTGTCGCACAAATATGATTCGCATGGCTTTGCACCTGTCGCTCGTATTCTCCAGTATTTATTATACCATTTCGCTTCCGTCCGCGCGTGTTGTTCCGGCCAGAATCCTTATTGATTCTCCCCGGCTTGTCTGAGTGCTATCGCTCTGACCGTATCATCTACATAGAAGCCGTTTTTGCACAAGTCATCAATGACCGGTGCGATTCTCTCAACCAGCCCCATCCTCTTTGCTCTCAGCAGCACACCCAGCGTCCCCGTCACATGCAGTCCCAGGAATTTGGCCGTCTTCTTGGCGGCATTGTCGTCTATGATCACCAAGTCAGCGGTCGACGCTTCCTGAGCCAGTATCATCACTTCAACCTCTCCGTCGTGCAGCTTGGCCCGATACATCTGTTTCTGTGACTTATCCGAAATCTGTTCGATCTCAATCCAGTCAGGACGCTGCTTGATCTGTCGACAGGCAGAATCATCCTTTTCCGTCACTTCATCAAAGACCGCCTGCGGGATGATGATTCTACCGTATACCTTCTGGAGCAAATCCAGTCTGCCTATATTGCACAGGGCGATCAGCGGCGTTGAGTTGACAATCACCCTAAGCGTTCTTCATTTCCTCCAAAAACTCCGCCTCATCATCGAAATGGAATATGGAGACGTGATTCTCGCCAAGGTATTTGATGAAATCTTCCTCCGTCATACCTGCGATCTGCGCGCAATACCCTATGGAAACACCATTCTGTGTATAATAACTCAACGCTATCGCCCGCTTGGCAAAGCAGAGCGCTTGTTCTTTCGTCATTCGAGTATCGTAAAGCACCGCATCCGGTATCTTTATCGCCAGTTCACACATCGTTCCACCTCCCATTGCAACCAGTCTTTTGAGTCATTGTACCCAGCCTTCGCCTACAGAATACCACATAAAGGCAGGGATTGCAAGATTGGAAAACGGGGACAGTTCTCTTTTCCCGCTTTCCAACCAGAATTACCACCTGAAATCTTCGGATGATCGTGGGAAAAATGGGACAGAGGAACCGTCCCCTTGTCCCAGAGGAACCGTCCCCTTGTCCCACACTGGCCAGACGGTATCAAGGATCTTCGCGGCCTGCCTGGGCTGCGATGAACATCGCTTCGCGCCGCCCTTGACTCCGCTCGTCCGGCATGCTATGATGTAATCAAGCGGACATCGGATGGCTCCGCTGCCCGCTCTCTTAACTGCTTGCGTTATGCACTGCCTTGTCGCTGTTTACACTGATTTTGAGACAGGCCCTTGTAAACACACCCTGATCAGATTCATCAAGAAGGGAAAAGACAATGCCCGATCACCTGATCATCTGCCTGATCCTGTTCGCTTTGACCTGCGCGGGCTACATTGCGAATGTCTGGAGCCTCGCCACGGTCGCCATGGCCTCCGTCGCGGCGCTTTCGCTCACAGGCTGCCTCCCACAGAAGGAGATCCTCGCCTGCTTCGCCAACGACATCGTCATCATGATCGGAGCGATGAGCGTAGTGGCCGTCGGCTTCAACAAGACAAAATTCTGCTCCAGGCTCGCCGCCGGTATCACGCGCATCGTCAAGGGGAATCGCAACAGGCTCCTGCTGCTCTACTGCATGCTGGTCATGGTGCTGAGCCAGGTCGTGCAGAGCCCTGTCATCGTCTATGGCATTGTCGCGCCATTCTGTATGACCACCGCCGATTCGATGGGCATTCCCAGGTCGAAGATCGCGCTTCCCCTCGGAGTTGTCGCCATCGCCACCTGTTCCACATTGCCCATCGGCACCGGCGCGACCCAGGCCGCCGAACTCAGCGGCTACATCAGCGCGTACTACGAAAAGCTCGAGAGCTACACCGGCGCCATTCCGGCGATGGGCTTCCTGGATCCGATGATCGCCCGCCTGCCCATGCTGATCTTCACGGTGCTCTACTGCGCCTTTGTCATGCCGCGCTTCTGCCCCAATCGGACTGGCGACCAGGTGGTGCGGGCCACTGACGGCTGCGCCAATCAGATACCGCTGTCTGCCTTCTCCGAAATCGCGGGCATCGTCATCTTCTTCGGCACAGCCCTGGCCCTCATGCTGCAGGCCAGCGTTATGAAGGGTGTCGCCATCTGGCAGATCTGCCTGACCAGCGCGGTGCTGATGGTGATCTGCGGTGTCCTCAAGCCCGACGAGGCTGTGCGTTCGATCCCGCTGAGCATGCTGCTGCTCATCGTCGGCGCACTGGCCATGTCCGGCGCCCTTTCCGCCACCGGCGCGGGCGATCTGATCGGCGGCTTTATCGCCGACATAGCCGCGAGGTTCAACAACAACTTTGTCATCGGCCTCGTATTCTACCTGTTCCCCTTCCTGTGCGCACAGTTCATGTCCAACCGCGGCGCGATGCTGATCTTCTTTCCCATCGCCATCGCGGTCTGCCACCGGATCGGCGGCGACCCCCGCGGCTTGCTGCTCCTGATCGAAACCGGCGTACTCGCCGCCTTCATGACGCCCATGCCCACCGCCGCCGTTCCCTACATGATGGCCTACGGCGGCTATGACCAGCGGGATATGTTCAGGGGCGGTTGGCTGTTCGTCGTCCTGGGCTGCGTCGTCTGCGTCGGCTGGATCATGAGCGTCATGCCGGTGTTTTAATCCTTCTCAGCGATTTCCTGCAGCCTGGAATAGAGCACCTTCCCGCCCTCGTTCACGGGGAATTCGTCGATGACCATGACCCGGAGGCCGGTTCGCGCGGTGTTGATCCTGTCCCGGATGAAATCCAGCAGGATGTTCCTGTATTTTTCCTCTGTCACAAAGATTGTAAGGTGATCGTCCGTCCCCACGCTGGCGCTCAGGACGTTCAGCTCGTCCATGATCAAACCGTCAACCTCGTCCAGGCTCACCCGGTGCCCCGCCAGCTTGATGTAGCGCTTCAGCCTCCCGGTGATGCTGAAATAGCCGTCCTCGTCAAACTCGGCGATATCGCCGGTGCGAAGTTTTCCGTTCCATTCGTCGCCCGTGGACAGGTCCTCGCCGCGCTGGGCGTATCCCATTGCTACATTTGGCCCCTGATAGCACAGCTCGCCCCGGGTGTGGGGCTCGGTGATCTCGTTCCCGGCCTCGTCCACAATCGAGGCGCGACCGCCCGGAACGACGACGCCCACCGAGCCGGGCTTGCGCAGCGCGTCCTCCGGGGGCAGCCAGGTGATGTCCGCTGTGGCCTCGCTCTGCCCGTACATGATGACAAAGCGCTTCCCGTTCTTCGCGGCATAGTCGGCGTAGTAAGCCTGCAGCTCGCGGCTGAGCTTGCCGCCCGCCTGGGTCAGGAGACGCAGATCGGGAAAGTCGTCCTCGAACATCCCGATGCGGCGCAGCATGTCGTAGGTGTTGGGTACGGCGTGGAACTGCGTCACCTCCTCCGACTCAAGCAGGTCCCAGAATTCCGAATCCATCACCCCGCTCTGGGTCGTCACGACGGACGCGCCCCGAAGCAGGTTCGCGTGAAGCATCGAGAGCGCATAGGTGTATTGCGGCGGCAGGCAGGTGATGGATTTGTCCGAAGGGCCGATATCCAGGAAATCGGCGATCGCGGCCGCGTTGAAGCGCAGGTTGTCCCAACTCTGCCGCACGTACTTCGCCGAGCCGGTAGAGCCGGAGGTGGTGATCAACAGGCCCAGTCGCTCGTTCACGGGATAGTGACGGGCGAAATTGGTCCTCAAGAGGACGTAATCCCGGAATTCAAAAACCTCCCGCATGGCGGGGCAGGCGCCTTTCTTCTCCTTCGGCAGGAGGAGAAGGCCCGGGCGATAGAGGTTCATGATCGCCTTCCACATCTCTGTCGGAAGCCCCTCGGAGGCGGGCAGCACGGGATAGCCCAGATTCATCAGCGCCGCGTAGCCGCAGAGCCCCCCAAGGGTGTTACGCGCGACGAACATCACCAGCGGACGTTCGCCTCCTGGCTCGATGGCCTTCTCCAGCTCGGCGGAAAGCGCCGCCAAATCGCCGTAGGTCAGCTCGGCGCCGGTATCTCCGATCAGCGCAGGTCTTTCTGAGAACGCTTCAAAATTCCACAGCTTTCCCATGTGTATCGTCCTCTCTTCCATGATTCACGCTGAGCGGGGCTCACTTCTTCGCGTTTTCCAGTTTTTTCCGCACCAGCTCCAGGCCCGCCCGATAGGAGTTGATTTTCATGGTTTCCCTGCCCTTGAAGGAAATGTGGAAAGTCTCCTCCAGCGCGCAGATCAGGCTCATCTGGGCGATGGAATCCCAGCCCGCGTCGTGAAAGCAGAAGGTGACCGGGTTGAAGTCCACGTTCGGGAAGTTGCCGGAGAATGCATTCCAGTACAGTGCCGCGACGCGATCCGGGGTGAAGGCTTCCGCCTCCTGCCGGGGGGCTTCCTGCTGGGGCGCTTCCTGCCGCGATTCCAGCTGTTTGCTCGGGGCATAGAGCAGCCCCTGCGCGCCTTCGTTGGTGATTCGGGCCGGGTTGCCCATCACTGTGGTATTGGCCTCGACGTCGCTGAACACCGCGCTGCCGATGCCGACAACGCTGTATTCGCCGATGCGAATCCGATCCTTCAGCATCGCGCCGCTGCCGATGAACGCGTTCTCGCCGATCACGGTGTGCCCGCCAACGAACGCCCCCACGCCGACGCGCACATGATCGCCGATGACCGCGTCGTGGCCAATCGACGCGCCCTTCGCGCCGTAAAAATTCTTCCCGATCCGGGCCTGGGAGCCGATGAAGGCACCGTGAGCAATCACGGCGCCTTCGCCCACCTCGGCGTCCGGGCTGATGACGGCCGACGGATGGACGACCAACGCGCCCCGATAGCCCGCCTCCGTCAAGCGGGCGAAGGCCTCACGGCGGAACTTCGGTTCGCCGATGGTGATGGCAAAGCGCACATCTTCCGGATTATAGCGCTTGCGAAAAGCGTGGAAGCCGCAGACGGGACAGCCCAGCAGCTGCGTGGCGGACGTGTGATCGTCGATGAATACGATCTCTGACCACGCGCCGCTCTCATCTGCGATGTATTTGAATTCCCGGCCCATGGCGCCGGCACCGTAAAGCGCAAGTATCACGGTTGTTCCTCCTTCGGAGGCCCTACAGGGTCATCCCCCATGCTTTTTCGATCTCATTGCGTAAAACCGCCAGTTGCTCCGCCTCGCGGCCTGTCCAGACGGGCTTTCCCGACGGATCCGCGTCCGACAGCAGCTTCCGAAGCCAGCCCTCCTCCTTCACCGTCCGGCGGCTGACATCAAACACCAGTTCAAAAGCCATGCAGCCATGCGCGATAAGCCCGTCAAAGCGCGAATGTCGAAGCTGCCGGGGCACACAGCGATGCTCCGCGACGCAGGCCATCACTTCGGGGTTCGCCTCCCCTGCCTCCGCGAAGCTGGCCTTGCTGCTTCCGATGCGCGCTTCAAACGGTATGTCGGCGATCACGCGGAAGATGTCCGTCTTGTCTGCGTCCCGAAGAATCTCCGCAAACCGCCGCGTCCGTTCGTCCAGCGCCTCCGGGAGGGCCAGCTTGTTGTGCAGGCGGATGACCTGCTCCGCCATCGTCTTCCACGCCTGGGCCGGTTCCTCCACGGAAAACGACTCGATGAGCCCGTCCTTAAAGAGGATATCCGCGCCGAGCTCGGCGTGATCGACCGATTGGGAATCCACAAAGGTGCCGAAGCGGCGAACCTGTTCAAACCGTCCGATATCGTGCAGAAGCCCGAAAAACCACGCCCACGCCACATCCTCAGAACCCATGCCCAGCGCGTCGGCATAGCGTTCCGAGAGCGCCGCCACGCGGAATGTGTGCTCAATCTTGTGCCGGATCATCCCATTGTTCGTATCGTATCGCTCCGCGTAATTCAGAAAAACCGACTTCAGCGCTTCCCTGTCCCTCATGAACCCGTCAGCTCCCTTTCAAGTCGTCCAGAGTATGCCCGTTGCATTCAATCGGCCATCTGCGTCATTTGGCGGTATCGCCATAGCGCAGCACATAGGCCTCCGCCAGGTTGTGCATCATGAACAGCTCACCGGAGACAAAGGCATTCTCTCCCGGCTGGAAATACTGGCCCGTGATCGCGCCGTCCGTCTCCCGGCCGAGCTGGGCGCTCAGCATCTCAAAATGCCGCTCTTCCCACACACGGGCCTTGCAGCTTTCCTCAATGTCCTTGTCCAGCGCCAGGGTGTCCGCCAGCACATCACACAGATAGTAGATCGCGTACCCCGGCTTGCCCCAGTCGTTTTCCCCGGGCATCGTCACATCGCCCGTCGGCTGTCCGTCCCCGTCCCGGAGATAGAAGTTGCGACCCGCCAGCTTTTCATCGAATTTTCCCAGATCCGTGCAGATCAGTCCCTGGTAGATTCGATCCAGATTGAAAGCCGCCGCCTCCGGTACAGGCGCGCCTGCGATCCTGTACACGGCGATCGTATCGCCCATCTCCTCCAGGATAGTCGCCATGTAATCGATGTGGACGAGATCGTGATTGACCACGGTACCATCCTCGTTCACGTTTGAGCCGTCGATCATCTCCCCGACTTTTTCCCCGTCCACGATTTTCCCGCTTCCGACGTCCTCCGGCATGGCCGTCGCGGAAACCAGCATGCGCCTCAGCTTATCGCCCCAGTCGGGCGCTTTCTGGGAATCCGGGAACATGACACACGCCAGCGCGAGGATCTTGGCGTCCCACGCGAGCTCCTCGCCCTTGGTGTCCCCCGGATAGACGATATCCCCGGTCGTATCCCTGTAATACGGAATCTCAAAATCATAGGTCAGCCGGTCCGCTTCGTCGATCACCATGCGCTCCACCATTTCACACGTCTCCGGCGGCATGTCATCCCAAAACAGCCACGCGCCCAGGGCGATATTCTCGGCCCAAAGCGGGCTCTGCCAGCTGTCGCCCCAGCAGCGGTCGTCCGTGGATTCGGGATGGTTCGACCGATGCTCCCCGACCACCGAGCGGATCAGCTTTTCGCACATGGCCCGCGCGTCCTCCCGGGGCACTCCGACGATCTCCTCGTCGTAATAGCCGTAATGTAACGACAGGCCAATGCAGTAGATGGCATGGGAGACGGGGCGAATTCCGTTCTCCGCCTGTTCTCTGCTCAGATACAGTATCGGAAGATCATCGACGTCCCGCCAGTCGGCGAAAGCCCGGGCGCTGCCCTGGACGGCAAGCCGCCGCTCCGGTGTCAACTGCTGATCGCTGTTCATATTGGTCGCCGCGGCGTAGACAAAATCTTTCTCCGCGGGCCACCATGTTTTAAGGATATAGCGCAGATTCAGATTCATCATCCGAACCAGCTCCGCTTTCCTGTCCATCGGCGCCCGATTGCCGCCTTGCGGCTCCGCCAACGCGCCTTCGACAAAGAGCGCAAAGCACATGCAGATCATGATGATACGGACGGCGATCATCCGTCGCTTTGAATTCGAGCGCGAGGTTTTCACTCGATTCATCTCCCTACCATAATGATACAGTATATTTTGAGTATTCGCTCCCCAAGCCCTGTTTTCCTTTACAGAAGAAAGAACTTTATCATTCCCCTATTCTTCCTTCTCCAGCCTCAGCATCTTACCGGGGATGTGGCAATATCCGCCGGGGTTCTTGTCCAGGTACTTCTGGTGATATTCCTCGGCGGTGAAGAAGTTTTGAAGCGGCATAAGCTCCACCGCCAGCTTGCTTCCTGCCTTTTCCTCCTGGGCCTTGTACACCGCTTCGATTTCCGGCAGCTGGGCGGGGTCGGTGTAGTAGATGCCGGTGCGGTACTGTATGCCCCTGTCGTGGCCCTGTTGGTTGACGGACAGCGGGTCGATGACCAGGAAGTACTTCTCCAGCAGCGCCGTCAGGGAGATCACCGCCGGGTCGTAGTCCACCCGCACGGTCTCGGCGTGGCCGCTGTCATGGCAGACGTCCTGGTAGGTCGGGGCCGCGTCCGCGCCGTTGGCGTAGCCCACCTCGGTGCCCACGACACCGTCAAACTGGTCGAAGAACTTTTGCAGGCCCCAGAAGCAGCCGCCCGCCAGATAGATCGCACTGTTGCTCATGAACATTCCTCCCGTGGCAGTTTCGTATAGTATTATATCACCCCTCCTGCATCTGCGCAACGCTTCTTTTTCCTGCAATTCGCCATGCGCTATATGTTGATATTCGGCGCTGTTTTTGTTATAATAGAATTATACTATGAGAACCAAACCAACCGAATCTCTGTTGAAAGGAATGCCATCTTGGACAAGCGTTTTATTCTGAAAGGCAACATCTGCCATACGCCCCGAATGGGCGGCCTGGACATCCATGAGAATGGATGCATCGTGTGCGAGAACGGCGTTTGCAGGGGCGTCTTTGATGAAGTCCCGGCGCGCTATGCCGGCCTTCCCGTCATCGACTGCACGGATAAACTGGTGCTGCCCGGCATGGTGGACCTGCACATCCACGCGCCCCAGTTCGCCTACCGGGGCACGGGCATGGATTACGAGCTGATGGAATGGCTGGAGCGCGTCGCCTTCCCGGAGGAATCGCGGTACGCCGACGCGGCCTACGCCCTGAGGGCCTACACCCAGTTCGCGGACAGGCTGAAAGCCAGCGCCACCACCCGGGCCGTCATTTTCGGCACGGTGCACGCCGCCGCCACGCTGATATTGATGGACTGCATGGAAAACAGCGGCCTGGTGAGCTACGTGGGCAAGGTCAGCATGGACCGAAACGCGCCGCCGGAGCTGATCGAGGATCATTCCGGGGGCGTCGGCGAAGACACCCGGAAATTTATCAAGGAGAGCCTGCACCGGGACTACCGGCGCACGCGGCCCATCGTCACGCCCCGGTTCGTGCCCGGCTGTACCGACGCGCTGATGGCGGCGCTGGGCGAGATCCGCAGGGCATACGACCTGCCCGTGCAGTCCCACCTGTCGGAAAACCCCGCCGAGGTGGAGATGGTTTCAACGCTGGAGCCGGACGCCGAATTTTACGGCGACGCCTACGACCGCTACGGCCTGTTCGGGCGGGACGGCAACACGGCCATGGCCCACTGCATCTATTCGACGCCGCCGGAGGTCGAACGGATGAAGCGCAACGGCGTCTGGGTAGCCCACTGCCCCTCCTCCAACATGAACGTCGCCTCCGGCATCGCGCCGATCCGGCGATACATGGAACAGGGGCTTCGGGTCGCCCTGGGCTCGGACGTGGCCGGCGGCACCATGGAATCCATGTTCCGGGCGGTCACGGACGCCATACAGGTGTCAAAGCTCTACTGGCGGTATCTCGATTCCGACGCCAGGCCGCTTTCCTTCCCGGAAGCCCTTTACCTGGCCACCAGGGGCGGCGGGTCCTTCTTCGGCAAAGTGGGCAGCTTCGAGGCGGGCTATGCCTTCGACGCCCTGGTGCTGGACGATTCCAGCGAGCCGACGCCGCGCCCGCTGCCGATTGAGAACCGACTGGAGCGGGCCTTCTACCTGGGTCTGGACCGCGGCGGCATCGTGATGAAGTTCGTGGACGGCAAGCGGATCATTTGACCAAGAAAAGGAGGGATGGCCCGTGTATGCGGGACAGAGCGTCAAGCGCGTGGACGCCCATGACAAGGTGACCGGGCGCACCAAATATACCGACGACCTGTGCGACAGGGGCGCCTATGTCGCCCGGGTGCTCCACTCGACCGTCGCCAACGGCAGGGTCCTGTCCATCGACAAGGCCGAGGCTGAAAGGGTCCCCGGCGTGGTGAAGATACTGACCTGCTTCGACCTGGCGGAAAAGCACTTCTTCCCCACCGCGGGCCATCCCTGGTCCACTGACCCCGCCCACCAGGACGTGGCCGACCGGCTGATCCTGACGGACCGGGTACGCTTCTGGGGGGACGACATCGCCGCCGTGGTGGCGGAGGACGAGGTGGCCGCCGCCCGGGCCCTGAAGCTGATCCGGGTGGAATACGAGGAATACCCCTTCGTGCTGGACGTGCAGAAGGCCACGGCGGACGGCGCGCCCCAGCTGCACGAGGCTTACCCCAACAACATCCTCAAGCACACCCGGATCCGCATCGGCGATTACGAAAGGGCCATACAGGAGCCGGGCCTCACAAAGGTGGAGGGCTGGTACGAGACCCCCGTGGTGCAGCACTGCCACATCGAAAACTTCATCTGCTTCGCCGAGGCGGAGGGGGACCGGGTCAAGGTGGTCTCCTCCACCCAGATCCCCCACGTCGTGCGGCGGATCGTGGGTCAGGCCCTGGGCATCGACTGGGGCCGGGTTCGGGTGATCAAGCCCTACATCGGCGGCGGCTTCGGCAACAAGCAGGATGCCCTCTACGAGCCGCTGTGCGCCTGGCTGAGCCTCCAGGTGGGCGGGCACCTGGTCAAGCTGGACGTGCCGAGGGAGGAGACCTTCGTCTGCAACCGCACGCGCCACTCCATCCGCAGCCACATCGTCTCCTGGGTGCGCCCGGACGGCACCTATGCCGCCCGGAGGCTGGAGGCCTTCTCTGACCAGGGGGCCTATGCCTCCCACGGCCACAGCATCTGCGCCAAGGGCGCGGGGGCCTTCCCCCAGCTGTACCCCTGCGACAACGTAGAGGTGGACGCCTACACCGTGTTCACCAACAAGTCGGTGGCCGGGGCCATGCGGGGCTACGGCATGCCCCAGGCCATGTGGGCCGTGGAATGCCACACCGAAGACGTGTGCGCCGCCATCGGGGCGGACCCACTGGAATTCAGGCGCAGGAACCTGATGCCCGTGGGCTACGTGGACAACTTCTCGAAGAACGAGCTGTATGCCGATTCCTTCAACCAGTGCCTGGACAGGGCCATGAAGGCCATCGACTACGACAGGAAGCGCCTTGAATACCAGCACCAGACCGGCGACATCCGCCGGGGCATCGGCATGGCCGTGTTCTGGTACAACACGGCGGTCTGGCCCATATCGCTGGAGACCACCTCCTGTCGGATGGTATTGAACCAGGACGGCTCCTTCCAGCTGCAGGTGGCGGAGACGGAGATCGGCCAGGGCGCGGACACCGCCTTCGCCCAGATGGCGGCGGACGTGGTGGGCGTGCCCATCGACAAGGTACACGTCGTCTCCTGCCAGGACACCGACGTGACCCCCTTCGGCACCAGCGCCTACGCCTCCCGGCAGACCTACGTGGCGGGCTTATCCATACGGCAGACGGGGCTTCTGTTGAAGCAGCGGATACTGGACTACGCCCACGAGCTGACCCGCATGCCGGTTTTCAACCTGGACATCGTGGACGGCCACATCGTGCGCACCACCGACGGGCGGGCGCTGATGAGCCTTTCCGAGCTGGCGACCGAGGCGCTCTACAGCCTCACCGACAGCCGGCACATCACCGCCGAGAGCACCTACCAGGTCAAATCCAACGCCTACTCCTTCGGCTGCAGCATCGCCGAGGTGGAGGTGGATATTCCCATGTGCAAGGCAAAGCTGCTTAACATCGTGAACTGCCACGACGCCGGCACGCTGATCAACCCTGCCCTGGCGGAGGCCCAGGTGCACGGCGGCATGAGCATGGGCATCGGCTTCGGCCTGAGCGAAAGGCTGATATTCGACGAAAAGACGGGCCGGCCCCTGAACAACAACCTGCTGGACTACAAGCTGCCCACGATGCTGGACCACCCCCGGCTGACGGCGGAATTCGTGGAGAACCCGGAGCCCACCAGCGCCTTTGGCACCAAGGGCCTGGGCGAGCCTCCGGTATGCTCGGTGGCCCCGGCCATCCGCAACGCCATCTTCCAGGCCACCGGCGTAGCGCTGAAGGATGCGCCGGCCACCCCGCACAACCTGTTCCTGGCCTTCACTGAGGCCGGACTGATTCACGATGGGAAGGAGGCGTCGCAGAATGTATGACATCAGGGCGCTGTATGAGGCCGGCAGCGTAGAGCAGGCCATTGCGCTGCTTCAGCAGCATCCCCAGGCCCAAATCATCGCCGGAGGCAGCGACGTGCTGGTACAGATCCGGGAGGGCCGACGGGCCGGCGTCGAGCTGGTGAGCATCTACGGCATCGACGCGCTGCGGGGCGTGCGCTATGACGAAGAGGGGGCGATACGCATCGGATCGCTGACCAGCTTTTCCCACATCGCAAAGTCCCCCATCATCTGTGAAAACATCGCCGTGCTGGGCGAGGCGGTGAGCCAGGTGGGCGGGCCGCAGATCCGCAACATCGGCACCATCGGCGGCAACACCTGCAACGGCGTGACCAGCGCCGACTCTGCCTCGACGCTGTTTGCCTGGGACGCCATCGTGGAGCTGACCGGGCCGGAGGGCGTGCGTCGGCTGCCCATACGGGATTTCTACATCCGGGCGGGCGTGGTGGACCTGCGCCCCGCCGAGCTGCAGACCGCCATACTCATCCCCAGGCAGGCCTGGGAGGGCTATCACGGCCACTACATCAAGTACGCCATGCGCCAGGCCCTGGACATCGCCAATCTGGGCTGCTCGGTGAACGCGCGGCTGTCGGAGGACAGGCGGACGATCACAGACGCCCGCATCGCCTACGGCGTGGCAGGGCCGGTGCCCATGCGCGCTCCCACGGCGGAGGCCGCCGCGAAGGGCGAACCGGTGAGCATGAAGACCGTCGAGACCTTCGCCCGGGCAGTGCTTTCCGACATCCATCCCCGGGACAGCTGGCGGGGCAGCAAGGTCTTCCGCGAGCACATCGCGGTGGAGCTGGCGAAGCGGGCCCTGGTGAAATCCATCGAACTGGCGGGAGGTGCGATCGATGGCTAAGCAGTACAAGCTGATCCACTGCACGGTCAACGGCAAGGCGCGGGAGGTCATGGTGGACGTGCGGGCCTCGCTGACCGACCTGCTGCGCAACGACTTCCGCCTGACCAGCGTCAAGAAGGGCTGCGAGGTGGGCGAGTGCGGTGCCTGCAACGTCATCATCGACGGGGAGTGCTTCAATTCCTGCATCTACCTGGCGGTCTGGGCCGACGGCAAGGACATACTGACGCTGGAGGGCCTGGATGGGCCCAACGGCGAGCTGTCCGACATCCAGCAGGCCTTCATCGACGAAACGGCGGTCCAGTGCGGCTTCTGCACGCCGGGCGCCATCATGAGCGCGGTGGAGATCCTGAACGAGGGCCGGGCGCTGTCCGACGAGGAGATCCGCGTCCGTATGTCCGGCCACCTGTGCCGCTGCACCGGGTATGAGAACATCTTCCGGGCCGTGAAGAAGACGATGCTGAAGCGGCTGGAAGCGAAAGCGAAGGCCACCGTTCAGGCGGATAAAGTCTGATTTATCGAGTATCAGCTCGATAAATCAGAATTTACCTCTCCAACAAACAGGAGTATATGTATGCTGATGATTTACAACGGGCATGTTTTGACCCGCGATACGGACAACCCCTATATCCCCGACGGGGCGATAGCCGTCGAAGGTGAGCGCATACTGGACGTGGGCGAAAAGACGGCCTTAACGGCGCGCTACCCCGACGCCGAGCGAATCGACGCCCACGGCGGGGTGATCATGCCGGGGCTGATCAACGCCCACACCCACATCTACTCTGGGCTCGCCCGGGGGCTGTCCATCCGGGGGAACAACCCCACCAGCTTCCTGGAGGTGCTGGAGGGCACCTGGTGGAACATCGACCGCCACCTGAACCTGGACATGACCCGGGCCAGCGCCTGTGCCACGATACTGGAGTGCATACGAAACGGCGTCACGACGATCTTCGACCACCACGCCTCCTTCTGCGAGATCCCCGGCAGCCTGTTCGCCATAAAGGACGTGGCGAAGGCGCTGGGCATGCGCGCCTGTCTGTGCTACGAGGTGTCGGAGCGTGACGGGGAGGAAAAGTGCGAGCAGAGCATCCGGGAAAACGCCGAATTCGCCCGCTGGGCGAGGTCCGAAGGCGACGACATGATCCGGGCCATGTTTGGCGCCCACGCGCTGTTCACCGTCTCCGACAGGACCTTCGAGCGCATGGTGAAGGCCAACGACGGCATGACCGGCTTCCACATCCACGTGGCGGAGGGCATGGACGACGTGTACGACAGCCTGCGAAGCTACGGCTGCCGCCCGGTGAACCGGCTGCTGTACAACGGCATCCTGGGAGAAAGGACGCTGCTGGGCCACTGCATCCACGTCAGTCCCGCCGAGATGGACATCATTCGCCAGACCGGCACGATGGTGGTCAACAACCCCGAATCCAACATGGGCAACGCTGTGGGCTGCGCGCCGGTGCTGCAAATGCTGGAAAGGGGCATCACCGTGGGCCTGGGCACCGACGCCTATACCCACGACATGCTGGAGAGCCTGAAGGTGTTCCTGCTGATCCAGCGGCACAACGCCGCCCTGCCCAACGTGGGCTTCGGCGAGGCGATGGCCATGCTGTTCGACAACAACCGGCAGATCGCGGCAAAGTACTTCCGCAAGCCCCTGGGCGTACTGAAGCGCGGCGCGGCGGCGGACGTGATCGTAATGGACTATCCCGCCTTCACCCCCTTCTCTGAGGCAAACGCCGACGGCCACATACTCTTCGGCATGATGGGCCGAAGCTGCCGCACCACGGTCATCAACGGCCGGGTGCTCTACCGGGACCGGGCCTTCGTGGACATCGACGAGGAGCGCATCAACGCCTGGACGCTGGAGAAGAGCAAAAAGCTGTGGGGCGCGCTGCAATAAATTCAAAAGGAGGCCACCATGAGCGACAGGATGCATCCCATTCCCTTTGAGGCCCTTCTGGACTGGATCCTCGGGGAATACCGGACCGAGGGCAGCATCTTCGGCGTAAGGAAGCTCTGGCACGCCCCGGAGGGCGCGGGACAGCCCTTCATGGGCCGCAGCATCGAAAGCGCCGTCGGTCCCGCTGCCGGGCCCCACACCCAGCTGGCCCAGAACATCGTCGCCGCCTACCTGTGCGGGGCCAGGGTATTCGAGCTGAAGACGGTGCAGGTCATCGACGGCGAGGACCTGCACGTGTCCAAGCCCTGCATACTGGCCGAGGACGAGGGCTACAACTGCGAATGGTCCACCGAGCTGACGGTGCCCCAGGCCCGGGACGAGTACATCAAGGCCTGGGTGCTGCTGCACGTGCTGGCCAAGGAGCTGGGCCTGGGCCGGGCGGACGGCTTCGCGTTCTGCATGAGCGTGGGCTACGACCTTGCGGGCATATGCAGCCCGAAGATCGACGGCTTCCTGGACGACATGAAGGACGCCTCCCGGACGGAAATATTCAGCGAATGCCTGGCCGTGCTGGAGCGCCGCATGGGCGACTTTAAAAGCTTCACTTCCGACGACCTCGCCGCCATCTCCCCCAATCCCTGCAACAACGTGACCGTCTCCACCATGCACGGCTGCCCCGCCGGGGACACCGAGCGGATCGCGCTGCACCTGCTGGAAAACAAGGGGCTGCACCTGCTTCTCAAGTGCAATCCCACGCTGGTGGGCTATGACCAGGTGCAGGAGGTGCTGGACGCGCTGGGCTTCGATTACCTGCGCTTCGAGCGGGCGTCCTTCGACAACGACCTGCAATACTCAGACGCCGTGCCGATGCTGCGCCGCCTCCGGGAAAGGGCCGCGGCGCTGGGGCTGTTCTTCGGCGTCAAGCTGACCAACACCTTCGCCGTCAAGGCGGATCGGGGCGAGCTGCCCGACGGGAACATCTATATGAGCGGGCGGGCGCTGCTGCCGCTGAGCCTTCGGGTCGCGGCGATGCTGCGGAAGGATTTCGGCGATGCGCTGCCCATGTCCTACTGCGGCGGCGCGGACGCGAAGAACATCGCGCTGCTGGCCAAAGCCGGGCTGTTCCCCATCACCGTCTGCACCGAACTGCTGAAGCCGGGCGGCTATGAAAAGCTATACGCGATGGCGACGGCGCTGGAGGGCGCGAAGCACGCCGGGATCATGCCGGACGCCGCGCTTCTGAGCGAGCTGGCCGATACCCTGTGCGCGCCGGCGAAGCGCATCCCCTCCCGGCACCGGGCCATGGAGCTGTCCACGCCCGATGAAAAGGCGGACTGCCGCACGGTCTGCGGCATCTGCGCCTCGGTGTGCCCCAACCGGGCCAACGTGATCGTCACCGTAGACGGCAAGCGGCAGATGCTGCACCTGGACGGGCCCTGCAACGAATGCGGCAACTGCGCCTCCTTCTGCGCGGATAAGACCGTGCCCTATGCCCAGAAGCTGACCGTCTTTACGGACAGGGCGGCGCTGGAGGACAGCCAAAACGCCGGCTTTGCCTGCCTGAGCGAATCCGGGCGCTTCCTGCTGCGCTGGGAAGGCGCCTGCCGCGAGGTGGACCCGGAAGACGCGGGCGTGCCTCCGGAAATCGGCCGGGTGATGGTCGCCGTGCGGGACAACTATCCCTGGCTGCTGTACAGATAAGGAGGTTACTATGGATCGCATCAAATGGACCCTGAACGCCATGCCGAAGAGCGACGACCTCTATCTGCCCCTGATGTCGGCGGCCAACGTGGATCAGGTCCGGGCCTTTTTCAAAAGCTTTCCCCAGTATGCCGTCACGCCGCTGGCCCGGCTGGAGGGCATGGCGGACCGCCTGGGGCTGGGCGGGCTGTTCGTCAAGGACGAGAGCCACCGCTTCGGCCTGAACGCCTTCAAGGTGCTGGGCGGGGCCTTCGCCATGGCGAAGACCATCGCCGAGGCGACGAACCAGGGCATCGAGCAGATGACCTACGACTACCTGACAGGCGCGCAGCTGCGACAGGACTTCGGCCAGGCCACCTTCTTCACCGCCACCGACGGCAACCACGGCCGTGGCGTGGCCTGGGCGGCGCGCCAGCTGGGCCAGAAGGCCGTGGTGCACATGCCCAGGGGCAGCGCAAAGGTGCGCTACGACAACATCGCAAGGGAAGGCGCGAGGGTCACCATCGAGGACATGAACTACGACGACTGCGTGCGCCTGGCGGCGGCGGAGGCCGCGAAGACCGAGCACGGCGTGGTGATGCAGGACACCGCCTGGGAGGGCTACGAGCTGATCCCGTCCTGGATCATGCAGGGCTACGGCTGCATGGCCCAGGAGGCCGCCGGGCAGCTGGCCGACAGGCCCACCCACGTATTCGTGCAGGCGGGCGTGGGCTGCATGGCCTCGGCGGTGGTGGGCTACTTCGTCAACCTGTTCCCGGAAAACCCGCCGAAGTTCGTCGTCATTGAGGCTGAATCGGCGGCTTGCCTGTACAAGGGCGCCTGCCAGCGGGACGGCAGCCCAGCCACCGTGGGCGGCGACATGCCCACCATCATGGCCGGACTGGCCTGCGGCGAGCCGAACATACTCAGCTGGGACATACTGCGCAACCACGCCGACGCCTTCCTGGCCTGCCCGGACTGGGTCAGCGCCAGGGGCATGCGGATGCTGGCCGCGCCGCTGAAGGGCGACCCTGCCGTGGTCAGCGGCGAATCCGGCGCGGTGGGCATGGGCGTGATCGACGCGCTGATGACCGATCCCGCCTACGCCGAATTGAAGGCGGCCCTGGGGCTGGGAAGGGACAGTCGCGTGCTGCTGTTCTCCACCGAGGGCGACACCGACCCGGAGAACTACCGGAAGATCGTCTGGGGCGGGGCATATCCCACCCCCGGGATATGAGCTATGGCGGCCCAGGGGCCGCCGCTACAAAAGAAACCGCCACGCGCATCGACGTCGCGGCGTCCATGCCGCCACAGATCTGTACGTATCATAATCACTGAAAGGAGCAAACGCCTATGGCACTGGACTGTTCCGCGATCAAGGCAGCGGCAGAAGGCTATAAATCAGACATGGTCCGCTTCCTGCGGGCGATGATATCCCTCCCCAGCGAGAGCTGTGAGGAAAGAGAAGTGATCGCCTGCATCAAAGCCGAGATGGAGAAGCTGGGCTACGACAAGGTGGAGGTGGACGGCCTGGGCAACGTCATCGGCTGGATGGGCGAGGGTGACAGGATCATCGCCATCGATTCCCACGTGGACACCGTGGGCATCGGCAACCGGGAGAACTGGACGGCGGACCCCTACGAGGGCTACGAGACCGACGAGATCATCTACGGCCGCGGGGCCTCCGACCAAGAGGGCGGCCTGGCCAGCGCGGTCTACGGCATCAGGATCATGAAGGACCTGGGGCTGATCCCCGAGGGCTATAAAATCATGGTGGTGGGCTCCGTCCAGGAGGAGGACTGCGACGGCATGTGCTGGCAGTACATCGTGAACAAGGACGGCATCCGTCCCGAATTCGTCATCTCCACCGAGCCCACCGACGGCGGCATCTACCGGGGCCAGCGGGGGCGCATGGAGATCCGCGTGGACGTGCGGGGCGTGTCCTGCCATGGCAGCGCCCCTGAGCGGGGCGACAACGCCATCTACAAGATGGCCGACATCCTCCAGGACATCCGCGCCCTCAACAACAACGGCGCGGACGACAGCACCGCCATACGGGGCCTCGTCAGGATGCTCGATCCGAAGTACAACCCGGACCACTTCGAGGACGCCCGGTTCCTGGGCCGGGGCACCTGCACCGTTTCCCAGGTCTACTTCACCTCCCCCAGCCGGTGTGCGGTGGCGGATTCCTGTTCGATCTCCGTCGACCGCCGCATGACCGCCGGCGAGACCTGGGACTCCTGCCTGCAGGAAATCCGCGATCTGCCCAACGTCAAGAAGTACGGCGATGACGTGAAGGTCAGCATGTACACCTACGAGCGCCCCGCCTGGACGGGACTGGTGTACCCCACCGAGTGCTATTTCCCCACCTGGATCAACAAGGAGAACGCGCCCCATGTGGAGGCTCTGGCCCAGGCCCACAAGGCCCTCTACGGCCCGGAGCGCGTGGGCGACGAGGACGCCATGGAGCTGCGCCGCCGTCCCCTCATCGACAAGTGGACCTTTTCCACCAACTGCGTCTCCATCCAGGGGCGCTACGGCATCCCCTGCGTCGGCTTCGGCCCCGGTGCTGAGAGCCAGGCACATGCTCCCAACGAGATCACCTGGAAGTCCGACCTGGTCACCTGCGCTGCTGTCTATGTCGCTGCTGTGAACCTGTACGACGAGACCAAGAAGGTCGACGTTTATGAGTTCCGCGCCGGCAAGACCGACAACGACATCCTGTAATTCAAAAACCAAAATTTATAACATATAAGGAGACGAATCAAAATGGACAAGACTCTGCAGATGTATATCGACAAGCTGAACGCTCTGAACTTCAAGGAAATGTACAACGGCGACTTCTTCCTGACCTGGGAGAAGACCGACGACGAAATCGAGGCCGTCTTCACCATCGCTGACGCTCTGCGTTACATGCGTGAGAACAACATCTCCACCAAGATCTTCGAGTCCGGCCTGGGCATTTCCCTGTTCCGCGACAACTCCACCCGTACCCGTTTCTCCTTCGCTTCCGCCTGCAACCTGCTGGGCCTGGAAGTTCAGGACCTGGACGAGGGCAAGAGCCAGATCGCTCACGGCGAGACCGTCCGCGAGACCGCTAACATGGTTTCCTTCATGGCTGACGTCATCGGTATCCGTGACGACATGTACATCGGCAAGGGCAACACCTACATGCACGAGTTCATGGACGCTGTCACCGAGGGCAACAAGGTTGGCGTTCTGGAGCAGAAGCCCACTCTGGTCAACCTGCAGTGCGACATCGACCATCCCACTCAGTCCATGGCTGACATGCTGCACATCATCCACGAGTTCGGCGGTGTTGAGAACCTGAAGGGCAAGAAGATCGCCATGACCTGGGCTTACTCCCCCTCCTATGGCAAGCCCCTGTCCGTTCCCCAGGGTGTCATCGGTCTGATGACCCGTTTCGGCATGGACGTCGTTCTGGCACATCCCGAGGGCTACGAAGTCATGCCCGAGGTCGAGGAAGTTGCTAAGGCAAACGCTGCCAAGTCCGGTGGCTCCTTCACCAAGACCAACTCCATGGCTGAAGCATTCAAGGATGCTGACATCGTTTACCCCAAGTCCTGGGCTCCCTTCGCTGCTATGGAAAAGCGCACCAACCTGTATGCTGAAGGCGACACCGCCGGCATCAAGGCTCTGGAGAAGGAACTGCTGGCTCAGAACGCAGAGCACAAGGACTGGACCTGCAGCGAAGAGCTGATGGCTACCACCAAGGACGGCAAGGCTCTGTACCTGCATTGCCTGCCCGCTGACATCACCGGCGTTTCCTGCAAGGAAGGCGAAGTTGACGCTACCGTCTTCGATCGTTACCGCGATCCTCTGTACAAGGAAGCTTCCTTCAAGCCCTACATCATCGCTGCTATGATCTTCCTGGCTAAGGTTCAGGATCCTCAGGCAACCCTGAAGGCTCTGGAAGACCGCGCAAACGCACGTTGGTTCCAGAAGTAATCTAAAATTCAGTTATATTGGGCCCGCGCAACCCCTTGTGCGGGCCCTTTCTGCCCCTAAAATGGGAATTTATCAAGGAGTTGTGAGCTAATTATGGGTA
>JAZOUD010000162.1:0-11434 GCA_045658005.1 Clostridia bacterium | reverse complement strand
AATATGAGGGGACCGCCCTTTTCGCAAGAGAAAAAACCGCCGTCCCGTTTGTCAGATGCGCTGTTGCGGGCAAATACTGATTTGTCGCGCTGTGCGCGACAGATCAGTATTTGCCGCATTCCTGCCTATCGAAGCTTCGCTCCGTGGGCTTTTCGCACGACGTCGTCGATGACGGCGTCGTTCATCGTTGCTTTGCAGCAATCCTCCGGTCTCAGATCCGCCAAAAACTCCACGTTGCCGTCGCCGCCGGCGATGGGGGAGAAGTCCAGTCCGGTCACCTGCCAGCCCAGCGTCGGCGCGAAATCGACGATGGCCTTCAGCACATCCCGGTGGGCTTCGGCACTGGTGACGATGCCGTTCTTGCCGATGCGCTGGCGTCCGGCCTCGAACTGGGGCTTTATGAGGCTGATCACGCGGCCCTTCCCGCCCAGGACCTCAAACAGCGCCGGGAGGATCAGCCGTATGGAGATGAAGGACACGTCCATCACAGCCAGCGTCGGCGGCTCCGGGAACATGGCGCGATGCAGCGTCCGGGCGTTGACCCGCTCCATGCGCGTCACCCGGGGGTCGACGCGCAGCGATTCGTGCAGCTGGGCAGTGCCCACGTCTACGGCGTAGACGTGCCTTGCCCCGTTTCTGAGCAGCACGTCGGTAAAGCCACCGGTGGACGCGCCCACGTCCACGCAGACCAGTCCGGACACATCTGTGCCGAAGACATTGAGGGCCTTCTCCAGCTTCAATCCGCCCCGGCTGACGTAGGGGTGGGTGTCGCCGATGACCGCCAGCCGGTCAGCTTCGCTCACCCGCCTTGCGGGCTTGTCGATGGGCATGCCGTTCACGGTGGCCAGCCCCGCTTCGATCAGGGCCCGGGCGCGCTCCCGACTGGGCGCAAGCCCCCGCGCCGCCAGCGCCGCGTCCGCGCGCATGGTATCGTCATTGGTCATGGGTCATCCGCCTTCCTTGGGCTTCCATTTCTGCCAATTTATGCATATTGCCTGATATTATGTTGACAAAATTATGGGATGTATATAAAATATCTTTGAAATATATTTCAAATTCACGACAGAAAGAAGGAAGCACAGTTTGAACAAAAGGATACTTGCATGGATAGTGGCCGTTGGCCTGATGCTGTTTACACAGGGTACGGCCCTGGCGTCGACATGGACGGCCGGCGCTTCACAACCCGCACGTTCGACCGTTTCCCTCAGGACATCCCTGTCAGGCGAGGTGGTGCGCCAGGTCAACCAGGAGCGCGTCCGGCGGGGACTTGGAACGCTGAACGTCAGCGCCGAGCTGAGTCGGGCGGCCCGTATAAGGGCCGGTGAGATCACCCGCAAATTCAGCCACACGCGCCCCGACGGCACCGCCTGGCGCACCGTCAGCAGCGCCGCCTACGGCGAGAACATCGCCATGGGCCAGCGCACGGCGGACAAGGTGATGGCGGCCTGGATGACCTCCAGCGGCCACAGGGCCAACATACTGCGCGCCAGCTACGGCAGCATCGGCGCGTGCGCCGTCGTCTCCGGCGGCGTGACCTACTGGGTGCAGCTGTTCGGAAAGTAAAATCGACATAATTTGCGCTGCGCAGCGCCGGGGCCGTTCCCTATTCGGGACGGCTCCGTTTTCATACCACGATGTTGTTCATCCACACGCCCCTGCGCAGCAGCACATAGCCGAAGGCGCACTTGATGATCTCGGCCAGCTGTACCAGCAGATAGACCGTCTCCACCGGCAGGCCCGTCAGGTGGACCAGGGTCCAGGCGATGGGCACGCTGATCACCCAGGTATAGCCGCTGTCGAACAGGAAGGTGATCAGCGTCTTGCCGCCGGAGCGCAGTATGAAATACGCGCTGTTGCAGAATGAGATCAGGGGCAGGCACAGCGCGTAGATCCGCAGAAGCCGGGTCGCCAGCTGGCGCACGGCTTCGGAGGTCTGGTAGAGCTGTGGAATCAGCGGCGCGACCAGCTGCATCAAAACCAGCGTTCCGGCGCTGAGACACAGCGAAAAGAACACCAGCTTCCAGGCCTGGTCCTTCGCCCGCGCCATGTCGTTTGCCCCGAGGGTCTGGCCCACGATGATGGCGGTGGCGCTGCCCATGGACAGTATGGCCACGGAGAACAGGTTGGAGACGGTGCTGGAGATGTTCATGGCGGCCACCACGTCCAGCCCCCGCTGGGAATAGCACTGCACCAGCACGGTCATGCCCGTGGACCAAAGGCACTCGTTGATCAGCAGCGGCATGCCCTTCAGGGTGATCTGCTTCGCCAGGTCGCCGGGCACCCGCAGGCTGCCGTACACGCCCTTTGCGAAGGGATACCGATCGGGGTTCGCGTGGGTGCTGACGACGACGATGGCCAGCTCCACGAAACGGGAGAGCACTGTGGCGATGGCCGCGCCCCGCACGCCCAGCCGGGGGAAGCCCAGGTGGCCGAAGATCAGCAGGTAGTTGAAGATGAGGTTTACGAATACCGCCACGATGCCCGCGAGCATGGGCAGCTTCGTCTCGCCGTTTTCCCTAAGGGTGCTGGCGTACACCTGGGTCAGCGCGAAGGGCAGCATGCCCCAGAGCATGACGTGCAGGTAATCCATGCCGTGGCTCAGGGTCGTGGCGACGCGCCCGGCGTCGGCCTCGTCGTGCAGGAACCGGTTGATCAGGAATTCGCCGCCGCCCAGGAAGATCGCCAGGGCGGCGACGATCAGCACCGCGCACAGGTACAACTTGTAGCGGAAGCAGTGGCGCACGCCCTCCTGGTTGTTCGCGCCGGCGTACTGCGCCGAGAATATGCCCGCGCCGGAGATGCCGCCGAACACGCACAGGTTGAACACGAACATCAGCTGGTTGACGATGGACACGCCCGACATCTGCTCCGTGCCCACCTGGCCCACCATGATGTTGTCCAACAGGTTCACGAAGTTGGAGATGGCGTTCTGAACGACGATGGGCACCAGGATCGAGAGCACCATGACGTAAAAGGCACGGTTGCCGATCAACGCGGACTTCAATGAACGGCGGTTCCTCAGATCGCTTTGCATGGGTGGCTCCTTGGTTGTTGTGTTGTAACTCAATTCATGGATTGTATCATAGATGAAAGGCCACTTCAACGAACGCCGTGAAAAGATTTCATACAATTCACAACCCGGCGCGACCGCGGCGCTTTTCAAAGACGATCGTTTCCTGTATAATGGCAGATAGCAAGGGGGAATGCGGCATGGCACAGGATTTCAGGTCCGCCCGGTTCTGGGCGGCGGCATTGATGGAGACGGCGCTCTTTCCCGGCGCGCGAGCCGTGGACGCCACGATGGGCAACGGCAGGGACACCCTTTGGCTGTGCCGTCGGGTGGGGCCGGACGGGCACGTGTATGCCTTCGACGTACAGCCGGAGGCGGTGGAGAGGACCGGCCAGCGCCTGCGGGACGAGGGCCTTTCGGACCGGGCGACGCTCTTTTGCCAGGGCCACCAGCACATGGCCGACTTCGTGCCGGAGCCGGTGGACGCGGTGATGTTCAACCTGGGCTGGCTGCCGGGGGCCGAACACGCCGTCACCACCCGGACCGGGACGACGCTTCAGGCCGTGGACGCGGCGCTGACGCTGCTCAGGCCCCAGGGATTGATGACGGTTTGCGTGTATCCGGGCCATGAGGAGGGAGCGCGGGAGCTGGAGGCCTTGACGGAATGGGCGGGCCGGCTGGATCCAAAGCGCTACGACGCGCTGCTGGAGCGCTACATGAACCAGCCCAACGACCCGCCCCAGCTGATCGCGGTGAAGAAGAAGGGATGATCACCGGTCCTGGTACATGCTGTACAGCCTGTAATACACGCCCTTTTTCGCCATCAGGTCTGCGTGGCTGCCCTGCTCGACGATGCCCTCGTCGGTCAGCACCAGTATGGTGTTGGCGTTGCGTATGGTGGTCAGGCGGTGGGCGATGGTGAACGTGGTGCGCCCCTTCATCAGCTTTTCCAGGGACCGCTGCACCAGCTGCTCCGATTCGTTGTCCAGGGCGCTGGTGGCCTCGTCGAGGATCAGTATCGGCGGGTTCTTCAGGAAAACTCGGGCGATGGAGATGCGCTGCTTCTGGCCGCCGGACAGCTTGACGCCGTGCTCGCCCACGTAGGTGTCGTAGCCCTTTTCCAGCGCCATGATGAACTCGTGGGCGCCGGCCAGCTTCGCCGCCTCGATGACAGCCTCCCGGCTGGCGCCGGGGCGTCCGTATTCGATGTTTGACAGCACCGTGCCCGAGAACAGGTGCACGTCCTGCTGCACCATGCCGATCTGCCGGCGCAGGGATTTCAGCGTATACTGCCGGATGTCCGTGCCGTCCACGCGGATGACGCCGGACCTGACCTCGTAGAACCGGGGAATCAGGTTGCACAGCGTGGTCTTGCCGCTGCCCGAGGGCCCCACCAGCGCCACGCTCTCGCCGGGGCTGACGTGCAGGCGGATGTGGCTGAGCACGTCGGTGCCACCATCGGCGTAGGCAAAGGACACGTCGTCAAATTCCAGCTCGCCCCGCACGTTATTCAGTTCCACCGCGCCGGGCAGGTCCGCGATGGTGGCGGGCACGTCCATCACCTCGGCGAAGCGCTCGATGCCGGTGATGCCCCGCTGGAAGTTCTCGGTGAATTCCACCAGACGGCGGATCGACGCCAGCAGCGTGGTGACATACAGCAGGTAGGCCACCAGGTCCGCCGCGGTGATGCGCCCGTGGATCATGAAGATCGCCCCGACGCACACCACCAGTATGTACATGATGCCGTCGAACATGCGGGTGACCGAGTGAAAGCCGGCCATGGCCCGGTACATGCGCTTCTTGACCGCCAGGAAGGCGTGGCTGTCGCGCTTGAACTTCTCCATTTCCACGTCCTCGTTGGCGAAGGACTTCACCACCCGTATGCCGGACAGGCTGTCCTCCACCCGGGCGTTGATCTCGCCGAGCTGGAAACGGGAATCCTTGAAGGACTTCTGCATGGGCCTGGCGAAGTGGTTGCTGCACAGTACCATCAGCGGCAGCGACGCGAATATGATCAGCGTCAGGGGCACGTTCATGCCGCAGAGTATGATGAAGGCGACGATCACCTTCAGGCTGGTGATGAACAGCTCCTCGGGGTAATGGTGGGCAAATTCCGTGATGTCGAACAGGTCGCTGGTGATGCGGGACATGATCTGACCGATCTTGGTGCCGCTGTAGTAGGCGTGGGGCAGCTCCATCAGGTGGGCGAAAAGGTCGCGGCGCATGTCGGTCTCGATATGGGTGCCCATGATGTGGCCCACGGACTGCATGAAGTAGTTGGCCGCGGTGTCCACGATGCGCAGCGCCACGTACAGTGCCCCCAGCCGCAGCACCGTCGCCACGGTGAGCGCGGGCAGGTTGGTCGCGCCCATGCCGGTGATGTAGCGCACGATCATCGGCAGCACCAGGTCGCAGACCGTGGTCAGCGCCGCGCAGAACAGGTCCAGCAGGAGCACTGGCAGGTACGGCCTGAAGTAGGGCAGGAAGGTTTTGAACAGGCGCAGGGTCTCGCTTGCGGAGCGGCGCTTGCGGGTTTGCTGCATGGGTGGGCCTCCGGTATGTGGTATTGTTTTTATAATAGAATTTTGGCGGGAAAAGTCAAGAGAAAAGTATAAAGATTTGGAAAAATGGTGTCATCTCGCCCAGGACGGGCGTCATTATTGACGAGAGGTGGAATTAAAATGGTGCGCTGGCGTCGTTTGCTGGAGCTGTTCGGCGTGTTTTTCAAAATCGGACTGTTTACCTTTGGCGGCGGCTATGCCATGATCTCGCTGATCGGGCATGAGATCGGCGAGCGCAGGGGGTGGATCGCCTCGCAGGAGCTGACCGAGGTCTTCGCCATCGCGGAGTCCACCCCGGGGCCCATCGCCGTGAACTGCGCCACCTATGTGGGCTATCGCCGGGAGGGCGTGGCCGGGGGCGTGTGGGCGACGCTGGGGGTGGTGATGCCCTCGTTCATCATCATTTATGTGATCTCGCTGTTCTTCGAGCGCTTCATGGCCCTGACCGTGGTGGCCAACGCCTTCAGGGGCATCCAGGTGGCCGTGGCCTTCCTGATCCTGCGGGCCGGCCTGCGGCTGGCCGTCAAGCTGCCTAAAAGGGGGTTCGAGCTGGGCCTCTGCGCCGCGGCGGCGCTATTGGTGCTGGCAATCGACGCCCTGGGCTGGCGTTTTTCCACGGTTTGGCTGATCCTCTGCGGCGGCGTCGCGGGTCTGCTGTTCAGGCGCGGGGCGAAGGGGGAGGGGGGCGATTCCCAATGAAGCTGCTCGGGTTGTTCGCCGTCTTCTTCAAGATCGGGCTGTTCACCTTCGGCGGCGGCTATGCCATGCTGCCGCTGATCCGGCAGGAAACCCTCTCCCGGGGCTGGATGGATGAGCAGACGCTGGTCCGGTTTATTGGAATCTGCGAATCCACGCCCGGCCCCATCGCGGTGAACATGGCCACCTTCGTGGGCAGCACCCGGGCGGGCCTGGCCGGCGCGACCTGCGCGACGCTGGGCGTGGTCCTCCCGGCGCTGCTGGTGATGCTGCTGATCGCCGCGGTGCTGAAGGGATTCAGGGAGAATGCCCTCGTGCGCTCGGCGATGTCGGGCATTCGCCCCGTGGTCGCGGGGATGATCCTGGCGGCGGGCCTTTGGACCGCCGTGCGCTGCCTGCTGCTTCAGGCGGGGGAAGGCGGCGCGACGCTCCGGGTCGATATGCGCCAGATTTGCATTGCCCTGACGCTGGGCGCAGGGGGGCTGATATGGCGCAGGGCGTTGAAGAAACCCTTCTCGCCGATCCTGCTGATACTGTTTTCCGCCGCGTGCGGCATCGTGGCCTATGGTTTTTGAAACAGGACGCGCATTTATGCAGAAAAGTCCGGGGGTTGCCACATCCTGGCGCGGGGAAGGATTGACAGGAGCATTGCAGATGAGGTAAAATATGGCTGTAATGTCGAATAGACTGTATGTAGTGAATAAATGCTGAACGAAGAGGTGCTGTGCATGTTTAGACGATGGTTATGCCTGGCGCTGGCGCTGGTCATGAGTATGGGGGCATTTTCCCTCGCGGAGGAGATCGCGCTTGAAGACGGCGCCGTGACCGTGGATGCGCCGGAGGACGCGGTGCTGGTCGAAGAATTGGCGGACGACATTGAAATCGCCTTGCCTGAGGACCTGGAGCTGAGCCTTCCTGACGCGGATGAGGGGCTGCTCTCCGGGGAACCGGAGGGCCTGGAAGTGGTGGATGCCGTCAACGACGCAGATCAAAGCGAGGCGAGGCTTGAGCTGAGCGCCTCAAAGCTCCTGATCGGCGTCGGGGAGAAATGCGCGCTTATCAAGGCGACGCGAATCCCCGAGGACGGCAGCGACGCCGTCACCTGGTCCTCCAGCAAGCGCTCCGTGGCCAAGGTCAACAAGAAGACCGGGAAGATCACCGGCGTCAAACAGGGCAAGGCGACCATCACGGCCAGGACGGAAAGCGGCCTGTCGGCCCGCTGCGTGGTCACCGTCAGGCAGGCGCCGGACAGCGTGACGATCACGCCCGCCGAGCTGACGCTGTCCGTGGGCGACAGCTACAGGCTCAAGGGGAAGCTCCCGTCGGGCACGGGGTCGACGCTGACCTATTCCTCCGGGAAAAAAAAGATCGCCACGGTGGACAGGCGCACCGGCGTCGTCACCGCGGTGGCCCCCGGAAGTACCACGATCACGGTCAAGACCTTCAACGGCCATAAGGCCGTCTGCCAGCTGACCGTCGTGGAGGCGCCGGCCGAGGTGTTCCTGCCCGAGAAGCTGACGGTTTACCTGAAGCAGAAGGCCACCGTCGCCGCGACCGCCGTCGATGCCAACGGCGCGGAGGTGCCCGCCACATTTACATACAGCGTCCAGAATGGCACGGGCCAGGTCTCCGTCAATGCCAGGACCGGCAGGATCAGGGGCATCGCGGAGGGAATCGCCTTCCTCTATGTCACTGCGCACAACGGCGTTTCGACCCATCTGGTCAACGGCGAACCGGTACAGACCTTCTGCATTGTCAACGTGATCAAGGTGCCGGAGAAGGTAGAACTGGCCGCCGCTGAAGTCACCATCGGCGTCGGCGACACCTATGACCTGGCGCCCAGGGTGCTGGCCGGGGACGGCTCGGTGATCGAAGGCGCGGACTACGTCGTTTCGAGCAGCGACGAAAGCGTGCTGGGCGTCAGCGAAAGCGGCGTCGTAACGGGCCTGAAGGCGGGCAGCGGCACCGTCACGGTGACGACCTCCAACGGCGTCCAGGCGAGCTGCAGCGTGACGGTCACCGAAGAGGAGGCGAATCCGGTGAACTACCGGCTGTTCGCGGCCTACAGCTATTACGACAGCCTGCCCTTTGTCAAGCGCAATTCCGAGAGCATGGCCACCGTGTTCAAAAAGTCGGGCATCGACGGACAACGCTACGCCACAAAGGTCCTGGGGAACCCCAGCAAGTCCGGCATCCAGTCCGGCATCGCGGGCTTCTTCAAGGAAGCGGACGAAAACGACGTGAGCATCGTCTACCTCTGCTCCCACGGCCACAACAACAAGAGCAGCTATTCCAGCTACAGGCTCTCGCTGATGGGCTACGACAAGAACAAGAACAATTCCAGGTATTACCTGACCGCCAAGGAGATATTCAGCAGCGTACAGGCCATAAAGGGCAACGTCATACTGATACTGGATTCCTGTTACAGCGGGACCTTCATCAACGACATGAAGAGCAGGCTGGACGACGAGGACGGCAGGATCGCGGTGCTCACCGCCGCCTCCAACACCAAGGCCACCTTCTACACCAACAAAGCCAAGTCCGTGGATTTCTTCACGTTCTTCCTGCTGCAGGGGCTCGGGTACAACGAGAAGGAGGGCTGGTGGACGAAGAACGCCGACGCCGAGAAGGGCAGCTATCCCGGCTATTTCATGGCGGATAAAAAGGGCAATGGCGACGGCGCGGCGACGCTGGGCGAATTCTACAGCTTCGCGGCCAACTGCATCGACGTCAATATCCCGAAGTACATGAAAAAATCCTGGTACTGGGGAGACACGAGCAAGGTTCAGAAGACGCGCTTCTACGCGGGCGGGCTGAAGAGCCTGGTCATTTACCAGCCGGAATGATGCGTGGACAAATACTGATTTGTCGCGCTGCGACAAATCAGTATTTGTCCGTTCGAACAGCAAAAGAAGATCCTTCGCTTCGCGCAGGATCTTCTTTTTTCAGCTTTCCGTATGAGTGGGTTTACGCCTTCGCCAGCTCGTAGATCTCGGCGCGCAGCGCGGGGGAGACGGAATCCACCGCCTGAACTCCCCTGGAGGCGCAGTAATCGGACACGGCGGCGGCCAGGCGGTTGTCATACACGCCGTCGATGCTGCCCGCGTAATATCCGATGGAGGCCATGGCCAGCTGGAGCTTTGCCACCAGAGGGCCCCTGCAGCCCGGCGCCAGGGTGGCGTATTCGGCGGTGATGTCGTCCTCTGACATGATCCGCTCCAGCAGGGCGCGGCTTGCGACGCCGTTCACCGTCTCCGAAGCGGCAGCCTGGTAGCGCATGACGGCCAGCGTGGTGGCCTCGTCGTAGGTGCCGGTGGGGTCGTCCTCATAGAAGCCAAGGCCGATGAGGCGCTGCTGAAGGGTGGCGACCGCCTCGCCGGACGCGCCGGGGCCCATGACGCCGGAAAGGGCCTCCACGGGGCTGGCATCCAGGAATTGCCTGTAGGTCAGCTTGCAGTCCTCGGTATAGCCCTGGACCTTCAGCAGGGCTCGCAGGTCGGTCTTCTTCGCGGCCCCGTTGAAGATCTTGACCGTGGTGCCCACCGGGCAGTGCTCGGAGATCCAGCGGGCATCCTCCCATAGCAGGCGGATGCAGCCGTGGGAGGCCTTCGTGCCCAACTGGTCCAGCGCCTCCCGGTCGATGGTCTGCATGTCCTTTTTGGCATAGGGGATCGAGTGGAACAGTATGCCGCCCTTGATCCGGGTGGCGAATTTGACATAGCACTTGAATTTGGTGATGTAATACCAATCCATGCGGTCGGTCAGCGGCCGGGTCTGCTCCATCTTGAAGGTCCCCAGCGGCGTGTAATCGTTTATGCCGGTGGAGCAGATCATCTGGCGCACGATCCGCCTGTCGGCCGTGCGATACACGGTGGTGATTTGGTTGGTGACGTCAACCTCGACGCAATAGGTATCCGCGTCGGCCGACTGCGCCGCGCATGGGATCAAGGACAGCGCGCAGAGCAGTGCGGCGCACATCAATACGGCCTGTCGAAGAAGCCGGGTCGACATTTGTACTACCTCCGTTTTATGCATTAGAAGTGGAACGCGCCTGTTTTCCCTGGCGACTCAATCATTCTACTCAAAAAGAGTTGATTCTGCAACGCATCTTACACACTTTACACAGAAAAAATGCAATTATGTATATAATTCAACGCGCTCAGGGGGAATAAAGGTATTGACAGCCCGGGCAAAAAGCGATATAATATCACACGTCGAAAGGACAAGCACCATTAGCTCAGTTGGTAGAGCACCTGACTCTTAATCAGGGTGTCCAGGGTTCGAGCCCCTGATGGTGTACCAATGCGGATCTTTTGCAGTGGGTTCCGCTATCTGATTTCAGTCGATCGTTGGCGCGGTCGGCTGATTTTTTATGCATTGGTAGCCTCATCGAGGAGATAGTCATCAATACCCTTTTGCCCTGGTATCGGGGTGGGCGGGGTTTGCCAGGGAATCCCGTCCTGCTGGAGCTGATCGTCGAGCAGTCGACGAATCAACCCGCTGAGTGTCGTGTCGTGACGCCTTGCGCACATCCGCGCCGCGGCGATCATCTGCCGAGGTAATCGCAGCGTCACAACGGGGTCTCCGTACTCAGGTTTATACACGGTGTCACCTCCTGACCATCATTATAAGCTGTATTGCAGCTTTGTCAAGCGGTTTCTCTCCGTTTGTTCAGGAATCCATGAATTGTAGGGGAACTGTAACGGCTCTGTAATACTCCGCCCCTTTTGACGGCCTCCGGAGGCGGTGGCCAACGCGGATCACATCGACGGTGCGCGAGCTGGCGGCCATCAGCACGGCCAGAAGCGGGGCAGATGTTACGAGGCTGTGACAAAGCGCGGGCGCACCTATGAGCGAGGTGCGGCGCGCTTTGTGATTAGTGCCCACCCGCCCACCCAACGACGCACCGGGGCGGGCGCGGCCAGATGTCGACAAGCTCCGCCTGGCCGCACTCCGCCCCTGGGATGGTCCGCCGTTCGGATCGTCCCGCGTGAGCAGGGCAGCTGCCGCGACGTGTTGCGAATCGTCCAACGTCCCACCCACAATCGTTTCGTTTCCTCCGCCCTTGCCGCTTCTGGGCAATGACTAAAGGGCCTCGCAAGCTCCGGCCTTTCGTAAAATCCGGATTTTGCGAAAAGTTCGCAAGCGAACTCAAGCCCGCGGAATA
>JAZOUD010000161.1:0-31066 GCA_045658005.1 Clostridia bacterium | reverse complement strand
CGTCATGGCCGCAGGCATGCATCACCCCCGGGTTCCGGGAGGCGAACTCCGCGCCGGTGACCTCCGTCAGCGGCAGTGCGTCCATGTCCGCGCGCAGCGCCGCCACGCGCCCCTGCAGCGCGCCGTCCAGCCGCCCCACCACCGCCGTGTCCAGCAGCCGCCGGGTGGGGATCCCCCACCCGTCCAGCGTCGCCTCGATCCGCGCCGCGGTGTGAAATTCACGATTCCCCAGCTCCGGGTCCATGTGGAAGGCATGGCGGAGGGCAGTGAGCTCGGGGGCGATGCTTTGGGCTTCGGAGAGATAGTCAGGCATAGGATACTCCTTTGATAAACTCTGATTTGTCGCTGAGGCGACAAATCAGAAGTTATAGCTTCCTCAGCGCCGCCTCCAGCGCGGTCTTCTGGCTGGTGCCGACGTCCACCTGCTTAATGACCTTCGCGGGGCAGCCGGCCACGACGGCGTTGTCGGGCACGTCCTCGATGACGATGGCGCCGGCGGCGACCACCGCGCCCTTGCCCACGTGCACGCCCTCGATGACCACGGCGTTGGCGCCGATGAGCACGTTGTCCTCGACGATCACCGGCGTGGCGGAGGCCGGCTCGATCACCCCGGCCAGCACCGCGCCCGCGCCGACGTGGCAGTTCTTGCCCACGGTGGCCCTTCCGCCCAGCACCGCGCCCATGTCGATCATGGTGCCCTCGCCGACGACCGCGCCGATGTTGATGATCGCGCCCATCATGATGACGGCATTCCTGCCGATGGTCACCTGCTCGCGGATCACCGCGCCCGGCTCGATGCGGGCGGGCACAGCCTTCATGTCCAGCAGCGGCACGCCGCTGTTGCGCCGGTCATTTTCGATCACGATGTCCTCGATGCTCTCCCGGTTCTGCTCGATGATCGGGCCCAGCTTGGTCCAGTCGCCGAACACGATCCTGTCCCCCGCGCCGAACACCTTCGCGTCGCCGTAGTCGATGGGCGCCTTTTCCTTGATATACAGCTTCACCGGCGTCTTTTTCTCGGAACTGGCGATGTAGTTGATCAAATCCTGCGCGTTCATGGCGCTCACCTCACTCTATGATGCTCCTCATGTCGTACATGCCAAGGGCCTTCCCCGCGATGAACGCGGCGGCAGCCAGCGCCCCCTGGGCGAACAGCGACCGGTTCTCCGCCTCGTGCTTCAGTGTGACGGTCTCGCTGCCGGTGGCGATGATGATCTCATGGGTACCCACCTCGTTGCCCAGGCGCAGCGAGTGGATGCCGATCTCTTCCCTCGTCCGCTTGCCGTTCTCATGCCGCCCGATCACGAATTGGGCCTCGGGCCGGGCCTCCCTGATGCGCCGGGCCAGCAGCAGCGCCGTGCCGCTGGGCACGTCCAGCTTCTGGTTGTGGTGCTTTTCGACGATCTCTATGTCGGCGTCCGGGAATACCGCCGCCGCCTTCTTTGCCAGGTCGGCCAGCAGCGCCACGCCCAGGGACATGTTCGCCGAAAGGAACACCGGCACTGTCCTCGCCGCAGTGTCGATCAGCGCCAGCTCTTCCGCGCTCTGGCCCGTGGTGGCGACGACCACCGGCAGGCCGCGCTTCACGCAGTATTCCGTCACCTGGGCTGTCGCCGCGTGGTTGGAAAAGTCGATGACCACGTCTGCGGGGCCCTGGTACTCCGCCAGCGTCCGCATACCCTCGCCTTCGGCATAGCCAAAGTCCACCCGGGCGACGATTTCGTGGCCGTTCGCCACGGCGGCTTCATCCACGATCCGCCCCATGCGCCCCTTCGCGCCGTTCAGAACAATTTTCATACTATAGCCCCACCTTCAAAATACTTCTGTAATTCAGAAAGAAATCGGGACAGGCATTTTGCATTCCTCATTCCTAATTCCTCATTCCTCATTTTAAATGAGCTTGTGCGCCTGCATGATGGTCTTCAGCCTCTCCCAGTGCTCGGGCTCCATGCGGGTCAAGGGCATGCGCAGGTAGTTCTCGCACCAGCCCATGGCCGCCATGGCCGCTTTCACGGGGATGGGGTTGACCTCGCTGAACAGGGCGTTGATCAGCGGCAGATATTCCATCTGCAGCTTCGCCGCCCCGGCCAGGTCGCCTTCGAAGAAGCGAGCGCACATCTCGTGGGTCTGGGCGGGCATGACGTTGGAGAGCACCGAGATCACGCCGCTGCCGCCCATCGAGAGGATCGGCACCACCTGGTCGTCATTGCCGGAGTAGATGTCCAGCTTGTCCCCCACCAGCCGCGCGGTCTCCACGATCTTGGAGATGTTGCCGTTGGCCTCCTTGATGGCCACGATGTTGGGGTGCTCGGCCAGGGCCAGGTAGGTGTTGGGCTCGATGCCCACGCCGGTGCGGGAGGGCACGTTGTAGAGTATGATGGGGCGATCCACCGCGTCGGCGATGGCGTTGTACATGGCAATCAGGCCCTTCTGGGTGGCCTTGTTGTAATAGGGGGTCACCACCAGCAGCGCGTCCGCCCCGGCGTCGCAGGAAAAGCGGGACAGGGTGATGGCGCGGCTGGTGTCGTTGGAGCCGCTGCCCGCGATGATGGGCACGCGCCCCGCCGCCCGCTCCACCGAGTAGCGGATGACCTCCTGGTGTTCGTCATAGGTCAGGGTGGCGCCCTCGCCGGTGGTGCCAGCGATTACCAGCGCGTCGATGCCCTGGTCGATCTGCCAGTCGATCAGCCGGCCCAGGGCTTCGTAGTCCACGCCCGCCTGGGTCAGGGGGGTGATCAGCGCCGTGGCGGCGCCGCGGAAGATGGTCTTCTTGCTCATAACGATGCTCCTTTATGGCGTTGTTCCGCATATTGCAATTCAGTGCTCCTATAAAAAACAGCCAATGCCCGCTGCATTCGCTGTGTTCCAATCGACATCGCCCGCCCCGCACAGGCGTGGCAGTGCTTCGATTAATCCATAGCGCTCCGCAATCGCGGCAGTCGAACGGATGTTGTCCGTTCGCCCAGACGGAGACCGCCCTCCCCGTCTTCGGCAGCGGCCCCTTTCACGACCGGCAACGGCTTTGCGATGCCTTCCACCGGCCCTACTGATGACAACTGCGCCTCTATCCTTTAATCGCAATATTCGGTTATGGCATTATGCTATCACAAAAAAGGGCGCGTGTCAACGCGCCTGTATTAAATATTCATTGCGTCTGAATACGCCAGACTGTATAATCAATCATTATCGTGCATAGATATACATTTTCAACGAATAATAATGCACATTTAACTTGCCTAAAACCGCCTTTAGCCGTATAATTCTTGTATATTTATAAAGCACTTCTGGAGGCAGACATGAAGCGGATTTTCATCGACGGCAGCGCGGGCACCACGGGCCTGCGGATACGGGAACGGCTGGCCAACCGGCCGGGGATCGAGCTGATCACCCTGCCGGAGGCCCTGCGCAAGGACCCCTCGGCCCGCAAGGACGCGCTGAACGGGGCGAACATCGCCTTTTTGTGCCTGCCGGACGCTGCCGCCATCGAGGCGGTGGCCCTGGTGGACAATCCCGATACCGCCATCATCGACACCTCCACCGCCCACCGCACCGCCGAGGGCTGGGTGTACGGCTTTGCCGAGCTGCCCGGCCAACGGGAGCGCATCGCCGCATCGAAGCGCATCGCCAACCCCGGCTGCCACGCCAGCGGCTTTATCGCGCTCATCGCGCCGCTGGTCCACGCGGGACTGTTGAATAAAGATGCCCTGCTGTGCTGCACGTCGCTGACCGGCTATTCCGGCGGCGGCAAGAAGATGATCGCGGAATACGAGGGCGAGGACCGCAGCCCGCTGCTGGACGCCCCCCGCCAGTATGGCCTGGGTCAGCAGCACAAGCACCTGAAGGAGATGGCCGCGGTGTGCGGGTTGACCCACGCCCCGGCGTTCATGCCCATCGTGGGCGACTTCTACAGCGGCATGGAGGTCAGCGTGCCCCTGTTTGCGGACCAGCTCAGCGGCAATATCGACGACATAAAGGCGGCCTATCGCGGGGCCTACGCCGGCCCCGTGGTGAACTTCGCCGAAGCCGCGGACGAGAACGGCTTCCTGTCCGCCGGCGCGCTTTCGGGCCGGGACGACATGCAGATCAGCGTCGCGGGCAACGCGGAGCGCGTCCTCGTGACCGCCCGCTTCGACAACCTGGGCAAAGGGGCCTCCGGCGCGGCCCTGCAGAACATGAACCTGCTGCTGGGCTTCAATGAGACGGAGGGACTGGTGATCGGCTGTCATGGATGAGGTGCAGATCCTGCCCATGCGGGAGGAGGACTACGACGCCGTTCGGGCGCTGTGGATGACCATACGGGGCTTCGGCATACGGGCGCTGGACGACTCCCGGGAGGACGTGGCCCGCTTCATCCGCCGCAACCCCACCACCAGCGTGGTGGCCGTGGCGAATGGGCGCATCGTCGGCTCGATCCTCTGCGGGTCGGACGGGCGTCAGGGCGCCCTCTACCACGTCTGCGTGGCCCGGGAATACCGGCGAAAACGCATCGGCACCCGAATGGTGGGTTACTGCATGGAACGCCTGCGGGAGATGGGCATCAACAAGGTCTCGCTCATCGCCTTTGCCAACAACGACGTGGGCAACGCCTTCTGGCGGCAAATCGGCTGGAAGAAGAGCGACGTGAATTATTATGAGTTCGTGCTGAACGAGAAGAACATCACGAGGTTTATAGGAGAGGACAATGAAGATTGACATCATTCCCGGCGGCGTGACGGCAGCCGCTGGCTTCAGCGCGGCCTGCTGCGCCGCGGGCATCAAGTACC
This sequence comes from Clostridia bacterium, assembly GCA_045658005.1. GTDB lineage: Bacteria > Bacillota > Clostridia > Christensenellales > Aristaeellaceae > UBA2862. Next base: position 26,303 of record JAZOUD010000161.1, on the reverse strand, counting down.
GGGGGCGCACCGACATGGCGATGGTCTACAGCGACGCGCCCTGCGCGGTGGCGGGCACCTTCACCAGCAACGTGGTCAAGGCCGCGCCGGTGGTGTGGGACCGGCAGATCGTGCAGAATGTCAGGGCAGCCCGGGCCGTGGTGGTCAACGCCGGCATCGCCAACGCGGCCACCGGCGAGACGGGCATGGCCATGTGCCGGCAGACCGCCGATTTCACCGCGAAGGCGTTGGATATCCCCGCCGAGCAGGTGCTGCTGGGCTCCACCGGCGTGATCGGGCCGAACCTGCCCCTCGACCGCATCACCGCGGGCGTATCCATGATGAAGCAGACGCTGTCGGACAGCCTGGAGGCGGGCACCGCCGCCAGCAGGGCCATCATGACCACCGACACCGTCAACAAGGAATGCGCCGTGGCCTTCGAGCTGCCCGCCGCGGACGGGCAGGGCGCCGTGAAGGTCCGCCTGGGCGGCATGAGCAAGGGCTCGGGCATGATCCACCCCAACATGTGCACGATGCTGGCCTACATTACCACCGACTGCACCATCGATTCGGCCCTGCTGCAGCAGGCTGTCAGCGACGTGGTGGCCGACACCTTCAACATGATCTCAGTGGACGGCGACACCAGCACCAACGACACGCTGCTGGTACTGGCCAACGGCGCGGCGGGCAACGAACCCGTCGCCGCCGGGAGCGCGGCCTTTGCGGCCTTCCGCGAGGCGCTGTTCACCGTTTGCCGGACGCTGGCCATCCTCATGGCCGGGGACGGCGAAGGCGCGACCCACCTGATGGAAATGAAGGTGACGGGCGCCGACACCAAGGAACACGCCCGGACGCTGGCCCGCTCGGTGGTGGGCTCCAGCCTGGTGAAGGCGATGATCTACGGCAAGGATGCCAACTGCGGCCGGATACTCTGCGCGCTGGGCTACGCGGGCGTGGATTTCGACCCCGCGGTGATCGAGCTCTACCTGGTGGGCAAGGACGATACCCTCTGCTTCTACAGGAACGGCTGCGTGCAGGCCTTCGACGAAGACAGGGCGCTGGCGATCCTTTCCGAAAAAGAGATCCGATTCTGCTGCGACATGAAGATGGGCAGCGCGGAGGCCACCGCCTGGGGCTGCGATTTGACCTATGACTATGTGAAGATCAACGGGGATTACAGGTCCTAAAAGGAGCGATCATGGATAAACTGTTTTCCAACGCCGAGCGGGCCGAGGTGCTGGTGCAGGCGCTGCCCTATATCCGGCGCTACACCGGCAAGGTCGTGGTGGTGAAGTACGGCGGCAACGCCATGGTAAACGAGCAGCTGAAGCAGCAGGTCATGGAGGACGTGGTGCTGCTGTGGCTGATCGGCGTAAAAGTAGTGCTGGTGCACGGCGGCGGCCCAGAGATCAGCCAGACCATGAAGGCCCTGGGCAAGGAGGCCGTGTTCGTGGACGGCCTGCGGGTGACCGACCGGGAGACCGTGGACATCGTGCAGATGGTGCTGGCGGGCAAGATCAACAAGACGCTGGTGAACCTGCTGGAGATGAAGGGCGGCCAGGCCATGGGCATCTCCGGCATGGACGGCCGGCTGATCGAGGCTGAGATCAAGGACGAGCGGCTGGGCTACGTGGGTGAGATCACTCATATCAACATCCAGCCGGTCACCGACCTGCTGGAGAAAGGCTACATTCCCGTGATCTCCACGCTGGGCTGCGACCGGGAGGGCAACGCCTACAACATCAACGGCGACACCGCCGCGGCCCGGGTGGCCGGGGCGCTGGAGGCCGAGCGCCTGATCATGCTGTCGGACATCCCCGGCCTGCTGCGGGACAAGGACGACCCCACCACGCTGATCCCCGAGCTCTCCGTCATGGAGGCAGCCCGGCTGCGCCAGGAGGGCGTCATCTCCGGGGGCATGATCCCCAAGATGGAGTGCTGCGTGGAGGCCATTCGCCGGGGCGTGAAAAAGGTCATCATCATGGACGGCCGCGTCCCCCACTCCATACTGATGGAGCTGCTCACCGACGAAGGCGCAGGCACGATGGTGAAGGGCGCAAGCTCGATGAACGAAGAACAGCACAGAGACAATCAATCAGGAATGAGGAATGAGGAATGAGCAATACTCAGGCATTGGACAAAGCCTACATCGCCAACACCTACGCCCGGTTTCCGGTGGAGCTGGTTTCGGGCAAAGGGTCGCTGCTGAAGGGCGCGGACGGGAAGGATTACATCGACATGGGCTCCGGCATCGCCGTGAACGGCTTCGGCGCGGCGGACGACCTGTGGATGCAGGCCGTCATCGAGCAGCTGGGCAGGATTCCCCACAGCTCGAACCTCTACTACACCGAGCCCGGCGCGAAGCTGGCGGAAATGCTGTGCAAGCGCACGGGCATGAAGAAGGTATTTTTCGGCAACTCCGGCGCGGAGGCCAACGAGTGTGCCATCAAGGTGGCCCGCAAGTACTCCGCCGATAAAAAGGGCCCGGGCTGCTATACCATCGTGACGCTGAAGAACAGCTTCCACGGCCGCACGCTGGCCACCCTGTCCGCCACCGGCCAGGACCACTACCACGAGCTTTACCAGCCGCTGGTGCCCGGCTTTGAGCACATCGCCCCCGGCGACATGGAAGCGCTGAAGGCCATCGACGCAAAGACCCCCGTGGCGGGCATACTGATCGAATGCGTGCAGGGCGAGGGCGGCGTTGTGCCGCTGGAGGCCGGCTTTGTCCAGGCCCTGGCGGAATACGCCCGCAAGCACGACATCCCGCTGATGGTGGACGAGGTGCAGACCGGCAACGGCCGCAGCGGCGCGCTGTACGCCTATATGACCTTCGGCATCCAGCCCGACATCGTCTCCACGGCCAAGGGCCTGGGCGGCGGGCTGCCCATCGGCGCGTGCCTGATGGGCGAAAAGGTGCAGGACGTGCTGACCCCCGGCGACCACGGCTCCACCTTCGGCGGCAACCCCGTGGCCTGCGCCGGCGGCGTAAGCATCCTCAGCCGCATCGACGACGCGCTGCTGGAGGGCGTGCGCCAGCGCAGCGCCTACATTTTCGAGCAGCTGACCGGCGCTCCCGGCATCGAGGGCGTCAGCGGTTTGGGCCTGATGATCGGCGTCAAGACGGCCAAGCCCGCCCGGGAGGTCGTCATGAAGTGCATCGACAACGGCGTGCTGTTCCTGACCGCCAAGGACCGGGTACGCCTGCTGCCCGCCCTGAACATCCCCATGGACCTGCTGGAAAAGGCCGTGGCGGTGCTGACGGAAGCGTGCAGGTAAGCGTATAGTATATATAAACAGACACCGTGCCGAGGCTGTCGGCACGGTGTCTGTTTGTGTATTGACTGTCAATCCTCCGCCTTGAAGCCCCGGATCGCGGCATCCAGCGCGGCCATGGTGGCGTCGCCCTCGCCGTGGATGAACTTGGCGGTGTAGCTGACGGTGCGGCTGCCGCTGGAATCCATCAGGCGCAGCATATCCACCAGCGTATCCCCCACATAGTAGGAATACAGGCCTGCGGGCAGCTGCTTGCCGCCGATCTCATAGCGCTCGATCTCCTGGACATCCGCCAGGGCTTCGCCGTATTTATTGCGCATGTGGGGGGTGTACTGCTCCTGGATGTATTCATAGGGTTCGCCCAGCAGGTCCTCGCTGCGGAAGACGATCACATAGGGGATCTTTCCGGCGTTCCGGGTGTAGATGGACAGGCCCGTGCCCTCCTGGTAGTCCCAGCTGTAGGCGGGATCGGCCATCGTGGTGAAGCCCTGCTCTCTACAGGCGATCTCGACCAGGTCCCCGTCGGGTTCAGTGTCTACAGGCACCTGCACAGCGCCCCCGGCGGTCAGCGACGGCGAGAAGCCCGCCAGCGCCGCCACCTGCTGCGCCTCGGCCAGCAGCGCGTCGCCATAGCCGCCGTCGGCCCTGTCCAGCACCGCCGCACCGTCGTAGACGGTGTGCTCGAGCGCCTTCGACCTGCCGCAGAGCAGGGCGGATTCGCCCAGCAGTCCGTCGTATTCAACGGTATAATAGGCCGCGTCGCCGGTGGCCGGGGCGTAGACCATATAGACGCGATAGCATTGGGGCGTTTCCTCGGGTCTGGGCATTTCGATCTGCATGACGGTCGCGCCGTCCGCAGTCGTATACACATGCTCTGCATAGTCACCGGCCTGGTAGGGATATTCCACGCCGTTTTCGTCCGCCAGGGAGCACCACAGCCGGTAAGTGCCGGATTCCTCCAGCACCCGCAGCATGTTGGCCGGATCGTCGTAGAAGTAGCGGGGCAGGGCACTCTGCTCGAAGTGATAGCGGGCCCTGGTCAGCGTCACGCCGTCCGAACCGGAGGCATCCTGTGCCTTCGCCTGAGGCGCGTCGGCCTTCTCCGCCCCGGTGCCCGGATAGAATTCGACATTCCGAACCACGTCGTCGATCTGTTCGCACATCGCGTCGTATTCGGCTTGAATGCCTTCCTCCAGATAGGCCGGGTAATCGGTGGGCAGCTGCAGGTAGTAATTCATCGCGGAGGCCTCACTGAAGCCCAGATATTCAAAGCGGGGCAGCTGGGAAAAACTGCCGTTCACGCTGGTGCCCAGCATGAACAGGAAGCCGCCGCCGTCAACGCCCTCCGCAGCGTATTTTTCATGGCTGGCGATCTGGTAAAAGCGCACGCCGCCCTCCCCCGGCATGGCCATCACCTTGCCCCGCCAGTCCGCCGGCAGCTTCAGGGAAAGCTCCTGGAAATAGTAGATCGGGCTACCGTCCTCAAGGATGTCGTCGGTGTAGTCGAGCAGCGCCATCGGCTCCGCCAGGGCGGGCAGGGCCAGCGCCAGCAGCGCCAGCAGAAGGGCCGTCAGTCGTTTCATGGGATACGCCTCCTTTTATAATAATCACATGTGCTTTACATCTGAAGCACCTTCAATTTACGCTTGTATCATACAAAAAAAGCGCCTGCCTGTCAAGTACAGGTAGGCGCAAACCGTCCATTTTTTATATTAGAGGATTTTCACATACTTGGCAAGGATCCAGCCGCTCTTGCCGCTCCATTTCACCTTGATCCAGGGCTTGCCCTCGACGTACACCAGCTCGCCGGTATAGTTGGCGATGGCGCCGGACGTGGTCTTGGCGATGACGCGCTGGTTCTCGCCGGGCAGCTCGTGGATGTTGACGCCGGCCTTGACGGCCTGCACCTTCTGGTCCTTTCCGCCCGCAATCTTCTCCAGCTCTTCAGCGCTCAGCTCATTGATGATCTCTTTATTATCCATAATCACACGCTCCTTTTCTCTGCTTGGGTCGGTCGGTGTTTCCCTTGTTTCGTAAACAGTATACCGCGACCGCCGTCACAGAACCGTCACACAGGCAATGCAATCCCGATCAATAGTGGTCGAAGCTCTTTCTCTTCTTTAGGTATTGCGCAATCTTGCCCTGGTACTCCAACGCCAGCGGATCGTCCACAAGTTCGCCCATGCGCTCCTCCGCGTCAATTTCAACGACAATCATTAGATCATAGTCGTCCTCCTGTCGGCAGCTGCGATGAACCAACGGGTGGTTCAGCCAATCCTTCGTGCCGTCCAGCTCGCGTAAGTACTTCCTCAGCTTTTCCTGAACCTCCACCGGGTCCGTCCCGGGAACCAGCTTCAGCAATTCATAGTGTTTCATGATGGTGCTCCTTGATGCTGAAGTTACAGCGTGACCTCGTCGCTGAACAGGTCGGCCAGTATCTTTTCCTTCACATCGCCGACGGTGGTCTCGCGGATCTTCTGGCGCAGCGGCAGCACGGAGCGCGGGGAGACCGACAGCTCGTCGATGCCGATGGACAGGAAGGTCTCGGTCAGCTCCAGGTCGGCGCCCAGCTCGCCGCAGATGCCGACCCACACGCCGTTCTTGTGGGCGTTGTCGCAAACCATCTTCAACAGCCGCAGCACCGCCGGGTGATGGGGGTTGAAGAAGCGGCCCAGGTCGTTGTTCTGGCGGTCGCAGGCCAGGGTGTACTGGGTCAGGTCGTTGGTGCCGCAGGAGAAGAAGTCCACCAGCTTGGCCAGGCGGTCGCTCATCACCGCGGCGGCGGGGGTCTCGATCATGATGCCGATCTGCACGTCGTCGGCGAAGGGCTTGCCCTCGGCCGTCAGCTCCTTCTTGACCAGCTCGCACATCTTCTTGGCTTCCTTGACCTCCCAGACGCTGGTGACCATCGGGAACATGATGCCCAGCTTGCCGAAGGCGGAGGCACGGTACAGCGCGCGCAGCTGGGTCTTGAAGATCTCGGGGCGATTCAGGCAGATGCGCAGGGCGCGGTTGCCCAGGGCCGGGTTCTCCTCCTTGGGCATCTCGAAGTAGTCGATCTGCTTGTCCGCGCCGATGTCCAGCGTGCGGATGACGACCTCCTTGCCGCCCATGTCGGAGAGGACCTTCTTGTAGGCCTCGAACTGGTAATCCTCGCTTGGATAGTCCGAGCAGTTCAGGTACAGGAACTCGGAGCGGAACAGGCCCACGCCGCCGCCGTCGTTCGATAGCACCACGGGCACGTCCTCGGGGTTGCCGATGTTGCAGAACACCTTGATGCTCTGGCCGTCCTTGGTGACGTTGGGCTGGCCCTTCAGCTGCTCCAGCAGCTTCTGGCGCTTCAGCTGCTCCTCCCGCTTGGCCATCATCACAGCCTTGGTGGCCTCGTCGGCGTCCAGGATCACGGTGCCGGTGGCGCCGTCCACGATGCAGTCCCGGCCCTCATATTCGGGCTTCAGCTGGTCGCCCACGCCGATGATAGCGGGAATGCCCATGGTGCGGGCCAGTATCGCCGTGTGGCTGGAGCCGCTGCCGCCCTCGGTGACGAAGGCCAGTATCTTGCTCTTGTCCAGCTGCACGGTCTCCGACGGGGCCAGGTCGTCCGCCGCAAGGATCACGGGCACGGGGCTGTCGATGCCGCCCTGCACCACGCCGGTCAGTATGCCGATGATGCGGCCGGAGACGTCCTTCACGTCGGCGGCGCGGGCCTGCATGTAGGTATCCTCCATCTGGGCGAACATGTCGGCGAACTGGGCGGCGGTATCGGTGACGGCGGCCTCGGCGTTCAGCTTATCCTCTTTGATCAGGCCCTCGATGGCCTCGACGTAGTCGTCGTCCTCGGCCATCATCTGGTGGGTCTCGAACAGAAACGCGGCCTCCTCGCCGGCTTCCTTGAGGGCCTTCTCATACAGCTCGCCCAACTGATCGATGGCCTTTTTCTGGGCGGCCTTGAAGCGGTCCCACTCGGCGGCGGTGTCCACCACCGTGATGCGGCGGATGACGCTCTTCGCGCGCTGATAGTAGTACAGCGGCCCCATGGCCACGCCGGTGGATACGCCTTTGCCCTGGATAGAAATCATATTTATCTACTCCTTTTTTTTTATTTTGCGCCGTACTCCACGCCGTCCAGGTCGTCGGAGTTGGTCAGCAGCACGGCCACGGTGTCGCTGTAGCCGGCGGCCTTGATCTTGGCGCGGCTGAAGCGGATCAGGGGCTGGCCGGCCTTGACCTGGTCGCCCTCCTTCACCAGGCAGTCGAAGCCGTCGCCGTTCATGGCCACGGTGTCCACGCCCACGTGGATCAGCAGCTCCATGTCGTTGGCGGCGACGCCCACGGCATGCTTGCTCTCGGCCACAGAGGTGATCTCGCCGTCGAAGGGTGCGACCACGATCTCGTCGGTGGGCTGCACGCCCACGCCCACGCCCAGCACGCCGGAGGCGAAGGTGTTGTCCGGGATCTGGTCGTAGGGGATGACGTTGCCCTTCACGGGCTGCAGCACGGTGCCGTTGGCGCAGCGGATGACGCTGGTGGTGGGCACCTCGAGCCGGGCAGGCGCCGGGGCGGGGGCCGCAGCAGCCGGTGCCGGGGCGGGAGCGTCTTCCCTCCAGATGATGGTGGTCAGGACGAAGGCCACGCCCGCGGCGATCAGCAGCTCAATCAGGTACAGCGGGATATTGTTCACCGCGGGGATCGCGGGAATGCCGGTGACGCCGTACACGGGCGCGCCCAGCTTGAACAGGCTGCCGAACAGGGAGCCCACAGCGCCGCCGGCCATGCCGCAGATGAAGGGCTTCATGAAGCGGAAGTTGATACCGAAGATGGCGGGCTCGGTGATGCCCAGGGAGGCGGACAGCGCGGACGGGAACGCCACGGACTTGGTCTTCTGGTTCTTCACCTTCAGCGCCACGGCCAGGCAGGCGCCGAACTGGGCGAAGTTGGCCGCGGAGGCGATGGGCATCCAGGTGTTCAGGCCGGTCTGGGCGATCATGCCTGCCTCGATCACGTTGTACATGTGGTGCAGGCCCATGACGACGGTCCAGGGATAGATCGCGCCCATGACCACCGAGCCGAACAGCGAGCTGGCCAGCCACTTCGCGCCGGTCAGCACCCAGTTCTCAAGCACCGAGAACACGGGCCCGATGATGGTGAAGGTGACGAAGGAGGTGATCAGCACGGTGCACAGCGGGGTGACGAACAGGTCGATCATCTCCGGCACCTTCTTGTGCAGCCACTTCTCGACCACGCTCATCAGCAGAACGGCCAGTATGACGGGTATCACATGGCCCTGGTAGCCCACTTGTTGGACGTTAAAGAAGAACAGGTGCCAGGTTGGTATCTCTCCGGCGGCGTAGTTGCCCACGGTCCAGGCGTTGATCAGCGCGGGATGGACCATCATCAGGCCGACGACCGCGCCCAGGAAGATGTTGCCGCCGAACACGCGGGCGGCGGAGATGGCCACCAGCACCGGCAGCAGCGCGAAGGCGGTGTTGGCCACCAGGTCCAGGAAGGCGAACCAGTCGCTGTTACCAAAGGCGGGCCAGAACTTCGGGATGGCTTCGACGATACCCATCATCAGGCCGGAGGCCACGATGGCGGGCAGGATGGGCACGAACACGTCGCCCGGGGTCTTCAGGATCTTCTTCCACAGGGGCATCTTGCTGGCCGCCGCGGCCTTGACGTCGGCCTTGGTGGCGGCGGAAGCGCCGGTGACGGACAGGAATTCGTCGTAGACCTTGTTGACGGTGCCGGTGCCGATGATCAGCTGCAGCTGACCGTTGGATTCGAACATGCCCTTGACGCCGTCGACGTTCTCCAGGGCTGTCTTGTTGACCTTGCTGTTGTCGGCGATGACCAGCCTCAGTCGGGTTGCGCAATGCGCCGCGCTGATGACGTTGGATCCTCCGCCGATATTGGCAGCGATCTCTTCAGCGCATTTCCGATAGTCCAGTGCCATAGATTTCTCTCCCCTTCTTCTTAGTTCCGGGATTCCTGCGCCTTTCCTGACAAAAAGCACATAAGCCCCCGATTAATCATCATTTTACTATACCCCGACACAAATGTAAAGTGGAAAGCGCGTTTTGTCTTGGTTTCGTTAAATATATTAAGATATAGAAACAACGTCAGGGGCGGCCTCAATTCATTGGCCGCCCCTGACGTTGTTTTCCTTCGTCCGTCACCGCAGCGCCGTGAGCGTGCAGCTGCCGTCGGTGATCTTCAGCGCCGTCCTTGCTTTCAGGGTGATTTTGATACTGTCCCCCGCCTTCATGTCATAGCGCTTCAGCACGTCGCCGTAATCGCCGATGATCTCCACGGTCATGTCGATCACTTCCTCCATAAGGCCCCCCAGCGCCCCGAACAGCGATCCATATTCACTGCCACCGCCGTCCAGCTTATCAAAGGCGCCACCCAGGGAACCATAGGCGTCCTTCATCTGTTCCCCCGCCGTGGCGGTGCAGGTCAGCGTGTAAGCGCCGGCCTCGATGTCCTCGCCGACGATGTACTTGCCCTCCCGCAAAGCGCGGAGTTCCGCCTCCTGGGCGAGGGCCGCGCCCGCGCCAACGGCTGCCAGCAGCGCCAGCGCGACGATCAGAGCCACATATTTTTTCATCCGTCATACCCCCTTCGTGATTGGTGCCTGAATTATACCACGCAAAGGGGTGATGGTTGTCGGAGATGTCCGACAGGTGTGGAAATTCTGATTTATCGAGCTGTTGGCGACGGTTCCAAAAGTAGCCTTCCCCTCTGGGGAAGGTGGATTTCGGTGAAAACGCTTGCGTTTTTGCCGAAAGACGGATGAGGTCCTCGTCGCTCGAACAACGTCTATTGGGGCATTGGCGCGAATAGCAACGTGAGGGGAGGACCTCATCCGACCCGCTTCGCGGGCCACCTTCCCCAACGGGGGAAGGCTTTTGGGAACCGCTCATCATCCCGACAAATCAGAATATCCCTCGCGGTAAAAACAAGCCCCTGTATGGAGGCGCGCGCCTACCATCATCAAAAGGAGCGATATACATGCCGCAAAGCTACGACCACACCGTCACCGGGCGGGTGATCCGCCGCCTGCGCCTGGAGCGCGGGATGTCCCAGGAGATCCTCTCCGGCCTTGCCGCCCTCTCCCGCAGCCATCTGGCCGAGATCGAAAGCGGGAAGGACAACCCCAACGTCGAAACCCTCTGGCGGATCGCCGGAGGGCTGGACATCCGCCTAAGCGAGCTGATTCGCCGGGTGGAGGAAGAAGTGGAGCGCCGCAATTTGGGAAACACACGCTGAACAATTTAACCGAATGCGCTTTACTGGCACTGGGCCAGGGTTCCCCATTGCATCATCTGCATTTTTCACAACACCCTTCCTGACACGTTTCTAATTAATCAGTGATTTATCACTATTATAGCACACGAATTTGCCACATAGTGATAAATCACTGACATTTAATCCTCCTCTGTCCTATCATAGTGACAGATTACTTGGAGGACTCCCTATGACAACCCAGGAAGCCATCGCTGCCCGGATTCGGGCGCTGTGCCGGGAGCGCGGGATCACGCCGAACGGACTGGCCAATCTCTCTGCCGTTTCACAGAGCACGATCAAGAGCATATTGAACGGCGAAAGCCAAAATCCGGGGACCGTTACGCAAGAAGCTCTGCGACGCCTTTGAGATCACCCTCGGGGAATTCTTTTCCACCCCAGAATTCGACGCGCTCGAACAGGAAATCAAATAAAAATTTGGCGCCGTTCCAAACAGCGCCCTTTTTATTCCCTTATTTGAAGCCACACCCGGTTTTTATGGGGACTCCAGAAGCAATCTACTACGCCTTGTGATCTGCGTCTCAATCAGCCCCATCCAATCCCCTGGCAGATTATAATGCGAATGCCGCTTAAACCGGAATCCCAGCAGATGCCGCAGCTGCTCCCGGTTCCTATCGTTCATCATGGCGCGCGCCATTTCCACATAATCCTCATAGGCGCGCGGGGCGAGGGTATCGGCGTACTCCCGGAGCTTTTCCGGGCTGGACATGAACTCGGCCCCGGCAAAGTTGAAAAGGGAATTGCCATGGTCGAAAAGCGGTGCCGGGGCGACGATCCTGTTCGTGGCGTTGTCGATCAGGAAGCCGAAGTTGCCGAAGTGCCGGTCGGTATTGTAGATGACGGCGTCGAACACGACCATATCCCGCAGGGCCTGGAGGTATTCCGGGCCCAGTTCCTCATAAAACGCCTTCACGGCCGAAAAGCCGCCGTGGGTCACCAGGCGTCCCACGGGCATGAAGGACACATCCCGTCTGGTGAACAGCTCGCAGATGGAGCAAAGCTGACCCTTCCACCTGGACAGGCCGTAGCGGATGGCGTTGATGCCCATGGCCTCGGCCACCTGGGCGGCATAGTATTCGGAGTAGGGCTCGAAGCCGGCGTTGGACGCGCCGGAGGTGCCACCCTTGTACAGCTTCACCTTGCCGTCGATCCTGCGCCAGCATTTGGGCAGCATGCCGTTGGTGGTCAGCTCCGGGGTGGAAACCAGCGAGGCGCGAATGCTGCTGCCGTAGCCGGTGAACGCGATCAGGCCCAGGATGCGGCTGAACCGGTTTTCATACAGATTGTACTGGTCGAACGTCCCGGTGAAGCCGTCCTCCACGACCCAATAGCTGTCGTTCAGGGACAGCCCCTTGCAGACGGCGATGATGGACATGGGCCGGTTGATGCTCAATCCGCAGCGGGCCAGCAGCGCGCCCACATAGGCGCGGTTCTTGGGGATGGTGCGCTTTTGAATCCAACGGCTCAGGCCCTCCGGCGACAGGGCGAGGTCCAGGGGAAGCAGCGCCTTCTTTTCCTCGTTGACCCACTCGATCCGCAGCTGGGGCGCAGCCGTGTTCTCCACAACGCTGAACCGCAGCAGCGGGGTATCGAACTGCTTTAGAACGTAGCCCATGAGCGCGCCCCCTTTCCTCGCTGACTGCTTATATTTTACCCGAAAACAGGTTGTATATCAAGCGTTTATTCCTCATGCGGCTTCTGGTCATCGGGCATTTCCTGACCGCGCTGCCGGTCATCCGCTTCACTCAGCAGGTCCTCTCTGAGCTTCATAAGTCTACGCATCGCCTTGGCCATTGCAGGGCTAAACGCCAATACAGCCCTTAATTGCTCGTCCTTGTACGCTATATACTTTTCGGTTATTCTCTCCTCTGTCGGCGGGTCAATGTACAGCTCCATGGATTCTTCGTCCGCGATTTCAAAGGCCTCCAAAAACGGCCTCGTGCCAAATTGGAAGGGAATGACGCCTTTCCCCTTTTGCGTAATTTCCTTCATATAGCCCATGGCATCCTCCAAATTGGTAAAGGCGAGCAACCGGCCATTCCTCACAGTGAAGTGCTCAAACACCTCAATACCCGTTCCATCCACACCCGGTTCCATGCAAATCAAATTCCGCCTGTCAAAGATGTCCTTGATAACACACCAGTCTTCTTCCGTCCTGTGGGGAAGCGCAAGCAAGGACTTGATCGTGGCAACCTCCTCATCGGTCGGGATATTGCCATTCTGTTCGATCATCTCGTTTTTCATACGAGCGATGATTTCACGCTCTCTTCTGCGCCTGTTCTGTGCCATGATGGACTCCTATCCGATTTATTTACAGCTTCGTGTACCGTATTTTATTTAATTTCCCCTGGTTCGTATCGACCTTCAAAGTATACCACCTCGAATAATATTATATCGAATATTAGGTAAAAATCAACCTATTTCATCCAGTGTCCTCTCTTTTCCCCAATTTTATCATTTACAAACCCTTTTTAATATGATAGAATAATCATGGTATCATCTGTGCTACGTGTATGCATTGATCACGATGTACGGATGCAAGCCCCGATGGGGGAATAAAATCTACTATATTATAAAGGGGAGTCGAGCATCGTGAAAGACACCTTTCGCGGCGGCGTTCACCCGGCAGGGCGCAAGGAACTGAGCCGGGACGTCCCGCTGCGCGAATTCCTGCCGACGGGCGAGATGGTATTCCCGCTCTCCCAGCACATCGGCAAGCCGGCCAAGCCCATCGTGAAAAAGGGCGACACCGTGCTGGTGGGCCAGCGCATCGCCGAGGCGGACGGCTTTGTTTCCGCCCACGTCATCTGTTCCTGCTCCGGCACGGTGAAGGGCATCGAGAAGCGGCTCACGCTGATGGGCTCGATGGCCGACTGCATCGTGGTGGACAACGACGGCCAGTTCACCCCCGCCGAGGACTACACCCGGCGGCAGGACACGGCCGCCATCGCCAACGGGGACATCCTCTTCCGCATCCAGAGCGCGGGCATCGTGGGCCTGGGCGGCGCGGGCTTTCCCACCCACGTAAAGCTCCAGCCTAAAAACCCGGATCTGATCCGCTATGTCATCGCCAACGGCGCGGAGTGCGAGCCCTACCTGACCTGCAACGACCAGTTGATGCGCACCGAGGCCGACGCCATCGTTGAGGGCCTGGAGCTGGTGCTTCGGCTGTTCCCCAACGCCGAGGGCGTCATCGGCATCGAGCGCAACAAGCCCGAGGCCATCGAGGCCATGCAAAAGGCCGTCTCCGGCAAGGCCCGCATGCGGGTTCTGCCGCTGAAGACAAAGTACCCCCAGGGCGGCGAGCGCAGCCTGATCCAGGTGGTCGCCGGCGTGGACTTCCCCATCACCAAGCTGCCCGCCGACGTGGGCTGCGTGGTGGACAACGTGGGCACGCTCTACGCCATCCAGCGGGCCGTGGTGTTCAACGAGCCGCTGTACAAGCAGGTGTTCACGCTGACCGGCGACGCCGCAGCGAAGCCCGGCAACTGGATCGTACGCGACGGCGCCAGCTTCGCGGAGCTTTTGCAGGCCTCCGGCGGCATCAAGGACGGCGTGCTCCTGAAGAAGGCGCTGGTGGGTGGCCCGATGATGGGCATCGCGCTGGGCAGCCTGGACGTGCCGATCCAGAAGCAGAACAACGGCCTGACGCTGCTGACCGAGGACCCCAACGAGCTGGCCGAGGCCCAGATGACGGCCTGCCTGCACTGCGGGCGCTGCACCACCGTCTGTCCGGTGGGCCTGCTGCCTCAGCTGATGGCCGACGCCGCCATCGACCGCGACTACAAGCGCTACGAAGAAAAGCTGTACGGCCTGGAGTGCATCCAGTGCGGCAGCTGCACCTACATCTGCCCGGCCAAGCGGCCCCTGATGCAGATCTTCAAGCAGACCAAGGCTGAAATCATGGCGCAGAAGCGCGCCCAGCAGGCGGGAGGTAAAAAATGAATACGATGCTGAATCTATCCTCCAGCCCCCACGTAAGGGACCGGTGGACCACCGCCTACATCATGCGGGTGGTGCTGCTGGCGCTGCTGCCGGCCACGCTGGTGGGCGTGATCCACTTCGGCATTCACGCGCTGCTGGTGGTGCTGGTGAGCGTGTTCACCGCCGTGCTGTGCGAGCTGGTGTTTGACAAGCTGTGCCACAAGCCGGACACCTGGAAGGACGGCAGCGCCGCCGTGACCGGCCTGCTGCTGGCCCTGTCGCTGAGCCCGTCGGTGCCGCTGCACCTGCCGGTGCTGGGCAGCATGTTCGCGATACTGATCTGCAAGTGCTGCTTCGGCGGCCTGGGCAAGAACTTCATCAACCCCGCCCTGGCCGGGCGCTGCTTCCTGCTGATCTCCTTCAGCAGCGCCATGTCCACCTTCTCCCCCGACGCCGTCTCCTCCGCCACCCCGGTGGCGCTGCTGCTGAACGGCGAGGCGGTGAGCGTCACCAAGATGTTCCTGGGCCTGACCAACGGCGTCATCGGCAGCTCCGCGCTGGCGCTGCTGGCGGGCGGCCTGGCGCTGTGGGCCTTCGGGTTCATCCACGGCCAGATCTGCTTCTCCGTGCTGATCATGTTCACGCTGACCATCGGGCTGTTCGGCGGCCAGGGCTTCAACCTGCCCTTCCTGCTGGCCCACATCAGCGGCGGTGGCGTGGTGATGGCGGCCTTCTTCATGGCCACCGACTACGTCACCAGCCCCGTCACCCGGCTGGGCCAGGCGATCTACGGCTGCCTGATCGGCCTGCTGGGCGGCATCTTCCGCCTGTACGGCGGCACCGCCGACTCCTTCAGCTACTGCGTGATCACTGGGAACCTGTTCACCCCGCTGATCGATCACTACATCGTGTCCAGGCCCTACGCCTTCACGAAGTATTCCATCATCCAGCAGGCGCGCGCCTCCGGCATCCCGCTGTATAAGCGCATCCCCCGCCCGGCCCTGGTGCTGACGGTGATCGCCGCCATCGCGGGCCTGGCCCTCAGCGGCGTCTACGGCATGACCAAGGACATCATCGCCGACCAGCAGCGCGCCGCGAAGGCCGCCTCCTACAAGGCCGTCTGTCCCGACGCGGATCACTTTGAGACCGACGAGGTCCTGGACAAGGCCATCGCCGATTTGAACGGCGAGTATTACAACGCC
The DNA here is from genome assembly GCA_045658005.1 of Clostridia bacterium. Taxonomy (GTDB): domain Bacteria; phylum Bacillota; class Clostridia; order Christensenellales; family Aristaeellaceae; genus UBA2862. The sequence continues at coordinate 10,617 of JAZOUD010000161.1, read as the reverse complement.
GAGTTTGGCCGCGTGAAGATCAACGATGCCTTCGTCGCCAAGGACGCCGATGGCAACACCACCGGCTATGCCCTCAGCGTCACCACATCCGACGGCTATCACGGCGACATCACACTGGCCGTGGGCGTCCACTTCGACGACGTGGTGGACGGCATATCCTTCACCGAGCTGAACGAGACCGCCGGCCTGGGCATGCGCGTGGATGAGGACGCCTTCAAGGATCAGTTCGACGACGTGGACGTGGACGTATTCAAGCTGAACAAGGCAGGCGGCTCCACCGCCGACGACGAGATCGACTCCATCTCCGGCGCGTCCACCACTTCCGGCGCGGTCGTCAACGCCGTCAACGCGGCCCTCGACTTCCATGAAAAAACGGTGATGGGGGGTAACTGAGCATGAAGAACAAGTATTTTGAGCGCCTGTACAACGGCGTCGTCAAGGAAAACCCCACGTTGATACTAATGCTGGGCATGTGCCCCACGCTGGCGGTGTCCACCCGGGCCATGAACGGCATCGGCATGGGCCTTTCCACCACGGCGGTGCTGATCCTGTCCAACCTGGTGATCTCGCTGCTGCGCAAGGTCATACCCGACCAGGTGCGCCTGCCCAGCTACATCGTGATCGTGGCCTCGCTGGTGACGGTCACCGAGCTGCTGATCCAGGCCTACCTGCCCTCACTGTACGCCGCGCTGGGCATCTATATCCCGCTGATCGTGGTCAACTGCATCATCCTGGGCCGCGCCGAGGCCTACGCCAACAAGCACACCCCGTTGCTGTCCGTGATGGACGGCCTGGGCATGGGCATCGGCTTCACGCTGGCGCTGACGCTGGCGGCCATGATTCGCGAGATCCTGGGCAACGGCACCGCCTTCGGCGTCCAGCTGCTGCCCAAGAGCTTCGAGCCCATCGGCATCTTCATCCAGCCGCCGGGAGCGTTCCTGGTCATCGCCTTCATCATCGCGGTGATGAACGCCATTGGCATCAAGACCCGCCAGCGCAAGCTGGTGGAGAGCGGCTGCGACGGCATGTGCGCCAATTGCGCCGCCGCCTGCGATAAATCCGGGGAGGTGAGCGCCAAATGAACAGCAGCCTGATCATGATCATCATCTCCGGCGCGTTGATCAACAACGTGGTCCTGAACCAGTTCCTGGGCATCTGCTCGTTCCTGGGCGTGTCCAAGCAGATGAAGGCCTCCGCCAGCCTGGGCGGCGCGGTGATCTTCGTCATCACCATCGCCTCGGCGGTGGCCAGCCTGCTCTACGACTATGTGCTGGCCCCCCTGGGCCTGGACTACATGAAGACCATCGTGTTCATACTGGTCATCGCGGCCCTGGTCCAGATCGTGGAGATGTTCCTGAAAAAGAAATCCCCGAGCATGTACCAGGCGCTGGGCATCTACCTGCCCCTGATCACCACCAACTGCGCGGTGCTGGGCGTGGCCCTGACCAACGTGCAGGACGGCTACAACTTCACCCAGTGCGTGTTTTCCGGCTTCGGCACGGCCGTGGGCTACACCATCGCCATCGTGTTGCTGGCCAGCATCCGCAGCCGCATCCGTGAGGAGGATCTCCCCGCCCCGCTGCGCGGCGCGCCCATCGTACTGATTTCCGCGGCGTTGATGTCCATTGCTTTCATGGGCTTCTCCGGCCTGTCGTTCTGACGGAAGGGGGATAGGCATGATAACCATCATCATTACTACGCTTGTCATCGCCGCCATCGGCATGGTGGTCGGCGTGGGCCTCGTATTCGCCGGCGATAAATTCAAGGTGGAAGTGGATCAGCGGGAGAGCGCCGTGCGCGAGTGCCTGCCCGGCAACAACTGCGGCGCCTGCGGCTTCGCCGGCTGTGACGCGCTGGCGGCGGCCATCGCCAAGGGCGAAGCGCCGGTGAACGCCTGCCCGGTGGGCGGCGCGCCGGTGGCCCAGAAGGTCGGCGAGATCATGGGCACGAGCGCCGATGCCGCCGAGCGCAAGGTGGCCTTCGTGCGCTGCAAGGGCAGCTGCGACGTGACCCACAACCAGGGCCACTACATCGGCATACAGGACTGCCGCAGCGCCGTGCTGGCCGGTCTGAACCTCACCGATTGCGGCTACGGCTGCCTGGGCCTGGGTTCCTGCGCCACCGCATGTCCTCAGGACGCGATCCAGGTGGTGGACGGTGTGGCCATGGTCAACCGCAAGCGCTGCATCGGCTGTGGCCTGTGCGCGAAGGCCTGCCCCAGGGGGCTGATCGAACTGGTGCCCGCCTCCAAGCGGGTCATCGTGCAGTGCTCCAACCACGACAGGGGCCCCCTGGTCAAGAAGGTCTGTACCGCCGGCTGCATCGGCTGCATGCTGTGCACCAAGCAGTGCGAGTTTGACGCCATCCACGTCACCGGCAACCTGGCGCAGGTGAATTACGACAACTGCACCCAGTGCGGCAAGTGCGCCCAGAAGTGCCCCGCCAAGGTCATCACCCTGCCTCCGGCCAACTGACGCCGGACGGACGATAAGGAAGGGATGATAGATATATGGAAAAAAAGACGATCGCCATGCTGGTGGTATCGGCATTGATCCTGATCCTGGGGGTCGTATTCGCCTGCGGCATCGGCCGGGGCGGCGAGCTGACCTACCAGAAGCCCGGTCCCTATACCGCCGAGCGCAGCAACGATTACAGCAACGTTCAGGTGGCCATGACCATTCAGGGCGACCAGATCCTCGATGCCGAGATCACCTCGTCCGGCGACAACGACCTGCTGACCGACGAGCTTCGCGCCCAGTGGGCCGATTCCATCGTGGCCAACCAGTCCTATGAGAACGACGTGATCTCCTCCGCCTCGCTGAAGTACTCCGCCGACTCCGTCAAGGAAGCCGCCGCGGACATCTTCACCCAAGCCGGACTGCCCACGCCCGAGCCCGCGGCCACGCCCGAGCCCGAACCGGAACCGGAACCTGAGGCCGAAGCCCCCGCCGATGAGGCGGCTACGCCGGCCGACGGCGAATTCCACGTGGAAAAGACCACCGACTTCAGCACCATCGACGTGGGCATCACCGTCGAAGACGGCAAGATCACCGACGCCAGCGTCACCTCCGCCCCCCTCGAGGGCCAGGTGGACATGCTCACCGACGACATCCGCAGCGCCTGGGCCCAGCAGATCGTGGAGAAACAGGCCGTGGACGCCGTCTCCGGCGTCACCGTCTCCTCCGACGCCGTGAAGGAGTCCGTGGAGCAGCTGATGGTCCAGGTCAATGGCGGCGGGGAAGCCGCGGGCCTGGCCGACGGCACCTACCAGATCCAGGAGACCACCGATTTCAGCACCATCGATGTGGAGATGACCGTCGAGAATGGCGTGATCACCGCCGCAAGCGTCACCTCCGAGGGCGCCAACGACCTGCTCACCGACGACATCCGCGCCGCCTGGGCTCAGCAGATCGTCGAAAAGCAGGCTGTGGACGCCGTCTCCGGCGTCACCGTCTCCTCTGACGCCGTGCAGGGGGCCGTCGACGAGCTGATGGCCCAGGCCACCGGCGGCAACCCGGCCGCTGCGGACGACGGCAAGGTCGCCGAGCTGGAGGCCGCGCTGGCCGAGGCCCAGGCCCGCGCCGAGGCCGCCGAAGCCAAGGCTGCCGAGCTGGAGACCACCAACGCCGCCGCCGAGGCGAAGGTGGCCGAACTGGAGGCCGCCGCTGCCGCGCTGGCCGTGGCCGACGATGCCAAGGCCGAACCCGAAGCCGAGGCTTCCGGACTGGCGGACGGCACCTACGCTGTGCGCAAGACCACCGATTTCAGCGACATCGACGTCGCCGTCACCGTGCTGGACGGCAACCTCACCCAGGCCGCCGTGTCCTCCGAAGCCCTCGAGGGCCAGGTGGACATGCTCACTGACGACATCCGAAACGCCTGGGCCGAGCAGATCGTGAACAACCAGGCTGTGGATGCCGTCTCCGGCGTCACCATCTCCTCCACTGCCGTGCAGGAGGCCGTCGACGAGCTGATGGCCCGCGCCGCAGGTGAAGAAGCAGAAGCTGCCGAGGCTCCCGCGACCGAAGTCGGCAATTCCGACATCTCCCGCTTCGTGCGCCCCAGGCCCGTCTCCGGGACCGCGAGCGTCGAAGCTGCACCCGAGGTTGAATCCATGGGGCTGGTGGACGGCACCTACGCTGTGCGCAAGACCACTGATTTCAGCGACATCGACGTCGCCGTCACCGTGCTAGACGGCAACCTCACCCAGGCCGTCGTATCCTCCGAAGCCCTTGATGGCCAGGTGGACATGCTCACCGACGACATCCGCGGCGCGTGGGCCGAACAGATCGTGAACAGCCAGGCCGTGGATGCCGTCTCCGGCGTCACCGTCTCCTCCAACGCCGTGCAGGAGGCCGTCGATGAATTGATGGCCCGCGCCGCGGGCGAGGAGGCCGAAGCCGAAGAAGCTACCGAGGCTCCCACGACCGAGGCCGGTAGCTCCGACATCTCCCGCTTTGTCCGCCCCAGGCCCGGCTCTGCCGCCAGTGCCGAAGCGGAGGCCGGGGAGGCCGCCGCGTCCGAGGCTGAAAACTCCGACATCTCCCGCTTCGTCCGCCCCAGGCCTACGGCCGTGAGCGCTGACGAAGCTACTGAACCCACAGTCGAACTGACCGAAGAAGAGCGCCTCAAGGCCATCCTTCCCGGCATCGTCACCACGATGGGCGACAATCGGGAAAACAGCTACGTGGTGGACTACCTGGAGCAGGACCCCTACCTGGTGAACATCTACGAGGGCTACGGCTTCGCCAAGGACTACGGCAGCGCCCGCGGCCACGAGTACACCCTGGAGGATGTGGCCAAGACCCAGCGCCCCCACCCGAAGGCCAACTGCATCACCTGCAAGACCCCGGACCTGCACAAGATGATCGAGGAACAGGGCGTGGCCGTGTACTCGATGCCCTTCGACGAGGTCTTCCCCCAGATGACCAACAACGTCAGCTGCTACACCTGCCACGGCGACGACATGGGGGCCGGCGGCGCTCTGAAGGTCACCCACCAGTACGTGAACGAGGCCCTGAGCGAGAACGTGGCCCGGATCGACCCCGCCACGTTGTCCTGCGGCCAGTGCCACATCGAATACTACTTCACCCCCGCCGACAGCGAGACCATGATGCCCTACCACAGCGTCGAGGAGATGACGCCTGAGGCGATCCTGGCCTACTACGACGGCATGGGCTTTGCCGACTGGACCCAGGAGAGCACCGGCACCGCCATGCTGAAGGCCCAGCACCCCGAGATGGAGACCTTCCTGCAGGGCAAGCACGCGGCGTTCCTGAACTGCGCCGACTGCCACATGCCCACGGAAACCACCGACGCGGGCGTCGCCTACCGCAGTCACATGCTGGTCAGCCCGCTGGAAAACGAGGCGCTGCTGGCCAGCTGCGCCCAGTGCCACGGCGACACCGACATGACGGCCTTCGTCAAGGGCATCCAGGAAAAGGTCACCGCCCGGGAGACCGAAGTGGGCAACAGGCTTTCCGCCATGAAGGACGCCCTGGCCGCCGCAGTGGCCTCGGGCACCTGGAGCGAGGACGACCTGAACGCCGTTCGCAAGCTGCATCGCGAGGCCCAGTGGTTCTTTGACTACTGCTACGTGGAGAACTCCGAGGGCGCCCACAACAGCGAGCTGTCCATGCACTGCCTTGACACCGCCGACGCCAAGATCGACGAGGCCATGGCGCTGCTGGACCCGCAGACGACCTGAGCGACTCCAAACCCTGTAGGGGCGGCGATGCGCCGCCCCTACAGTTGCATAGCAACGTATATTAATACGTCAGGAACCAACGCTCACACCGACACGGCGATACCGCCCACACTCCTCTTACACACAAGGGAGGCACTGACAAAACCTATGGCTGAAAACATCACAGGCTTTCAGGATTACCTTAAAAAAGAACTTGAGAACACCAAAGGAATCTACGTGCCGGTCAGGGCGGGGTTCCTGCGCCGCCTGTTGATCCGGCGGACCGCTTGTAAAAATCTCCACCCCAACCCGGAGGATGAATTCTGCATACCGACCATCGGCCCCAATTCGGGCATTATTTCCAAATACTGCCAGGATTTCCGCAGGTTCGGGACCCGTTCCTCCGTCGAACACGACGTCGAACCGCTTACAGTGGATAAAATACGCCCCAGCGGGTACCTGATACTGAACGGCCATCATCGGTGGGCCGCGGCCATCATGACCGGGCAGCGCAGCCTGCCGATCCGGATCGTCGACCTGCCCCTGGAAGAGGACATCCAAAAGATGCTCCAGCGTTCCCGAAGCGATCGGCGCGTGACCCTGGACCTGGATGAGGTGGTTTTCCGCTCCATGGACGACGGTCCCGTCGAAAAGCTTCCCTTTTTCCTGCGCGTTCGCTACAGGCAGCGCCTCAGGCTCGGCATTCCGGCGCTGTTCCGCTTCCTCAACGACAAGGGCTATGACATATGGGTTTACTCCGCGAACTACTATTCGTTCAAGCAGATCCAGACGCTGTTCATGCTGTATCAAACCCGCGTGACGGGCGTCGTCACGGGCACCGGCGGGAAAGGCCGCCTGGGCGCCGCTGTTCACGAGCGGCTGAAAAAAAGCGTTTCTGAGCAATATCCGACGACGATCCACATCGACGCCCGTGGAATCGTGAAGGTGGACAGCCGGAACAAGACCTATGAGGAATATTCCCTGAATGAAACCGGCGCGCAGTGGTCCCAGGAGATCATGAATCTGATCGGAGAGCTGGATAAGCATGAATAAGAACCTGCCGGCGCAGAAGATGCGCGTCTCCTTCGACCTGGACGAGGTGCTCTTCGTCTCGCCCCAGACCCACAAGACCGAACCCCCGCCGCCCTTTCCGTTCAACAGGCTGTTCGTCGAAAGGCTTCGCCTGGGCGCCCCTGACCTGATCCGGCAGCTCCAAGCGTTGGGCTATGAGGTGTGGGTCTACACCTCCTCCTACCGGACAGAAAAATACATTAAGGGCCTGTTCCGGCTGTACGGCGTGCGCTTCGACGGAATCGTCAACGCCACCCGGCACTTGAAGGAGGTCCAGCGGGACAACAAGACCATACTGCCCCAGAAGATGCCCAACCGATACCGGATTTCGCTGCACATTGACGATGAAATGGTCATCTGCACCTCGGCCCGCCAGTACGGGTTTCACGCCTATCATTTGGACGCCGAAGACGACGACTGGAAGGATAAGATCATCTCCCGGGCCAACGAAATCAAGCGGATGGAGGAGAGCGCCCATTAGCCGCCGTCTTCCTCCTTAACCCTTCCCGACCGAAGACACAATCACAGCTATGCTCAAGAAGATCTGGAAATTCATATCCTCGATGCGCTTTGCCATCGCGCTGCTGCTGATCCTGGCCCTGGCCTGCGCGGCCAGCAGCCTGATCACCCAGAACCAGACCTACGCCTGGTACAGCCAGCGTTATTCCGAGCGCACCGCCGGCCTCATCATGGCCCTGCACCTGGACGACGCCTTCCACAGCCCCTGGTTCATCGCCATCACCGCGTTTCTGTGCCTGAACCTGCTGCTGTGCAACCTGCTGCGCCTGCCGCAGCTGATCCGCCGCACAAAGGCCGAGACCCGCCCGGAGGCGGCGCTGAAGCTGCCCGGCGACGTGTCCGCCTCGGACATCCGGGACGCCGAAGGCGTATTCAAGCAGCTGCGCATGCCCAGGCCCACCCCCTGCAAGAGCGAAGACGGCCGCGACGCGCTGTTCGCCGCCCGCAACGCCGTCGGACTATGGGGCGCGTGGGTGTGCCACCTGGGGATCCTGCTGCTGATCCTGGGCTTCGGCTTGGGGCAGATGACCCAGCGCCAGTACGCAGTATACGGCGTGCCCGGGCAGATCAGGCGCATCGGCGAAACCGAATGCTTCCTGACCATCGACGATTTCAGGGTCGATAAGCGTGAGGACGGCTCCGTCGCCCAGTACACCACGGACATCACCGTCCAGGACGCCGCCTCCGCCGGGCGCAAGGGCGGCAGCGCCTCCATCAGCGTCAACCACCCGGCCAACCTGTGTGGCATGAAGTTCTACCAGAATTCCACCGGCTGGGCCGCCCAGGTGGACGTTTACAAGGACGGCGCGCCCATCCAGCAGGAGGTGGTCTGCGCCGGGGACTATATGAACGTCACCGACAAGGAGGGGCTGGTGGTGATGCTGAACGCCTTCTACCCCGACTACGTGATGACCCCCGGCGTCGGCCCCTCCACCGCCTCGGACCAGCTGAACAACCCGGCCTATCTGTACTCGGTGTACTACCAGGGCCAGGTCATCGGCATGAACGCGCTGATGGACGGCGAGGAGATCACCATCGACGCATACACCGTCACCTTTTCCAACCCCCAGAGCTACACGCTGATCCAGGTCAAGGTGGACCGCTTCACGCCGCTGGCCCTCGTCGGCGGCCTGGTGACGATGCTGGGCCTGCTGCTGGCCCTGTACGTGCAGCCCTCACGCGTGTGGGCCATCCGCGAGGCGGACGGCCTGTGGACTGTATACGGCCAGAGCCGCAAGGGCGGCGCGCTGTTCAGGGAACAGTTTGAAAAGGCGATCGACCAAAGGAGTGCTTCCCATGCTTCAGATTGAAAACACGCTGTTCACCATTGTCATGCTGGCGTATTTCGCCGCGATGATACTGTACTTCGCGTTCATCGCCGTCAAGAAGGACGCCGTCGCCCGGGTGGCCGTGGGGCTTCAGATCGTCGGCTTTGTGCTGCACACGGCCGCCCTGGTATGCCGGGGCATCGGCGCGGGTCGTCTGCCGCTGACCAACCAGTACGAGTTCGCCACCTCCTTCGCCTGGGGGCTGTGCCTGGTCAGCCTGATCTTTGTGATCCGCTTCAAATTCCCGGTGCTGGGGGCCTTCGCCGCGCCGGTGATCTTCCTGATCATCGGCTACGCCGCGATGCAGAGCAAGGAGGTCAAGGAGCTGATGCCCGCCCTGCGCAGCAACTGGCTGGGCTTCCACGTCTCCACCGCCATCATCGCCTACGGAGCCTTCGGCGTGTCCTTCGTGCTGTCCATCATCTTCCTGCTGCGGGACCGGATGAAGGCCAGCGGCTTCCTGGACCAGCACATCCCCGACAGGGAGAAGCTGGACATGATCAGCTACCGCAGCGTGTCCCTGGGGCTGCTGTTTCTGACCTTCACCATCATCACCGGCGCCATCTGGGCCGAGCGGGCCTGGGGCAGCTACTGGTCCTGGGACCCGAAGGAGACCTGGTCGCTGGTGACCTGGATCGTCTACGCCATTTACCTGCACCTGCGCCTGCGCCGGGGCTGGCGGGGCCGCTCCGCCGCGATCTTCGCCGTGGTCGGCTTCATCTGCGTGATGTTCACCTACCTGGGTGTGAACACCTGGCTGCCGGGGGTGCACAGCTACGCGTAGCTTCAGCCAGTCCCTTTTTATAGGCAGTCGAACTGCGCAGGGCAACGACACCCGGCCAGCCATGACGTCAACACCACCCCAGGCATCGGCCCGGGGCGGTGTCGCTTTCCATACTTATCAGCAGGTTTCGTCATACCAGTCATAGTATTCGGGAACCAGGTTGCAGAAGCGAATGAAGCCTGAAGTGCCCATGAAGTCGCAATAGGCCCAGACTGAGTTGTGGTTCAGACCGTCGGTGGTGTAGTACACATACACCACATCGCCGTCATTGATGCGTCCCAGGTTATAGCCCTTGGTGCTGGAGGGCCGATCGTACAGATAGACATGGTCGTATCCGGCGGGCATGGTGACCCACAGGCTGTACAAGCCCTCCGTCGAGTAATCCTTATAGCCGGAGGCCAGAGCACTGCTGCCCAGCATGGATACCGCAAACGCCAGAACCATCAGCATCGTAATCATCTTCTTCATCTTCCTTATCTCCTTTCAATCGGGATTTCGTATCCCCTTTCGATGGTTCCATTGTAGCAGGCGGCAACTGCAAATTTGTTTTTGATTCTCAAAAGGACCGCCCGAAAGCAACGATCTTGCTTTCGGGCGGTCCATATATATGTTATTGGCTCAGCGCGTCGCCTGGGATGCGTGCTGGCCCATCAGCCAGCCCTTGATGTCCGATACCCCGCGGAACTTTTCGAAGCCGTCTCCGGTGCGCACCACCAGCGTGGGGGCCTGCTTGACGCCGTACTTGGCCGTCAGCTCCCGGGCGTCAGCGGCGTTCACCGCCGCGTACTTTACCCCCGCCCGGTCCAGCAGCGCCATGGCCGCCTTGCAGTTCGGGCAGGTGGGGGACTTGAACAGTATCGCCTCCGCGCCCTCCAGCGCCTCGTGGATGTCCTCTGCGGACACCTGGCCGATGGGCGAGACCTTCGTCTGCGCGCTCTGCACGGCGCTCTCGGCCCGCTTCTCGGCCTCCGCAGCCCTCACCTCTTCGCTCTCCGGCTTCATCAGCACCTGGGCCGGCTCGCAGCAGCCCCGCTCCATCGTCGCCTCAACGGCGGCGTCCATGTTGGAATACGCCTTTCGCGGGCCGCTGTGGGTCAGCACGGAATGCCCGATGTCGTACAGCTTCCGGTCCCGGAACTCCTGGGCCTTGCCGTCGTTCCAGTTCTGCACCGGCCGGTAATAGCCCGTGATCCGGCTGTAGACCTCCGTCTTCTGCCCGCAGATCGGGC
>JAZOUD010000160.1:0-14251 GCA_045658005.1 Clostridia bacterium | reverse complement strand
CGCGCTGGAGAAGGACGACTGCCTGATCGCCCCGGCCCAGAAGAGCGGCTTCGTCAGCCAGACCGAGGGCGACATGACCGTGGTGATCGACACCAACCTGACACCCGAGCTGATCGAGAAGGGCTTTGTGCGCGAGGTCATTTCCAAGCTGCAAACCATGCGCAAGGAGGCCGGCTTCGACGTGGTGGACCGCATCACCGTGACCTATAAGGCCTCCGAGGCCCTTGCGCCGGTGATCGCGAAGCACGCCGAAACCATCGCCTCCGCCGTGCTGGCCACCGCCATCGGCGAGGGCGACGCTCCCGAAGGCACCTACGCCAAGGATTGGAAGATCAACGGCGAGGCGGCGACGCTGGCCGTGAGGAAGAACGGTTGATCGCTCAGCCCCCTGTTTTCATCGAGGTCATAGGGATGGTTCCATTTGACTCCTTTTGCCAGATATCGGAGTCATGTAGAACCGTCCCCGCTGACTTGTCACCGTGACCTATAAGGCCTCCGAGGCCCTTGCGCCGGTGATCGCGAAGCACGCCGAGACCATCGCCTCCGCCGTGCTGGCCACCGCCATCACCGAGGGCGACGCCCCCGAAGGCGGCTATGCCAAGGATTGGAGCATCAACGGCGAGGCGGCGACACTGGCCGTGAGGAAGAACGGATAGGTCAAAAACATATAAAAAACGACCGGCTGAAATGACAGTCGGTCGTTTTTTTGTTATGTAGCCTTTATAGATACTAACAATTGTAATAGCTAATTTATACTGGAGGGCATAAACGCTCTTCTATTTTGTTACTTATCGCCGCAGGGGGTTTCGTCATTCAACTTCCACATTTTCAACGCCATGTTTTAAGAGCAGATTGATAAGCTCATTTCTGGAGTAGTTGGTATCTGCCGCCAGCTTATCCAGTGCTTCAAGGGTATCTTCCTTGATGCGCACTGATATGACCTTGTAGCCATCCTCACCACGGCGTTTGATTTTGAGGGTATTGTCAGCCATAATATTGTCAGCCCCTTTTGATTATTTCTAATTATATATTGACATAAAGATAATTGATATGATATAATCAGATATATAAATAGATATTGTAATATATTATCTTATAGCATTTCTTGTGTAATTGAAGATAATGCGTATTTAATTGCCCTTAGGATAGGAGGTGATAATATGTCAATCAAAGAGGTTAGATTTGGTGAGAAGGACGCTGATTTGGTAAAGAAGATAAAGGAGTATCAAAGAGAACACCAGTACTCATCTTTCATTGATGCTGTGCGTTCATTATGTTACGATGCGTTACAATTCAAAAAACTTGTGTCAAAATGAAACTGGAAAATAGATTAACAGACAAGCATCACACATTATTAGCTATGAGAAGGGGATGGAAGTATGAAGACATTTTTACTATTGATGGGAGGATTTTTGGTTCTATTGTTCGCGTGGGGAATAATCTCTGTTTTCAGAGATTCACTTAAAAAAGATCCGAATTTCAAGGGAAGCAAAAGTATGAAACACTACATATGGGCAATAGTAATCAGCTTGGTTATAGGAGTATCTCTTATGATCTTTGCATATGGAACCACTTTAGGTACATCCTCTGGACCATCTTTAGATCAGAATACTTGTAGAGTGTGTGGTCGCAGTTGGCATGCGGGAGATAGTGGTGGAAACTATATGAGCATTGCTCGCACACATATGTGTGTAAATTGTTATAACAACTAAAAGTATGCGGAACAAACACTGGATTAATAAGATTTTCACTGACAACTGGGACGGTTCTGAATGTCAGCTTATTTGCGTCAATGAAAAGCTGACAACAAGAACCGTCCCTGATGTCCATCGCAATTCCCTATCACACCAGCTATAGTCATGGCGATTATTTCATACAGATCATGCCTCACCTATGACTGCTGCCTGAAGTCATCAGGGACGGTTCCATTTGACTCCTGTCATAAATGGGAGCCATGTAAAACCGTACCCCGCTGACTTTAGGAGGAGCTGTGAGGAGGCAATGTGCCGACCAAAAGCCTATAACGACTTATGGTCGGCACTTTTTTAGACATATGAGGACGGTTCTATGTGTTGCTCCGACATCACCATTCGGCGGGTCAGAAAGATAATAGGTATCTGCTCTGTATCTGTGAGAAAATTTGTGATGAAACCATAAGAACACAGAGAACCGTCCCCATGTGTTTTTGGGACAGGGACCGTTTCTGATACGCGCACCCCGCCGTTGCGCATGCCTGCGGCGGGGTGCGTTTAGTCCTGCCTGCCGATGAAGCGGACAAATTCAGCGGGAGAGTACACCTGAACAGATGACGTTTTATAGTGCGCGGGGTTTCTGGTAACAAGAACACATGGGGACGGTTCTCTGTGTTGCTCCGACATCACCATTTGGCGGGCCAGCAAGATAACAGATATCTGCTCTGTATCGGTGAGGAAATTTGTGATGAAGCCATAAGAACACAGAGAACCGTCCGAGACCACTGAAAAAGTGTTTTGCCAACGAGTACCATGAATCGACCAACGCATGATCATGCAGAATCATTACCTTCGCAGGTATTCAACTTGATATATTGCAACCAATGAGTGTCGATAATTCATTATTTCCAAGCCTCTTCGACTTTTTCAGTGGTCTCGAACCGTCCCCGTGTGTTTCTAATTCTTAGCCCATCACATCCACTTTTTCCGTTTGAACCAGATAAGGCAGAATACCACGATAAGAATGGAGATTACAATGACTACAGGATAACTGTATCGCCATTCCAGCTCTGGCATGTAGCGAAAGTTCATACCATACCAGCCCGCGATAAGCGTCAGCGGTAGAAATATGGATGTAACGACCGTGAGCACCGTCATGATACGGTTCTGTCTGACATCCAACTGAGATTGCATCAGATCGCGGAGTTGCATCACATACTCGCGCTGTCCGTTGACGATCTCCCGCAAGCGAACAACCCGTTCGGTAAACATGTGAAAATAGCGAAGGTTTTCTTCTTTGAAGAAGCCGTTCTCGTTTTCTTCCAGCTCCTGTCCAAGGTCGATCAGCTGTTCATAGTGCACGCGCAGATCAAGCAGGTCACCACGGATATCATTCATTTCCTTGGGATAGGTCTTGACCTCATCGCGCAGAATCGCCTCTTCGATCAGGTTCAGGCAATGCTCCGTTTTTTCGAGCAGCGTCAAATCATCGCCGATGGTCATTTCCAGCAGGTCGTATAGGAACCGTTCCAAACCAGGCAGCCGCCATCTCTTCGTCTGGCTGAGCTTGCGCAGCATTTCCAGCACATAACCGCTGTCATCGACCAAAACAACGCCTTTCTCATCCAAGGCGAATGAAAAATTATGTCGTTGACCGCCTATATCATCCCGATTGGGAATGGATAACGATCCAGCCAATGAATCCATGTTGTCAACCGCCTTTGTCTCCTGCGGCGTGTCCATTTCCATATCGATCAGCATATCAAAGCGTTCTTTCTGCTGCTGCCACTGCTGTGTATCCAGCACGACCACATATTGCGCATTGCCTTCATGGATTTCTTTTTCACTACATGGCGTCAGAACTTCTTTGATCAGGTAATACATGTTCTCCCCTCCATGAGGAAAGCTTATCACAATCATGGCATTATTGCAAGAATGAAGACCTGTTTCATACAACAAGGACAGTGACGAGTGGTTTTGCAGGACAGGGACCGTTTCTGATACGCGCACCCCGCCGTTGCGCATGCCTGCGGCGGGGTGCGTTTATTCCTGCCTGCTGATGAAGCGGACAAATTCAGCGGGAGAGTACACCTGAACAGATGACGTTTTGTAGTGCGCGGGGTTTCTGGTAACAATGTACTCAACACCGGCGCGGGCGGCACTCTCAATCAGGATGGCATCCTCATAATCCCCATTATTGATGCTGAGCGCGTTCTGGCAATCGATGCCAAAGGTATCGATCAGTTCAAAGAGGGAGAGTATTTTTCCGACGACCTGCCTGGCCCTGGCGTCAACATTTTCTTCTCCTTTGAACTGCTTTCTGGAGAAGAAATAAAGATCCGCGATCTGCTTCGCTGTCAGGCAGCCCGTGACCTGTTTGTTGGCAATGGCACGGAAGATAACGGCGCCATCCTGGAACCAGGGCTCACGCCGTTGAAGGACATCCACAACGACATTGGTATCGAGGATCGCTCTCATACTTCGCTCAGACGCTCCTCCCTGGCTTCTTCAAGGGTCATCGTCTGCGGAAGAATGCCGAAAAGGGACTCCGCGATCTCAACCCTGTCTTGAAACGGGTTGGTCAGCTTCGCCACAATTTTCCCGTACTGTGTGATAAACACATCCTCGGTTGAGGCGAGCAGCAGATACTTGCTGAGATTGGCTTTCAATTCGGTGGCCGTGATGGACATGCACAACGCCTCCTTTCCCTGAACCCAGTATACCAGAATAGGACGACGAAAGCAATATAAATCGGACGATTTCAAAAAATAATAGCACGAAAAGGAGGGAGGAGTGGGACAAGGGGACGGTTCTTCTGTCCCATTCGGGCGAGAATTTCAGTTGGAAGTGGGACAATAGAACCGTCCCCATGTGTTTAAAGGAACACCCGGCGATTGTTCATTTTCCCGTCCCCCTCAGCATCCCGCCGATCTTCTTCATGCAGCGCCAGTAGTTGCGCTCGTGGACCGTGGCCG
The DNA here is from genome assembly GCA_045658005.1 of Clostridia bacterium. GTDB lineage: Bacteria > Bacillota > Clostridia > Christensenellales > Aristaeellaceae > UBA2862. The sequence goes on along the minus strand of JAZOUD010000160.1, from coordinate 9,585 downwards.
CGGTGCGAATGTGGCGCTCCTGCGCCGCCGGCGGCAGCAGGCAGTCCGTGCGGGTCAGCCCCTCCACCAGGCAGTCGCGCATCTCCCTCCGGTGGGACGGCTCCAGGCCCTCCGCCCGGGACAGCAGCTCCGAGGCTGCCAGCTCATAGGCTTCGTTGGAAAAGGACCGCTCCCCGTCATAGTAGCGCAGGCCGAACGTCTCGCACTGCTCCAGCCCCGGCAGGAAGGCGGCGTCGTCCGCAGACTGGCGGATGTATATGTAGTACAGGCAGGCGGCCTCCTTGCCGGGGGCCGTGCGGATGATCCGGCCCAGCCGCTGTATGCGCTGCCGGGGCACCGCGCTGCTGCTCAGCACGACGCCAAAGCAGGCCTCGGGCACGTCGATGCCCTCGTCGAGGCAGCGGCAACTGACCAGCACCGAGACCTCGCCCGTGCGAAAGCGCTCCAGGTTCCGCGCCCGCGCCGATGGGCTCATGCCGGAATGATAGATGCCCACGCCGCTTCCCCGGCTGCGACGCAGCGCGGCGACGGCCTGCTCCGCCTGGGCGATGCGCTCGCTGAACACCAGGATCCGCTCCCCCTTTTCCAGCCGCGACAGCAGGTCCACGCAGCAGCGCACCCGGGCCTCTGCCAGCACGCTGATCTCCTTGCGCCGGTACAGCAGCAGCATGTACGCCGCCGCCGGATCCTCCGGGTCCATGCCCGCATCCCGGGCCAGCCTGCGTATGGCTCGAAGCCGGGCTTCCGTGCCCATGGGCTTCAGGAAGGGAAACAGCTCTAGCAGCTTTTTCAGCAGCTTGTACAGGCTATCGGTGAGCGCCTGGTAGTCCGCCGCCTCCCCGGCGTTGAAGGGCGCGGAAACCTCGCACACCGCAAAGGGCGACAGCACCCCGTCCGAGACGGCGTCGTCGATGTCGTAGCGGTAGACCTCCTTGCCCAGCGCCCGCTCCAGTATCCCGTCGCCCTCCCCGTCGAAGGGCGTCGCCGACAGGCCCAGGCTCGCGTACAGGCCACCCGAGAGCACCTGGGGCGTTATAAAGTCGAACACGCGCCGGTTCTGCGGGCTTCTGCAATGGTGGCACTCGTCGCAGATCAGCAGCACGGTATGCCCCAGGGCAAAGGCGCGGCGCATGTGCGCGGGCAGGGCGTCGCGGGCGGAGTTGACGACGTATACCATCACGCGGCGGTCGCTCCTGTCCCGCCGTCCGCCGCCATACAGACCCGGCCGCCAGGCCTCCGACGGCGCGCCGTGGGTCAGCGCGATCAGCCACTGGCGTGCCAGCGCAATGGTGGGCACCACCACCCGGACCTCGAGGTTGTCGCAGTGCCCGCGGAGCGCCTGGATCGCGGCCAGGGCGAAGCGCGTCTTCCCCGCGCCCGTGGCCACATGCAGGATGCCCCGGCAGCCATTGTCCTGCCAGGCCTTCAGGCACTCCCTCTGCCAGCGATACAGCTCCATGGGCTCGCACTCCTCACCGCTTTTGTTATTAATATATCAAATAAGCCCCGAACTGGCAAGGTTTTGCTTGAATTATTTGTTATTTGCATTTATACTGTTTTTATACGACAACAAAACAGACAGAGAGGTATCGAAGCATGAGCAATTATGAGGAATTCTACGCGGCGCTGCAGCCGATGGAGAAGGCGCTGAAGGACGGCGCCGGCGCGATCGTCAAGGCCCAGAAGAACATCGCCAAGAATACCGGCATCGGCAACCTGACGGAGGCCAGAAAGCTGGCCGCGGGGCTGTCGGAGAGCATTGAAAAGCTGAGGGACAGCGCAAGCGCCCTGACCGCCCAGCTGGACAGTCTGGATACCCAGGCCTACTTCGCGGACGGCGATTTCACGCGCCAGCTGCTGGAAGCTTGTGAGCAGCGCCACATCGACGTGCGCGGGGAGAAGGGCGTCTATGAGATGTTCCCCATCAAGGTGCGCGTCCTGGGCGACGCGGAGCACCCCGCCGAGGTATGGCTCAACCGCAAGAAGCTGGCCAGCTTCCGTCCGGATTACGTGGCCGATACCATACAGGCCGAGCAGACGAAGCTTTACGCCGGCAGCTTCAAGGCGGCGTCCTTCATGAACGAGCTGGCGGACGCCTACGAGACCGCCTGCCTGAAGACCGGCGCGCGCATCGGCAGCACCCAGGCACTGAGCAAGATCTACAAATACATGGTGCCCACCGCCCGGGCCCGCAGGGATTACGACGCCCAGCAGTTCGCCTTCGACCTGGCAAGGCTGTACGAGGCGGGCACGGAGGCCTGGGTCAGTAAGAGCGGCACGCGCTACGCCTTCGGCACCAGCCGGGACGGCGCGTCCGGCATCCGCGTGCTCAGCCGCTCGGGCGTGGAATCCTACATCAACACGCTGCGCCCGCTGAACGAGGCGGAGGATTGAGAAAAGTCCTCTGATGATCCCTGCCATCGAAAGGAGACGACTGCCAAGTGAACACCTCTGAACAGGCGCTCTCGCGCCTGCTGCGGGGCGAGGCCCCCGGCCCCGGCGCGATCCTCGGCGCGACGACGACGGGCCTGGACTCGCTGACGGATTTCCTGCGCGACCAGTACCTGCGCGATTACATACCCCTGGGCGGCAGCAAGATCAAATTCGCCACCGGAAGGCCGGGCTGTGGAAAGACCCACTTCGCCCAGGTCATGCTGGAGCAGGCGAAGGCGCTGGGTTACCTGACGGTCTGCTTCTCGGCCAAGGACGTCTGGCTGCACGACTTCCGGGAAATCTATCTGCAGATCCTGGGTCAGTGCGACATCGAACGGGTCCTTCGGGATTGCGCCGACCAGATCACCCGTGAGCTCGGCTACGACCTGGCGCAGATCGGCGAAGGGCGAAAGCTGATGGACTACCTGTCCGAGCGCGGCGAGGGCGACCCGATTTCCAAGGGCGAGATCCGCAACGCGCTGCGCAAATGCTTCACCCGAAATCCCATGCTGGACAGCTGCTTCGCCGCCTGCTGCTCGCTGCTGACCGGCGACCTTCTGGGCCACCCCACCCTCGAGCCCGCCAGCCGCGAGCTGATACTGGCCTTCATACACGGCGACAAGACAGTGCGGCTGGCCCAGCTGCGCGCGCTGGGGCTCTCCCCCAACAGCGTCACCCGCTACAACGCCCGGCACCTGCTGCGCTCGCTGGCCGAGGTCATCCACCTGGGCGGACATCCGGGGCTCTTGATCGTCATAGACGACATGGAAGCGCTGCTCAACCGCGCCCAGGGCGAGGTCATCCGCTACACAAAGCTGCGCCGGGAGGACACCTACGAGAGCATCCGACAGCTGATCGACGACATCGACAGCATGCGCTATGTGATGTTCCTGATGGCCTTCGACCGGTCGCTGATGGACGACGAGAGCTACGGCATGAAATCCTATCAGGCGCTGTGGATGCGCATCCAGAGCGAGGTGGTCAGCACCCGCTTCAACCGCTTCGCCGACATCATCGACCTGGACCGCTACGCCGACGAATACTACACCGCCCCGGTGCTGGTGGAGATGTCAGAAAAGCTGGCGGACGCGCTGGCCGGGGCGGGATACGCCGCGAATCCTCTCACGGAGGCGCAGGCGGGGGAAATCATCGACCGGGGCCGGTACGGCGGGCTCGGCCTGCCCTATCTGGTCAATCGCCAATTGCTGGAGGGAGGCGCGCAAAATGACTGACTTCAACGCCCGGCACATCATCGAGGCGCTGCGCTCCGGCATCCCCTCCCGGGCCGTTGGCGCGTACTTCTCCGAAGCGCGCCCGGCCATGCTGCGCAAGCTCAACGATCGCATGGAGGCCGTCCGCCAGTCCGGACACTCGGAGGGAACGATCTTCACGGGGCGCTACGGCGAGGGCAAGACGCACCTGCTGAACACTGTGTTCAGCCAGGCCACCGCGTCGAACATGGTGGTGTCCTACGTGTCTCTGGGCAAGGAATCGCCCGTCGACAAGCCCTGGATGCTGTTCCAGAAGCTGATGGCCAACACCTACCTGCCCGGGGCGAGCCAGCCCGGCTTTCGCGCAAAGCTGGAGGAGCTGACCCAGGGCAGCAGCGTCGCCGGCGAGCTGCTGGCCTACGCCGCCCGGGAGCTGGATACCGACAAGCTGTATTTCCTGTTGAAGGCCTTCCTGGGCACCCAGGAGGAGGACGAACGCGCGCTGTTCCTCGCCGACCTGGAGGGCAGCTTTACCACCGGCGCGGTCATCAAGCGCAGCTTCCGGCGCATCACCGGCAAGCCGGCGAAGTTCAACCAGAACTTCAGCAAGCGCAAGCACAGTATGGACTACTTCTACTTCACCAGCCATCTGTTCAGGCTGTTGGGCTACGACGGCTGGGTGCTGCTGTTCGACGAGGCCGAGCTGATCGGGCGCATGGGCAAGCAGGCGCGGGCCCGAAGCTACCGCGCGATGCAGGCCTTCCTGAAGCCGGCCCCGCGGCTGGAGGGCGTGCTGTCGCTGTTCGCGTTCAGCGCCTCCTTCGCCGAGGACGTGATCGACAAGAAGAAGGAATTCGCGAGCGTCGAAGCCGCCTTCTCCGCCGACCCGGAGAGCCTGAAGGCGGCCAACGCCACGCTGAACGCCATACTCAACGCCCCGGAGCTAGCCCCGCTGACCCGGGAGGAGATTTTGCAGATCCTGCTGAGCATACAGGATTTCCACGGCCGCGCCTACGGCTGGCGCCCGGAGGTCAGCGGCGAGACGGTCTACGCCGCCACCGAGGCCGGAGGTTACCTGCTGCGCACCAAGATCCGCGCAGCCATCGAATTCTTCGACCAGCTGTACCAGTACGGCCAGGCCGGACCGATCCGCGTCACCGAGCTGGGCAAGGAGGTCTTCGACGGGGACGACGTGCCAGAGATGGAGGAATTGGAGGAGCTGTGAAAAAGCAATGGGCCGTTCCAAAGCCGATACCGGCTTTGGAACGGCCCATTTTTATCGTCTCATTCCGCCTTCAGCGTCACCGGGAAACCGGGCAGGGTGTGGTTCTTACCGTTCCACTCCCCTTCCCCGTCCACGCACACCGTCAGGGTGAGGTCGTCGGGCAGGTAGCCCAGGCCGTCGTATTCCGCCTCGAGGGTGCCTTCGCCCTCTAGGCCCCCGGAGAAGCGGTATTCCATGTCCCTCGAATCCGTGAGGACGAAGCTGTACCAGGTGTCGTCCGCCTTGGCGGCCTCCGGCCAGACTGTCACGGGATCGGGGAAAGCGCCCGCCTCCGCGTCGATATAGAGCTTGATGTGCACGGCGGACGCCTCGGCCCTGGCGCTGACCTTCGCGCCGTTGATTTTGCCCTCCCATTTGTAGCTTCGGGTTTCGGTCTCAGACCGGCTGACGGCGACGGTCAGCGCCGCCAGGGGCTGCTCATCATGCTTTTCGTAGCAGGTTTCCCCGTCGTACCAGTACCAATAGGTGGACAGCTCCACCGGCAGGGTGAGGTTCAGGCTGTCGAGATCCCGGGCGGATTCCGGCAGCGGCGTCTCAAACTCCTGGATGCAGTAGAGCAGGCCCTCCTCGCCGTCCTCCATGGCCACGGCATGGAGGGGCAGCGCCACGCCCCCCGTGGTCGAGCAGCGGTCGCCGACGGCGATTGTGTAATCCACCACGCCATAGGGCTGCTTCCGGTCGATGGCGTCCCGAAGGGCTTCGGTGGCAGCGGGGTCCCCCTCGATTCCAAAGGCTTCGAGCAGGTAATCCCTGTTTTCGGTCATCTCCGCCAGCTCCGCCCCGGTGGGCTCAAAGTCCTCATAGCGCTGGTAATTGTCGAGGGTGTAGGCCACGATCAGGCTCTGGCCGTTGTAATAGGCGCTGTCGATCCGCGCCTTTGAGACGCCCAGGGCGTCGGTGGTGACCTCCACGGCGTCGTTGACCATCAGCGCGGCATCCGGCGCGACGACCTGCAGGCGCCGGTCGTTCCTTCCAAAGTGGTCGAACAGATTCAGCCCCACGGCCAGCGCCGCGCCGGTCAGGGCGATTACCGCCAGCACGGCGGCCAACATCGTCAGTGTCATCTTTCGCTTCATAACGGGTCTTGCCTCCCCTTCCTTCACCTGCCGGAGGGCGGCGTCCACGGCGTTCGTGAAGCCCTCATCCGGCATGCCCAGCTCGTCGATGAAATCCTCCCTGCGAATCATTTGAACACCTCCTCCGACAGCAGTTCTTTGAGCTTGTTGCGCCCGCGCATCAGCCGCACCTTGACGGCGCTCTCCCCGATGCCCAGCATCCCGGCGACCTCCCGGACACTGTAGCCCTCGATGTAGTGCAGCAGCACACACATGCGCTGCTTTTCGTTGAGGGCCCTCAACGCGAGATACAGGTCGCGGTGCTCCGGCCCGGGTTCGCGCTCCGGCGGGGCGTCCATGGCCACCGTGCGCCGGTTGCGCCGCTGGATGTCGTGACAGGCGTTGATGAGTATGCGTATGAACCAGGTCTCGAAGAATTTCGGCTCCCTCAGGCCATCCTGTTTTTCCCAGGCGCGGAGTATGGCCTCCTGGACGGCGTCCTCACGGTCGTGGGGCTCGCTAAGCTGGGCGCGGCAAACCCGGTACATCACCGGCTTCAGCGCCTCCACCCGGCGGGCAAATTCATCGGCGGTCATGCGCGTTCATCCTTCCTTCGTTTGTAGCTACATGGATTAGACGGAATTGGATGGGTGAATGGTTACAAAGCAAAATCGGGGTGGTATCAAAAGATTGCAGGGGCGCCGATGCGGCGCCCCTGCTGTTGCAGATTCTCCAAGCCTCATGCACTTCATGCCTTTCACACACAATCAGAAGGTATCCTGTATCATCTTTCGCACGCTTCTGCGGAAATTGGCCACATATTCGATGACGGCTTCATCACCGACCACTCTGTAAAGCATGAAAAAGTGATGACCTTCCACGAAATTGATGCGACGATATCCCATTGCAGCGGCAATCGGTTCTTCATAATACAACGGTCGGCTGCCAGCCGTACGCATCAAATCGACAATGGTTGCCCTGAGGTCAGCCTGGGTGTTGTCCGCCGGTTGCTGGCCGCAGGCGTTGAGTATACGATCATAGTAATTGCGCCATTGCTTCTGCGCCGGACCGACGATGACGACGCGATAGGTTTTCATGCGCGGCGCTCCATTTCATCGCAGAACGACAAAGCATCCACGTAGTCTCCCTGTTTGTACGACGCCTGTGCATCCATAAGCTCCTGTCGAAACTGGCGCTCGGTAATGGGCTGAAAAAGCGGATCACTTTCAAACAAGCCTGCTTGTTCAAGCGCAGTTTCCTGTTCGTTGACAAGCCGCTTGCGAAGGGCATCCAGCATTCGGTTGCACTGGTCAGAAGTCCATTCACCATAGGAACTATAGGCCAAATCAAACGTATTCTCCATGCTGTGAGCCACTCCTTTACGAGACTTTTCGTGCTGTTCTTATACCTTTATTCCCCAATCGTAGCCTTGATCCTGCGCACGCCGGCGGAGGAGGCCTCCTCCTTCTTGATCTTGAAGGACTTCAGGTCGCCGGTGTTGCTGGCGTGGGGGCCGCCGCAGATCTCCTTGGAGAACTCGCCCATGGTGTACACCTTGACCCGCTCGCCGTACTTCGACTCGAACAGGCCGATGGCGCCCTGGGCCTTGGCCTCGGCCACGGTCATCTCCTCGCAGGTGATGGGCGCGGCGGCCTGGATGTACTCGTTCACCAGGCGCTCGACCTCCTTCTTCTCCTCGTCGGTCATCTTGCGGCCGAAGGAGAAGTCGAAGCGCAGGCGCTCGGGCGTGATGTTGCTGCCCTTCTGGGCCACCTCGGGGCCGAGGACCTTGCGCAAGGCCGCGTGCAGCAGGTGGGTGGCGGTGTGCAGCTTCGTGGTCTGCTCGCTGTGGTCCTGCAAGCCACCCTTGAAGCGCTGCTCCGCGCCGGCGTGGCTGTTCTCCTGGTGCTTCTTGAAGCGCTCCTGGAAGCCCTCGACGTCCACCTCGATGCCCTTCTCGGCGGCCATCTCCTCGGTGATCTCGATGGGGAAGCCGTAGGTGTCGTACAGCTTGAAGGCGCTGCGGCCATCCATCTTTTCGGTGGCCTTCAGCAGATTGTCGATGGTTTCGTCGGAGACGGTGCCGTCCTTCACCTGCTCGATGATGGGCTTGTTGTCCGGGCTGGGGGGCAGCTGGCGAAGCGCCGCGGCCACGGCGTCGGGGTCGGCCTTGTTCGCCTTCAGGGCAGCGAAGGCCTCCCGCTTCTTCATCATGTTGCCGTAGACCTTCTCGAACTCGGCCTGGCCCTTCTTCAGCGTCCTCTGGAAGCGGTCCTCCTCCAGCTTCAGCTGCTCCAGGATGTGTGCGCCGTTGCGCTCCAGCTCGGGATAGACCGCCTTGTACTGGTCGATGATGACCTTCGCGATCTCGCAGGTGAAGCCCGCGGGCATGCCCAGCTTCATGCCGTGGCGCACGGCCCGGCGGATCAGGCGGCGCAGCACGTAGCCCTGATCCACGTTGGAGGGGGTGACGCCCCGGTCGTCGCCGATGATGAAGGTGGCGGTGCGCATGTGGTCGGAGATGATGCGGATGGACCTGGTGGTCTCCTCGTCCTGGCCGTACTTCCTGCCGGAGAGCTCCTCGATCTTGCCGATGATGCCGGAGAAGATCTCGGTCTCGTAGACGGTATTGGCCCCCATCAGCACGCAGTAGGTGCGCTCCAGGCCCATGCCGGTGTCCACGTTCTTCTGCTTCAGCGGGATAAACGTGCCGTCCTTCTGCTTCTCGTACTGCATGAACACGTCGTTCCAGATTTCAAGGTACCGGCCGCAGGAGCAGGCGGGGGAGCAATCCGGGCCGCAGGGCGGCTGGTCGCGGATGATGAACATCTCGGTGTCCGGGCCGCAGGGGCCGGTGATGCCGGCGGGGCCCCACCAATTGTGCTTCTTGGGCAGGTAGAACAGGTGGTCGTCCTTCACGCCCTGGGCGCGCCACAGGTTCGCGGCCTCCTCGTCACGGGGCGCGTCCTGGTCGCCCTCAAACACGGTGAAGGCCAGCTTGTCGGGGTCCAGGCCCAGCCAGTCGGGGCTGGTCAGGAATTCCCAGCTCCATGCCAGAGATTCTCTCTTGAAGTAGTCGCCAAAAGAGAAGTTGCCGAGCATTTCAAAGTAGGTGCCGTGACGTGCGGTCTTACCGATGTTTTCAATGTCACCGGTACGGATGCACTTCTGGCAGGTGCAGACTCTGCGTCTGGGGGGTTCTACTTCACCGGTAAAGTAAGGCTTCATGGGAGCCATACCGGAGTTGATGATCAGCAGAGAGGGGTCATTCTGAGGGACCAGAGAGAAGCTGGGAAGACGCAGGTGTTCCTTGGTTTCAAAGAACTTCAGGAACATTTCGCGCAGCTCGTTCAGGCCGTGTGCTTTGTGTGCCATGTTTTTCATTCCTCCAAATTTTATCTTCATCGTTTTATTATTGTTGCTGTTCGGGGGTAAAAAACAAAAAAGCTCCACCCCAACACAGGGGCGAAGCAACGTTCGCGGTACCACCCTGATTCACACGCACCAATCCTGTGCATGCAATCTCATGTCATTCTGTAACGGGAATGTCCCGTCCTGCTCGTCACAGGCAGCTCAAAAGCGGCACTCGAAGGCGTAAACA
>JAZOUD010000159.1:0-18505 GCA_045658005.1 Clostridia bacterium | reverse complement strand
GGCGGCGGGGGCCGACAGGGCAGGGCTTACAGGGGGGTCTTAAACCATCTGAAATTCTTTGTAGAGACGCTCTCGATAGTCGTTATCATTTGCGGCGCGCTCGACATCGGCGGAACGTCCCAGCGAAAGGAGCTTGGAGATGAGGGAGGCAAACAGTGCGGCCCCTTCTGCGCGACCTTCTGCACGACCTTCTGCGCGACCTTCTGCGCGACCTTCCGCGAGTCCTTCTGCGCGGGCTTCCTCTCGGGCTTCCTCACGGATGAATTCCAATTGTTCTTCCATGTTAAAGCAACCGAACATAAGCTCTGGCACCTCCTCTTTGGCAAGGTATTCTCTGGCGGGGTTTGCAACACGGATAGGTAAATTCCATTTTAGAAAATAAGGAAAGAAATCCTGTTTCGTGATGAACCAAATAAGCCCCGGCGGCGGGGGCCGACAGGGCAGGGCTTACAGGGGGGTCTTAAACCATCTGAAATTCTTTGTAGAGACGCTCTCGATAGTCGTTATCATTTGCGGCGCGTTCGACATCGGCGGAACGTCCCAGCGAAAGGAGCTTGGAGATGAGGGAGGCAAACAGTGCGGCCCCTTCTGCGCGACCTTCTGCGCGACCTTCCGCGAGTCCTTCTGCGCGGGCTTCCTCGCGGGCTTCCTCGCGGGCTTCCTCACGGATGAATTCCAATTGTTCTTCCATGTTAAAGTAACTGAACATAAGCTCTGGCACCTCCTCTTTGGCAAGGTATTCTTTCAATACATCTCTGTCCTTGCAGATATGCAGCGTTTCGCGCACTGCTTTTTCGGTTTTCCCGTATCGCTTGATTTGTTGATCAAAAATGCGGCAGAACGCGATATATTGATCTATGATGTCTCCACGATTGCTGTCATATATAATCCTGGCCCGTATATCCACAAAACCAGGGCCGGGGCCTTCCAGATGGAAGAAGTCCCTGGACAGGGATATTACGTCCGGCCTGTTGCCGCGCTCCCCCGGGTAAATCACATAGAGCTCGGGCTTGGGAAGCTCTACCGGCTTCGTGCTGTAAGCATTGATGTGATTGTTGCGGATGTACCTTTGATAGGTTTCTCCCAGATACATCAGGAAACGAATCAGTATGTTTGCCGTCCAGGTCGATTGGTGCTCTACAAGGATCATCAGCCGATTGCCGACGATGAAGCCCAGGTCGTTGTACTGGGCGTTCAGAAGCTTGTGATCCAGCGTGACCAGCGTGATATCCGTGATGCCGGTCACGTCGTCCTCCGGGTGAAGCACGGCGTACATCTGGAGCAGATATTCAGGCTGGGCGAACAGATCGCAAAATACGCTGTCCTTGGCGTTCCGGTTGACCTGGTCGTCCAGGGGCTTCAGGATGTTGCCGGCCATGGCTTCATTATTGGGAGCGTTGCTCATTAATGATCACCCCTTCGATCTCCCTGCATCTATTGTAATGCATTGTTAACGAAAATGCAAGCCGTTTTGCTCAATTTAGCCGAGGTGAACAGCTTGATTTGTTAAGCGAAGGGGGAGAACTGCTATTGGCGCTTATTTGGCCAGATCGGGTATCGAGGAAGGATTATTCGTTCTTCCCAGCAGGTAATCCGTTGACGTTTTGTAGAAGTCGGCCAGCAGTATCAGCGCTTCGGTGGGAATATCCGTCTTGCCGCATTCATAGGTGCATAAAAAAGAGCCCGGAGCGTTCAATCCCCGTGACTCGTCAATGCCTGATTCGCCGGATCAGCTGCAACAGCAGCTGGAGATCGGCTTCGCCCATGGCGTCCAATTCTCTGTCGATGCTCTGCAGCAGTATCGGATAGGCGGAATCCGCGTCAAAGAAGACGCTGGGCGTGATGCCGAAGTATTCGCAGATATACAGGAATTCCTGCATCGAGGGGAGGGAGCGCCCCGCGGCAATGTGATGGATGTAGCCGTCCGAATGTCCCAGGTCGCGGGACATTTTCAATTCAGAAACGCCCTTTGAAGTCTCAAGTCTGTAATGCGCTGTTGGATTCCCTTTGCGTCCAAGGTCATTCACCCCCTCATATCATTATATGATGAAATACTACCCGAGAATAATTTTTAAATACTCAATAATGCTTGACAAATAAGTATTAATACTTATGATTGATTTGACGGGAAGGAGGTTTTATCGTTAAGCGGAAAAGGGGGGAACGCGGTATCAGACTTAAAGAGTGTTGCTGTGGGTAACGCTATAACGCTAGACGAGGGCGTATATGAACATGAGGACAAGCGCCATCGACGCTTCCATGTAACCCAACGAGGAAAAAGGGAGGAAATCCATGAAGAAATATTTGAGAAATTTACTGGTATTGCTGCTGTGCCCGGTGCTGCTGTACGGCGCGTTTGCCGCGTTGGCTGAGGAAGTGGAGTTTGAACTGGATGACAGCCTGGTACCAGAAGTAGAATCGATGGATGGGGAAATCCTGATGGAGTTGGAACTTCCGAATTTGCTTATGCCGTCCGAAGAAGAGATGCGGTCACCGGATAACCCCGGGAATGTCAGCGGCATGATCAGCAATGATTTGGATGACTTTATTATTGATAATGGCGTTTTGACACGTTATTGGGGCTATGATAGTGCTGTAACTATTCCCGACGGTGTTACTGCCATTGGCGATGGTGCCTTTGCTGGGTGTACCCTTTTGACCAGCATTGTTATTCCGGATAGCGTTACCAGCATTGGTAACAGAGCGTTTTTCAGCTGTACCGGTTTGACCAGCATTGTCATTCCGGATAGCGTTACCAGCATTGGCCATTGGGCATTCAGGCAATGTGAAAAAATGACCCAAATCACTATTGGCAAAGGTGTAACATCCATTGGCGATGGAGCTTTTCAACTTACAAGCCTGACCAGCGTTGTTGTTCCCGATAACGTTACCAGCTTAGGGGTTGGTGTGTTCTCACATATAACCACTCTAACAAGTGTAGAAGGACTGGCTGGTGTAGCCAGTATGGGCGAAGATGTTTTTGCATTTACTGGCCTGAACAGTATAAAGCTTAAAGAGGGTTTACGGTGTATAGGTGTATGTATGTTCTTTAGTTGTAAAAATCTGACCGAAGTCAGCATTCCCGATAGCGTAAAAATTATAGACAAAGCCTCGTTCATGGGGACAGGTTTGAAAAGTGTAACCATTCCAGGCAACGTCGATAGCATAGGAGAAGAAGCTTTTGAGAATTGTGAAGATTTGAGCACTGTCGTTATACAAAATGGTTTAACCAGTATCGGTGACCTGGCTTTTGCCTATGATCCACTGACAGATGTGACCATACCGCCCACTGTCATAAGCATCGGTGAAGATGCGTTTTCCTGGGGTGGAACCGATATAGTCATACATGGCGAGGCGGGTTCCTACGCGGAGGAATATGCAGAGGAGTATGAGTTTGATTTTGATGACGGCACCACCTCGATCTCCATCACCAACGGCGCAAGCGCCGAGCTGGAACTTGACAGTACGCTTCAATTAATAACCGAGGTAACCCCCTCCAATCCCAAGGTCAAGCGGATCTGGACGAGCAGCGACAAGAAAATCGCTACCGTCAGTGCGGACGGCCTGGTCACCGGCATCGCCAAGGGCAAGGCCACCATCACGGTCACCACGAAGAACGGCAAGAAGGATTCGATCGAGATCAATGTCGTCGCGCCGCAGCCCACCAGGATCGCCATCACCAATGGCAAGACGATCTCCGTGGACGTGGACAGCAAGAAGCAGCTGAATGTAAAGCTGACGCCTGCAAACGCAGAGACGACGCTGACCTGGACGAGCAGCGACAAGTCGATCGCCACTGTGAGCGCGAAGGGCCTGGTGAAGGGCGTCAAGAAGGGGTCGGCGACCATCACGGTCACAACCAGGAACGGCAAGACGGCCTCGATCAAGGTGAAGGTGGTCGCGCCGGTGCCCACGAAGGTCATCATCAACCAGGGCAAGAGCGCGACGCTGTACATGGGCAGTACGCTGAAGCTGACGACGAAGCTTGCGCCGGCGAAGGCGGAGAGCAAGCTGACGTGGTCGTCTTCAAAGCCTGCGGTCGCCACGGTTTCCAGTAAGGGCGTTGTGACGCCAAAGAAGGCGGGCAAGACGAAGATCACGGTGAAGACGGCCAACGGCAAGAAGGCCAGCATCACCGTAAAGGTGGTGGACGTCCAGAGCGTCAAGCTGAAGGAGGGCAAGAGCAAGACCCTGAAGGTGGGCAAGAAGCTGGCGCTGCACGCGACGGTTTCCCCGAAGCAGGTGAAGACCAGGCTGACCTGGAGCAGCAGCAATCCCAAGGTAGCCGCGGTTTCCGGCAAGGGCGTGGTGACCGCGAAGAAGGCGGGCTCGGCGAAGATCACGGTGAAGACTGCCAACGGCAAGAGCGCCACGATCACGATCACGGTGAAGTAAGGACAGCCTGTCGGTCCGCAGCGGTCACGCTTTGCCACGAAGCGGGTAGTTGGAAGCGTGACCGTGCATATCATGGAGGCATAAGATGATTGGGGTTGTCAAGGCATATCCGGCAAAATATGCATTGACAATCTATGTTATTTATATATAATGATAATGAAATGCTTTATTAAGACGGGAGGCTGGGGTTATGAAGCATTGCAGGGAATGTATCGTCTCAATCGTTGTGCTGCTGGTGTGCGGCATGGGCTTTGTAAGGGCGGAGGGCCTTGAGGTTGCGGGCATCGGCAGTTTGCCCGTTGAAGAGGGAATCGTTGCTGTTGAACCGGGAATCGATGCAAACGCCGCGGAGATTACCCTGGATGATGGAATGGGCGATGTGCTGCTCTCCGAAATGGATGATGCGTTGGAAATCAATGCGGACATCGAACTCCCCCGGGAGCGGGTGGAATATGTGTCCAACGACAACCTGCCGGACAGCGACACGCTCTTTGCCGGGTATGTCGAGCAGCTGTTTTTGCCGGGCTCCCGGGTGCGCAGCAACGGCAATAGCGGCGATCGCCTGGAGGGCCCTGCAAAAGAAATCTATGATGCCCTGCTGCCCATGATCAGGGATGTCGCGGCGGGAAGGCGCAGCAGCACCGTTTTTGAAATACCGGTGAACATTGAAGTGGACATATTCGGTGACAGCGATATCAACATGCAATTTGATTTTGCCGAGCTGGCGCTTCAGGCGGATTGTCCTTATGAATTCTATTGGAGGAAACCCAATGGTACCAGGATTTATCTGGATGATGAATCCGAATCCTCCAGCCCGGTCCTGACTGTCTATATGGAAGTATGTGAAGCATACAGGTTGGATGAATATACGACGGACGTGAAGAAGCTGAAAAAGCCGCAGATTGCCGCGAAAAAAGCCAGGGCTGTCGTCAACAAATACAAAAAGCTTGCAGATTACGAAAAGCTGAAGGCCTACCTGTATTGGATATGCGAAGCAACGGAATACAACTACGATGCGTTTAATCATCCCAAACACTATCTGGACAGCTACAATCCCTGGGAGCTGATATGGGTTTTTGACGGCGATCCCGAGACCAATGTCGTATGCGACGGCTACGCCAAGGCCTTCAAGTACCTGTGCGATATGTCCGCTTTTAAAAACGGCGTTCGTTGCTGCTATATAACACAGTGTGATACGCATGCATGGAATATCGTCCACATGGAAGATGGAAAAAACTATCATGTTGACGCAACCTGGTGCGATACAGACAGGCAGGACCAGCCCGTCAATGAATGGATGTTTATGCAGGGTTATGATTCCAAGGTGGATTACAGGTCATATTACATAGCGAACAATTTTTTTCAATACGACGGATTTACTATAAACAGATATTCGTCGGAGGATCTCGAATTGTCGGGCAATGATTATGTGGCAGGTATCGCCTTTGAACAGGGCAAGAGCGCGACGCTGTACATGGGTGGCAAGCTGTATTTGACCACGCATACGGAGCCCGCAAAGGCCGAAACCAAGCTGAAATGGAGCTCCTCCAAGCCATCCGTGGCCGTTGTGAACGGCAAGGGCGTTGTGACGCCAAAGAAGGCGGGCAAGACGAAGATCACGGTGAAGACGGCCAATGGCAAGAAGGCCAGCATCACCGTAAAGGTGGTGGACGTCCAGAGCGTCAAGCTGAAGGAGGGCAAGAGCAAGACCCTGAAGGTGGGCAAGAAGCTGGCGCTGCACGCGACGGTTTCCCCGGCACAGGTGAAGACCAGGCTGACCTGGACCAGCAGCGATGCCAAGGTCGCCGCGGTTTCCGGCAAGGGCGTTGTGACCGCGAAGAAGGCGGGCACGGCGAAGATCACGGTGAAGACCGCCAACGGCAAGAGCGCCACGATCACGATTACGGTGAAGTAACCGCAACAGCCGACCTGCAGCGGCGGCGTCCATGCAGAGGAGCAATTCCCTCAGTGCGTTGAACCCGGCTGTCGCCGCTGTAGTTGAATGCGGTAGGTCGCTTTGCACAATTGATTGCAGCGATGACCGGCACGAACGGGCTTCTCTGATCACGCAAGACGGTAAGAGAGGGGAAGGATATTCATGAAGAAGCATCTGAAGAACCTGATGGCGCTGCTGCTGTGCGCGGCGCTGCTGTGCGGCGCAGGGGCCGCGCTGGCCGAGGACGATGTGGTTTTGTTGGACGAAGCGGCGGAGACCGTGGTGGATGAGATGGCGGAAATGCCTGAAGTGCCTGAAGCGCCGGATCTGCTGATGCCGGAGCTGGATGGGCTCTCCGCCGAACTGCTCCAGGAGGATATTACGGCGGAGGAAGGGGATGTGCCCAACGCGGTGGATATTCCCCAGTCCCTGAATCTGGGGGTCAAGGAAACCTATACCCTCAAGTGCGAGGGAAAGAACATTAGGTTCAAGTCCTCCTCAAGCACGGTCGTTTCCGTAAGCAAGAAGGGAAAGCTTACGGCCAAGCGCATCGGGCAGGCAACCGTGACGGTCACACAGGGCAACAAGAAGATCGGTGAATGCAGCGTTTCTGTGCTGGCGGCGCCTGGCAAGGTGACACTATCAGATACTGAAATGGATATTCAGGGGCTGAGCACTGAATTCAACAAGAACGGATACGCCATTTCAGCCTACCTTCCCGAGAACACGGCGTCACAGATCACGTGGTCAAGCAGCAACCCAAAGGTGGCTGACGTGGAGAACGGCATTATTTACGGGTATAAGTACGGCTTGGCAAAAATAACAGCGAAGACCTTCAACGGCAAGAAGGCCACGTGCCTGGTCAAGGTGATCGGAGATGAGATTCCCCTCAACAAGTACTATTTTCCCGACAAGAAAATGCTGGGCTATGCGAAGCAGTTTGACAGGAATGGCGACAAAAAGCTTTCTGCGGATGAGAGGAACAGGGTCAAAAAGCTTAAGATCAACTTCAATACCAAGTCGCTGTCGGGCCTGCAGTACTTCAACGAGGTCGAGCAGCTGACGATCGCGTCCGATATCACCAGCGTCATGCTCTATTCCATACCTGAATGGTATGTCGGCAGGCCTGGGGAGACTGGGTACATTCGCGTCAGCCCGAAGCTGACAAAACTGGATGTCAGCCGTTGCTCCAAGCTCCAGGAGCTGTATCTGGCAAATCTATGGTACCTGAAGGACCTGAAGCTGGGAGGAAAGACAGCACTGAAGCTCCTTTGGCTTGACACTGTGGCATATAAGCAACTGAACTTAAGCGGTTTCGCCAAGCTGGAAGACATCCAGCTCATGGATTGCGCGATAGACAGAATCAGCATAGACAAGTGCCCCGCAATCCTCTTCCTGGATTGCCGCAATTGTCAGCTGAAGCGCTTGGACATAAGCGCCAGTGGCACACCTGCGGCAATCGCCTGCGGCAATAACCAGCTTCAGACGCTGGACCTGAAGGGACGAAGCAATTTGATTGCGCTCTGGTGCGACAACAACCAACTGAAGAAGCTGGATATCACCAATTGCCCGCGCCTGAATAACCTGGATTGCTCCAACAACAAGCTCAAAACACTGAGCCTGAGGGGCTGCACCGATCTGAACTCGGCGTTCGGTCAGTTTATCTGCGATCCCGGTGTCAAGGTCACAAAATAGCCCGGGATCAAGGCAAAAGGACAGAGCAGCTGATTTTGACCGATTTGGTCATTCCCGGGAGCATGAAAACAATCTGCTCAAAGGCATTTGAGAATAGTCCGCTGTTAAAAAACGTAACGATCAACAACGGGGTGGAAACCATTGAACCCTATGCCTTTAATTGCAGGAACATGCACCAAATAACGATTCCTGAAAGTGTGACATCCATAGGATTCCAAGCCATAGGATACACGGAATTTGGCAATCGAGTAAAGGGATTCGTTATACACGGGAAGACCGGCTCTGCGGCCGAGGAATATGCAGTTCAAAACGGCATTTTCTTTGACGACGGCACCACTTCGATCTCCATAACCAATGGCTCGAATGCCGAGATTGAGATGGACGAGACCCTGCAACTGAATACTTCGGTGACCCCATCCAATCCCAAGGTCAAGAGATTTTGGACGAGCAGTGACGAGGGAGTCGCCACCGTCAGTGAGGAAGGCCTGGTCACCGGTATTGAGCAGGGTACGGCCACCATCACGGTTACCACGCTAAACGGCAAGACGGATACGATAAAAATATCGGTCATCCCGCCGCAGCCCACCAAGATCGCCATCACCAACGGCAAGACGATCTCCGTGGACGTGGACAGCAAGAAGCAGCTGTATACGGAGCTGACGCCAGATTACGCCGAGACAACGCTGACCTGGACAAGCAGCAACAATAAGATCGCCACCGTGAACGCGAATGGCCTGGTGAAGGGCATCAAGAAGGGGTCGGCGACCATCACGGTCACGACCAAGAACGGCAAGACGGCCTCGATTACGGTGAAGGTGGTCGCGCCGGTGCCCACGAAGGTCATCATCAACCAGGGCAAGAGCGCGACGCTGTACATGGGCAGTACGCTGAAGCTGACGACGAAGTTCGCGCCGGCGAAGGCAGAGAGCAAGTTGACGTGGTCGTCTTCAAAGCCTGCGGTCGCCACGGTTTCCGGCAAGGGCGTGGTGACACCGAAAAAGGCGGGCACGGCGAAGATCACGGTGAAGACGGCCAACGGCAAGAAGGCCAGCATCACCGTGAAGGTGGTGGACGCCCAGAGCGTCAAGCTGAAGGAGGGCAAGGACAAGACCCTGAAGGTGGGCAAGAAGCTGGCGCTTCACGCGACGGTTTCCCCGGCGAAGGTGAAGACCAAGCTGACCTGGACCAGCAGCGATACCAAAGTAGCCGCGGTTTCCGATAAGGGCGTTGTGACCGCGAAGAAGGCGGGCACGGCGAAGATCACGGTGAAGACCGCCAACGGCAAGAGCGCCACGATCACGATCACGGTGAAGTAGCTGAACTAAAAAACTGTAGCGGCAGCATCCACGCATCGAACAGTCCTTCGGGACGCGCTGTTCGATTGACTGGATGTTGCCGCTTCGGTGAAGGCGGTAGGGCTGATTGTGAATGCGATTACCACATTAACACGCTCGACCGACGATTCCATGTAACCCAACGAGAGAAGAGAGAAAGAAACAATGAAGAAGCTCATTTCCCTGATCCTTGCGGTGCTGCTGGCGCTGTCGACGCTGAGCGTGGCCTTTGCCGCCACCTACACCGACAAGGACACTGTGAAGAAGGTCCAGCAGGCCCTGAACGACGAGGGCTACAACTGCGGTACGCCCGACGGCGTCACGGGCAAGAAGACTGCCGCCGCCATCACCCAGTACCAGACCGACAAGGGGCTTGAGGCCACCGGGGCCATCGACGACACGTTGCTGGAAGCGCTGGGGCTGGCGGAGGATGATACAGCTACGGATGTTACTCTGGAGAATTTCATTGGAACCTGGAAGCTGGACATAGTAAGCCAGTTTGACGATGCCGGCAATGTGATTTCTTCTATTTCAGAAGAGGAAAGAAACCTCCCAGAGGACACAATCGTTATTACGCCCGACAAGATTGAGCTTATCTGGGAAACTACTGGTACGATGCGCTTGCCTGCGCCTGAATTAAATATCAATCAGGAGAATGGGGAAAAATACATTAGTGCCACTGTGGAAGATGGCGTTGCGCTCAACATCAATTTGAGCAATATAATGGGAGAAAACCATATCTTCTTGAAGTATCAGGATGTCATGATGTACTTCAAACGCGTTGGGGATGTGGAAGACGCCGCCGTGGAAACTGAAGGCGTTGAGAACAGCGACCGGACCGAAATTGAAGCAGAACACGACAAAACAAATGCGGATGGAAGGCTACATGCATATGTGGGCGTTTGGAAGTTCTGCGGTCTCTTTGATTCAAAGGATGTGGTAAGCTATTATCCGGATGAATTGGGAATCGATCCCGATACTGTTACAATTGACATCGGCGAGAATTCGCTATCATGTGTCGCCCTTGGAATAAAAGGAAACGCGGTGCTTGAGGGGAATACCATTTCCGTCGCGACGGAGTCTGGCGAATCTCTCAGTTTCACGATTGACGCGTGGAAGGATATCGACGAGTGTATTTTCGTACCTGCCAATTCTGATGGAAAGAATTACGTGTTTAAGCGCGCATGAGAGATGCAAAGCAGATCTCAAATAGCCCGGCGCAAGAATCGGTTTTGAGCGTTGCGGGGACAGGTGCGTTGAATCAATTGAGGCAATGAACAAAGAATCGGGATTTGCATTGACAATCCCGATTCTTTCCCTTTATAATGGCTATATTCGGATAGGCAATACCGATCGACCGCTGTCCCGGTTCTCACCGGGGAGGAAAGGAAAACAAATGGGCAACTATCGCAATTTCAAGCTGGTCACCTATTTCGTGGCCCAGGCCACGGCGCACATCACCCGGGAGGAATTGGAAAAACAACTTGCTTTCTTTGAAAAATACCTGCGCCTGGACAAGGTCTACCTGGAGCCCTGGCGGGGGCAGCT
Source organism: Clostridia bacterium (assembly GCA_045658005.1). Lineage (GTDB taxonomy): Bacteria > Bacillota > Clostridia > Christensenellales > Aristaeellaceae > UBA2862. The sequence goes on along the minus strand of JAZOUD010000159.1, from coordinate 7,597 downwards.
GGCCAGCCACGGGCAGGTGGAGATGTGCCGCGAGGTGTTCCGCCGCCACGGCATTGAGGTGGCGGGTGGGCTGACCACGATCATCCCCACGCCCGAAAGCGCGAAGCCGAAGCAGCGGCTGTTCGACACCTTCTGCTACAACGATCCGGCCATGCGGGCCAAATTGAAGGATGTCAGCGCCTTCATCGGCGGGCACTTCGATGAATTCATCATCGACGACTTCTTCTTTACGGGCTGCGCCTGCGCCGATTGCGTGCGCGAGCGGGACGATTTCAACAAAGTCCACGGCATCGCGGACGGCAGCTGGCAGGCTTACCGGCTGGACCTGCTGCGCAGGGTCAGCGCGGAGGACATCATCGGCCCCGCCAAGGCGGCCAATCCGAACTGCAAAATCACTATCAAGTATCCCAACTGGGCCGAGAGCTACCAGGAGACGGGCTACAATCCCGCCGAGCAGCGCAAGCTGTTCGACATGGTCTACACCGGCACCGAGACCCGGGACCCGGTGACCACTGACCAGCACCTACCCCGGTATCTGAGCTATTCGCTGATGACCTACTTTGAAAACATGTGGCCGGGGCGAAACGGCGGCGGCTGGTTCGACAACTTCGACACCCACATCACCGAGCACTACCTGGAGCAGGCATACCTGACGGCGTTTTCAAAGCCGAAGGAGCTGATGCTGTTCTGCTTCCAGTCCCTCTACGATAACATGTATGTTCCGGCGCTGGGATATCAGCTGGACAGGCTGGACGCGCTGCTGGACCATGCGGGCAAGCCCGTGGGCATCCCCTGCTACCTGCCCGACGACTGCCAGGGCGAGGACAGCGTGCAGGACTTCCTGGGCATGATCGGCCTGCCCGTCGTCTGCACGCCCTACTTCCCGGAGGACGCGAAGCAGCTATTGCTCACCCGGTCCTCGGCCTGCGACCCGGAGGTGGTGGACAAGCTGGAGGGCTGGCTGAAGCGCACCGGCGGCGACGCGATGGTCACCACCGGCTTCCTGGAGGCGACGATGGATCGAGGCGTGCAGAGGCTGACCTCGATCCGGCTGCGGGGCCGGCATGTGACCGTGGACCGCTGGCGCGTGGAGGACGCCGACCGCCAGAACCGCTGCCTCTATCCGATGGGGGAAGCGCCCGTGACCCTGCCGGTGGCGGAGTTCCGCAACAACGCCACCTGGGCGGTGGTGAAGGGTATGCGCGGCGAGGAGAGCTACGGCGTGCTGCTGGAGGACGTCTACTGCGACAGCCGGCTGTGGACGCTGGCCGTGCCCGACGCCTTCCCGGACTTCTACCACATCCCCGCCGAGGCCCTCAGCCGCATCCGCCAGGCCATGCCGGTGAACGGCATTTGGCTGGAGGGCGGCGCCCGGATCAGCCTGTTCGCCTACGACAACGACACCTTCGTGGTGTATCCCTATGTGATGGAGGGTGTGCAGCGCAGCGTGGCACGGCTGCACGTGAAGGGCGCGAAGGCGCTGGTGTTGCCCTGTCAGGGCGATAAGCGCCTTGAGCCGCTGTATTTCAAGGGCGACGAGGCCGTATTCGAGGTGGAGGCCATGCCGGGGCGGTATGTGCTGTACCGTATCGAGCGACAGGGCGGCGCCGCCAGCCGGACGGCTTGCATGGATGACGATGGGGCCATCCCGCAAAACGCGCTGGCAGGGCGAAGCATCTGAACATCTGTACACTCTCAATTGTTTACCGGAGCGTGATAACATGACCGAACGACTGTATTACGACGACGCCTATCTGACCGAATTTGATGCGCGGGTGGTTGCGTGCGTTCCCGACGGGGAGGGCTTTCGCCTGCGCCTGGACCGCAGCGCCTTCTATCCAACTTCCGGCGGGCAGCCCCACGACACGGGCACGCTGAACGATGCGCATGTGCTGGACGTGACCGTGGGCGAGGACGGCGACGTGTGGCACATCACGGACGCGCCGCTGGCGGCGGGGGAAGCGGCACACGGCAAGATTGACTGGCCACGCCGCTTCGACCACATGCAGCAGCACGCCGGGGATCACATGATCGCCAGCGCCCTGTGGCGGCTGCTGGGCGGGGTGACCATCGGGCTGCACGTGAGCCATGACGTCTCCACCATCGACGTGGCCATGCCCGAGGGCGTCACCCGCATCAGCCCGGAGGACATCCGCCGGGTGGAGGCGGACGTGAACGAACGCATCCAGCGGGACGTGCCCATTCGTTGCTGGTTCCCGGACCCGGAGGCGCTGAAAACGCTGCCCCTGCGCAAGCCCCCGACGGTGTCTGAGCACGTGCGGGTGGTGGCCATCGGCACGGACGAGATGGTGGCCTGCGGTGGCACCCACCCCGCCACGGCGGGCCAGCTGGGCCTGGTGAAGGTGCTGGGCGTGGCCCCCGCCCGGGGGAAGATGCGGGTCAGCTTCGTGGCGGGCATGCGGGCCTTCAGGGACTACCAGAGTATGTACGACCGCGCCCACGAAGCCGCCGCCCTGCTGTCCACGTCGACGGACAACCTGGCCAACCACGTCGCCGCCCTGCAGGAGGCGCTGAAGGAGGCCAATATGGCGCTGAACCGCCTGCGCCGGGACGCCGCGCTGCGGGAACTGGAGGGCATGCTGGAGACCGCCCCCCGCGCGGCGGGCGGCGCGACCGTGGTCGCCCGGATGCTGGAGGGGGACGCCAATCTCGTCAAGGACGCCGCCTCCCAGCTGATTCGGCGTCCGGGGGTCGTGGCGCTGCTGGGCGCGCGGGTGGATACGGACCACGCCGTTTTCGTGTTTGCCCGCTCGGCTGACGTGGACATCCACATGGGCAGGCTGCTCTCTGAAGCCGCAAAGCCCCTGGGCGGCAAGGGCGGCGGACGCCCGGACTTCGCCCAGGGCGGGGGACCGGTGGAGATTTTGGATGAGGCGGAGAAAAGGATTAGGGACAAATAACATGTTCAACTACGATTTTGACGCCGCCATATTCGACATGGACGGCACGCTGCTGGACACCATGCCCTATTGGCGCTATACCACGCTGGAGTTCATGCTGCACCACCAGCTGCCCGTCTCCGATGAGCTGTTGACACGGATGTACAAGACCTCGTCCCGCAGGCTGGTGATGCAGATATCGGATCAAAACGGCCTGAACCTGGATAGACAGGCAGTGGTCGCCGAGATGGAGGGCTACATGAACCGCCACTATCTCTACGACGCGAACCTGAAATGCCCCTCCGTGCCCGCCTTCCTGGAAAAGCTGAAGCGGCAGGGGGTGCGCATGTGCGTGGCCACCGGCTCGCCCAGGGAATACGCCCGAAACGGCCTGCGGCGGCTGGGGCTGCTGGATTACTTCGACTTCGTCACCGACAATTACGAGGGCCCGCTGACCAAGGACAGGCCCGGCTATTTCGACGCCCTGCTTGCGCGCCTCGGCACGACGCGAGAGCGCTGCTGGGTGTTCGAGGACGCGCTGTACGCCATGGAGTCGGCCAAGGCCAGCGGCCTGCGGGTCTGCGCCATCGAGGACGACGCCCAGCTGGCCGACCGGGAGGGCATCAGGGCCCTGGCGGATGTGTATATACGGGATTACGCGGAACTGATGTAACCCAAATAACAAGGGGACGGCGACATGCGTGTCGCCGTCCCCTTGTATACAGACATCACAGCGCCTCGATCAGCGCGTCCACGTCCTCCGCCGTCGTCGCCCAGCTGGTGGCCAGGCGCATCACCACGCGCCCGTCGGGCAGGTTCTCCCAGAAGCTCATCTCCACGCGCCGGGAGAGGGCTTTCGCCTTCCCGGGGTCCAGCGCCACGAAGACCTGGTTCGTGGGGGCGACGAAGGGCTGCGCGTAGCCCTTTGCCTCCAGCGCCGCGCGGATGCGGTCCGCGGCTTCGACGGCGCTCTTGCCAATGGCGTCATACAGGCCGTCGGTGAACAGGGTGTCGAATTGAATTCCAGCGATGCGCCCCTTGGCCAGCAGCGCGCCGTGCTGCTTGACGATGGTGAAGAAGTGGGGCGCGGTGCCGGGCCTCGGGAACACCACCGCCTCGCCCAGCAGCGCCCCGCACTTGGTGCCGCCGATGTAGAAGGCGTCGCACAGCCGGGCGAGGTCGGGCAGGGTCACGTCGTTTTCAGGAGTCGCCAGGGCGTAGGCCAGCCGCGCGCCGTCCACGTACAGGCGCATGCCCGCGCCGTGGCAGAGGGCGCTGATGGCCTCCAGCTCTGCCAGGGAATACAGCGTGCCGTACTCGGTGGGCTGGGAGAGGTAGACCATCCCGGGCATGACCATGTGATCCCGGGTTTCGTCTTTTTGGTATGTGTCTACGCAGCGGGCGACGGCCTCCGCCGACAGCTTGCCGTCCTTCTGGGGCAGCGTCAGCACCTTGTGCCCGCCGAACTCGATGGCCCCTGCCTCGTGCACGGCGATATGCCCGGTCTCGGCGGCCACCACGCCCTGCCAGGGGCGCAGCAGCGCGCCCAACACGGTGGCGTTGGTCTGGGTGCCGCCCACCAGGAAGTGGATCTCAGCCTTGGGGGCATGGCACGCGGCGCGTATCCTTTCCCGCGCAGCCTCGGAGTATTCATCCAGACCGTAGCCGGCGGTGTGCTCCAGGTTGGTTTCCAGCAGGCGGCGCATTATGGCGGGGTGCGCCCCCTCCATGTAGTCGGAGGCGAAGCAGAGCTTTTTAGACATTTTCAATTCCTCCCTGCGGGATGAGGTATGGATGGGTTTGCGGTGATGTAAATACTGATTTGTCGCGCTGCGACAAATCAGTATTTGCCTGTATCATCCCAAATCAACAGGGGCGGCGTTGTACCGTCCCTGCATAGGTTTTTACGTCAATTTCAGATCTCCACGCCGGCCTTTTCCAGGATGGTCGGCACGTTCTTCTCCGCGCCGATGGCCATGATGTGCACGCCGTCGCAGAGGCCCTCGGCCTTGATCTTGGCGATCATCTCGGCGGCCATCTCGATGCCAAGCTTGGCGGGCAGGCCCTTGACGCCCTTCTCCTTGCCCTCGGCGGGCGCCGCGGCCAGGCGGGCGATCATGTCCTGGGGCACGGCGATGCCGGGCACGTTTTCATTCATGTACTTGGCCATGCCGGCGGTCTTCAGCGGGATGATGCCCGCCATGATGTGGGCCTTGATGCCGGCCTTGTCCACCTCGTCCATGAAGCGCTTCAGCGCGTCCAGGTCGAAGATGCCCTGGGTCTGGATGTACCGCGCGCCGGCGTCCACCTTCTGGCGCAGCTTGTTGATCTGCAGGATCTGGGGCTCGTATACCGGGGTCACCGCCGCGCCCTTGTAGAAGGTGGGGGTGGAAGCCAGGTCGTTGCCGCCGCAGTCCTTGCCGGTGGCTTCCATTGTGCTCAGCATCCGCAGTATGCCCACGGAATCCAGGTCGTACACGGGCTTGGAGGCCCTGCAGTCGCCCACCATGGTGTGGTCGCCGGTCAGCGCCAGCATGGTGTCGATGCCGAAGGAGGCCGCCGCCAGCATGTCGCCCATGATGGCCATGCGGCTGCGGTCGCGGCCCGTCATCTGGATGATGGGCTCCAGGCCCGCCAGCTTCAGCTTCACGCACAGGCCGATGGAGCTGGCCTTCAGGCAAGCGCTCTGCATGTCGGTGACGTTGATGGCGTGCACCTTGCCCTTGAGCAGCTCCGCCGCCGCCATCTGTTCGCTGAAGTCACAGCCCTTGGGGGGCGCCATTTCGGCGGTCACGCCGAATTTTCCGTTTTCAAGTGCCTGCTGCAGTACGCTCATTTCTTGTCCCCCCTGATGTTGATGGTCCTGGGATAGGAAACCTTTTCATAGCCCTTGTCGTCGCGGGTGATGCCGATCTTGTACTCCTGGCCCAGCTCAACCAGCTTGTTGTAGATTTCGATCCAGGCGCAGGGATTCTCGGGGTTCACCTCGCACTTGCCGTTGCGCGAGCCGCCGCAGGGGCCGTTGACCAGGCTCTTGGCGCAGCGGGAGATGGGACAGATGCCGCCGGTCTTGCCCAGCACGCAGTCGCCGCACAGGTGGCAGGCCTCCTCGAACAGGCCCAGCTTCACCGATTCGCCCAGGAACATGGTGTTGTTGGAGGGGTACACGGGACACTTGCAGTACTGGGCGATGACCTGCACGCCGTCGCCGCAGGACATGGCCACCACCGCGTCAGGGTTGGCGGCGATCACGGGCTTGAGGATGGTGCGGGTCTTCAGGTGCATGCAGCAGTATTCGCTCATGGCCGTGGCCACGACCTTCATGCCGTGCTGCTCCAGCACCTTCGACAGGTCGGCGATTTCCTTTTCGCCGCCGGTGGCGCAGGCCGTGGCGCAGCTGCCGCAGCCGACCAGAGCCACTGTCTTCGCGCCGTCCAGCATGCCCAGCAGCTCTTCAAGGGGCTTTTTCTGAGTGATGATCATCGCGTTTTCTCCTTCGTTTGGATATCTCGCGGCGCGGTTACACAACCGCTGCCGCCATTGACTGTATTATATAACGGCAATTCTGATAAATCAATATCGCTAAAGAGATATATGGAAAAGATCAATTTGGAATTTACAAATACCGAGAAGCGCAACGGTGCCCCGCAGGTTGCCGTTGCGCTTGCGATTTGTCACCGGTCCTTTTCCGAACCGATGAAGATGGTGCCGCCCTGGCCGATCAGGCCGGACAGGTTGTCGCGGATGGCCCGGGGAAACAGGTTTTTGTGGTGGGCGTCCTTCAGGTCGATCCATGCGCAGCCGGTCTGGAAGCGGTCCTTCTCGGTGGGAACCTTGCGCTCGGTGCCGTCCAGGCGGCACAGGAAGATGAAGTAGATCTTGTGGCTGTTGCCGTCCCTGCGGCCCTCGCAGATGCGCTCGTAGATGCCGGCCAGGCGCAGCGGTACCACGGAATAGCCGGTCTCCTCCAGCAGCTCCCGGCGCACGGTCTCGCCCAGCATCTCGCCGGTGTGCTGTCCGCCCCCGGGCAGGGCATAGTACTCCCCGAAGTGGGAAATGCACCGGTTGACCAGCAGCTTCCCGTTGTGAATCACCAGCCCCTTGGCCGAATTGCGTGCAGACAATGGCGCTCCCTCCCCGGATGAATGATATATGTTCATTATACATTTTTTGGCAACGTATTTCAATATGTTTTTTGATATATGTACCGGTAGCGGAACTATGTTAAATTTGGTAAACTCGGGGTGAATAAATCGTTGCTTCGTTGATTGTTTCGCTCAATACTGTTACAATATAATCATGCAGGTTGTGACCGCGTTGTCAACGCCTGAAACATATCGAATGGATACAGGGAGGATGCTCACATGGCCGTTGCAGTCATTATGCCGAGACAGGGAAATACCGTTGAAAGCTGCATCATCACCGAATGGAAGAAAAAGCCCGGCGACGCCGTCGCGGTGGGCGATATACTGTTTGCCTATGAGACCGACAAGGCCGCCTTCGAATGCGAGGCGGAGACCGCCGGCACGCTCTTGAAGGTGCTGTACGAGGAGGGCGACGACGTGCCCTGCCTGGAGAACGTCTGCGTGATTGGCCAGCCCGGCGAGGACCCGGACGCCGCGCTGGCGGGCGGTTCCGCCCCCGCCGCAGCCCCCGCCGCCGGGGCCGCCGCGCCCGCCGCTGCCGCCGCGCCGGCA
>JAZOUD010000158.1:0-18306 GCA_045658005.1 Clostridia bacterium | reverse complement strand
TGGCGAAGGCCGGTTCACCCCCACATGCGTGGGGACAATTCATACCATGCTACCTATTCTCCGTATTTTTTCGGTTCACCCCCACATGCGTGGGGACAATGCCCTTGGTCATAATCTGGAACATGGCGTAGCCGGTTCACCCCCACATGCGTGGGGACAATGAGAGGCAGATCACCGTCCTGGAGGAGAAAGGCGGTTCACCCCCACATGCGTGGGGACAATCCTTACCGGGGCAAGTAAGCATGTGAAAAGGACGGTTCACCCCCACATGCGTGGGGACAATCACGGTCAAGGGCATTCGCCAGCATCGTTCGGCGGTTCACCCCCACATGCGTGGGGACAATTCCGGCAGTATGCCCCAATGCTCCAGCCGTTCCGGTTCACCCCCACATGCGTGGGGACAATGTCCATGATCGCTTCCCTGTCCAGCGTTCCGGCGGTTCACCCCCACATGCGTGGGGACAATCCTCGCCGGTGTGTTGATGATAGCTCCGATCTCGGTTCACCCCCACATGCGTGGGGACAATGCGCGGGACAGTGTGCGCGCATCGATCCAGGTCGGTTCACCCCCACATGCGTGGGGACAATTGAATGATATGACGGAAATCATTTTCATTCAGCGGTTCACCCCCACATGCGTGGGGACAATAGCGGCAATGCCGCTTAAAATCCCTTTTTGATCGGTTCACCCCCACATGCGTGGGGACAATTCAGGCTTGCGGTATATCTCAACCTCAAACCCCGGTTCACCCCCACATGCGTGGGGACAATTCCCGAAGCATCTCAATCCCCTTTTTCAGCACCGGTTCACCCCCACATGCGTGGGGACAATGGCCCACCATCTGGCAGTAAAGGCTCCGGCTCGGTTCACCCCCACATGCGTGGGGACAATAATCGCCGGCAGCACCTCGCCGAGGATGTCGTAGGTTCACCCCCACATGCGTGGGGACAATGGATCTCAATGGTCAATGTTAAGCTCATTATCCGGTTCACCCCCACATGCGTGGGGACAATCTACCGGATTTCTATCTACCAGACAGCGATACCGGTTCACCCCCACATGCGTGGGGACAATACTAAAATTACAAATAATTAATCATTCTTGCTGTTAACGATTCTTTTTATCAGGTATATCCCCTCCATATCAACCACATTTCGCTCAGGCATATGGCACACTTCCACTGCAAACCCTTGTTCATTCGGAGCAGAGAAAATCAACAGAGCAGCACCATCACTTGCATTGTCGTTCACCTTTTTCCATAATCGTTGTCTCACTGCCGCCGATATATTGCCGACAAAGACGCCCGTCTTTATTTCCAGCAACCACTGTGTCACTTCTCCACGGAAACCAGAAGACACGTTTTCAAGAACCAATACTGTCATACATCTACTCCATGGTTTATACCGCCATCTATCGTTTGGTTTTCTCCATCCCACAATTCACCTGCATCAATTCTGTTGGGGTCTTCATCAGCCATCGCATCAAACATAAAGGCAATATCCTTGGCGATGCGCTTTAGTATGCGCCTTTCCCGCAACACCCTTCTCAATCGAATTCGCGCCTCACGTTCAATCGGTTCTGTTCTCGGTTGCGTCACGATGTCAAAGGCCACCGGAATGGTAGTCTCCGCCTTGTACAGGTCGGCAATGTCATAGACAAAGGACATCATCTTCCCGGTATGGATAAAGCCCAGTCCAGGCGAATACCCAAGAGAAACGATTGCAGCATTGCACAGTCCGTAAAGGCATGCATTCGCTGAAGACAATGCTTTATTCAGATCATCGGAAGCATCCCAATCCTCAAGCTTATAGCTGCGCCCCTTCCAAATGAGCCCGTGTTTGCTTGCCAGCAGCTTATAGGTTTCGCGCATCCGTATGCCCTCCATGCCTCGCAACTGTTGCAAGCTCTTTCCCGATAAATCCATGTTGGGAAAACGGAGTTCAAACATGCGTCGCACCACTTCAAGGTGCTTCTGCGCATCCATGCAACACTGTGCTTGCCTGAGCAGATTTCCAGCAGAACGGGTTTCTCCCATACCATAGCCATAAAACCTCAAAGCGCCTTCTCCGCACCAAATGACCAGGCAGCCGCTGTCCGCAATCACCTTCATCGCCGCATGCGTCAGATTCGTCCCCGGTCCAAGCATAAGCACAGTCAATGAAGATATTGGAACAGGTATGCGCTCATTTGCGCGCAATATGACAATTGAATTCTCGTCGCGTTCCACCACTGCCTTATCCACATAAAGATAACTCAGGCTGTCTTCAAGGCGGGATAGTTCATGTAAATCTCTGGGCATGGCACGCTCCATTCACCCCCACATACGTGGGGATTCTTTTCTTTGTCATCATTCTCTGGTTCACCCCCGCCTGGGCGGGGAAAACTATACCTTTCCAAGTGCAAGCATACCCAATCCATAGGCTTTACCTGGTCCAATGCCCCTCGTATAACTTTGCCAGAAGGCCTCCTGATTCGATATGCATAGAATACCAGAAAAGAGCACTGCCGAATTCCTGACCTCCGCACCGCGGCGATGACCATAAATATCCGTTCGGTTCCCAAGTTCTTCAAGCCTGATTACTTGAAAGCCACCCTGTTGGCCCTTTCTGCCCAGCCATTCCGCACGTTCTTCGGGCTGTTCAAGAAAATATCGTCGGCTATTCTTGCCTTCTCCACTGACCTTCTTGCATGGCGATGCCAACAGTTCGAAGCGAAGTAATCTCCCCGGGACAAACAATTCCTTAAGCTTAGAAACGTCCCGAATTCGCGTCTCATCCGTATAAAACCCTCGCTCTTCAAGTGACTTGGGGTCGGGTTTTTCAGCGCTGGTTACTAATAAATAAGTTGCCTCTCGACGCGTATAAAGGCGAAACAGAACCCGCTTTTCCGCTCGTGCTGTACGACTTGACACGTCCATGCCAAAACCTGACATGAGATTTCGATGCAGATCGTTGGCATCCCGCAGGGCTTGACGAACACTGGGATGTCGAATATCCAAATCGATTCTGCTCAGATACATTCCCTTTGTCTCCTTTGTACTGAAAAGCTGTAAACCTCTCGTTCTTGATACTCATTCAAGTCGCCACGAATAACCTCGTCCATTCGGGTGACTATCTGTCCATCAATATCCAGGCCCGGAACTCTATCAGCCTGGCATGTCATTCGATTTTGGTACTTTTCCGATACTGCATCGCCGTAGTCTTCAAGCGCTTCAAGGATCGAGTCGTATTCCAGCATTTTCGGAATCACTGGACGGGCGGGCGGACACGACTTTCGACCAAGACAGATTGCCCAACGTGGATGGCGCATCGCCTGTAAGCATTCCTCCAGCATCTCTTCATCCCCAAACAGGAACACTTGAAACATTGCATCCTGTAGATACTGTTTGGGTGTTATGATCGTCTCCCCCCGGGGCTTCCCCATGGCATTCAAAATCTTCCCACCCGGTTTCTGAACCGTCTGGAAATCCCACATTGGGCTTCCGCGCTGATCTGCGCGTACAGCCACGTGCACTCGTTGACTGAGCTCGCGAAGCCTTTCATCACCCCGTTTATAGCCAAAACAGCAGCCCAACAGACCGATGATCGCAGATTTTGACGGCATATCTGCTGTACCCCTGTGATCCCAGCGCGAACTGTCTCCCCAGCTTTGTAGCGGGCCAGACAATAAAAACGTCAGGATTGTCACGGTTATGCCTCCTTTATCCACATCCCTACCGCATCCAACAGCGCAGGAAAGGATGCCATGTGCTCGCCACCTGCAGTCAGTTCCTTTGTATACAGGGGAATCACCCATGCCCGATGACTGACCTCCAACTGATAAACCTCATCCATGGTCTTGACATGTTCGATAAGCTGCTCTACACTCTTTTCCACGATGCCATGGCCACCATAAGTATTTACAGGTTTTTCAAAAGCATTCACATAACTCAGCGGGATCTTGTTCTGCTTACACTCAACCATCATCAGCGAAGGAAGCACCTGCCCTGCAAAGGTATTTTGCTTGCCGGTGGGGTTGGTATATGCCATTGTCCGAAGCAGCACAGGTACAAGCTTTTCCACCAGATCTTCGTAATTATCCGAATACTTCAGGTTTTCCCGAAGCTGGTCCATGTCCAGCGCAGCATATTCATAGTAGCAACAACTATTGTAATCCACATCCCCCATCATGCCTGCGCCAACCTCTTCATCATTCAACAGGTCATCCACAGCGGTAAAGTAGTCGCTCTCCCGGCTAACCATGTGCGTTGAGATGGCATGAGCCACCTGTATTGAAGCATCTACGTTCCGAAAGCAATCCGTGGTCACCATGCGTCCAAAAAGGGCAATATCCGCGGTAACCGGCCGCATCGCCGCGCCATCCACCAGCTTTTTAAAATCACTGGCCTTGCGCTTGCTGAACTTCTTGATATCTCCATCCTCGGCAATCGCCTGCATCACTGCCTGAGTCAGCTTCTCGAAATCCTCAGGGGAATAGATGACGATCTGTTCTGTGATTCCTTCTTTCTTCTCTTTCCCTTCCTTGTTGACAATGCCTGTGAGCATCTGCTGGGCTCGTGCCGCGAAATCGTCACCGACGCCCTGTTCCCTCAAACGCCTGGCTACCTCCTCCGGCATGCGGCGAGTACGCACCCCCACGCTATTGAGCTCGCGGAAGCTGTCGGATGTACGCCAGCTGCGTTTCAGGCACTGGCTGGATATGCGGCCGCGCTGGGTACCGCCAAAATAGCAAGTCTTGGGGGCACCACTGTCGTCACGATTCAGATTCACCGGGGGATAGTTCTTCAGCATGTGTATTTCAAGCAACATTTTTATTCTGCCTCCTCGTCATTTTCTTCCGGTTTGATGTTGTACAAAGTACTCAACCATCTGCGCTGAACCTTTCGGTTCTCGTCATTCCAACGGTAAAGATCATCCGCAAGCAACTGAAAATCTGGCTTGAGGTTTGTCTTGGATTTTAATATTTTAACCAGATTCAACAGCTTTCCCAGCAAATAGCCGCTGTCATCCCTTGGTGTCTCAAGCAGCATATCAATTCTGTGCTGCAGGCTCTGTGTCGTCTTTTCGTCCGCAGCCTTGAGATGTCTCAGGCATTCTTCCATGCGCTTGACGGTAATTCCAGCTTCATCCCGCCACAACGCATCCATGCACATTGCGGGAAACCAGGCCTCTTCACGTCTCGGATCACAATAACCGCAAGCCCTATAAAAAGCACGCAGCGCTGCCATACTCGCCTTGCTTGCCGTCGCACCGGCAGACCTGCGCAGAGCGCTCAGATCACCATTGTCCAATCGACCCAAATCCCACTTTGAATCGTCCATCACGCTTCACTCCTCTCCCAAATCTCATTGAAATCCTTCCTGACCTTCCCGCGCACAGCATTCTGGCGAATGATCGACGGAACGTCTCTTCCGGTCTGTTCTACGATGTTTTTGAGCACTGATCTATCCAAAGCCTCCCACATGGCATTCATATACCGACCGGAGCGTTGGTCGATCTCACCCTCCTCCAACCAATGTAAATAATCGTCAAACAACACTTGACGCATCTCGTGTAAAAACGCCTCTCCTGCCTGTTGAGCTATCGCGCTGCGTTTTTTCTTGTCTCCCGGATGGCAGAACTGCCATTTGACCGCCTGGTCCACGGAGCGATACATGCGTTCACACATCTCCAAGGCTCTGTAGAATTCATCCGCCTTATCCTCGTCTTCAAACAACACTCTTGGCAGCTTGAGTCGCTCGTTCATACGTCCTAGAATTGCCTCATTACTGGTGATCAGCCCCACCATCTCGATATCCAGTCTATCCTCACGATCAGGCCATTCCACATCATCAATATTCTGTATGGGTATGGTTGTACGTCCACCACGTCCGCCCTGTAGCAACACTCCGGCGTCACGCCACAGCTCCCGTCCAAGCTCCGGCTTGATCGAGGCAAAACCCCCATCCTTGGTCTGCCTGAGCAGGACATGTGGGTCCCTCCAGAGGCTGTTTCCTTGGAAATTTAACCCATTCTGGAAAAACATACGACGAACCTTGCCGTCTTCATCCCAATGTAAAGTGATACGGCGAGGCTGCCAGGTCAACGCCTTCAGCAAGGACATCTCTATCGTCATTGTGCCTGGGATGATTTTTTCCCTACGTCTCCATGCGACTTCACCCTGCCCGTAAGGAATCTCTGAAATTTCATCCTGAGAAACCATATTCAGCACTAAAGTTTCAAATAGATTTTTACCATGCAGTATCGCATACACGGGAGGGGTATTGTTCACATTAGACGCACCGCTCAGTCCGGCAGGACAAAACAAATACGTTTCAAGCATTGCCTCGAAGGCAGTTGCTGTATCCGCCTCGTGCTGATTCTCATATCTGTGATCGTTGTGAATGTGATTATTCCCGCTCGCCCGATCGAACATCATCTTACAAACGGGCTTCTCCGCTTTTCCGTCCAGTCCCGCGTCAAATGTAGCCTGCATAAACGGATATATCGCATCGTCAAGCAAGAAGCATGGCCCTTTCTCCTCGCATTGCTTAACGTAACCCATCAGCAGATCACGGTCAAAGCAACCCGCGTTCATCATTTCTGATCGATCCATTATGGATTCCACAGGATAGGCATCCATCAAAAAAGCCATACATAGTCTGAGCAACGCCATCTTGCCAGTGCAGCTGTTCGCCTTTATATCCTCCAATTGGTTCGCATGGGTCAATATATCCATCAAGCCGTAGCATTTTACATTTCCATTCAGATCCACCGCTGAAATCAGCGGATCATTCAATACAGAAATCAAATCGACACCTCCTCAATTCCATATTCCTCCGAACACGAATAGACCACATCGCCCCATCGATAGAGCCCATCTTCAGCCTCCCGAAGGATAATCGTCCCTCTTTCTTTATTTTCATCTTTCTCCTTTTTATTTCCTTTTTTTATCATTATAGCTTGCCCATGCCGCTTTGTCAAGCCCTCATTTTCATTTAGCCTCGTTTTTTTGATTGCAATGCTGCAGCTGTATGTCATCGCTCGCTTGAGCCACTCAACATCCTCTGTTCGCTCCGGAAAATCCCGTGGCAAGAAAATGAATCGTTGAGATTCAGTGCCATCCCTTGTTTTTGCGCCCCGCAAGAACGAATCCTCATCGGCATCCATCATGCACAAGCTCTTGGCAACACTCGTAATCTGTGCAAAAAAACGGTTAGGCTTCGGTGTGGGCAGCAGTTCTCCCTTTGCCTCGCATACGCTGAGTTGATCCTTCATCATCTGCTTCACAGCAGCCTCCATCTCATCATCGGAAATATCCTGATATGCCGTCTCAACGCAGCTGCGTATATCCCCGGGTATGGATACCAACCTGCCACCAGCCAAAAGCTTCTCTGTGCTTTTCATAACGCATGCTGGATAAACGCCGCCGATTTGAGCATATCGCCTTTCAATATCTGCCTCTGTATCTTCCGATGGCACAAGCACCTCGACCACTGGTTTCTCCATCCCCGCAGGACGCCGGTTGCCTTCATGGCGATGCACACGCCCAGCGCGCTGCAGCAGTAAATCCATTGGGGCTAACTGTGTAATCATCGCGTCAAAATCCACATCCAGGCTTTGCTCAACAACCTGTGTGCAAACCAATATCATACGTTCAGGGCGACATGCGCCTTTTCCAAACCGCCACAGGCATTCCTTCTCAATTTCCGCGCGTCGTTGAGCGGTAAAGCGTGCATGAAACAGCATGACCTGTGTTTCCCCTCGTTTCTTCAACGCCCGATAAATCGCCTGGGCTTGCCGCACTGTATTCAGCATTACACAGAGACAGCCACCCGCGGCAGTTCGTTGAAGGGCCAGTTCTGCAATCGCTGATACGTCACATCCCAGAGGTCGTGGATAAAACAATACTTCACCGTGCATATGAGTGCCTGAAACAGGCATTTGCGAAACCATACCTTCTTTGGTTACCTGTGTGACCAGCGGATAGGCCTCGTTAAGTTCTATATCCTGCACGCCATAGCACTTTAAATATTTCAGCTTCTGCCTGTTTTGAAGCGTCGCGGACAGTAGAATTACCGGAATTCGCAGCGAAGCGCACCATTCCAACAGGCGGGCAATGATCGTGCTCATGAAGATGTCGTAGGCGTGAATCTCATCTATAATGAGCACCTTGTTTGCCAAGCCCTCCAGCCGCAGAAAGCCGTATTTGATCCGTAGTGCTGCGGCCATCGCCTGATCTACAGTACCAACAGCATTTTCGGACAACATTCCCCGGCGCAATGGGCGAAGCCAATCCTCGATGCTCTGGGCGTCATCCGTTTCATCCATATTGAAATCCCGTTGCTGGAAGGAGTTGTCATCAATCAACCAAGCCATACTGTGCAACAGTCGCACCTTCCCCATTTGATGCACTTCCAGCATATGACGCACGCGGCTGACCATTTGATTGCTGGTAGCCGCTGTCGGAAGCGCCATATATACGCCCCGTTTTTCAAACTTTTCACATAGGCGCCCTGCCAGGTAGAGGGCTGATTCAGTTTTACCTTCACCCATTGGCGCTTCTATGATGGTCAACAGAGCATCTCTCTCGCCCTCTGCTTGGCACAGCTTTTGAAGTGGACGCATCCCTTTTTTAGGAATCTCCGGAAAAAGATCAGTAAAGCTTTCTAATTGCGGATAAGCCGTCGCATTATCTCCTATCAATCCATAACGCCTCAGTATTTCTCTGGCTCGCGCTTGAAACAATGGCAGCAGCGTTTCATCATCCGCCTCCAACAATGACTCGGCTGCAAAATCCTTTGACGAAGCCACCCAATCGCAGATAATAAGCGCACCACTTAATATAACGCCTAACCCATCCATATTGCTTAAGTTAGCAGGGCGTTCTATAGGCTTAAACAGTTCCCACATGCGATTTTCCAAGTCTTTCCGAATCTGTCCCCACCTATCTGAGCCGTCTTTATGGGATTCATGGATTCCTTTGCCTTGGTGATGCACGCGTACGACCCCAGAAAAAAAACTACGTACATATGAATCCCATCCCCTGTCTTTCCACAGCACATCCCTCAGGTAAATAGCCCCAAACTGCTCGTGGCGAAAGCATGAGGTTTTGAGAGCGCTATCCCCTGGATAAGGCTGAAAATCGGGATGAGCTTTTCCGATATCATGCATGGCTGCCACATAAGCAAAGGTGTGAACCACACTTTCGCAGGGCATACCCATCCAATCAATCAATCGCGTCATAATTCCTTTTGTTGACGGTGCACACAGGTATTCCATAATACATGCACCAACAGCTATCATGTGTCTGCTGAGACAACAAAAGGGTTCTTTCTTTCCCCATAACCAACGATCATATTCCACGTTTTCACCCACTTACATCGCAATATCAATCATCAAGAAAACCATTTCAGGGTTTACTATATTGTAACGTATTTTTCTCTTCATTACAACAGCAAATTCTTCCGAGCTGTCCAATATCTCACCCTCAAACACCGATCCTTACTCAGATTGGCATTCACCATTTCTTATTTCAGGAAGTTCAAGTTAAATCCAACATTCCCATTGCAATCCATTAAAATAGGTGTATAATAAAACCGTTCCCCAGGGCATACACTGCCCGCCCATCTACATCAAGGAGGAAATGACAATGAAGAAGATCCTGGTTGCCGTTCTGGCGCTGACCCTGGCGCTGTCGATGCTCGCGTTGGCCGTGGCCGAGGGCGCTGTGATGACCTATGCCGACTATGCCGCAGCAGCGGTGGACGACGAAGTGACCATCGAGGCCTATGTGCAGGCCCATCAGGACTGGTGGGACGGCAAGGTGACCGTCTATGCCGCCGACGCTGACGGCGCTTACTTCCTGTATGAGGTGCCCATGAGCGAGGAGGACGCCGCCAAGCTGGTGCCCGGCGCGAAGTTCCGCGCCACCGGCTTTAAGAGCGAGTGGTCCGGCGAGGTGGAGATCGTGGACGTGTCCAGCTTCGAGTTCATCGAGGGCGACGCCTATATCGCCGAGCCCGTGGACGTGACCGACCTGCTGGGCAGCGACGCGCTGGCCGAGAAGATGAACCAGCTGGTAGCCTTCAAGGGCATGACCGTCGAGGCCTATGACGAGAGCGGCGCGGCCTTCGCCTACAAGAACGCCGAGGAAAAGACCGACGACCTGTACTTCAAGGTCAGCAAGGACGGCCAGACCTTCGAGTTCACTGTGGAATTCTACCTCTGCGGCAAGGACACCGACGTCTACAAGGCCGTCGAGGCCCTGAACGTGGGCGACGTGGTGGACCTGCAGGGCTTCCTGTACTGGTACAACGGCGCCAACCCCCACATCACCGCCGTGGCCAAGGCCGAATAAGCCTCCGCACAGACAGGGACCGGTTCAAAATGTAAGCCATTTTGAACCGGTCCCTGTTTTGTTGTGATCACCAGTCCGAATCCCAATCGGTATCGTTGGAATCCCAGCTGCTGTAGTCGCTGGAGGAGGTGCGGCTCTCCTCCTGGATCTGCGCCCAGGCCTGGGATTGCTCGAAATCGCTGTGGCCCCAGCTGCTGTCGTAGGTGTCGCCGATGTAATAGTCGGCCCGGTCGTCGTAATTATCATAGGGTACGTCGTCCGTCCGCACCCAGTCGCTGTCGTCGCTGTAATACCAGTCGTCACCGTAGCAGTAGTAGATGCCCGGACTTTCGAAGCGGTAGTAGCCGTCATAGGCGTGCATCTTCGCCCCGATCCGGTAAAAGATGTAGCCCAGGGTGCCTATCAGCAACACGGCCACCACCGCGATGGCGATCAAGCGGCGCTTCTCCGACTTCCGGCGCTTCTCCAGGTCCGCGGGCTTGCCGTCCGGCCAGATGTCCCGCCGGTGGCACTCGTCCAGCAGCTTGTCGTACAGCTCGCCCACCGCGTAGGCCTCGTCCGGGCCGTCGTAGCGCACGACCCGGCTGCCGTCGGACCTGTTCTTGTAGACCACGAACCGGTGGCCCTCCCCGTAGATGCCGAAGGCCCGGGCCTCCTTGTAGTCCTCGCCCACGAAGAAGCGCATCCGCTCCAGGGGCATCTCGTTGTAGGTGCAGAAGTCCTGAAGCTGTTCGATGGTGCGGGGCCGCGTCCCCGGCTGCCAGCCGGAGGAACCGGCGACGGCGGCGTTCGCCGGGGTCTGTTCACCGGTGTTGGCAGCGCCCGCAGTATCGGTGGCGCCCGTCAGCGGCGCGCCGCACTGGCCGCAAAACTTCTCGTTCGGCAGTATCAGCGCCCCGCAATGGGGGCACCTGTCCCGATTTTCCATGGCGTTTCCTCCTCCAGCCAAAAGGCGGCCTAACCATCATTCCATCTCGTCTTGCATTATACCATTTTTCGATCGCAAGCGCAATGCCGTCCATTGTTGGGGGGTATCTGTTCAGTCCCAGACTGTTACAGCTCAGAGTCCTGATCTGTAGTTTACCACGGAGTCATTCAATGGTTTTATTGACGATGGATCCTATTCAATGATATAATGATCGTGCTGGACAATGGCCCGGAAGCGCCCCCGCTGATTACAAAAGGCGGGGGGTGATAGTATGACGAACGTCGAATTATTCTTCGGTCTGATTGCTATTGCAAGTCTCGCATTGACGATTTACTTCGACTCTAAGCGTTAGATGAAAAATGCCTCCGGGTAACTGCAATTACTCGGAGGCGGCTTTCCCATAGGTTCCACTATGGTGGGGGTGTTTCCCTCTGCAACTCTATTGTACAGCATTGGCGGCAAGCTTGTCAAGGGCTTTGCCGCCTTTTTGCTTTGTTAGTAAAACATCCCCATACCGTGAAGGGCATGGGGATGCTTCAGCGTGTGCCTGTTTACGCCACGACCTCGTACCCTGCCTCCTTCACGGCGGCCACGATCGCGTCGTCCGCCACGTTTTCGTCGACGGTGGCGCACTTGTTCTCCAGGGAGACCTCCACATTGGGGTCCAGGGCGGAGAGGGCGCTCTTCACGTGCTTGACGCACATCTGGCACATCATGCCTTCGATCTTCACGGTCTTCTTCATGGTATTATCCTCCTTAATATTGGTTTTATTGACATTGGAATCCACGGTTGGCAGGTCGGTATGGACCAAGGCCACGGGCTGCGCCCCGTCCGCCGTGGCGGCAGGACCGGCGTCGGGCAGGTCCAGCCGGAAGCGGCGCAAGCGCAGGGCGTTGGTGACCACGCACACGCTGCTCATGCTCATGGCGGCGGCGGCAATCATCGGGTTCAGCTCGATGCCCAGCTTCGTCAGCGCGCCGGCGGCGATGGGAATGCCGATCAGGTTGTAGAAGAACGCCCAGAACAGGTTCTGCTTGATGTTGCGGATCACCGCCCGGCCCAGCCGGATGACGCCGGCGGCCAGCCGGGGGTCGTCCCGCATCAGCACCACGTCGGCGCTCTCGATGGCCACGTCGGTGCCCTGGCCCACCGCCGCGCCCAGGTCCGCCTTCACAAGCGCCGGGGCGTCGTTGATGCCGTCGCCCACCATCATCACCTTTTTGCCCTGGGACTGCAAATCGGCGATCACGTCCTGCTTGTCCTGGGGCAGCAGCTGGGCCCGCACCTCGCTGACCCCCAGCTGGCCGCCGATGGCCTTCGCGGCGCGCTCGTTGTCGCCGGTGAGCATCACCGTGCGCACGCCCAGCTGGTTCAGGTCGGCAACCGCGGCGGCGCTGGTGGGCCGCAGGGTGTCCGCCAGCGCGAAGCCCGCCAGCAGCCGGCCATCCTCGGCGGCGAACATCACCGTCGCGCCGGAGGCGGCCATTTCGTCGGCCCAGGCGGCCATCGGGGCGGTGTCCACGCCCATCTCGGCCATCCAGCCGGCCTTGCCGACCTGTATGCGCCGGCCCTCGACGGTGGCCGCCACGCCCCTGCCGGGGAGGGTCTCGTAGTCGCTGGCCGGGGGCAGTTCGCCGCCCGCCGCCGCCACGATGGCCGCCGCGATGGGATGGGTGCTCAGCTTCTCCACCGACGCCGCCAGCCGCAGGGCCTCGGCGCTGTCGATGCCGGCGTTGATGCCGGTCAGCCGCATCTGGCCCTGGGTCAGCGTGCCGGTCTTGTCGAAGGTCACGCAGTCGATGGAATGAGCCATCTCCAGCGAGGCGGCGGAGCGAATCATGATGCCCAGCTCCGCGCCCTTGCCGGTGCCCACCATGATGGCCGTGGGGGTGGCCAGGCCCAGCGCGCAGGGGCAGGAGATCACCAGCACCGCGATGGCGTGCTTCAGCGCCGCAGGCACGCCGCCGCCGATGGCCAGCCACACGATGAACGTCACCAGCGCGATGCCCATCACCACCGGCACGAACACGCCGCTGACCCGGTCGGCCAGCCGGGAGATGGGCGCCTTTGAGTTCGCCGCCGCCTCCACCAGCCGCACGATCTTCTGAAGCGCCGTATCCTCGCCCACCTTGGTGGCGCGGAAGGTGAAGCTGCCGCCCCGGTTGACGGTGGCGCCCACCACCTCGTCGCCCACGGACAGGTCCACGGGCACGCTCTCGCCGGTGAGCATCGACTGGTCCAGGCTGCCGTGACCCTCCAGGATCACGCCGTCTGTGGGTACCGTCTGGCCCTCCCGCACGATCACCACGTCGCCCACGGCCAGAGCGCTAACGTCGATCTCCACCTCAACGCCGTCCCGGATGACGTTGGCCTTCCGGGGCGCCAGGTCCACCAGCCGGGAAATGGCCTCGCTGGTGCGGCCCTTGGCCTTCGCCTCCAGGTACTTGCCCACGGAGATCAGCGTGGGGATCATCACGCTGGCGTCGAAGTAGTAGTCCGCCATGGCCACGCTCTTGCCGGCGTCCAGCTTCAGCGCCACGCCCAGCAGCACCGCCAGGCTGTAGCCCAGGCCCGCCGTCGCACCGACGCAGATCAGGCTGTTCATGTTGGGGGCCAGGTGGAACAGCGCCTTAAAGCCGTTGATGAAGTAGCCCCGGTTGATGACGATGGCCGGGATCACCAGCAGCAGCTGTATGAGGCCGTTGAACATGGGCCGGTGCAGCGCTGCCGGCATCGGCAGGTGCAGCATGTGGCCCATCGCCACGTACATCAGCGCGATCAAAAGCGCGAAGGAGGCGATCAGCCGGTTGCGCATGGCCTTCAATTCGGCGCTGTGGTCGGGCCTTTCAGCCTTTTGCGCCGTGGTCGCGGCCTCGCCCCTTGGGGAGGCGCTGTAGCCGCCGGAGGCCACCGCCTTGCAGATGGCGTCCGGGGTGACGGCGGCGGGGTCGAACTGGACCTCCATCGAGTTGGTCAGCAGGCTCACCGCCACGTCGCTGACGCCCTCCAGCTTGCGCACGCTCTTCTCCACATGGGCGCTGCACGCCGCGCAGGTCATGCCCTTTACATCGAATGTCATAGATATATTCCCCATTATTTGAGCTTCTTCATCAGTTCCAGCGTCTCATCCATGATGTCGGGATTGCCGTTTCTGACCTCCTCGACCACGCAGTTTTCCATATGGCTCTTCAGCACGCTGTAGCCGAAGCCCTGCAGCGCCTTCTCCACCGCGCTGATCTGTATCAGTATATCCCCGCAGTAGCGGTTTTCATCCAGCATCCTGCCGATGCCGTTCAGCTGGCCCACCATGCGGTTCAAACGATTCTTCAGCTGGCGCAGCTCCTCCTCGCTGCGGGGCGTGTGCCTTTGGTGACAGGTCGGACAACCCGACACCTCAGCGGCCCGATGCTCCGCATCGCTCATGACATTCACCTCGTTTCTATACCCCTGGCAGGTATTTCACGGGTATTATATACCCCCTGGGGCTATTTGTCAAGGGGTTTTAGGGATTGGGGATTAGAAAGATTATACCGAAGATAATCAACAGGAGCGCCAATTCGACGCTCCTGTTGATAAAATTACATCCATCAATCGTCGTCCCTGTCGTCCCCGCCTTCGTAGTTGTCCCCCTCTGGCACGATGCGCTCGAAGCGCATGCCCTGGGCCGCGTCCTCCTTGGCGTCGTTCCACAGCAGCCGGTCGCCCTCGATGGTAAAGGTGGCCGAGCCGTCTGTATATTCCACCTCGGTGGCGGTCAGGTCGCCCGACTCGTCATAGGTCTCCGTGCTCTTCCGGCCCCTGCCGCTGAGCGCGCCGGTGGCGGGATCGAAGGCACAGCTGTAATCCCAGACCACCCGTTCAAAGGCGCTGGCGCCCCAGGTGACGCGCACGGTATAGACGCCGTCATCCTCGTCTATGTAGATCGTGGCCCTTTCGCACATCCAGTCGCCCACAAAGACATCGCCGGGATTGCCGACATCATCGGCGTCGCCGTCGTCGTCATCATCGTCAGCTTCATCGTCGTCGCCGCCGTGGGTGTCGTACCAGGATTCCTCGCCCACCTCGTCCAGGCTGGCGAACAGCTGGTCGGGGATCGCGTCGCCGGAGCCCGTCCAATGCAGGCGGCGGTTCTCATCCACCGTCAGCGTCGCGCCAAAGCCGGAAGCCACCTCCTCGGCGGTGATCCTGCCTTCGGCTTCATTGTACGCCTCGTGGCGCAGCACGCCGCCCGCGCAGACCAGGGCGTCGCCCTGGGCATCGTAGTCGCAGCGCTCGAATTCGAAGCTGTAGCCCTCGTTCACGGTGATGAAGCGGGTGCCGCTGCAGCGGAAGGCGCCATCCTCATACCAGATCTCCGCGGCGTAGCCCTCGGTGCCTTCGCAAACCCAGGTATCCGTGAAGCGGTCGATCACCGCCTTGTCCACCGGGGCCTCGGCCAGCGCCGCCATCGGCAGGCAGGCCAGCAGGACTGCGAGCAGCGCGCAAACGGTTACTTTCATATCGCATATCTCCTTATGGTTGATGATCTGTAGCCACCTATACTGTACCACATTCCCGAGCGGGAATGTGGTACAAAAAAAGTCTATTCTTTTACAAATCCGAAAACAATCCCGCGTCACTGAGATGGGCGCGCCGCCAGCCAATCACTCCAGCGCACGGCATAATCCGAATCCCGGTTCTCATCGACGTACTGAAAGAGAAGGGGCATCATGCGGGCCTTTTCGGTATTTAACAGCCCGTGGAAGCTGTTCCTGCCGGAGCTGTGCAGCGGATACTCGCTGCCGGTCAGGACATGGCGTATGACGATATCCTCCATGGACACGGTCGGATTCTTCAGCTTGTCGTACAGCATCATGAATATGCCGGTGCGACCCGTTCCCGCGTGGCAGTGGAAGTGCAGCCAGGTCTGCGCCATGTCGATGCCCTTGACGAATTCAATGAATTCGTCGATCAAAGCCGGTGGGGGCCAGCTCAGATCCGGCGCGGGCAGCCGCAGATACCCGAAGCCCTCATCCTCGACCGCAGTCTGTTCCATGATACAGCTGTGAACGGTGATCCTGGTGTGCCCGCTTTTCATGTCGTGGGCGACCCCGTAGGCGTCGACGGTCCGGCCCACCAGAGTCCCGAAGCGCTCCGCCTCGTCCTGCTGGATCTGTGAAAGCGTCAGGCCCGCGTTGGCCCAGTTGTGCTCGGAATACCAGGAGATGGGATTGCCGTTGAGAAACACATGGCTCTCCTGTCGCAGGTCGATCACATAGACCCGCTTGCCCTTCGCCAGCTTCCTGAGCGTCTTCGCCAGCTGGTGAAACTGCGGCTCGGAAAACTGGGCGCTGCCGGATATGTCCAACCGATCCAGCCCCTCGGTGCTGGGCATGTAATCGGGATCGATGCGATAGCGGGGCTTGGGCTTTGTGAATTCGTACTGCCCCTTGGTCAATAGCCTCAGGTTGGCGATCTGTCCCTTCCACGCCTCGCGTCTGTCCCGGTCCATGCGGAAAAATCCGTCATGCTCGGCCTGGGCCGTTGCGCAGGCGCACAGCAGGGCCAGAGACAACAGCATCGGAAAAAGTCTCCTCAACCCGCACCCCCCTCATTGGTTAAACAGGCAACAGGGAACAGGAAGCGTTGCTCTGTCAAGCCGTTCCTGTTCCCTTGCCTTTTCCTCAATTTCCCCTTGATTACCTGTGCGCCCACCGGTAGGCCCGGTCGATGGAGCTCTGGTGATGGCTGTTTTCCTTGCTCGAGGCATGGGTCATGCTGCCGGACATATGCAGGCAGAACTGGCCGTCATAGTGGTTGTTGTAGATGGTCTGGTCGCCGTGGGGTTTGGTATTGATGCCGCAGGCCACGTATTTGCCGCCGGCCTTCAGGATCACCGCCTCGGAGCCCCAGGAGAAGTGCCCGCCCGCCACGCGCTTCAGCTTGGCGGTGTCGGCGGCGGTGGCCGGCTCCACGTCGGCGTGGTAGTGGCCGCCCATGCGCTTGATGCGCAGGCTGATGCCGGTGTCGATGTCGTAGATGGTGCCGTAGTGGCCCTTCTTCAGCACGTTGCTGCCGCCCTTGAACCAGTTCATCTTGACCACCTTGGACTTCCAGGATTTACTGTTCTTCTTCGACTTGGAGGAGGAACTGGATTTGGACGAGGTGGCGGACAGGTATTTCGTGGGCATGTAGCCGGTCCTGCCATTCAGCGTCACCCTGGCCCAGCTGCCGGAAACGCCGGTGACCTTCAGCGTCAGGCCCTTCTTCAGCTTCACGCTCTTTGAGGAATGGCTGGCCTTTTTATACACCTTGGCCGAGGACGAGTTCACCTTCGCCTTGACGGTCTTCGCCATCGCGGGCGTCATGGTGGAGGTAAGCAGCAGCGCAACTGCCAGCAGGCAAATCATCTTCTGTAAACGACGCAGCATTTTCGTTATCACCTTTCCGATGGATTTTAAATTGTGCTGACATTATATTACAGAAGTATTGCAAAATAAATAGAAACTATTAAATCGTACCCGCTTTTTCGATGCAAAGTCGTAATACATCCAATTTTGCGCAACTTTTCCCCCTCTGGAATTTTGACTTTTTTTCAACATCCCCCGACTTCATTTGACGCGGGGTAAATGAACATGTATAATGTAAGTTGGATATGGCTATGAGCACATCGCCGCTGAAAGCGGATGCGGCTGTCCATAGGAGAGGAGTTAATTAGCATGGCAAGAAGCAACAGCAAGAGGCAGCCCTCAGTGCTGAACTGGATGGGTACGCTGATATTGTATGCCATCCCCGGCGTGAACCTGATCTTCCTGATCCTGTCCGCCATATTTGCAAAGTCCACCAGCAAGCGCAGCTTCGCCATCGCGGGCATATTGCTGATCATAATCAGCGCGCTTCTGACGTTCCTCGCCTTCATGATATTCCCGGATTTCTTCACCAGGCTGGCGGAATACATGCGCCAGCCGATGAGGACCGCTTCCCCGGCAGGGGTCCTTCCCCCGGCCTGATTGATCACTTTCATGGCAACGGCGCGCTCGCGGCCAGAAGCCGCCGCGG
>JAZOUD010000157.1:0-24759 GCA_045658005.1 Clostridia bacterium | reverse complement strand
CCTGCTTCGGCCAGGCTTTCCTCGAACTGCATCCCACCAAGTATGCCGAGGAACTGGTCAAGAAGATGGAAAAGAGCGGCGCCAAGGCCTATCTGGTCAACACCGGTTGGAACGGCACCGGCAAGCGCATCTCCATCAAGGATACCCGCGGCATCATCGACGCCATTCTGGGCGGCGCGATCCTCAAGGCCCCCACCAAGAAGATCCCCTACTTCAACTTTGAAGTGCCCACCGAGCTGGAAGGCGTCGACACCGGCATACTGGATCCCCGCGACACCTACAAGGACGCCTCCGAGTGGGATACCAAGGCCAAGGATCTGGCCGGCCGCTTCATCAAGAACTTCGTCAAGTACGAGAGCAACGCGGCGGGCAAGGCCCTGGTCGCCGCCGGCCCCCAGCTGTAAGCGGATATAGAACAATTGGGAGGGGATGATCGATCCCCTCCCTTTATTGCGCCGTTGGGTATGCGTCGCGAGCATCATCGGCAAATAATAAGGACTGGCATGCGCGTTGGAGATCATTCGATCCTGCGCGTGCGAGTCCTTCGTTTTGTGACAACCCAAGAGCCCCGGTATGACTTTGAAAAATCCTTGCTGACGGTCATTAGCCGCCCTTCAATCATTACAAAATCTTTAAATCCCACGATTTGTGGGGACATGAGGAACAATTCATGTTATAATGTGAAGGTGGAAAATGTTGACTATGCGAATTGGGAGGTACGACGCATGTCTGACTTTGTACTCATGACCGACTCTTCCTGTGACCTTCCCGCCGAGCTGGCTGAAACAATGGCGCTTTCCGTCCTGCCCCTCTATGTGGATGTGGACGGCCAGAAATATATCAACTACCTGGACGAGCGGGAGATCGCCTTCAGCGAGATCTACGCCAAGCTGCGCACCAAATGCCCGGCGAAGACCTCCGCCGTCAACTTCAACGACTTCCTGGGCGCCATGGAAGCGCTGCTGCGCCAGGGAAAGGACATACTGTACATCGGCTTTTCCTCCGGCCTGAGCAGCACCTATGACGCCGGGGCTTCGGCCGCCCAGGAGCTGGCCGAGCGCTATCCCGAGCGCAAGATCTACGCGGTGGATTCACTGTGCGCCTCCATGGGCCAGGGGCTGCTGGTCTACCTCGCCTGGAAGCAGAAGCAGCGGGGGCGCACCATCGAGCAGGTGCGGGATTACGTCGAGGACAACAAGCTGCACCTGTGCCACTGGTTCACCATCGACGACCTGATGTTCCTCAAGCGGGGCGGCCGTATCTCCGGGGCCACCGCCATCGTGGGCAGCATGCTGAGCATCAAGCCCATCATGCACGTGGACAACGAGGGCCACCTGATCAAGGTGGGCACCGCCCGGGGGCGAAAGGCTTCCCTGAAGGCGTTGGCGGACCAGGCCGGGCGGCTGGGCGTGGACCTGGGCATACAGACCGTGTTCATCTCCCACGGGGACTGTCTGGCGGACGCGAACTACCTGGCGGACATCATGCGCGCCCGTTTCGGCGTAAAGGACATCGTCATCAACTATGTCGGCCCGGTCATCGGCGCCCATTCCGGCCCGGGCACCGTGGCGCTGTTCTTCCTGGGCAAGGAGCGCTGACGGTCGTGCAGGCACTCAAGACCATCGCCACCATCCACACCGATTTCCCGTCGAAGTTCGGCATTCCCCGCCAGGGCGGACTGGTGGACGCGTTGAAGGCCACCATCACCTTTGAGCCGGAATACCGGGACGCCAGCGCCCTGCGCGGGCTGGAGGGCTACAGTCACCTCTGGCTGATCTGGCTGTTCTCGGAATCGGTGATGGACGGCTTCTCGCCCACGGTCAAGCCGCCCCGGCTGGGCGGAAACCGGCGCATGGGCGTCTTTGCCACCCGTTCCCCCTTCCGGCCCAACCCGCTGGGGCTGTCCTGCGTAAAGCTGGAGGCCGTCGAGCTGTCGGGCCCTATGGGGCCGCTGCTCCACGTGGCCGGGGCGGACCTGATGGACGGCACGCCCATATTCGACATCAAGCCCTACATCCCCTATGTCGACTGCCATCCGGAGGCCACCGGCGGCTTTACCGACGGCATTCGCTACGAGCGGCTGTCGGTGGATTTCCCCGAAGCCCTGCTGGATGCCATACCGCCCGACAAGCGGCAGGCGCTGATCGAGGTGCTGGCCCAGGACCCGCGCCCCGGCTACCGTCACGGCGAGGCCTCCCGGCGCTACGGCGTCGCCTTCGCCGGCTTCGACGTGCGCTTCACCGTGCAGGGCAGCGCGCTCACCGTGGTCGAGGTCGAAAAGCTGTAAAAAAAGCCTTCGCCCGTTCAGGATGACAAGCTTATCGGCGTCATCCTGGGCGGGCGAAGGCCGCTTTGCGCCACAATGGAATCACGCGATCTCCAGCGCGATCTCCATCATGTGAGTGAAGGTGGTCTGCCGCTCCTCGGCGGGCAGCGACTCGCCGGTGACCAGGCTGTCGGAGATGGTCAGCAGCGCCAGCGCGTTCTTCCCCGCCGCCGCGGCGTTCAGGTACAGCGCGTAGGCCTCCATTTCCACGCACAGCACGCCCAGCTTTTGCAGGATGGGCGTGGAATTATACTCACCCTGGCTGTAGAAGCCGTCGTGGGATGCGATGGGGCCGGGTACCAGGGGATAGCCCAGCCTGGCTGCCGCTTCCATCGCCCCGCGCAGCAGCGCATAGGAACAGCAGGGGGCCAGCGTGCCCCGGTAGCCGAACTGGGCGCCGTAGTTGGAATCGGTGTAGGTGCTCATGGCCGCGACCACGTCCCGCAGCTTCAGCTTGTCGGTCATCGCCCCGGCGGAGCCGATGCGGATGATGTTGTCCACGCCGTAGAAGTTGAACAGCTCGTAGGAATAGATGCCGATGGACGGCATGCCCATGCCCGAGGCCATCACGGAGACCCGCTTGCCCTTGTACTGGCCCGTATATCCGTGCACGCCGCGCACGTTGTTCACCAGCCGGGCGTCCTCAAGGAAGTTTTCCGCAATGAATTTGGCCCGCAGCGGATCGCCGGGCATCAGCACCGTGCGCGCGAATGCGCCCTCCGGGGCGTTGATGTGTGGGGTCGGTATATTGCTCATGTCTCTTCTCCTCCAGTATATAAATAGTTGCTCAATCCAGCAGCACCTGTATCCCGTTGTCGCCAAACACCCGCAGCAGCCCCAGGGCATAGTCGCCGCAGCCCTCCAGCAGCTCACCGGCGTGCTCGATGACGATCAGCTCCCGCTCCCGGCGCTCGCCGAGGCAGTCGTTGAGGGCGTCCAGGTTATCTCCGTAGTACTCCGGAAGCGACAGCTTCCGCTTCAGCTCCCCGTGCAGCCCGGCGCGGTCATCCATGCGCCTTCCATCCAATACGATCATCGCTCATTCCTCCGGATACAGCTGTTTAAACGTCTTGTAGTGGTCACTGGTGTAGTAATAGAGCCCGTCCGAGCTGAATAGCACCCGTTCCGCGCCGCGCGCCTTGCCTCGATAGTTGGCGTCGCACTCGTACCAGGTGCGCCCCTTCTTCGATGGCAGCTGGCCCTCATAGTTGCCGAAGCGGTCACCCCCGATGCTCTTGCCCGGGGCGACCTCGCCCACGTAGTTGTACAGGTTGTCCCAGCCCAGGGCCCGGGCCTCCTTCTTGGTGATGAAGTTCTCCGGGAGCTTGCCGTACCGCCCCAGGTAATTGACGATTTGCTGGGGATCCGTGACCGGCAGCTGAAACGCATCCTTGTTCTGTTCTGTCGGTTCCGGCTGCGAATCGGTTTGGGCTTCGTCCGTCAGTCCGTAGAGCTTTCTGAGCTGTTCCCGCCAGTCGTCTTCCGCCCCTGCGAAGCACAGGCTTCCCAGCGCCAGCAGCAGCGCGAGGACCGCGGCAAGCAGCCGCATGAGCCGCTTTTCCATGGTAATTCTCCCCTTCCTTCGGCGCGGCCAACCGGCCGCGCCACGATTTTGCTTTCTACTTTTCCACGTCCTTTGCCGCATGAATGCCGTACAGCGCCGCCTCCGCAGCGTCCTGGGCCGCATCGTCCGGCAGGGCCGGCATCAGCCCGGTGCATTCCGTGGCGGACGCGACGACCTGTCCTCCGCCCACGGCGTCATCGACGCGCCTTCGCCTTGCCTTCATGACATCACCTCCACAGGTTCAGTATGCCACTCTGGCAAGGCGGTAATACCATTTTAACCGATTCCCGTCCTGCCGTCAAGACGGCAAATACTGATTTGTCGAGCTGCGACAAATCAGAATTTCTCTCTGCACTCTTGAACACGCGCTTTGACTATGGTATAATCTATCATGATGAGGTGTAAAGATATGTCAAAGAAGCGTTACGGCAATATCATGATTCCCGAGGACCCGCCGGCCACGCCCTCGCTGCTGGCCATCGGCATCCTTCTGATCATCGTGCCCCCGATCTCTACCATGGTCGGGCTCTATTTGGGCTACAAGCGCATACGCAACGAAATCAGCCGCAAGCGCTTCAAGCTGTACAGACGCTATGCCAACGCCATCGGTGACCGAACGGAAATCAGCATCCGCGGCCTGGCCGCCAGCATGGGGCTGCCCATCAACAATGTGGTCAGCGACCTGCAGGAGATGATCGACCAGGGCTTCATGGGCGCGGACGCCTATATCGACCACAGCCACATGATATTGTACCTGAATCCCAACGTGGTGGAAACCCGGTTCGTGGAGCACGTGTCCGAGCCGGTGGTCAACGTGTACATCACCCCGGAGGACCGGGCCGCCACGGTGGCCGCCGCGAAGGCGACCCAGGTCCGGACGGGACCGGCGCCAAGGGCCGGGGCAAAGCCTGACGAGAGACAGGGGCGCAAGAGCCCGGAGCAGGCGAAATCCAGCTCCGATCCGGACAATTTCGAGGCCAAGCTGCGCGAGATCCGCTCTCTGAACGAGGCCATCAAGGATCCCGGCGTCTCCGAGCGCATCGACCGCATCGGCGAGCTGACCGCCAGCATATTCCGCGTGGTGCAAGAAAAGCCCGAGCACGCCGAAGAGGTGCGCAAGTTCATGAACTACTACCTGCCCACCACGCTGAAGCTGCTCAAATCCTACAGCCTGATGGAGCAGCAGAGCTACCAGGGCGAGAACATACAAAACAGCCGCAAGCGCATCGAGGACGTTCTGGACACGCTGGTGCGCGGCTTCGAGCAGCAGCAGGATCGCCTGTTCCGCACCGAGGCCATCGACGTGGAGGCCGACATCAGCGTGCTGGAGACCATGATGGCCAGCGACGGCCTGGTGCAGCCCCAGGGCGGCCTTCGCGCCGGTGGCGGCCGAAGCTGAGCGAACGGCAATCATCGCGTATAGATCAAGGCGTGCTTCCAAATGCCGAAGGGCATTTGAAAGCACGCCTTGTATTGCATCGATTCAGTATTTCAGTCCATCCACCCAATCTCTCAGCGCGCTCTCGGAGATGCTGCCGCTGTGGCGCGCGCCCTTAAGCCACCTGCCGGTTCCCGCCAGCTTCGCAAGGTCGCTGCCGCTGTTGCCGATGTCGCTGCTGCCGCTGGTGCAGAATGGGATCACGGTGATGCCGGTGAAGTCGTAGCGCTCCACGAAGGTGCACATGATCCGCGGCTCCATGCCCCACCAGATGGGATAGCCGAGGTAGAGCGTGGTATAGCCCTTTAGGCTCAGGGACTTTCCGCCGAGCTTGGGACGGGTGTCGGGATGGTCCTGTTCGTAGGTGGCGCGGTGGCTTCGATCGCCGTAGTCCAGGTCTTCGGCGGTATAGGGCTCGGCCGGAACGATCTCATACAGGTCCGCGCCGGTCACCTTGGCCAGCTTCCTGGCCACGCCTTCCGTCGTGCCCGTACAGGAGAAGTAGGCCACCAGGATCTTTTCCGTTGCGGGCTGCGCAGTTTCCGTAGGCTCGGGGGCTGGCGTCGCGGTGGGCTCGGGTTGAGCCGGCCCTGTGACCTTCACCTTCACGCTGGCCTTCTTCGTGCCGCTCTTGGCGGTGATCTTCGCCGTGCCCTCGCCCTTCGCGGTGACGACGCCCTTGCTGTTGACCGTCGCGACCTCCTTGTCGCTGCTGGACCACTTGACGCCCTGGGTGCTGTTCCTGGGCTTCAGGGTCGCCTTGACGGCCTTCCTGTCGCCGACCGTGAGCTTGAAGGTCTTGGACGGCGACAGCGTAAGCTTCGTCGTCTTGACCGTCTTTGGAACCACCTTGACCTTGACCCTGGCCTTCTTGCTTCCGGACTTGGCCGTTATGACCGCCGTGCCCTCGCCTTTGGCCTTGACGATGCCCTTTCGGACGATCGCCACCGCCTTGTCGCTGCTGGACCATTTCACCGGCTCGGTGCTGTTCCAGGGCTCCACGGTGGCCGTGAGGGTCGTCCTGTCGCCCACCTCCAGCCGGACGGTCCCGGAGGGCGAGATGGCAATGCCAGTGGTTTTGACCGGCTTGGAGTTCACACTGACCTCAACCGCGGCCTCCCTGTCGCCGGAGCTTGCGGTGATCGTCGCGGTGCCCTTGCCCTTGGCGGTGACGACGCCATCCATGGCGATCGCGACCTTGCTGTCGCTGGAGGACCACTTCACAGGCTGGGTGCTGTCCTCGGGGATCAGCGCGGCCTCGACGGCAGTCCGCTCACCGACCGTCAGGTCGATGGTTCCGGATGGCGTCAGCAGGATGTCCGTAGTCGTCACGGGCCCGGAGACGGCCCAGGCGGGAACGACGATCAGCAGCAGGGCGACGATCAGCGCGATCGTAAAGCCCTTCCTTCCACTTCTTTGCATGCTCTGTCCTCCCCTATTCCTGTTCGTTCCAGATCTCTTTTGCCAGGCGGAACACCGCCCAGCCCTTGGGCCAGCCCACGTACATCGTGGCATGGGTGATGATGGCGGCGATCTCTTTCTTCGTCACGCCGTGGGCCTTTGCATTATGCAGATGGTAGCCGATAGACGAATCGGTGATGCCCGAGGCCATCAGGGAAACCACGGTGACGATGCACTTCGTCTTGACGTCGATGGCCTCCTCGTTCCAGACCTCCCCGAAGAGCACGTCGTCGTTGAGGTGCGCGAACATCGGCGCAAATTCGCCCAGCTGCTGCCGACCGGCAGTCTGTGTGATCTTCTCCTTCATGTTGAAACCACTCCTTATATTTTTTGATTTCCGGTCGTCCACACGTGCTTTTCCTTTGCGTTCGCGGGCTTGTTCTGGGCCATGACGCCCGCCAGCGGATGCGGCGCGTAGGGCGCTTCGAGATACGCTGTTTCCTCGTCCGTCAGTTCAAGGTCCACGGCCTTCGCCGCGCCTTCGATGTGGTGGAACTTCGTCGCGCCAACCACCGGCGCGGTCACCTTGGTCAGCAGCCACGCCAGCGAGACCTCCGTCATGCTGACGCCCCGCTTTTGGGCCAGCTCCGCCACGCGGTCGATGATGACGTCGTCCTGCGCCTTCGTGGCGTCGTACTTGAAGTGGGCATAGGCGTCCTTTTCCATGCGGTTGCTCGTCTCCCCCGGCTTGCGGGCCAGCCTGCCCGAAGCCAGGGCGCTGTAGGGCGTCAGGGCGATGTTCTCCTCGTCACAATAGGGCACCATCTCCCGCTCCTCCTCCCGGAAGATCAGGTTGTAGTGGCCCTGCACCGACACAAACCTTGCCCAGCCCTCCCGCTCGGCGATGGCGTTGGCCTTGCAAAGCTGCCAGGCGAAGCAGTTGGAGATGCCGATATACCGCGCCTTGCCCGCCTTCACCTGGCGGTTCAGGCCGTCCAGTATGTCCTCTATGGGCGTCTGCCAGTCCCACATGTGGTAGATGTACAGGTCCACGTAGTCCATGCCCAGGTTTTCAAGGCTCCTGTTCAGCATCCGTTCGATGTGCTGCTGGCCGGTGACGCCGGCCTCGATCTCGTCCTGCGTCCTGGGCAGGAACTTGGTCGCCACCACCACCTCGTCGCGTTTGGCGAAATCCCGCAGCGCCCGGCCCACGTACTGCTCGCTGGTGCCGGACTGGTAGGCGATGGCGGTATCATAGAAGTTGACTCCCAGCTCCAGGCCGCGTTTGATGATCTGCCGCGAATGCTCCTCGTCCAGCGTCCAGCCGTGCTGTCCCTGTCCGGCGTCGCCAAAGCCCATGCAGCCCATGCAGATGCGGGAGACGTTCAGCGCGCTGCTTCCAAGTCGCGTGTATTTCATGGTTGGCCTCAACCTCCAGATGGATATATAATATTGACACCATGTCAGCAATATTAGTATACACCATTCCTGACGTGATGTCAACAGTATTATGCCTCAAATTCTCCGGAGCCCGCGTATCTTCCGACTGTACCTGGGTACGAGCATGCCCAGCATCAGGAAGAAGCTGACGTCATAGCTGAAATAGACCACCCGCATGGTATGAAACACGAGAATCAGCAGCTGACACCACAGCACGCGGAACAGGCTGTAGCAGACCAGCGTGCAGATCATGGGCCAGGTGGTATCCCCCAGTCCTTTAAGCGTGCCAAGGAACACCTGGTTCAGGGCGTAGACCACATAGAAGGGCAGCGTGAACAGCGCCTGCATGCCCGAGGGAATGCCGATGGCCAGGATCCGGCCCATCGCCCGCAGGGGCAGCCCCTCGCCAAAGGGGTTCAACGCAAAGGCGGTGTCCAGCCGGGTCATATGCGCCGTGATCAGCATGGCCAGCAGCCATTGGGACGCCAGCGTGGCGAAGGCCGCCCCGGCAACGCCCATGCGCAGGCCGATGACCAGCAGCGCGTCCAGCAGCAGATTGCACAAGGCGCAGATCAGGTAGAAGAACAGCGGTGTGCGCGTGTCCCCGATGGCACGCAGGAAAGCGGCCCCCACGTTATAGACCATCTGGGCCGCCAGCCCGCAAACGCAGATGCGCAGATACTGCGCGGCCTGGGGCATGACCTCCGGCGGGCTGTGCATCAGCAGGAGCACGGTCCTTGCCGCCGCAAAGCCGACGGCGGACAGGCAGATGCCCGTGATAACGACCAGGCGGAACAGGGCGTTGACGGTGCGCTTCAGTGCCCGATCGTCGCGGGCACCGAACAGGCGGGAGGCGATGCCGCTGATCCCGGATGAAAATCCGATGAAGAAGTTGATCAGTATGGACAGCACCAACCCCGCGACGCCGGTCGCGGCGAGGGCATATTCCCCCGCGAAGTGGCCGACCACCATGCAATCGGTGATGTTGAACAGCTCCTGAAGCAGCTGCTGCAGCAATACGGGCAGCGCGAACGAGAGCAGCACCGGAACGATGGGGCCCTCCGTCACCCGCTTTCCGGACATCCAGTCAGACATGGCTTTTATTTCCGTTTCTTTTTTACATAGTGGTTCAGCACCGCGCCTACGACGATGATCGCCAGCGAAATATACAATACCTTCTTCGCCGCCTCCTGGGGGATCTGGCTCTTGTCTCCCAGGGACTCGGAATAGAAGGTCAGCGTGTATTCGATCTCCAGTGGATCGCCCATGGCCGTGGTATCCGCGACGACCGGCATCGGGGCGTCCATCGCGGTGATTGGGATTTCGAAGGTGGAATTGCCGCCGTCCGTGGTCAGGTTCTCATAGATCGTGTTCCCGACGACCATGTAATCGTAGTAGGGGCTGCTCCAGAGCAGGCGGGCGTAAGCCCTGCCCTCCCGCACGGTCAGCAGCGTGGGCGAGCTGACGTTCGCCCTGCCGCTGCCGCCTGCGAGGTTGACCTCTATGGCGTACTCGCCGTCCGGGCGCGGCAGGGCGACCGGCTCCGGCGCCGCGGACTCAGCCGCCTCCACCTCGGCGGCGTCCGGCACCGCTTCGCCGTCCGGCTCAAAGTCGGTGACGGCCTTTTCCACCAGGGCGTAGTCGGGCAGCTCAAAGGCCAGCGCATCCTCCGGAAGCGCCGAGGCGTCGATGAGCAGCTGCCGGTCGTACCACAGCTGCCGGTTTTTGCTGTAGGCCGCGCATTCGAAGGGCGCGTTGAGGGCGGGAACGGGGATCGTGAACACCGTGAACCGCTCTCCCCCATCCCCCGGTATCCAGTCCCCCTCCGAAGCATTTTCCGCCTGCGCCGCCGTGCCCGTGTAGACATAGAGATAGCTGCGGCTGCCTATGGTGATGCTGGCCGTCATCTCGTCGCCGCGCACCGTCAGCTCCGCCTCGACGATCTTGAAGAACACCGAGGTGGATTCCACGCTCACCGGATAGGTGCCGTCGGCGACGTCCCTTCCATAGACGGGCACCATGCCATAGCGGCCGACCTTGCGCTCGCGGATATCCTTTTCAGCCTTCGCCTTCCGTCCGGCCCAGTCGGTCTTCGGAGCCTTCAACACCACCACCGCCCGCGCAGGCGTCGTCAGCAACAGCGCCGCCAGTAAAAGGGCCATCACACGACACACACGCATTCTCATTCCCCATTCCCCATTCATCTTTCACCATGGAACCTGGCGGGCGATACGGAGATCGCCCCTACGGGAACCGCTATTCATTCCTCATTCCTAATTCCTCATTCATACTAAAGGTTTTTCTTCCGATAGATGAACACCACCGAAATGACGCCGAACACGACCAGGTAGGTCAGCAGCACCGCGAACCCGAACCCGCCCGGCGCTTCGCCGTTGGATATGGCGCGGATCATGCCGCTGGCCTGGGAGAGGGGCAGCAGCGATATGACCTGGCGAAAGCCCGAGGGCATCTGGTCGGTGGAGAAGAACGTGTTGCACAAAAACGACATCGGCATGATGATATAGGACGTAAAGCGCGGCGCATCGGTATAGCTCTTGGCCAGGAAGGACATCACCAGCGCGATGGTGGCGAACACCGTGCCGTTCAGGAACATGATCAGTATCGAGAGGCCGTTGAAGATCAGGTTCGTTCGGATCGGCGCGGTCAGCAGCAGTATGATGCCGCCGGCGTACATGCCCCGCAGGCTGCCGCCGATGACCTGGCCCAGTATGAACTGCCACAGCGGCGTCGGCGACACCATGATCTGGTCCAGCGCCTTCTCGTATAGCCGCTGAACGCTCATGTTCTGGGCGATGGCGGAAAAGGAGCCGGTCATGGTCGCCATGGCCACGATGCCGGGGATCAGGAAGTGCAGGTAGGGCTCCCCGTGGGAGGTGGTCTGTATGCCCATGCCGAATATGATCAGGTACATCAGCGGGGAGATCATCGCCGCGACGGTGATCTTGTAGAAGTCCCGCTTGAACTCCACCCACTTTTCCCAGAGTACAGTGATGATGCCCATTGCATGCCTCCGAAATCAGGAATTGTTGTGGAAACCCTTCGGATTTCTATTTGACAAATCCGTCAGGATTTGTTCCGCCATTCCTCATTCCTAATTCCTAATTCCAAATTATTCCCTCTCACAGCTTTCTCCCCGCCACATCCACGAACACGTCCTCCAGCGTCGTAGCCCGCAGCGCCGCGTCGCTGCCCGCCTTCGACAGGTAGGCGATGGCGTCGTCACGGTTGTGAAAGTATCGGCTGACCAGGCTGTCCGCCGAGGTCTCGTCCACCGCGAAAGCGCCAAGCTGACGAATCAGGTTGTCCGGGCTGTCCAGCTTTTGAAGCCGCCCCTGGTTGATCAGGGCCACGCGACCACACAGCGCCTGGGCCTCCTCGATGTAGTGGGTGGTCAGCACGATGGTCATCTTATCCCCGTTGACCCGTCGCAGCAGGTTCCACATCTGCCTGCGGGAAAGCGCGTCCATGCCCGCCGTGGGCTCGTCCAGCAGCAGTATCTCCGGCTCGATCATCAGCGCCCGGCAGATCATCAGCTTGCGCTTCATGCCGCCGGAGAGGTGCCGCACCGCGCGGTGGCGATAGTCGATCAGGCCGGCGAACGCCAGAAGCTCGTCGGTCTTTTGCCTGATGACCTTCCCCGGCAGATAGTACAGCCGCCCCTGGTATTCCATGACCTCGTCCATGTTCATGTCCTGGCGCATGGAATACTCCTGGGTGATGACGGCCAGCTTGCGCTTCTGTTGGCTGGCCTTGCGGTCCAGCTTCTGCCCGTCGATCCGTATCTCACCCTCCGAGGGCAGCAGCACCGTGGACATCATCGATATGGTGGTGGTCTTGCCCGCGCCGTTGGGGCCGAGCAGCCCGAAGAACTCCCCGGTTTCGATGCGCAGGCTCAGGTGATCCACGGCGGTGAAGTCTCCGAATTTCTTGGTCAGGTTTTTAAGCTCGATCATGGTTTTCCATCCGCTATTCCTGTTTCCAGAGTGGCGGCAGGTTGCCGCCGCTACGATTCCCGACTATTCCTGTTCCCTCTCCTTGGCGATGATCAGCGAGAAATACCCCGCGTCGTCCGGGATCTCTTCCAGGCTTCGGTACAGCTTCTCGTTCTCCATGCTGCAATTCTCCACCATCTGTACCTTCCGACCGCTCTTTCTGAGCATTTCCTTCACAGCGGCCATCTGGCTGGCGGACTTCATCAGCACGTAGGTGCCGGGCTGCTCCAGCGCGTGATCCAGCTTGTGCACCGCAGGCACCACGTGCAGCTGCTCGTCCCACTCCACCAGCGGCAGGTTCAGCCGCGCCGCCGCGGCGCAGAAGGAGCTGATGCCCGGCACCAATTCCACCTGATATCCGTCCGCCTCCAGGTAGTGCTGGATGTAGCTGAAGGTGCAATAGACGGTGGGGTCGCCCAGGGTGATGTACACCAGGTTTTTCCCCGTATCCAGTATGCCCTCCACCAGCTTTGCGGCCTTTTGATGCTCCCTGTCGATCAGTTCCCGATCCTTGATCATGGGCATGTAAATGGGCACCAGTTCCTTGTCCGCGATCTCCGGCACCACGCCCGCCGCGATCCTATAGGCCACGGCCTCTTTGGGGTCCTTCCCCGGCACGGCGATCACGTCGTTTTCCCTTATCAGCCGCGCCGCCCTGTAGGTCATCAGCTCCGGGTCGCCGGGACCGACGCCCACGCCGTATGCAATTCCACGCTTCATAATCATTTCTCCATTCCTCATTCCTCATTCCTCATTTCCCCCGCCGCTTCCTCCACGGCCCCCGCCAGCGCCTCCAGCGTCGCCTTCCGGGCGGTCCACGTGCGCATGCCGCGCTTCTGCGCCTCGGCGGCGGTCTGGTTGCCGATGCAGACGGCGTTGACCCTTGTGAAATCCACGTCCGGCACGGCGGCGGCAAAGCCCCGCACCGTGGAGGCGCTGGTGAACACTGCGAAATCTATTTCATCGCGTTCGATCTCCCCGCGCTCGTCGATCACGTCGCTGGCCGCGTATTCCGTGTCGTAGGTGGCCACGTCGGTGACGGTCAGGCTATCGCCCTTCTCCAATTCCCTAGTCAATTCAGGGTTGCCGATGGCCGCCCGGGGAATGAGGATGCGGGAACCCGGCGCACAGACCGCCCGCAGCTCCCGGCCCAGGGTCTCGCCGTCGTAGACCGAGGGCATAAAATCCGCCCGCAGGCCATATTTGAGCAGCGCCTTCCGAGTGCCCTGCCCGATGGCCGCCAGCTTTACGCCCGCCAGCGCCCGCAGGTCGTGAAGCGCGATCAGCCGCTCAAGGAAGATGTCCACGCCGCTGGGACTGGTGAACGCCAGCCAGTCGAAGCCGCCCTTTGAAAGCGTTTCGATGGCCGCGTCCACCGGCGACATGTCCTTCACCGGCACGGTGCGTATGGCGGGCAGCTCCAGAACCTCCGCGCCCCTTTCCCGCAGCAGGTCCGCCAGCGTGGAGACCAGCGCCCGGGGGCGGGTCACCAATACCTTCACGCCCGCCAGGGGCCGCTTCTCCGCCCAGCCAAAGGTGTCCGCGAGAGCGCACACCTTCCCCACGACGATGATCGCCGGGGTCCGGATGACCCTCTCCGAACACACCCTTTCCAGCGTACCCACCGTGGCGCTCACCCGGCGCTGCTTCGATGTGGTGCCCCGCTCCAGCACCGCCGCCGGCATGTCCGGGTCCATGCCCGCCGCCAGCAGGCCCTTCATCAGGTCCGGCAGCGCGGCGATGCCCATCAGGAAGACGAGGGTCCCCTTCGTGCGCACCAGCGCCCCGAAGTCGATGTCGTAGCTGTGGTCGGCCCGGCGGTGTCCTGTGACGATGTGCACGCTGGAGCAGTAATCCCTGTGGGTCACCGGGATGCCGTTGTAGGCTGAAACCGCAAATGCGCTGGTGACCCCCGGCACGATCTCGAAGGGTATGCCGTGCTGAACCAGCAGCTCCAGCTCCTCGCCGCCCCGCCCGAACACGAACGGGTCGCCGCCCTTGAGGCGCACCACCCGCTTGCCGTTGAGCGCCTCCTCCAGCAGGACCTTGTTCGTTTCCTCCTGCTTGAGATAGTGGTTGCCGGAGCGCTTGCCCGCATAGATCAGCTTTGCGCCCTCCGGGATCAGCCCCAGCACACCGTCCGACACCAGGGCGTCGTAGACCACGACCTCTGCCCGGGAAAGCACCTCCCGGCCCTTCAGCGTCATCAGGCCCACGTCACCGGGGCCGGCCCCGACCAGCCAAACCTTGCCCGCCATGTGGTCAGGCCTCCCTTCCGTCGCGCAATGACTGCGCCAGCTTGATGCCCAATTGCGCGGCTTGTTCGCGGGGTCCTTCCACGGAACCCTTGCGCCAGCAGCCGTTCGATACCTCGTAATACAATCCCGTCAAATGGATGCTTTCGCCGTCCAGCGCCGCATGGGCGCACACCGGCGACGTGCAGCCGCCGTCCAGCTGACGCACAAAGGCCCGCTCCGCCGTGGCGGCGCACCAGGCGTCTGCGTCGGCGTAGCCCTCCAGCAGCGTCCGGTCGAAGTCCGTCCGGCCCTGCACCGCCATGATGCCCTGGCCCGCCGCGGGAAGGATCTCGTCCACGCCGAAATAACGGCTGACGCGCGCCTCCAGCCCCAGGCGCTTCAGGCCCGCCGCCGCCAGCACCAGCGCGTCGAACTGGCCCTCGTCCAGCTTGCGCAGCCGGGTCTGGAGGTTGCCCCGCACCGGCCGGATCTCGCAGTCAGGGAAAAGCGCCTTCAATTGGATGGCGCGGCGCAAGCTGGACGAGCCTATGATGAGATTTGGCCTCATCTCAATCCCCGACCGCAGCACCAGCGCGTCCCTCGGGTCCTGCCGGCGGGAGCAGCACAGGATCGGCAGGTCCTCCGCCACCTCCATGGGCATGTCCTTCAGGCTGTGGACGGTGATATCCGCCCGATGCTCCCTCAGGGCGACGTCCAGCTCCTTCACGAAAAGCCCCTTGCCGCCCACCTTGTCCAGCGTCCTGTCCAGTATCTTATCCCCGGTGGTCTTCATCGTCAGCAGCGCCACGTCCGTTCCGGGATGCTTCGCCCTGAGGAAATTCACCACCGTCATGCTCTGCACCACCGCGAGCCGGCTCTCGCGGCTGCCCACCACGATCTTCATTTCACGAACTCCCGGACGGCGTCCAGCGTCTTGGGCAGATCCTCGGGGGTGTGGGCCGTGGACAGGAACATGGCTTCGAATTGGGAGGGCGCGAGATAGACGCCGCTGCCCAGCATGTGCCTGAAATAGGCCGTATACTTCACGGTGTCGCTGGTCTGGGCCCCGGCGTAATCCCTGACCTCCTCCGGGGTAAAGAACACGCTGCCCAGGGAGCCGACGTGGTTTAAGCAGTGAGGCACGCCCGCTTCATTGAGAATGCCGTCCAATTCGGCGAAGAATTCATCCCCGGCGCGGTTCAGCTTCCCGTAGAGGTCGGGGGTATCCCGGAGGATGGTCAGCTGCGCCAGCCCCGCCGCCATGGCCACGGGATTGCCGCTGAGTGTGCCCGCCTGGTACACCGGGCCGGTGGGCGCGACCATCGACATGACGTCCCGCCGCCCGCCATAGGCGCCCACGGGCATGCCGCCGCCGATGATCTTGCCGAAGGTGGTCAGGTCGGGCCTGACGCCGTAGAAGCCCTGGGCCCCGTCCAGCTGAAGCCGGAAGCCGGTGATGACCTCGTCGAAGATCAGCAGCGCGCCGTTTGCGTCGCAGATGGTGCGCAGGCCCTCCAGGAAGCCCGGCTCGGGCAGCACCACGCCCATGTTCGCGCCCACGGGCTCCACGATCACGGCGGCAATCTCATTGGGATTGGCCTCGAACAGGGCCCTGACGCTGCCCAGGTCGTTGTAGGTCGCGGTCAGCGTGTCCCTCGTGCAGCCCTGGGGCACGCCTGCGCTGCCGGGAAGGCCCTGGGTCATCACGCCCGAGCCCGCCTTGACCAGCATGGCGTCGGTATGGCCGTGGTAGCAGCCGGCGAACTTGACGAGCTTGTCCCTGCCGGTAAAGCCCCTGGCGGCGCGGATGGCGCTCATGACGGCCTCGGTGCCGGAATTGACCATGCGCACCATCTCCACGGAGGGCACGATATTGCAGATCAGCTCTGCCATCTCCACCTCCCGCTCGGTGGCCGCGCCGAAGCTCAGGCCGTCCCTCGCGGCTTTTTCCACGGCCTCCAGCACGGCGGGATGGGCGTGGCCCAGTATCATCGGGCCCCAGGAGCCGATGAAGTCGATGTATTCGTTGCCCTCAACGTCCCATATCCTGTCGCCCTTCGCGCCGGCGATAAACCGGGGCGTCATGCCCACGGAGCCAAAGGCCCGGACGGGGCTGTTCACGCCGCCGGGGATGCACTTCTTTGCGCGTTCAAACAGTGCCTGCGATCCCATATCAGCCAATCCTTCCTTCCTCTATGAAGCGCGCCAGCGCCTCGGCGTAGTAGGTCAGGTAGATGCTCGCGCCGGCGCGGTAGGCGGCCACCGCCATTTCGCAGACGATCTTTTCCTCGTCGATCCAGCCGTTGGCCGCGGCGGCCTTCACCATGGCGTATTCGCCGCTGACGCTGTAGGCGGCGATGGGCAGGTTCGTGGCGTCGTGGACCTCGCGCACCAGGTCGAGGTAGCTCATGGCGGGCTTGACCATGATGATGTCCGCGCCCTCGTCCACGTCCAGCAGCGCCTCCTTGATGGCCTCCCGCCGGTTGTGGAAGTCCATCTGGTAGCTCTTGCGGTCGCCGAAGGACGGCGCGGAGCCCGCCGCCTCCCGGAAGGGGCCGTAGAACGACGAGGCGAACTTCACCGCGTAGGACATGATGGGCTTGCCCGTGAAGCCGTTCTCGTCCAGCGTCCGTCGGATCGCCCGCACCCGTCCGTCCATCATGTCCGAGGGCGCCACCATGTCCGCGCCTGCCTCTACGTGGGAAAGGGCGGCCTTGGCCAGCAATTCGAGGGTCCTGTCGTTGTCCACGTCGTGGTCGCACAGTATGCCGCAGTGGCCGTGGGAGGTGTACTCGCACATGCACACGTCGGTGATGATGGTCATCTCCGGATGCAGCATCTTCGCGCGCATCACCGCCCGCTGGACGATGCCGTCCGGGGCGTAGGCCTGGCTGCCCACCGGGTCCTTG
This sequence comes from Clostridia bacterium, assembly GCA_045658005.1. GTDB lineage: Bacteria > Bacillota > Clostridia > Christensenellales > Aristaeellaceae > UBA2862. The sequence goes on along the minus strand of JAZOUD010000157.1, from coordinate 7,431 downwards.
TGTTCCGGGATGCCGAACAGCATGACGCTGCTGACCCCCGCCTCCGCCAGCCGGTCCAGCGCCTCGCCCATGCGATCCACGGTGTAGCGGTACTGTCCGGGCATGGCGGCGATCTGCTCCACCCTGTCCTTGCCGTCCATCACGAACATCGGGTAGATCAGGGACGCCCTGTCCACCCGCGTCTCCCGGACCATTTTGCGCAGGGTCTCGCTGCCCCGCAGCCGCCGGGGCCTGACGATCATATCCATTGTACTTCTCCCCTTCTATATATTGTGTTTCCACGTCTTCAGCGATGCTTCCATGGCGCTGAGGCATTCCCGGAAGGTGTCCTCCGGGAGCCTTGAGCGCATGCCGAACAGCAGGTGGTTCATCATGCGGGAGGCCGAGCCCTCGATCTCCTCCTCCAGGTTCGAGCGCAGCAGCCCCTCCAGCGCGGCGCGGCGCATGGCAGGCGCCAGCCGGGCCGTCACGTTATCCGCGGCGGCGTCCTTCAGCGCCTGGATCCTGGGCACCACGTCCCGGCCCTCGTACCAGGCGTAAAAGTTCTCCTTCTCCTCCGCCAGTATGGCCTCCGCCCGGCGCATGTTCTCCCTGACCTTCTCCGATTGCAGGTCGATGCCAAAGGAATCGATGTCGTAGAGCGTCGCCCAGTCCAGCGTTTCCACCGACTTCTCGATATCCCTCGGCACAGCCAGGTCGATCAGTATGACGGGGTGGCCAGGCCGAAGGACCCTGAGGTCCTCGAAGCAAAGGGTATAGTGCGGGCTGCTGGTGGCGCTGACCACCAGGTCGCAATCCGGCAACAGCGCAAGGCGCTCGTCATAGTCGACGCGCGTACAGCCCTGGGGCAGGTCGACGACGTCCCTGCGGTATCTGCGCACCGTCACGGACACCCGCGCGCCCGCATCCAGCAGGGCCTGGACGGAGATTTTGCCCATCATGCCGCTGCCGATGACCATGCACCTCTTCCCCGCAAGGGCTATGCCCTGCCCGCGCAGCGCCTTCAGCGCCGTGTGGATCACCGAGCTGTCGGAGAGGGACAGGTCCGTCTGGGTCTTGACCCGCTTCGCGGCGGTGACGGCCATCCGAAACAGCACCTCCAGGGCGTGGTCCGTAGCCCCCAGGCTGTGGGCGCAGCCCAGGGCCTCGTTGACCTGGGTGACGATCTGGTCCTCGCCGATGACCTTCGACTCCAAACCCGCCGCCAGCCGGAACAGGTGGTCGACAGCCTCCCGCTCCCGGCGCTCGACGAAATAAGCGCTGTATTCCTGGGGATTCACCTGCATGAACCGGCACAGCGCCGCCACCGGCGACAGGTTCTCGTCCCCGGTGCTCAGCCAGATTTCCATGCGGTTGCAGGTCGAGACGATGACGCTGCCGTCCACCGCGCAATGCCGCTTCAGCCAGGTAAAGGCATCCTCCATCATCTTCCTGGTAAATGAGAAGCGGCTCCTCACGTCCAGGTCCGCCCGGTTATGGTCGATCCCCGCCATCACTATTGGCATCTTATTTCCACCTTACATAGTAATAGGCTGCAGCGACACGCAAAAAGCACGTCACTACAGCCGTTGTTTCCATAGCGCAAGCCATCGGTTGTCCACCCAAGGATACATCCGCTTGCAGCAGGTCTTCTGACTCGCGCCCTGCCGGGGTTTCCCCGGCCGACGAACGCTGCCTTCTCGGGTCGCCCCAATGGCCGGCTTGCGCCGCGCGTCCGTCATAAGCGCTCACAGCGGCGGGTCCGTTCATGATTTGCACATGATTCCCTATTCTCTGCGAACGGTTCATCGCCGCGCGCAGCACTGCAAGCCCTATTTAGTTGTATGCAATCCAGCTTATCGTACCGTCATGCGCAGGAAGTACCTGCTCACGTCCTCCGGCGTGGAGGTCAGGCCCTGATAAAACCACCATTTCACCGTGCCGATGAAGGCGTTGCAGACGAAATCCACCACGTAGCCCTGGGGGACGTCGTTGATGTCCACCGACAGCGCCGGAACGATCTCCCGCCGGACAAAGCCCGAGAACCGGGACTGGAAGTATTCCCAGAACAGATCCGCGCTCTGCGTCTTTTGTACCCGTCTGTCCGTTCGCATGCCGTCGCCCCGAACCCTCTCGTGTCATTTCTCCCAAATCATACTTAAATCCATGAGGTATTATATAAAATGATGCCGTTACACGTCAACTCAATTGTGCTTAAACGAACACAATGTTTCGAACTTTACGATATTTTATCATCCAAACCGGCACAGTTTCATTATTTTGTTCAATAAAACACGAAATAGAAAAACTGATTCTTGAAATCACGTCGTTTCCGGCGCTATAATCGATCATGTAAGATGATTAAGTTATTCTAACCGGAGGCCGTTATGCTGAAGAAGTTCGTCGATTTCCTGTCCGGCTGGCCGATGACCCTCGTGGGCGGCGCGTTCCTGCTGGCTTCATTCATATTGCCCCGGATGGGCTGTCCCGCCGGGGAAAAGCTGGCCTGGGTGTGCGTGGTGATCTGCGGCATCCCGCTTCTGTACCTGTCCGTCCGTCGCCTCATCCACAACCGGGGCATTGCGAAGATCTCCTCGGCGCTGCTGATCTCCATCGCCATGATCGCCGCCATACTGATCGGCGACCTGTTCGCCGCGGGCGAGGTGGCGTTCATCATGCAGATCGGGGCGCTGCTGGAGGACATGACCACCGAGCGGGCGAAGAAGGGGCTTAAAAACCTGATCGCACTGGCCCCGCAAACCGGCAGGGTCATACAGGACGGCAGGGAGCGCACCGTGCCCGTGGAACAGCTCCGGGTCGGCGACACCGTGCGGGTGCTGCCCGGAGAGACCATTCCCGTGGACGGCGTCATACTCAGCGGTGAAACCTCGGTGGATCAGTCCGTGATGACCGGCGAGAGCCTGCCGGTGGACAAGGCCGCCGGCGACAGCGTGTTCAGCGGCACCATCAACCGCTTCGGGGCCGTCGACATCGAGGTCTCGAAGGTCAGCGGCGACAGCGCCCTCCAAAAGCTGATCCGCATGGTCGAGGACGCCGAAAACCACCAGGCCCCCACCCAGCGCGTCGCCGACCGCTGGGCCAGCTGGCTGGTGCCCGTCGCGCTGGTCGTCGCCCTGCTGGCGTGGCTCGTTACCGGCGACATCTTGCGCGGCGTGACCGTCATGGTGGTGTTCTGCCCCTGTGCCCTGGTGCTGGCCACCCCCACGGCCATCATGGCGGCCATCGGCCAGGCCACGAAGCACGGCGTCATCATCAAATCCGGCGAGGCGCTGGAGCGCATGGGCAGCGTGGACACCATCGCCTTCGACAAGACCGGCACGCTGACCCACGGTCATCTCGCGGTAAGCGACGTCCTCCCCATGACGGACATGACGCCGGACGCGCTGCTGGTCCTGGCTGCCTCCGCGGAGCGTCTGAGCGAACACCCCCTCGGCAAGGCCATCGCCCAGCGGGCAAAGGACATGCCGCTTATGCCGGTCTGCGACTTCAAAATGCGCGCGGGCAAGGGGATCTCCGCGACGGTGGGCGGGAAGGGCTACCACTTCGGCAGCGAAAAATACATTGCGGAAGCGGGCGCTCGGCTGGACGGAAACGCGCAAGCGGCGCTTGACAGGCTGCGCGGCGAGGGCAAGGCCTCCGTCATCGTCGCGGACGAGGCCCGCGTCATCGGCATCATCGCCCTGGCTGATGAATTGCGCCCGGAGGCCGCCGACGTGGTCAGGCATCTGGCGGATATGCACACCCGGGCCGTGCTGCTGACCGGCGACCACGCCACCGCCGCCCGGTTCCTCGCCGCGAAGGTCGGCATAGAGGACGTGCGCGCAGAGCTCCTGCCGGATGAGAAGGTTGGCAGCATCCGCGAATTGATGCGCGGTGGAAAGGTCTGCATGGTCGGCGACGGCGTAAACGACGCCCCTGCGCTCAAGACGGCGGACGTGGGCGTGGCCATGGGGGTGATGGGCTCGGACATCGCCGTGGACGCGGCGGACGTGGCGCTGATGACCGACGACATCTCAAGGCTCCCCTACCTCAAGTGGCTGTCCAACGCCACCGTCAAAACCATCCGAACCGCCATCGCGCTGTCCATGTGCATCAACCTCGTCGCCGTCACGCTGTCGGTGCTGGGCGCGCTGAACCCCACCACCGGCGCGCTGGTGCACAACGCCGGCTCGTGCTTCGTCGTGCTGCTGGCCGCGCTGCTGTACGACAGGAAGTATGAAGGCATGCGTTCGATTTAACCGGTCTTTTATGGCGCCGCAAGGGCTGAATCGATACGTAGCAATACTACAATGGATATCCAACATGTTCCCATAATGGAAATATGCCGGATATCCATTGTAGTCGCTGTTAAGCCCATTCTTATTCGGCTTCGGTCTCCTCGGGGGAAGGTTCTTCGACCTCGGTCTCAAATACCTCTGAGATCGTGTCGGCGGAGGGGCCCTCGAGGATGATCTCCTTCGCTTCTTCAGCGGCGGCTTCGGCCTTGTCAGCGGCTTCTCCAACAACTTCCTCAGCGACACCTGCAGCGGCATCCGCCTGACCCTCGGCCTCCTGCCTGGCCGCTTCAAAGGCCTGGGCCGCGTCGCCCTTGACCTGCTCGAAGGTGCTCTTGACCTTGTCCGCCAGCGTACGCACGCCGTCGCCCACGGCCTTCAGCACGTCCTGGGCAGCGACCTCCACCTTGTCGGCAGCCTCCCTGGCGTTGTCGGCGGCTTCCTTCATGGCGTTGCCCGCGCTCTGCCTGGCGTCGTCGGCGATCTCCTTGACCGCCTTGTCGGCCTCCTCCCTGGCCTCGTCCAGCTTCTCCTCGGTCTTGGCAAACTTGCCCTGGATGTAATCGTGAATGGTATCGGTGCCGGTGGTGGCGGAATTGCGAATCTGCTCCACCTGCGCCTTGACCTCGTCGCTGATCTGCGCCTTCAGGTCGGGCTTGCGCTCGGCCTTCGCCTTGTCTGCCAGGCTCTTGGCGCCGTCGCCCACCTTGTCCAGCGCGTCCGCCACGGCGGGCTTCGCCTTTTCGATCAGGTCCTTTGCGCCGTCGGACACCTTGTCAAAGGTCTCCTCGATTCCCGGCTTCGCCTTTTCAAACAAATCCTTCGCGCCCTCCACGGCCTTGCCGCCCAGATCCTGCAGCTTGTCAACCGCCTTGCCCAATTCGTCCATCAAACCAGCCATGCCAATGCCTCCTCGTTCTTTATACTTAATGCCATTATAACAGATTACCGGAAATAATGCAAGTAGACCCGGGTTTTCATCGGATGAATGGCAAATCCCGAAGGGATTTGCGCCTTCATTCCTCATTCTTAATTCCTGTGATCCAGTATCCACAGCGATATCAGCAGCTGCAGCCGCACTCCGGGGTCATCCAGGTCTACGGGCGCCAGGGTTTGCAGCTTGCGCAGGCGATAGAGCAGCGTGGTGCGGTGGATGATCAGCGCCTGGGATGTGCGTGGGATGTCCCGCTCGTTGAGCAGGTAGGCGCGCAGGGTCTCGTAATACTGGGTGCCCTTCTGGCGGTCGTATTCGATCAGGCGGTTCAGCTCCGGGGCCACCAGATGCTGTAGCGGCATCGCCTCCCGGGTCCGGCTCAGCATGTATTCCAGCGCGCAATCGGAGAAGGGGATCGCCCAGCGCTCGCCGCCCAGCTGAAACGCCCTCTCCAGCGCGACCCTGGATTGCAGATAGGCGATGTGCAGCGCCTCCAGGCCCTGCACTGGCGAGGATATGCCCGCGTACAGGCAGTAATCCCGGCAGAGGGGCGACAGGCTGTGGCGCAGCATCGGCAGGGTCAGGCTCTGCCGGTCCAGGTTCAAAATCACGCATTGCTGGTGCCCCGAGAAGAGGATGTAGCCCTGGGGGAACACCTGGAACAGGTCGCTGTGCAGCGCGTGATCCATGACCCCGGCCTCGGACTGAATCTGCGTCTCCAGTCGCATGCACAGCAGCCGCTCGTCCCGCCGCCAGCCCAGCATGGCCAGCAGCTGCCCCTCCTCCTGGGGCTCGGGCTGCCTGCCGTTGAGAAGGTCCAGCACCACGTCGTCCATGCTGCGGTACGCCCGGTCCTGGCCGGAACGCCTGCGGTCCAGCAGCATCAGCGCCCGCTGGGCCAGCAGGTCGACCAGGGCGTAGTCCAGCTTCCTGAAGCCGCGCTTATGCTCCACCGCCAGGAGTCTTCCCCGGTAGACGCTGCCCTCCCACAGGTTGGCGTACAGCCAGCGCAGGCCCTGGGGCGCGGCGTCCCACAGCTGGGGCGTTCGGTAGGCGTAGGTTTCCAGGTATTCGCCGTCGTTCCTGAAATCCTCCACGACGGCCCGGGGTATGAATTCCTTCGACGAGGACATCACGTAGTCCGGCGGCATGACCTCCGCCAGCTCCGAGGAGCGGGCCACCATCACGAACCAGTCGTCGTGGATGCAGATGGGGTTTTCCAGCAGCGCCGCCCCCAGCTCGCACAGCTGGCGGGGATCGGCGTTGCGATAGGTCAGCTCGTCGATCTGCGCCTCCATCTCCCGGCAGCGCTCGAATATTTCCAGCAGCGCGTCCAGCAGCGCGTCGGGCGTCTGGTTCATGCACAGTATGCAGCCGCCCTTTCCGGGAACCTGCGCCGTGCAGACGCATGCGTGGTCGCTGCCCCGAAAGGCGGCGACGTCCTGCGGGCCGACCACGCAGATCACGTCCTCGGCGGGCAGTCCCCTTCCCGCAAAGCGCCGCGCCCCGCGAAATCGCTTCTCCCCTGCGTCCCGCGCCACACGGCAGGTGAAGCCCATCAGGTTCAGCTCCTCCGCCAGCATCTCCAGCGTCGGATACAGGTGCTTCAGCTCCCGTTCTTCCATCTGCGTTCCCCCATTTCATCCGGGAATCCGTGGCGACTGATAGTCGCCGCTACGGTTATTTCGGTTTCTGATCATCCATTGTAGCATATCTGCCGTTAATTATATCCTCAAAAATGTGGAATGTAAAGCACTGAAACACTCAAAACGTGGAAAATCAAACGGTTTTCCCGTTGACAATTGACAGGAAATGCCCACAAATGGTACTATAACTCACAGAAAGCGGGCATCGCGAACCGTCATCGGCGATGCTTGAATCTGAGGAAACGACAGCGATTTAAACCAACGTGCTTTATGACGAAAGGAGATAATAAACATGACGCTTGAAAACATCCATGATCTGGTATGCAACGGCAAGACCCGCCTGGTTCCCGGCGCGGTGAGCGAGGCCCTGGACGACGGCATCGCCGCCTCCGATATCCTGAACACCATGATCGCGGCCATGAGCGTGGTCGGCGATCGCTTCTCCAGAAACGAGATCTTTGTGCCTGAGATGCTGGTGGCCGCCAAGGCCATGAAGAAGGGCGTCGACGTGTTGAAGCCCCACCTGGGCGACGGCGGCGTGGGCAGCATGGGTAAGATGATCATGGGTACCGTGGCG
>JAZOUD010000156.1:0-31345 GCA_045658005.1 Clostridia bacterium | reverse complement strand
CGCATGGCTTCGCAGATCAGGCGGGTCACCAGATACATGCCGTCGTCCAGGAAGAAATTCTCCCGTAGGGCGGCGTGACCGCTGGTCTCGATGGCCAGGGGGCAGTCGATGCCCTCGGCGTTCAGGCGCACGGCCTCATCGATCACATTGCGGTAGCCCCGCTTGAAGCGGTAGTGTATGCCCCCCCATTCGGCGATGAAAGCCGACAGGCCCGACGAGGTCACGCTGTCGGTAACGAAGGTGGCGCCGGGCTTAACGTCCAGCAGCATGGCGGCCACCAGCGCGATCAGGCGGTTTTGGGAGATGAGCCTGCCGCCGTCGTCCACGATGGCGGCGCGGCTGCCGTCGGCGTTGAACAGCACGCCCAGGTCCGCCCGATTGGCCCTGACGGCACGGGTGACGGCTTCTATGGCGGCGGGGTCGTCGGGGCCGCCGGCGATGCCGTCCTCGATTCCCACCGGATACAGGCTGCCCTCGGTCTCCACGCCCATGGCGTCCAGGAAGCGGGCGTACCCCTCGCCCACGCTGGTTCGGGCGTCCACGACCACGCGCATGCCCAGCAGCGGCTTCAGCGCGTCGTCCTCCAGGCAGCGGGCCGCAGCGCTGCGCAGGGCATCGTAATAGATCCCGTCGGCGTCGTGGCGCACCACCAGCCGCTCCGGCACCTCGGCGTCCCTGGCCCGCAGCAGCAGCGCGTTCACGTCCACGTCCTTCAGGCCGCCATCGGCGGTGATAAACCGGAAGCCGTTCAGGTTCGGGTCGGCGGTGCCGGCGGTGATCATAACCGCGCCGTCAGCGTTGCCGCAATCCGGCTGCACGGCCTTGAAGAGCGCCGGGGCGGAGCAGAGCCCGCAGTCCAGCACGTCGCTGTCCGCGGCGGTGATGCCCCGGGTCAGCGCCGCCTTGAGGCGCGCGCCGGAGGGTCTGGGATCGTGGCCCACGGCCAGGACGAGGGCGTCCGGGGTGGTGCCCCGGCGCTCCGCCAGCCAGCAGGCGAAGGCATAGCCCAGCTTCTCCGCCCGCTCGTCGGTCAACTGCTGCTGGGGCCCGCGAATCTCCGAGCCGCTGCGCAGCTTCAGCCATCTTGCACTGTCGCTATCCATAAATAAACCTCACTTGTCGCGTTTATTGTTTGCCCTTTTTGGCATTCTTTCGATCGTTGGGACGACGGGGCGGACGGCCGCCCTTCACGGCCGGGAAGGAACCGGTCCGGCCCAGCTGGTCCTTGATGCGCTGCTTTTCCGCCGCCATGCGCTTCAGGCGCTCCCGCCGGGCGCGGATGGAGGTGACCGCAAGTATCGTGATCATCACCGTCAGGGCCGCGCCCGCGATGATCAGCAGTATGATGAAGGTGGTGCCGTTGCCCCCCGGCTTCACGGACTGGCCCTCCAGCATCCGCCCGGAGGCGTCCAGCTGCTGGGGATTGACCCCGTCGGCAGCGATCTGCACGGCGATGGGGCTGGTGGTCCGCTCCTGGCGGCGGCCCTGGGCATCGGTGTATTCCAGGGAGAATATGAACTCTGCGTCCTGGCTGACGTCGTAAGTGGCGCTGAACACGGTGGGCTCCCGCTCGCCCCGGGGTATCACGGCCAGCCGGCGGATGTCGCCCCGGCTGACCTCGTAGAGCCGGACGTCCCGGGCCATGACGGTGCCGGTGTTGAGTATGGTGAAGTCGAAGGTCACCCGCCCGGGCCGGTTGATCCTGGGCGTGGCGGTCTGGGCCGTCAGGCTGATCTCCATGTCCTGCGCCTCGGGCGTGTTGGAGGCCACGATGGTGCTGGTGCGCAGGTCCAGCAGCTGGCCAGCGCTGTTGCTGCCGGTGATGTGCCAGCGGTATTCCCCCTCGCCCCGCAGCGGATAGGTGTAGGGGATCTCCACCGGGTGGGCGCCGCTGGGCAGGCTGATGGCGTCGGCAATGAGGCCGCCGTACACGTCGTCCCAGACGGTGATGTCGTTATAATCCACGTTTCCCAGGTTGGTCAGTATCAGTATGGCATCGGCGATATCGTCGTTGAACTCCGCCTGGCGCACGTAGAACGACGTGATCAGGTGGTCGTCGGCGATGGGCAGGGAAGCCGGGTCGAGGCTGAGGGAGAATTCATCGCCGGTGGGCACCGCGTATTCCAGCACGGGCATCGACAGGTCGTCCCCGGTCAGCGTGACCCGGCTGATGAAGCTCTTGGTCTCGCCCACGTCCAGCTGCTCCAGCCGACCGGTGAAGTCGCCCAGGGTGTCCCGTATGCGCAGCGCGCTCAGCGGCACGTTGCCGGTATTGACGATCTTGTAGGTGACGGTCATCAGCCCGTCCTTCACGCCGTAGGGGGATGAAAATTGCCGGGTGAAGGCCACGCCGGGCTGCTGCTCGCCCTTGATGACGGGCACGTCGAGGGTGTAGACCACCTTCTCGCCGCCCGCCTCCTGGGCGTCGTGGCTGATGGTGTAGCGCACCTTTCCGGCGTCCAGCTCCTCCTGGGTGACGGCATGGGGCCGCACCAGGGTCTGGCTCTCGCCCGCGCCGAGCTGGCCGATGGGCTCCGAGAGCAGGCCGTCGGCGGAGGCGAGGTAGATGTTCTGCACGGGCCGGTTGGAGCGGTTTTCGATCAGGAACGTCATGGTGATGTCTCCCGGGGCGACCATCATGGCGGGCTGGGCGGTGGTATCGATGAACAGCGCCGGCTGCGGCGCTTCCTCGGCCAGGGCCCGCGCCATCGCAAGCGAGCAGAGCACCCCCAGCAGAGCTGCCAGTCGTCGCCACATTCCAGTCCGTCGAACCATCCCACGCGCAACCTTTCCATCGTCGTTTCGGTGCCCCGTCCAGGGCGCAAACCACCGCCTCTATTGTATTTCATTTTGCCCACATCTGTCAAGGAGAAAACGGCGCGGGCCGAAATACACGGCCGACCGCCCTCAGCGCACAGAGGGATCAGGGATTAGAAATTGCGGCTGACGCACAGCCCCAATCCTAATCCCTGATCCCTAATCCCTGATATCCCGGGAAGCCGGGGCAGCGACGCGCCGCGTCACCGCCCTTTCCCGGCCTCCATGCCGTCCCAGATGCGCCGCATGGCGTCGGCGAACACCAGCTCACGGCCCGTCCAGCCGTAGAGCACGGCGGTGCGGTAGCCGTATTCCGGCACCAGCACGTTGGTGTAGCCCGCGGTCTGGATGCAGTAGACATTCACCTTCGGGTTCACCTGCTGCCGGTACAGCTGCACCAGCCGGTTCACGTCGATGTACGTGCCCTTGACCTTGCAGCCCAGGGCCGCGTAGTCCTCGGGGTTGGTGCCGAACAGGCCGCCGTGACCCGCCTGCATATCCGAATAGATGAATATGCTGTCCCAGTGCTGCCTCTCCTGGATGGCGTCCCGGAAGAACAGCCAGACGCCGTTCTCCGTCGCGCCGCCGCAGGTCTTGCCGGAGGCGCTCACCTGCCGCTGCTGCGCCAGCACGCCCTCGCCTTTGTGGATAGGCACCGGCACCAGCCGGTCGCCGAAGGGGAAGGCCACGCCCTCGTCGGCGCGCATCGCGCCGATCACGGCGCTCAGGTTGCCGATCTCCGCCACCTGCATCGTGCCCCACTCGGAGGTGCACGTGCCCCAGGCCGAGCCGGAGTTGTCCGTCAGGAAGGCGCAGCGCCCCGGCAGCGCGGGCAGGTTTTCGCACGCCCGGTCGATGCACGACTCGAGGCTGCGCTTGACCTGGTTGGTCCAGGCCTGGCCCGTCTCGTCCACCGCCCTCCATGCGGAGAGGTAGCGGAAAGGGAACTGCTTCCCCCGCTTCACGCCGCGCTCCAGCTGTTCAAGGGCTTCCCGGCGCACGTCGACGTCCCTGACCTCGGAGAAGATTCCCCGCAGGTTTCTCAGCAGCGCCATGTGGGGCATCCGGATCTCGCTGAGGATCTCCTTCCAGCCCTTGCCGGAGGCCCGCAGCCGCTCCCAGGTGTCCTGTCCCTCGGGCATGGGCACCTTGCCCTCACGCATCAGGGTGTCCACCAGGGGGCCCTTCGCGTGGCAGATGCGCACCGCGTCCACCAGGCCGATGCCGGCGTTGGCGTACTTGGCCATGGTGTAGGCGTCCATGTCGCCGATGCGCCTGGCCCAGGCCCGCTTCAGGATGGCGGGAATGCTCCTCTTGGAGCCGTTGACCGCCAGGCAGTAGCTCAGCTGGTTGGAGACGTCGTCGCCCCGCGCCATCACCTGCGCCTCGATTTCAGCAAAGCTGCCGGGATGGGTCCGGGTGTAGGCGACCCTTCCGGGGTGCATGGCCGCTCGGGCCATGATGACCTGGGGATTCAGGCGCATCATGTACCGCGTGCGCAGCTCAAGCGCCCAATCCAGCACCGCGCCGAAGTCGCAGTCCAGCGCCGCGTCGATGGCCTGCTCCATCACCCGGGAGGTCTTCTGGTCCCGGTAGGGGTCCATGACATCCAGGCTGTAGCGGGCGAACACCGCGTCGATGCCGTACATGCCGTCCAGCAGCTTCGCCTGGCCGCTGTCCCCGTCGCGATAGTACTGGGGCTCGCCGAAGACGGAGCTCGCGCTGATCAGCTTCAGCGTATCCAGCGGATTGACCGTGTAGGAGATGCCGTCCATGAAGTTGCGCTGGGAATCCTTCAGCATGGCCGCCAGCTCCAGCGCCCTGGGGTCGACCTGTCGCACGGGGGGCTTCCAGGATGCGGTCGGCCTGCTCCACGACGTGGCGGGCGTCGGCCTAACGGGCTTCACGATCGTCCGACGCTCCGCCCTGGCCGCTTCCTCCATGCGGCTGTTCCGACTACGGTGACTGCGGTTGCCGTCGACGCCAAAGAGGCGATCTGCCTGCTCAGGCAGCACGAGCTTCGACTGCTTGCGCATGGCCTGTCTCTGTGCGTTCTGTTTCGATCCACGATAGCTCATATTCACACACCTCCTTTCGTTTTGGCGGCAGAGGCCTTTGCGGCGCCCTAAAGGACTTGCTTCGCGGCGCCCTAAAGGACTTGCTTCGCGGCGTCACAACCGGCAGGGCTTTCGGTGGGTCCGCGTCTCCCTATCATTTCAGGTCGCGCAAGGGCTCCCGGCGCTGACCCGCCGCTTTCCAAAGGCGGCGGACGCATCCTTGGGCGCACCCCAACCCATCGTCCATCCCTTCCGTTCGCTTCGCCAGCCCCCGTCTCCTCGGACGGTTCAACCGGCGCTTCCCGGGATTGGCATGAGTATAGCAAATCGCGGCAATACGCGCAATAAACCACTGGTTTAATGACAGGCGTGCTCGGCGGTGCTATACTGATTGCGTGCTGAGGGAACGGCAGGCCGCCCGAAAGGACGGTCTGCCCCGACCCACCGGCCCGTCGCAGCGGTTTTTCATGACTGCATCCATCGATTTTTTCTTTTTTATCATTCGTTCAGACACATCGAACCGTTCGCGGGCTTCCGCGGACACCCGCTTTGTCATGAATGGTATTCGCGACAGGTCGGCAGACACCCCGCACGGTTGCCGCAGCGGTTTCCATGACTGCATCTCTTTTTCGAATTTTCATCGCATTCAGGAGACGGCCCCGACGAGGGCCGCAGCAGAACCGCCGGTTCGCCGGCAGCCCGTCCACGGGTGAATGTGGAATCCGCGTCCGCCCGGTCAGGCGGACAGCGCCGCCCGGGCGTCAATCCGGGCCCCCGTCCGCAGGTCAACGCGGACACCCGCTCGTCATGGGAGATATTCGCGGCATTGCGCCCGGCACAAGGTGTGTCGGGCGCTTTTCCATGCAGTGGTATGGGTTTGGCGGATCGGCTTGCGGAGATTTTGAAGCAAATGGGGGCGACAGGTATTGCCTTACTCCCTTTATTATGTTTTGTGAACGTCGAGGCCGTTCAGGCCGACAACAACAAGGGTTCAACAATTGTAGAGCAAAGGGCTTCAACGGACCGGGGAAGATGATCCTGATCCCTGGGGAAGAGATCGAATTGGAGTGACCCTCACGCCCCGAGTGAATACACCCTCAAAAGTGAAATACAATTGTTGTCCCCCGGAAGTCACAGGCAAAATGAAAAGAAAAGGGCGCCGCCACGGTTCTTCTGCGCGATCGGCATGTCTGTGGCGACGCCGCTATCCCCCTATCCCATGCGCGCCGCGATGGCGTCCAGTATGGGCTGCGTCCACTGGCTCTGGAAGATCCACGCCTCGTGCTGCATGTCGAAGCGGATGATGTCCGGGTCGCGGAAGTGCTGCCGGTACCGCTTTTCGTACTTCGGCCCCATCTTCAGCGCGTAGATGACGTGCACCGTGGTGCCGTCCACGTGAATGTCGTCCTCCAGGGGCGTCACATAGTCCGAGTAGAACTCCCGGGCCACGGTCTTTGGGTGCAGGGATACCATGCTGCCCGCGAACGCGTCCATGAAGGCGTCCGTCTCCGGGTCCATGTCCATGCCGAAGTTTTTCACCAGCATATCCTTGAGCTTCTGGCGCTTCCTGTCGTTCTTCACCGCGTCGCCGATCCAGCGGCCCACGATCCATGTCATGATCCGGGCGACGATGGGGCTGCCCTGGTCCAGGTCGGAGGAGCCGATGAAGCCGTGGTCGATGTGGATGCGTTTGCGCTGGATCAGCAGGCCCACAAAGCTGCCGCCCAGCGAGGAGCCGTAGGCCCCGTCCACGCGCCCGCCGTGATTTTTGATGATGTAATCCTCGATCTTCCCGGTCACCGTCAGCATGTCCGTAAACGGTTTTGTCGCCTTCTCGTCGTCGAAGCCGTCGTAATTGACGCAGATCAGGTGATACTGCGCCGCCAGCCGGTCGATGACCGTGTGGAAGTTGATCTCCCAGGTGCATGCCGTGCCGGGCAGCAGCAGCATGGTCCTGCCGTCCGGTTTGCCCATCTCTGTGAACTTCATTGCCTTGTCCTCGTTTTACTTAATCCCCGTCAGCAGCGCCGAGCCGCCCAGTCCCATCCAGGTGGCCTCGAACTTCGTCATGTATTTGCCGTCGGTGGTATCGATCAGCTCCACCCTCTGATAGCCCATGTCCCTGAGCTGCCTGATAAACGCCTGCATGTCGCCGTACTTCGATTTGGAGAAGATGTCGTGCAGCGCGAAAGTGCCGCCCACCTTCAGCGTCCTCAGCGTCTCCAGCAGGTATTGCTGGCGGTCGCCGGGAATGTTGTGGTATACGTAGTTGCTGACCACGGCGTCGAAGCTTTCGTCGGGAAAGTCGAGATGCGTGGCGTCGCCCTGCCGGAAGGTGGTGTTTTTCACGCCCTCTGCCTGTGCGTTGCGCTCGCACAATTGCTTGTTGAAGGAGGCGTACTCCTTGCCCCAGCGGTCGATGCCCACGACATGGGCCTGGGGATTGCGCTTGGCCACGGCGATGGCCAGCGCGCCGCTGCCGCAGCCCACGTCCAGGCACCTGCCGCCGGCGGGTAGCTTCACATGCGCCGCCGTGCCCTCGATGATCTGCCGGGACATCTGCCGCTTGCCGTCATAGCTGAAGGCCCGATGCATCAGCAGCGCCCAGATGGTCATACCACAGAAGATTACCGCCAATGCCGCGAACACTACCGTCAGCACGGTTCTCAGCGTCCCGTTCAGCAGCGCGTTGAGAACGACCGCCACGATCCCGCAGCCAATCGCCCCGCCCAGAAAGGACCAGATCATGCCCTTGGGCGTCCAGTTCTTATAGTCCGGCTTCATAGTCAAACCCCCTTCTTTTTCAGGCGCTGCGTTCGTGCCCTCCGTTCGGTGTCGTCGTCCTCCACATAGCCGTCATAAGGCGCTTCCGGATCGACGTATTTCTTCGTGAAGGGCTTGCAGATCTCCGTGCGATGGGCGAAGGCGAAGTCCAGGTCGTCCGTCCAGCCGGTGTGCCCCGTGATCACCGCGATGCGGCGCTTCCGGGCGCGAAGGTTCGCCTCCAGCTTTTCAAGGGACCGCACGGCCAGCTTGTTGTCCTCGGCCAGCGTGCTGATGAAGCTGTAGCCGCCGTCCGCGCCGAACCAGATCGTATCCCCGGTAAACAGGTATTCGTCGTCGATCAGGTACACCATGTGGCCCCAGGTGTGTCCCGGCACCAGCAGGCATTCGACCTTGATGCCGTCGACGGTGAACACGTCGCCGTCCTTCAGCAGCACCTTCTTGTTGTCCATCTTCACCATGGGCAGCCTGTACAGCCCGTGGATCACCCTGCGCCGCTTCTCGCCGGTCAGGTATCGGTTTTCGATCTCGCCGATATAGACGGTGGCGTCCCTGAACAATCGCTCGCTGTCCGGCTCCAGCGCGCCGACGTGATCGGTGTCCTGGTGGGTGATCAGTATGTGCTTGATCGTCGCCGGGTCGATGTCCAGCCAGCCCATCTTCTCCTTGAGCCGCGCGTAATTGTAGCCCGCGTCGATCATGATCGTCGCGCCGTTCTTCGTGTAAAAGAAGATGTTCGCCACCCACTCCCGCACGCAGGCGACGCGGTCGTCGATGCGGCCGGTGTTCAGCGGCTTGAAGATCGCCCTGCCGCGAAACATCGCGCTCATGGATCGCTTTTGGTTGTCGGAATCCCTTCTCGCCATGCCCGCTCACTCCTTACTTCCTCGCCAATACGGTGATCCAGGGCCTGGACGGATGATGGTCGCTGGTCACTTCACAAAAGCCCGCCGCCCTCAGCGCCGCTTCGATCTGCTGCGCCGTGTGGTTCTTCATGCCGTCGATGATCTTCTCAAATTTCAGGCTCGTGGCGTCCGTGCCGTCGGATTCGTTGCAGATCATGAAAATTCCGCCCGGCCGGAGCACCCTCGCCACCTGGGAAAAGCACCGCTCCAATCCCGGCCAGAAGTAGATCGTCTCAAAGGCCGTGGCGAGGTCGAAGCGCTCCGCGGGCAGCTTCAGATTGGATACGTCTCCCTGCTGAACCTCGCAGCGCCCCGCGGCAATCATGTCCCGGTTGTATTCCCGCGCCTTCTCCACGGACAGCTCGGAATAGTCGACGGCGGTCACATGCGCCCTGGGAAACCGCTTCAACAGCTCGCCGGCATTCCGTCCGCCGCCGCAGCCGAGATCGACGGCCCTTCCGGGGTCGAGCTGGGGCAAATGGGTGAATCCCCAGTCCGCCATTTTCGCGTGTCCGGAGTTCATGCCGTTCAGCATCAGCTTCCCCAGAAAGCCCTCCGGCTTGCGCGTCTGGCTCACATAATCCTTGAACAGTCCCACGGTCATCATCCCCTCATATAGTTAGTTCTTCCTTACTATTATTATACACCACAAACAGGGGAATGCAAGAGTTATTTGTTAAAACTAACAAGACAGCATCAAAGTAACAGATACCAAAAGCAAAACAAGCCCTCAGAAAAAGGGCTTGACGCATTCCTTCCATCAATGGTAAAATAGACATTGCCGTGACGGACGCCGTCACATTCTCATCACAATTCAGAAGGAGACGACCGACCATGCTCACGCCCAATCAAACCGTATATTATACCTCGGGTCCTCTGGTACAGAAGGCAGTCTTTATCGGCTATGACGGCTCCAGCTGCATCCTTCGCACAACCCTCGGTGAACTGAAGATTCGCAAATCCCGCGTATTCACAGCCGAGGAAGCAGACCAGCAGGGGCTGCTGAACAGGGGGGTGTCCGCATGAGTCTGTTCTACTGTCCAGCCTGCGGCCAGCTGTACAAGGCGGCTTCCGCCAAGTAAAGCAGCGGGTAAGCCGCACTTCCTGTTATTTATCTTCTTCTCTTTCGTCTCCTTGTTGATGTCATTTTCCAAGTATCCAGTTATCCAGAAACCGCATCTGGTCCTCCGTGTGAAACCAGTGCTCGCCGCCCTCCATGACGGTGAGTGCTGCATTGTGCTTCTTTGCAAAATCAGTGATGGTTTCAAGCGATGTCAGGTCGTCCAGGCTTCCATAGAGGATTCGCGTCGGCACCGTCCAGGCCATGGGGTGGCTTCGCACATAGCAGAGATAGTTCCATGACAAATCCTCGCCGAACGAGGTGTGGATTGTTCCCCCGGCTTCCAGCTCCGCCTCCGTGACATCGGCCCACCGCATCATATCGGTGATCAGCTTCTCCATATCGACGACGGGGGAGATGAACCAGGCGCTTTCTATCATCGCGTCGATCCCGGCGCTCATGCTGAAATACGCGCCGATGCTGTTTGCGATCAGGATGACGCGCTTATCCTCTGCCTTCAGTGCTTCCACTGCTGAGCGAATTTCCGCGCCGGTTTCCCACGGGGTAAAGGTCTGGTAATCCAGCCCAACGACCTCGCATTCCGGAAACAGCGCCTTATAGTGTTCACTCTCCGCCGCGCTGCCGCCCTTGCCGTGGATGTATAATGCCGCTTCTTTCATAGGCTCCTCCCTGCGTACTGCCCCGACCCTGTATGGGTCGGGGCTTGGGTATCGCTTATCCGCGTCGCTTCACGGGATAGCAGATCTCCGTCACAAACTCATCCGGGTTCTGGGTCTCGTGGGGGCTGACGTGGTAGATGTTGAACATGGCTCCCGAGGGCTCATAGCCGTTGGCTTCGATCCACGCGACCACCGCCGCGTAGACCTCCGTGATCAGGGTGTAGCTGCCCTTGTAGGTGCAGCTGGCGACGGTCACCTCCGGCAGCGTGCGGAACTTCACGTGCGCCGTGTCGGGATAGTGGCCCTTCACGGTCTTCCAGGCCATCACCTCCACGTCCTCCTCCTTGTACTCCCCGTCCAGGAAGGTCACCGCGCAGAGGCAGGGGGCCGCCTCCACGAGGTTCATCCGGCAGGTCTCCTGCATGAGCGTGCCCCACACCATGCCCTCGTCCTCATAGCGGGGAATGGTCATCTGAACGGTGGCGGCGTAGCGCTCGGAAATGGTTCTGATGGTTACGTCATAGCTCATGTGCTCTTCCTTTCTCAGCCTTTTGACGGCTGCGTCCAGAAGCGTCAGCCTCCGCGCGGTATCCTGAGCCTGGGCTTCCATCTCCGCCCGCCGGGTGGAAAAGAACGGCTCCAGCTGTTCGCGGTCGTCATAGACCTCGAGCATCCTGACGATGTCGGCGAGGGAGAAGCCCATGTCTTTCAGCGCGGCGATGCGGCCCGCTGTCGGCAGCTGATCCTCCCTGTAATACCGATAATCCGTGAAGCGGTCGATCTCGGCTGGCTTCAGGAGTCCAATCTCATCGTAGTAGCGCAGCATCCTGACGCTGACCCTGGACAGCTTTGAAAATTCTCCGATCTTCAGCATGGCGGTACCTCCATAAGCGGATTCCTGTTGAGCTCAGACGTATTGTAATGCCTGCCACAGTGTGAAAGTCAAGTTTTTTTTCAGCGTTCCGATTTCAGGATGGCATACCAGCACGCATCACATATTCCCTGGTTATTCCGGTCCGAGCTTCTCAATGTACCTTCATATTTCATCCCACATTTTTGCATCACCATGCCGGAATGAGGGTTCCGGGGATCGTGTCTGGATTCAATCCGGTTCGCTCCTACCTCATTGAAGAAGAAATCGATAACCGCCTTCAACGCTTCCGACATGATCCCCCTGTGCCACCAGGGCCGCCCGAGGCAATAGCCGATATGCACAATCGAGAGGTCATCGTTCAGGCCCACGGCGCTGATGCCTCCGATGGGACATTCTCACGTCATCGTGGTTCATCGTCGCAATTCGGGCCTCACAGGTCTCGCAGTCCAGCCCACAGTATGCGATATACGCTTTCACAGGTATTCCTCCCATCATTCCTCATCGGTATATCTGTATTGTTTCAGTCTCTGTCCTGTAATGAGACACAGCACGATGCCCGCCAATCCCAGCAGGAACATCATAAGCGCTGCGCCGGAGCCCTTTCCGGTTCCAAACAGCGCGGCCAGCAGCCCGTTGGATCGGTTCGCGGCCATGAACGGCTCGCAGATATGATCCACCATGAAGCCGCCCAGGGCAAGGCCTATGGGAATGGTGAAGAACTGCAGCGTATTCCGACAGGCATAGACCCTTCCCTGCAAGGCCACCGGGATGCTGTTTCGCATGATGACGTTCTGGTTGGCGCTCATGACGGGCACCAGCATCCATCCGATCACCTGACCGACGCACCACAGCACGGGGCTTCGGGAAAACGCCAGCAGGAAGTTCTCCGTCCCCAGTGAGAACAGCATGGTCAGGTAGATCACGCGCACGCGGTCCCTGGGTTTTGGCATAGCCGTTGCCAGCAGGCTGCCCAGCACCATGGCGATGCCGGAGCATGAAGTCACGATGCCGAGCACGCCGTTCCCGCGCCGGGGAATGACCAGCGCCGGCAGCACCGCGTCGAATGCCGAGGCGATCAGATTGACCCCTGACATAAAGAGGATCACATCCAGCACCAGCGGATGATCCCTCAAAAATCGCAGGCCCTCCTTTGCCAAACTCAGTATTCTTCTCTCCTCCCCGGCTTTGCGATTCACATCGGGCAGATGGATGAAGAGCAGGAGTGCCAAAAAGGCGATGGCAAAGGTCGTCAGGTCCACGGCAATCACTGCGTCCAGTCCGGCCAGCCCATACAGCGCCGAGGCCAGCAGCGGATTGCCGATGCTGATGATCGACCGGGACAGCGACTGCAAACCGCTTGCCTTCTGGTAGTAAGCCTTGGGAACCACCAGCGTGTTGGCCACTTCGGACGCGGGCTGCTGCACGGTGTTCATAAGTCCTGAAACCGCGTTGACGGCATACAAATGCCACACGCACAGAAGTTCGGCCTTGTACAGCACAAACACCAACAGGGTGGTCAGCGCCGCCAGTGCGTCGCACGCCAGCATGGTTTTCTTCTTGTCGAATTTGTCCGAAATGGCCCCGGCAAATATGCTCATGACCACATACGGTGCGTAGGTGCAGATGGTCAGGGTCGCCGTGCCCAGGGCCGAGCCCGTCTTATCGTACAGCCACAGCGTCAGCGCGAAGCTGGTCATCGCGCTGCCCAGCTGCGAAAGGCTCTGGGTGCTCCAAAGAATATAGAAATCCCGTAAGCTCTTGTTTTTCATGGTCTTTGCTCCTTTTCATATGTTTATTTTGAAAGGGCAAAGCCTGAGGAATCTGTTATCCTCCATGCAGGCTCCTCAGGCCCTGCATGGAGCGGATACAATGCACAGGATCATGTGCCACATCTCCTTTTTCTTCTTTATGATCTCATTGAAAACAACCCGTGTCGGTTGCAATAGACATAGAGACCTCTCACGCGGCTGCGCTTGAACCGCGCTTCCGCTGCTCCTTCCGGATACAGCTTGACGATCTGCATTCCCAGATCCGACACCGCCGCCAGGAACGAGATGTAATGCGCCTTGGTCATGGGATGATCCATCCAGACGTATATCTCGTCCTCCATGACTTCCACATGGATGGCATGGCTTTCATCCGCCGTCTCAGGCGCCAGCGGCGGCAGCACGATGCCGCAGCAGCTGATCACCGCCTCCCCCGTCGCCAGGATCACGTTGCCGCAGGCGGGGCAGACATACCAGACGCTCTTCAGCATGTTGAAGGCGCGGTTCCGGTTCCGTATATCCTCCCCGGACAGCAGTTCGATCACGGAAATATCCAGCGCGCCTGCCAGTGGCTCCAGCAGGCTGATATCCGGAAAGCCCTTCCCCGTTTCCCATTTACTCACCGCCTTCGCGCTCACATGGATGCGCTCCGCCAGCTCCTCCTGCGTAAGTCCCTTTCGCTCCCTCAAGTTTCGAATCGTTGCTCCGGTCACATAGTTATCCATTGCTTTCGCCTCCTTGCGGAGCCAGTTTAACATGTGTTTTCAGTGAGGACAACCTACGAAGCGTAGACAGTGGGGCAACCGGCTGGCTCGGTTCAGCTCTCTTCGAGAATCCGCAGTCCCTCCCGGCAATCCTGCCCCAAAATCTCCTGCGTTTTCGCAAAATCGTATTTCTGATGGAGCCGGTCGTGCACCTTCAGAAATTCCTTCTTTCCATGCTTTCGAATGTACATGGCCTGCGCCTTCGCGGCCTGAGCGCCGTCGTTCGAGGGAATATAGAATCCCGTTTCGCAGCTTTCCAAATCGGCACATTCGTAGCACCCGTCGATGCCCTTTTCCTGACAGCAAACCGCGTTGGGACATTTGCCCTCCGGGGAAATCGTGGCAAAGGCGCAGACGTTATACGCCGTCCGGCATGACCCGCACCATTCAGCCAGAAAGCAATGATTGCAGGAAAAGCCGCAGTAGGCAATGGGATCGACGCCCCTTCGGACCTGCCTGCACAGCCTGTTCTTGATGCGCCTCATGGCTTCGATGTGCATGATCCAGTGTCGGCTGAACGGCATTTTGATGAGCCCCAGCACGTCCTTTGAGCACCAGTAGCTAATCAGCCAGCGCGCGCTTTCATCCCCGCTGACACAGCCGGTCGCCCCCAGCTTTTCGACCATGTCCGCCCCGAATTTGCGCTTCAGATCGGGGTATTCCAGGGACGACAAAATCCCGTTCGTGGACTCCATGACTTCCCGGGCGTACCGGTACAAAGCTCTCACGTCCAGCTGTTTGGAGAAGTCCACGATCTCCTCACCTGCCAGCTCGTTGCCGGTGGTGATGATGGGCGAGCGAATTGCCGTCTGGAAATCCAAGTGAAATAGCACCTGTTGATCCTCCGCGATCATCTCATGTGCCACAATATCCTCGATGCGGAAAATGTGCCAGATGGAATAGGCCAGCGTCTTGCTGTGGTACCCCTCTGCACCTGCGAAGGGCATTTGCCAAAATGCCTCCTCCGGGAAGGTGGTCACAATCTGCGTGATCTGCTCAAACAGGCTCTTTCGCAGCTCCAGCAGCTTCCTTATGCCGTCTTTGAAGGTGGCTTTCTTTGCAATCAGCGCTTGCATTTCTTTATTCATCTCAGACCAATGCTTGTCCATGGTATGATCCCTCACGCTTATTCAGGTCGTTTTATCACTACTGTGTCAATTTCTCGCACAGCGCAGTCGCATCGCCATTGGCTCCGTCATACTGATAATCATAAGCGCAGTGGTCAAACATGCCATGTTTGCCTTCAAGCATCCGTTCGACCTGCGCGGGCAAAAAGCCGCGCATCCTGGCTCTGAACCGCGCCTTGATCGTATCCAAATCTGCGCTAACCAAGATTCGTACCGCACCCTTCGGCAACAGGTCAAGCTGATCCGATTCCGAAATCACATAGATGATATTGCCACTGCTGACAGCACCTGCCAGCTTCTCCCGGAACAGCCGCCTGGCCTCTGCTTCAGACTTCGCCATCCGCAGGTAGTCCCTGCCGTTGACGACTTCCGCCCCGATCACGTCTCTGATGTGGGCCGCCAGCGTCGATTTTCCACTGCAGTTCTCTCCAATAAGTCCAATCACCATTTCAATTATCCTTTCTGCGCGACGATGAGCGCCCGCACCTCCTCCGGCTTCGGCGGATTCAGCGGCAGCGGGAACCGGGAGATGGCCACGGCGGAACAGGCACTGGCAAAGCGCACCAGATCGGCGTCGGCCATCCCGTGCAAAAGACCGTAGACGCACCCGGCCTTGAACGTATCGCCCGCACCCAGGGTGCTCCTGACCTCCACAGAAAAGGGCTTCATTCGATGGATTCCTTCGCCCTTCCGCCCATACAGCATATCGCCGCCGCCCTGGGTGAGGATGGTGAGGCCATCCGTGTTGCCTGTCATCAGCGCCATCACGTCCTCCGGGGCCATGCCCGCGTAATGCTCCGAGGTGCATTCTTGGGAGACCACATTGACGGCGGCATGCCGGTGCAGCGGCGAATCGTGGAGGCTGTCGATGGTCACATAGGGAATGCCGTGCTTGCGGCACAGCTCCGCCGCCAGCAGCGACTCCTCACCGAAATAGGGGTCTATGGCCGCGACCTTGCAGCCGATGATGTCCGACTCCTTCGGCACGCTCCACCACCGTTTGCCCGTGGAAAAAAGGGTTTGGAACCTGCCCATGGGCGAGCGTACCAGTCCCGCAATCACCACGTAGTCCATCACGCCGGGGTCGTCCTCTGTGAAGCGCAGCGGATTGAGGTCCACCCGCTTGTCCGCGTAAAACGCTCTCAGCATCGGCGCGACTTCTGTGCCGATCCAGGTGCCGTCCATCCGAACGGATACGCCGAGTGAATCCAACACTGTCGCCGCCGTGCCCGTCTCCCCGCCGGGAAGGAAGTATTGTTCCCTGATCTCGGAATACGCGTCGGGCTTGAGAAAGCCGTCCTTCAACAGAAAGGAATGGGTGCCCAGCACCTGGCCGAAGAGATAAACGTCAGGTCTTGTATTCATGGAGATCTCCTCCCGTTTCTCGCAACATCACGCCGCCTGAACCGTCAGTTTTCTTCACCCACTTCTCCTTTTTAAGCCACAGGTGGACAACGGTGATCTTGGCAAAGTCCGTCAGCTTCAATGCGCCGTACATCGCAACCGGCCCCCAGTCCGTCAATCGCGCCAGCAGCAGCAGCAGGCTGGGAAAACCACCGCCAGCGTCACGCAGCCGTCCACCACTGCGTCCGTGACCGTGTCGACGCCCGCGCGGGCAATGGAAACTGCATCTCGCTGTAGACCCACAGGGAGGCCAGGGAAGGGCCGATTCGAATATTCTCTCCCTTGTATCCTTTGCCATGATAACCCCCCCGCGAAAGCAGTGACCTTTCGTTCACATATTATAGTGAACGAAAGGTCACCCGTCAAGTACTTTATAAAACTTTACATTCCGACTCGCTGTCAAATCACGTATCTTATCGTATCACAAAGCCTCGCCTGGTTTTTTTGGCTTCATACAGTTTTTCATCCGCCCGGGTCGCAAGGGCTTCCCAATCAGTTCTGGTCTGAGCTATCCCCGTGGCATAGCCCACCGAGATCTCCAGAAAGTACGGCCGTTCCGAGCATTCGTTATACCGTTGACACATCGCCTTGACCGACCGAATCTTCTCCTCGATTTCCTCCTCTGTCATCTGGACAAAGCATGCCTGGAACTCATCGCCGCCGATGCGTCCGATCACTTGCCCTGTGCCAAACACCTGGGTGAGAATCTTCGCGACGCTTTTCAGCGCGATATCGCCCTCCCGATGGCCGAAGTGATCGTTGATCTGCTTCAAATGGTCCAGGTCGGCCAGGATGACCGTCACTGGCCTCTGCCTGTCAGCGGTCAAGCGCTCCCTTGCGCTGATCAAACCTGCGCGATTGTACAGGCCGGTCAGCTCATCGGTACGTGCCATGGCCTGCAGCTGGGCGCGGTATTGCTTTTGCCGCGTCCAGATGTCCATATATCTCAGGCTCGTACCAATGTCGAGGGACAGCATGTAGTAGAAATCTATCTTTTCCGGCTCGATTTCAACATTCAGTACGCCATATTGGTATTCTTCGTCAAACAGCAGGAACGTCATGACGTTACCCGGGAAGCGGAACGCCGGATTGCCCGACTTCCGAAGCATCACCGGCGCCTCGTCCCAGCTGTAGCCCTCCACATGCTTGCTATAGCCAGCCATCAGCATATCGTCAAAGCCCGTTACCGCGATGTCCTTGCCGACCTCCAGGCCCCGTGCGCGGCACACCCGGTAGATTGCCACGGTCATCTCGTCGTACGCGGATACGATCGCTTCCAATTCAGGCGCGTGATCCAGCAGCTGTTCCACACTTCTGTCCACATTCTCGGAATAATCGCCCTGCACGATGTATTCCTCGCGTATCGGAATGCCGTGCTTTACGAGCGTATCCCGATATCCAATGAAGCGCTCCTCCGCGTCCTGGTTGTTCTTCGGTCCTGTAATATAGCCGATTCGAGTCAACCCATGGACCTCTATCAGGTGCTCTACGCACCCGGCGATGCCCTGCGTGTTGTCCGCGATCAGGGTAATCCCGCGCTTTGGCGCACGGTCTGTCTCCGTCAGAATCATTGGAATATCAGGCGTGTGCCTCAGAAATTCCTCCAAGGGAATCTCATTTTGGTAAATGGAAAGCGTGCCGGCAGAAATGATCAGCAGATCGAGATTCTCATACTCCGTGTAGCCACAAAGCGAGGCATACTGATAGTCAAACCGGCTGGACCGCAGGGCAAAGTCCTGAATGAAGCTGGCGCTCTCCGTTCCAAGGAAGACCTGCAACTGCACATTTTCGTCCTTGAGCAGATTCCAGATCATATGTACCAGCCGGCCGGGATGATCCGTATGGTAGTTCCCGACGACGAAGCCAATCTTCTTTTTCGTTTCCTTCATGCGCTTTCACCCTCGGTCCCTCAATTGCGGATTTTACAGCACCAATCAAGCTTATTATAACATTATGCCATTGATATGACAAGTGTCTCATATCACAACATACACACTTTAGACCCTGGAGGCCATCAAGATGGCGCACAAGGCCGGCTACACCGCCGTGACCTCCCACCACTCCGGCGAGACTGAGGACACCACCATCGCGGACCTGGCCGTGGCGCTGAACACCCGCCAGATCAAGACCGGCGCGCCCAGCCGCTCCGAGCGCGTAACCAAGTACAACCAGCTTGTGCGCATCGAGGAGAGCCTCGGCGAGAACGCCGTGTATCCCGGCTTTGACGCCTTCAACGTGAAGCGCTGACAGTCAAGCATGAACAAAGGGCTGTAAAAGGTCAAGGCCCTTACAGCCCTTTTCATCGGCTCTCCGTCTTGCATACACAAAACCGGCACAGTCTTTCGGCGGAATCCTCGCGGACGGGACAGAACCAGTGCTGCCGACCCATTATCACGGTATTGCGATGGTGGACGACCTCCCGCGGATGCATCGGTTCCCACGCGACAAATGCCAGGAACAGACAGCTCAGCATGATCCAGCGATGTCCCTCCGGCGCATCCGGCATATGGCGCTCCAGGTTATCACACAGGGATAATATGAGCGCTTCAACGCTCGCCGCAGGTATGTCGCCGGGTTCGGGAACAAACCCGCGCATGCGCAGCAGCGTTCCCCTGTTCCATTGGCTTATGGTTGCTTGGGCCTTGATCTCAGCCATGCAGCGCACCATGACACCCCTGGCCATGCCCTGTTCCGCCACCGTCCTCTGAAGTATCGGCAATGCGGAAAAGGAAAGACTGCCGATACTCAACGTGCATATCAACGCAAACGCCCCAATCATCCATTTCCCTTTTCCCATGTCTTTGAGATATTCCTTGCTTCTCATAATCATCCTCCTAAGACCTCATGTTTTATGTGCTACCCCCCGAATCACTCCAAATTCAGAAGCGATCGGAGTAATAAACGGGGGCCGCTTCCTCTATCCACGCGGCGACCTGCTTGTCGTAGGTATCGGAAACCTTGTCGGCCAAGGCCTGCTTGGAAACCTCCTCAGAGATGTCCTCAAAAGGCACCGGGCCGGGGGTAATGTCGCCCATGTAGTAGATGACGTGTATTCCGTTGGAGCCGCGCACGGGCTTGCTGATCTGTCCCACTTTAGAGATGGCCATCGCTCCGTCGGTAAAGGCCTTCTCCCAGGTGGTAGAGTTCGCCGACACCACGTAGCCCTGCATCTTGGTCGGCTCTTTCGCCTGCCGGGATCCTCGCCGTATTTTTCGATCAGAGAATCGAAGTCCGTACCGCTGTTGAAGGCCACGACGACTTCCTGCGCTTTGGGCATCAATTCCTCATACAGCGCTTCGAGGCCCGCATTTGCCCTATCCAGGTCCGCCTGGATCTGCTCGCGGGTGCGGGTTTCAGCAGTCGCTTCCTCCGCCTCGGGGGCTTCGCTGTTCTCCGCCCTTTGGGTAGCTGCGTCCTCCGCGGAGGCTGTCTCGGATGCGTTCTTGCCATCATCGGCCTTAGCCGCTTCAGCAGGCGCTTCGGTCGCCTTTGGCTTGTCCAGTGCCTCCATCTCCGCGTTCAGGCTGTCAAGGGTATTATGCAGTTCCCTATAGCGCGCCGCCTGGTCGTCGGAAAACTTGACCAGCACGTGCTTCACGGCCCGATAACCCTCGGGATTCCAGGCGATCACGGTACCGCTGTTGCGTGCGCTGTTGTAGCTTCGGTCGTTCGAGTATTTCTCCTGATCGGTGGCAACCATATCGTATAAATCTGAATAATCAGCTCAAGCAATTCTAAAGAAATCTGAACACACAAAAATGCCCCGGACGATGCATCCGGATAGGAACAGACGCATCGTTCGGGGCTGGGGTAGGGGTGGGCAATGAAGGAAACGCATATGATAAACAGTTCTCCTGGAACTGGTATGATCGCCGCCCGTCCCGAAGTCCTATCTCAGCGGGACTGTTTAATGGGCGGCTATTCTACCTTTTTAAGATACTTCGACGCTATCCAAACATGTCGCTCATGATAGATGATCTCGGACCACTTGCCTTTCGTGGACAAGACGTTCACGCTGGTGCCCTTTTCCAGCTTTCCCATGGCCCAGCTCTTCGAGGAAGGCTTGGCGCGCATGCGAACCGTGCAGGTTGTCGTGTAGGTGTTACTTGAATCCGGAAAAGTCACAATACCTGTATCCGCTGACTTCTTCTTCAGATACTTGCCGTCGACATAGCCGTTGCCTTTGGCATGCTTGACGTAGTAACAGCCCTTTTCCATTTTCTCCACAGTCACCTCCGTGCCTTTCTTCAGCCTGGTGATGACTTTGTTCTTCGTGCTTGGACCGGAGCGAACATTTAGTTTCCGAACGATCACTACGCAGATATCACCGCTGGCAAATGTTTGCCTGGCTTCGGCGTGCGCCACAGGATACACGATACCATTCAGCGGTGCGGTCAGGCCGAACAGGCTCAGCACCATCAGGACCGAACACGCATAGCGACAAACCAGCTTTTTCATGTTAACACCTCTCTTCAAATAGATGGTCGTTTTGTCGGGATTCATCTATGACGACCGCATACTCAAGCGCGCTGCGTTTGGCAGCATGGCGTCAGTTCCCCTCCATGCGCATCATGTTCACCTTCTTGTCAATAGCCTTCAGCATGACTTCGGCGTCGATCTGACCCGCCAGGTATTGCTCCACGAGGTCGCTGGCCTCTCCGGCATTCTCACTGTACAGCCAGTTGACGCCTTCCAGTACGATATTCTCATCATTGGCGCGATACCAATCAATGTTTGTCTGACTGATGTCCCAGCTGGTTTGCTCGTAATCCGCAATGGAAGCCTCCCGCTCCCGAATCTGCGCTTCCAGATCCTGCTTATTCGCCGCTTCGGCGCTCTCATATTCCTCCTTCAACGCCTTCAACGATTTATTGAATTCCCGCATCGCCTCCTCATAGTAGCTGTTGCGAACAGGCTCGTTCAGGCTGGGATCAACACAGTACAGGGTATCCCGGCTCATGCAATCCGCAAGCTGTTCCATGAACAGCATGGCCTCATTGGGATGCTTTGAGTAGGGATTGATGAACGCGACACACATATTCAGCACCATTAGCGTCGGTGTCGTGTCGTCCATCGACATCAAAATCGGCGTGTAATCGCTGTAGAAGTTGCCGAAGCTGCACCCCGTATAGGTCTCAAACAGCGACAGAGAGTCGTCATCCTCTATGGAATCGCCCTCCGGCTCGATTTCGTTCTCAGCGTCGGAAACCTCATGCTTACAGCCGAGCTTCGTGAAGTCGATGCCATCCAGCTTCTTCAGCAGTCCGCGCAGCAGTTCTGTATCATAGCCTAAGGACGGATCGCTATGTGCTTCGTAATTCTGATAGTCCTCGAATATCTGGCTGAACAGAGCTCTCTTCGCCTCTTCGAAAGTCTGGTTGGCGTAGAACAGATTCACTTTGGCTTCCGGCTTGATTCTATCCGATAGTCCGGCGATAAAGTCCAGCATGTCCGACCAGTTCCTTGGCACATCTTCAAGTCTGAGGCCCAATCGCTCCAGCGCTTTCTCATTGACGCCGAAGGTTGAAGCGCTACAGGATACGGGAATTGCCACGATATGACCGTTATGATTTAGCGCTGACTGTATAGCCGGATACATACGCCTGGTCAACTCGGTCAGCTTCTCATTTCCATCCAGCTCTGCCATGAAGCCTCGATTGAATACGGCACTGTATTTCTCGTCATTGCTGTACATGATGTACACATCCACGCTGTCATCCCGGTTCATCATGCTTTCCACCAGCCGCTGACCAACGCTGTAATCCCTGTCGAGAGCGATGCTGACCTCTCCGTGCGTGTTGGGCAGGGTTGCGGCGGCCTTCTGTACCGCGTCGTTATAGCTGTTGTCGTAGACCCGGATGCGCGTTTCATTGCGTTGGGATGGATCAAGATTGCGAACAAACGCGCCGTAGGAGGCATTACAGTAATAACCTCCATCGAGGATACAGCTGCCGTTGTCATTGACATATTCGGCAGGCGCATCCGCAATCGCCGGACTGAGCTCACCCTTTTCAAGATCGATTCTGTGGATTTCTCCGCCCTTGATGCAGTACAGCTTGTCTTCTGCGGCATCATATGCCAGTCCTGGCAAGGCGGCCTCGTTATCCACCTTGACCTGGGCAACCTGCTGGCTGCTGCCGTCTTTGAGATCGTAGGCAGTAAACCGCACATTGTCTGAATCTTCGTAGTTGAACTGTTCCGCCAGAATCTTGCCATCCCTGTAGGGTACCACCGCGCACAGGTCGGGAAGTCCTTCGGCAGTTGTTATTTCACCTGTCTTCACATTCAACAGCTTGAGCTGCAGATTTGATGCGTCGTCAAAGACCAGCATACAACACAAATTGCCAACACCCACGCAGCGTTGAGGCTCGGTTGCGCTGGAATTCTGGTCGTAGTAGCTGATCATGCCTTCCCAACTCACAGGAATCTTCTCTGTCGGCTTCGCAACCTTCTCGTTTTCTTCGGTCGTCAGCTCAACCTCGCACAGAGCCGCCCGGAGAAATTCGGTATTATCGCCGTAACGCGTGATCAGCGCGAGCACGTAAAGCTTATCGTTGGCCGCAAACGGCCAACAGGACCAGCTTGCGTCTTCTTCGCCTTCCTTAACGGAATTCTCGACGGTATAGCTTACCGCTTCCGCGTCTCCGGGATGCCAGGTCGATATGCTATAGCTGTTGGTCAGATACAGCGTATCGCCAATGGAAAAAGCGCCGTCGTAGTAAACATCGTTATCCCCACCTTCGCCGCGTCCCAGCACCGCGTCGCCCGGTGCAGCCCATGCCGCAACTGCAGACATGACGACCATCAATACGATAACTAAAGCAAGAATTCGATTCATTATTATCCCTCTTTTCTCTATGAAGCTGCCTTTCGGCGCAGTGTATATGGTATCGCCCGTATTGGCGCTGCCAGCTTTTTTCCTTTCACTTGTGTGCCCACTTATACGCCTTCTCGATAGCCGACTGGTGATCTCCCCGCACGACCTCGCCGCCGTGGGTCTTGCTGCCTGCCATGTGGAGGCAAAACTGCCCGTTGAATCCGTTCCCCTTGACAGTCTGATTACCGTGGGGCTTTGTGTTGATGGAGCAGGCAATGTACTTGCCACCGACTCGCAGGATGGCAGGCCTTGGATGCCAGGAAGCCCCGATCTTTTTCATCTTTACGCCGTCAGACCTGCGGGCGGGCTCCAAATCCATGTGATTGTGTCCGCCCAGGCGTTTGACTTTGATGACCTGTCCTGATCTGATATCATAAACATAGCCGTAATGTCCCTCCTTCATAACCCCGTCGCCTCCGTTGAACCATTCCATGGCGACGACCTTCTTCTTCCAGGAAGCTCGTTTTGAAGCTTTTGAACGCGAAAGCGCCGAGACGCGAATATAGCCTACAAGTCCCTTGCGGCTGACCTTTGCCCAGCCTCCGCGAACATCCTTCACCGTCACCTTCGTTCCCTTTCGAACGCGAATACAGTGACTGGAGTCGGATGGCTGCCGGTAAACGCAGGCGGATGAACCGGACACGGTGGCACTAACACCCGAGGCCAGCACCGGGCATAGGCAGAAGCTGCCGAGCATGGCCAATACCAATGAAATCCTGATTTTTAACAGCATAGTGTTCCTCCTGTCGCCTTTATATTTCCCCCGGCTTCCCCATACGCGGCATCGCCTTTTCCAAACGAAAAACATCGTCATATTCACAATCCGCCTCCGGTCTTCCTTTGCTGTCGTAATAGGGATTTGAAAAACGGCTGTTCAAAAGCTCTACGATATGAAATCCGCATCTATTGACATAAAAACGAATATTCTTTTTCTCGCAATAAGGCACGACAGTCTCCCATACCCGAATCTGAGGATGCAGCCTTTCGATGGCTTCCCACGCCGCAGACCCGATGCCACAGTCATGTGCCCTCGGTGAGACGAAGAGCATGTCAACATAACCCCGTTCGTGTTCGTCCAGCTTGATTACCACCCCGCCAAGCCTGATATCACCGATGAAAATGCGATATGCCTCAGCATCTGCCGCATTGATGCTCGCCTCTATGGTCTGACGCGAAACACCGATGCCGTCTGATTCATAGTACACGTCTCTTACCCGGCATTCTCCTGCGGCGCCATTCATGAAGGCTTCCTGACTGTCAAGAATAAACTGCGCTCTGTCATTTTCTTCCAAGGGCTTTAAACTGATGATTGTCGTCAGAATACACATGATGTTTTCACTTCCTTACTTATGGCTTTATTGGCTTTGTATTTTGTTCTGATTATTCTGCTCTGATGTCGTTGATTTGCTACAGCGGGTTCCGATCCACATGCCCTGGCGAACCCGAACTTCGCGACCCGCCTCTGATTCCCGCCGTATACCGGAAATTAACCGAACGCGATTCGGCTCAAACAACAGTACGATTGACGAACCGGCCAGTTCAAAGCATCCCTTCTCGTCTCCCCGAAAGACCCGCGTGTTCTCCTGATGATTAACGATGCCTCCGACCGCCAGCGCGCCGATTTCTGTTTGGACGACAGGTCCAAAGCTCCGCGTAACCATCAAACACCAGCAGCGCCGGTTCAGCATGTAGACAGGATACGTTTCGCATGCGATGGGCTGCACGCTGTGAAGCACGCCGGGGATATAGTGGTTCTGCCACAGATAGCCGTCGTCGATATAGCAATAGCGATGATAATCTGAAGCGCACAGCCGGAAAACCATGCAGGTGCCGCCCTCATAGTGCTTCGCCAGCAGTGAATCGTCCAGCAGATCCTCCAGGCGATATTGCATTCCCTTGATGAAAAAACTGCTGTCTTCTTCGATGGGGTAAGCGGTCAGCCAGCCGTCGCATGGGCTAATGAGGTGCTCCGGCACATAATCAATACAGTTATAGCTGCATTTTCTGGCAAAAAAATCCCGGAAGGTCCTGTAGTTACGCAGCTGGAGGCGATCCAGCTTGACATTGTACCGCCGCGCATACCATGGAATCAATGGACGGGACCAGCGGGATCGCAGAAAGCGAACGATCATTCGATCTGCTCCAGTGTTCAACAGGAGCTTGAGAATCCCTCGTCCCGGTACAGTTCCATACAGAAATTGGATTGACAGATCGTTCATATTCACACATCCATTTCCGACATCATTGCATTTGGTTGCGGCCCGGATCCCGTTCGCCAGGTTTGCTGTCCGTCGAATCGGCGAGCAGGATCTGGGCCTTTATCAGGGGAGGACGATATATAAACAGCTCTGCTGAGCTGGTGCACTGGAATCACTACCTCCATCGTAGCAGCATAATCTGAAAATCGACTGATAGATTATCTGAAGAATTCTGAATTGTGGACGTGTCCACTTCAAGCTTTTCGTTCAGGTTGAAATCCGGCATAATGTGGCATAACAATGCCTTCTGTATCAAATCGATTCTTGATTCTCGAGCGAATTTCCCTCTCGATCCGCCAATGCTCCTGTACCTTGCATTGCACTGTGACCCGAACCAGAACCGCGTCCGGCTCAAAGGAAAATATGTTCATGATGTCCGCTTCTCCTGTAATGCCATCTATTTCCCTGACTGCCCGTTCGACCTCATCCTGTATAATGCTCAGAAGATGGATCTGATTCTCTTCATATGGACAACGGATATCGACAATAGCGCGTTTAAACCCAATGCTCATATTGGTAATCGTCCTGATTTCACCATTTGGAATCGTGTAGATATTGCCATTATAATTCTGGATAACTGTTTTGCGGAGGGAAATGGATTCAATCGCTCCATCCATATCATTGATTCTGACATAATCGCCAACACCAATGCTGCCCTCTGCCCAGATGTACAGGCCGAATATCACGTCCTTTATCAGCGTTTGAGAGGCAAAACCAACGGCGATGCCTCCAATGCTCGCCATTGTCATAACTGTTTTGACTTTGACGCCGAAAATCGACAGTATGATTGCAACCGCAGTAAAAAACAACAGATAGTGAAATACGCTGATAAAGACGGAATGAAACGTGTTTATTCGCCGCTCGTTCTGCATATTTCTCCTTCGGTAGCGACGGAACAGCCATTCGATGGCAGCTTTCCCAAAGCGCATGACGAGCGCTCCAATCAATAATACGAGACCGACCTCCAGCAACCGCACCGCGAGGACTGGAATATGGGTGACCACTCTGTCTGCGACATAAGTCGCCGTATCCACAGTATCTATGACCTCTTCAACAACACCTTGCTCAGCACTGCCTGCTTCCGCCATCGCAGGCTGAAACAGCAAAAAAACTGTCATATCCACCTCCGATTATATTCCTCTCTCGGATTGTGACGCCATCAAGTATCCTTCGTCATGGCATCTGAGTATATAATGGAAATCTGAAAACGGACGTCAATCAAATCTGAAAGAATCTGAATTTTGCCGCTGGATGCTTTATCTTTATCCGGTTTTACGTTATAATGCTGATAATCAGTAAAAGGAGTCTGTTCCAATGGAACCGAAAAAGATTATCTATGCGGACGACGACCCGGAGATCCGGGAGGCGCTGCGCCTCCTGCTGGGCTGCGAGGGCTATGATACCCTGGAAGCAGCCAATGGCGAAGAGGTGCTGCAGCTGCTGGACGATACTGTCGATCTGGTCATTCTGGATGTAATGATGCCGGTCATGAACGGCTACGCCGCCTGCGCGGAGATTCGCAAGCGTTCGGCAGTGCCGATTTTGTTCCTGACAGCCAAATCCCAGGAATCCGACCTGACGATGGGCTTCTCCGCCGGCGGGGACGATTACATCGTCAAGCCCTTTTCCTATAACGAGCTGATCAACCGAGTCAAGGCAATGCTGCGCCGTTATTATGTGTATGGAGCCAAGGCAACAGGACAGGACAGTATCATTCGCTGCTGTGGAAACATCGAAATTGACCCGAGCCAGTCCCTGGTACGTCAGGACGGACGGGAGGTTCCACTGACGGACATCGAATATCGGATCCTTCTGCTGCTCGCCAAGCATCCCAAGAAGGTCTTTTCCGTACAGAATATCTACGAGAGCATCTGGAATGAGCCGTATTTCTACACCTCCAACAACCTGGTGATGGTGCATATTCGGAATATTCGCCGCAAGCTGGGCGACGATCCGCAGAATTGTCATACAATACGCACCGTCTGGGGAAGGGGTTATCGCATTGAATAAAAGAAAGCGATCGCCTGGACTGAGCGCGCAGCTCTTCATGGGTGTGCTGCTGTCAATGCTGGTTGCCGCCCTGGCATTCATACTGTTTTTCACCATCGGCAATTTTTTGCTAGATCACACCGTGTATGGGCAGGATTTCGCCGAGCGCATGGCGGACCGCTCCTTTGAGAAATTGCAGGATTTCGTCACCCAGGAGGAGATCACGCCACAGAAGCTGCGTCGGCTCAATGCCTGGTGTGCCAGCCACGAAAGCGCCTATCTGAGCCTCTATATCGACGGAGAGCCTGTCTACGAATCTCCAATCCGGGAAGACCAGGAACCTGATTTAGAGGGCTCGGCGTTGGAAATGGAAAATGCTGACCAGCGATACGAGCTGACGCTCTCTGACGGCACGGTTACCGAGGCGTTTCTGTATTACTTCGCGGCTGAAGCCTTCTATATCTGGATGAGCGCCATTTCCGCCGCGCTGGCCTTCGCCGTGTTCTCGATATGCTTTATAACGCTTGTCCATCGCAAGCTGCGCTACATCCAAAAACTGAAGCAGGAGCTTGACATCCTCGCGGGCGGCGAGCTTGATTATGAGGTGACGGTTCGAGGCACAGACGAGCTCGGCGAATTGGCCGGTGGCATTGACAATATGCGGCGCTCTATACTGAACCATCAGCGTGCTGAAGATGAGATGCGCGCTGCCAACTCACAGCTCGTCACCGCCATGTCACATGACCTCAGGACGCCGCTGACCTCCCTGATGGCCTACCTGGAGCTGTTGGATCGGGACAAGGCCAACGACGAAGCGCAGCGAAAGCATCTAATTCGCCAGAGTCTTTCCAAAGTCCAGTCTATTAAGGAAATGGCGGATAAACTGTTTGAGTATTTCCTCGTCTATACCTCGGAATGGGAGCAGCCGGAACTCGAGCTTATGGATGCGGACGAGGTCATGCTGCATTACTGGCAGGAATACGCCTTTTCCCTTGAAAGTCGCGGTTACACCGTTCATACGCGGTTCTACCCGCTACAGGGGCAAATAGCTGTCAACACCGCACTATTGCAGCGTGCCTTTGACAACCTGTTCGGCAATTTACTGAAATACGCCGACGACAGGCAGCCAATAGATGTTGCTATCCGAAGGGTCAATAACGAAGTACAGATATGCGTTACAAACACAGTCTCTCCGGCACGCAATCAGAGACAAAGCACCAATATCGGCCTGAATACCTGTAAGCGCATACTCTCTATGCACAACGGCAGCTTCCGGAGCTGCGAAGAAGGAACCATCTTTTCGGTTGAACTGTCACTACCCCTGGTATAAGTCGGAGAAAATGGACACATTTCGGATACAATGAATCGACAAAGCCGAAGGTAAAAGCAGCGCACAAGAGGTTTAGTCATGGCAACCAAAGCGAAACGCAGCAAGGCGGATGTACCCGTGAATATTTCCGGGCACTATATGAAGGAGAGGAAAGAAGTCGTATCCATTGAAGCGCTCTCCTGGGCAGCGGAACGTGCAGGGCTCTCCTATGGCCGCTATACGCTATCCCTGTCCTCTGAACAGCAACAGCGCATACAGGAAGAATATAAGGCATGGAAGAGAACGCTATCCCAGGAACGCGCAGAAAAATCAAAAGGCTTTACCGAATCTCTATCAAGTCCATTCACCGGCGGGATTCTGATAGACGAGGATCTATGATGTCAAAAGGATTATGATAGTTTATGAACTCTGAACTGTTTGTCACGCTTCCGCCCACGAAGCTGTTTTTTCGATGTGCCGTGCCCGCGGTAATCACCTCGGTGTTTGGGGCGCTCTATTCCGTGGTCGACGGCATGTTTGTCGGGCGGTATCTGGGTGAAAACGCCCTTGCCGCAGTCAACCTGATCATGCCGGTCATCATGATCGTCGAAGCCATTTCCAACATGATCGCCACCGGTGCGTCCGTCAACATATCGATGCTGCTCGGCGCAGGCAGGCGGGAGGAAGCCTCCCGCGTGTTCTCCTTCTCCGTCAGGTTCATATTGGCTTTCTCCTGCGTCATCAGCGCGCTGGGCTTTTTCTGCGCCAGGTCTTTCATCATGCTGCTCTCCCCCGGCGCCAGCGAGGAAGCGCTTCGGCTTGGCACGGTATACCTCAAGGTCTACGCCCTTTTTGGCCCGCTGATTCCCATCTACTTCGCTATGGACAATTACCTGCGCGTCTGCGGACGGGAAAAGCTCAGCATGTTGATCGGCGTCGTGACACAGCTGCTAAATGTAGCGTTGGACTATCTGTTTATCGCCGTGCTTCACAGGGGCGTTCTGGAAGCGGCTGTCGCCAGCTGCGTCTCGATCGCGCTCGGATCGGCGGTAATGCTCGCACTGTTCCTCGGAAAGCGGATGGATGTGTACTACACGCGCAAAGGCATCCCCACTGCCCAATTTCTCCGCATCGCGGCAAACGGATCAAGCGAATTCTTCAGCAGCATTGCCACCTCCATCATGAGCGTTGTCATGAATCTGTTTCTGCTCAAATATGGCGGTACGACGGCGGTCGCGGCCTTCTCCATCGTCATGTATGTAGACAGCATCATCGGCATGCTGAGCTTCGGCATCTGCGATTCCCTCCAGCCTGCGATCAGCTATTGCTATGGGGCAGGACAACTGGATCGCATGAAGGCTATCTTCAAACGGGTCCTCATCGCAACCGTTTTCACAGCCGTTCTCGCATTCCTGTTCATGCTGCTGGCCGGGCCGCACGCGGCAGGGATATTCATTAAGCCGGGCGATGCGAAGCTGATGCAGGTGAGCGTTACGGCTATTAAGCTGTTCTCCTTTTCCTATCTGGTGGGCTGGATCGATATGTGCTTTTCGTCGCTCTTTACAGCCCTGGGCCATCCTGTTCAATCATTGCTCGTTTCGTTCTTCGGAACACTGGTTTTTCCAATCGCTTTTCTCTTCATTCTCACCGCCTTGTGGGGATTGAACGGTGTCTGGCTGATGGCCTCCACGGCAGCCGTGGCCAGCGGCATACTGACGTTGATACTTGCGAAAACGATAAACTTACAGCATCCTCAGATTCCTTCTCAATCCTTAGAACATCGGCCAGGCAGTTTATGACAAACAGTCGGTATTATACTTTAGGCTAATTGCTAAATGGATTCAATTATTGTCTAATGGTGACTATATCTGCCTTATGGTAATTGTCAACACATGTCAACACAAGTCAACACTTGTCAATGGATACCGGAAAAACGCCGTATCTGCTCCAGAGAAGGCATGAAACTGGGTTGGAAACGGGGTGTGGTGACTGGTGGGATAGGTGGAAGCATAAGCCTCTTTTGCGGGACAATAAATGAATTATGCAGAAATGAGCCATATTCACGGCGAATAAGCTCATTTCTGCATATTCTCTCACGCTAACATACAAAAAGCTGCACGCAAGCTTTGTATCAAAACTTACGTGCAGAGCTGGTCAGACTGTCCGAAAACGGTCATAGATATCGGAGAAGTCAGCAGGAGGAGCGGGTTCGGAAGGGGAATCATCCGGGACGCAAGTCTTTGAGGAGCTTGGAGCAGGGAGATTGGTTTTCTCTGAATGCTGCTCAGGCTGTTCTTTTTTCTGCCTTGGAGCGGGCACATAGGGGATCAAACCTCTTCGTGCGGCTTCCTGCTGGAATTCCAGGGGTAAATCCCGGGCATCCACGATAAAACCGTCCACAGAGAGCATCCAGATGGCTGGGTTGTCCTCAAGCAGTTCCTGCAACAGCCATTCCGTATCCCAGGGAGACATGCGAACCAGCTTGCGAATCTCGGCCGCCTTGTTACCGGCAGTGGACGGGGCAATGCCAAAGGGCCGGCTCAATTCGTCGGCGGTCAGGTGAACCGGCATGGACTTGTCGAATATGAAATTGTTGGCGGCAATGGCATAGACGATCCCCGCCGCCCAGGTATTGCGCCTGCCCTTCAGCAAGGGGGACGGACGCTTTCGGCAC
>JAZOUD010000155.1:0-18041 GCA_045658005.1 Clostridia bacterium | reverse complement strand
GGCCATCGCGCCGGCGGCTGCCGCGTGCCACTGGGCGGCCGCCCGCCCGCCGGGGGTCCGGCCCAGCAGCAGCTCCCGGGGCCTGAGCACGGCGCACACCGCCTGGGCGGCCCGCAGCGCCTGGTCGGGGGAGGATAGGGCCATCGCGCCGCCGGTGAAGCCGCTGCCGGCCCGGCTGCCCCAGATCAGGTTCGCGTCCAGCCGCTCGCCGTCGCCGCCCCGCTTGCCGGGCCAGAGCTTGACCCCCGGCAGCAGCACCGCCCGCTCGCCCAGGGCCGCGCCGGTGCCCAGCACGCTCTCCTCGTAGGCCTGGGCGCCCTCGCCGAGGGTCGCGCCGGACGCCAGCACGCAGCCCCGGGCCTGGGCGCCCTTCATCAGCCGCGCCCCCGGCCAGAGCACCGAGCGCTTCAGGCTGGCCCCCTCGCCGATCACGCAGCCCGCGCCCACGACGCTGTGGGGACCCACGGTGGCCCCGGGCAGCACCCGGGCGCCCGTCCCGATCAGGCAGGGGCCCTCCAGAACCGCCGAGCGGTCCACCGAGGCCCCTGGCAGCTGCACGACCCGGCCCTGGCGGGGGATGAGGCCCTCCAGGTGGATGCGCCCCTCCAGCGCGTCGGCGTGGGCCTGGAGGTAGGCCCGCACGTCGCCGATGTCGCACCAGTAGCCCTCCATCACGTAGCCGTATACCGGCAGCCCCTGTCGAACAAGCGCCGGAAACAGCTCCTGGCCGAAGTCACAGGGGCGGTCCGGCGGGATGTGGTCCAATACTTCCGGCTCCAGGATGTAGATGCCGGTGTTCACCGTGTCGGAGATCACGTCGCCCCAGTCCGGCTTCTCGTGGAACGAGCGCAGCCGCCCGTCGGCGTCGGTCAGCACCACGCCGTAGTCCAGGGGATTGTCCGCCCGCTTCAGTACCAGCGTGGCCAGCGCGCCCCTGCGGCGGTGGAAGGCGATGGCGTCGGTCAGGTCCAGGTCGGTCACGCCGTCGCCGGAGAGCACCACGAAGGGCTCGTCCAGGAAGCCCCGGGCCTGCCGCACGCCCCCCGCCGTGCCCAGGGGCGTGGGCTCGGCGGTGTAGCGCAGCGACACGCCGAAGTCGTCTCCCGCGCCGAAGTAATCCCGTATGGCGTCGGGCAGGTAGCCCAGCGTGACGGCGATGTCCGTGATGCCGTGCTGCTTCAGCAGCGCCAGCGCGTATTGCATCACCGGTTGCTCCATCAGCCGGATCATCGGCTTGGGGCAATCGCAGGTCAGCGGCCTCAGGCGCGTGCCCTCGCCGCCCGCCATGATGATCGCCTTCATTGATACGGTCACATCCTTTATGAGAGCATGGGTTTATATATGCCCTATTGTAACCCGGACAGACCTGTTTCATTCAGCGCTGCAGCAAACGGCAAATCTATTTGCCGCTTACTGTAGCCGCCTCCGGCGGATGCGAACGGGCGCGAATGGAAATCAGCCGCTTCGCGGCACGCGCCCGGCGCGGCGTAAACGCGCAAAATGGAAATCATTTTGTCGTTTACGACTAAATTTGCCTTTTTATTGTCATGTTTCAGGATTGTGGATTTGTTGACGAGGGGGGCGAAACATAGTATACTATATTAAAACCCCATGTCGCGCCTTTTGGCACTGCATGGCAAGATACAAGACGATAAGGGGGAAACCTGAATGATGAAGCGTATTATGGCATGCCTGTTGGCGGCTGTCTGCCTGCTGACGTCCTTCGCGTTCGCCGAAGGCATCTACATGAAGGTCGTCAACGTCAATACGGCGGTCAATCTGCGCAAGGGCCCGAGCACCGATACCGAGGCCCTGGGCCAGGTGCCCGTTGGCACGGTCGTGACCGAATGCGTAACGGACGGCAAAAAGCAGGCG
Organism: Clostridia bacterium; assembly: GCA_045658005.1. Classification (GTDB taxonomy): domain Bacteria; phylum Bacillota; class Clostridia; order Christensenellales; family Aristaeellaceae; genus UBA2862. Next base: position 16,166 of record JAZOUD010000155.1, on the reverse strand, counting down.
GATGGCCATGTGTGGTACCAGGTCAATTTTGACGGCACCGTCGGCTACATCCGCGCAGACAAGCTGCAGGAGGTCGAGGCGCCCGCCGAGGCCGTGAGCGAGAAGGCCGAGGAGAAGCCCGCCGAGGAGAAGCCTGCCGAGGAGCAGCCCGCCGAGGCCGTGGCCGAGCAGCCCGCCGAGGCGCCCGCTGAGGCGCCCGCTGCCGAGCCCACGCCGGAAGCGACCAAGAAGCCCAAGAAAAAGAAGAAGGCAAAGGCGACCGAAGCGCCTGCCGAGGCCACGGCCGTGCCCGAGGACCAGCCGCTGGTGGCCGAGGGCGAGGCCCTTCAGCCCGAAGCGACCAGGCGTCCGAGGCGCGTCGTGCAGACCAATGTTGAAAATGCACCCGTAACCTCCTATGCCGACGTTTCCGAGTACAACGACGACTTTGTGATTCTGGACGAGATTGTCGGCGACGTGCGCGTCATCGGCCGCCAGATCTACCAGCAGGATTGCGAGTACCTGATGGCCGTGGGCCTGGATGCTGACGGCAACGAGCTGTGGAAGACCGAGACCACCACGGACAACATCACCGAGCTGATGCAGACCGACGTGTTCATCGGCGGCACCGCCAAGAAGCCGCTGGTGATGATGTACAACGCCTGCAGGGGCCTGAGCGCGATCAATCCTGCCAACGGCAAGGTGAAGTGGACCATCTACAAGCGCGACCTGAACCTGGGCGGCAGCATCTCCCATGTGGTCGATTCCAAGGGCATCTGCTACATCGGCGGCTATTACGGCCCCGACCCGGTGGCCATCAACGCCAAGGGCAAGGTGCTGTGGCAGGCCAGCTCCGGCAGCGCGGAGGCCACCTGGCTGTACCGCATGGACCTGAGCGACGAGGGCATTGCCTGCGCCTACGGTAAGATGGCCGGCGAGGACTACGGCACCATCGTCTACGATTTCGACGGCAATGTGGTGAGCATCGTCAACGAATAAGGCTGCCACGGGGATGCCAATACGGGCACGACGCAAGAGCGTCGGGCCCCTTGTTTTTTGGGGGGATAGGTTTTGTTCGGTTCGGTAACTTCTGATTTGTCGCTGCGTTTGCCGCCTTAATCAAACATTTACACCATTTTGAACCCATAGAGTATTGACAAAATCGGCGGGGGGTTGTATATTATGTTCAGTCGTTAGCACTCGATGACGTTGAGTGCTAACAGACGGAAGGGATCAGAAAGGGGGAGTTGCAGATGCAATTGGACGAGCGCAAGTATCGGATATTGCAGGCCATCATCGACGACTACATCATGACGGCGATGCCGGTGGGCTCCCGCACGATCTCCCGGAAGGCCGGCGTCGGGTTTTCGCCGGCGACGATACGCAACGAGATGAGCGACCTGGAGGAGCTGGGGTACCTGGCCCAGCCCCACACCTCGGCGGGGCGGGTGCCCTCGTACAAGGCCTACCGGCTGTACGTGGATCACCTGATGAAGACCGCCAAGCTGACCCACGACGAGCGGGAGCAGATGCACGAGCACCTGGTGTCCCGGTCGAAGCAGGTGGAGGGCGTGATCCGCAGCGCGGCGAGCGTGCTTTCCGACGCGACGAAGTACACCTCGGTGATCGTGGCCCCGAAGCTGGGCACGCTGCGCATACGCCATGTGCAGCTGGTGCCGGTGGCGGAGCGCACGGCCCTGATGATCATCGTCACCAGCGCCGGGATCGTGAAGGACGCGGTGATCCGGGTGCCCGAGGGGCTGGACGCCGACGACCTGTATTCGATCTCACGGATACTGACCCAGAGGCTGGCGGACCAGCCGCTGGAGGGCGTGCGGCAGGCCTTCGCGGACCTGCTGCGGGACGCCGAGCAGAACCGGCGGCTGCTGGGCGAGGCGCTCCAGGTGATCGAGCAGCGGCTGGAGGCCGGCGGCGACGCCTCGGACGTGATCGTCGGCGGCAGCGCCAACCTGCTGGAGTACCCGGAGTACAGCGACGTGAACAAGGCGCGCAGCTTCCTGTCGGTGCTGGAATCGAAGGATACCCTGCGAAGGCTGCTGGGCAGCCAGGGCAGCATGGAGGTCACCATCCGCATCGGGCCGGAAAACCAGGTGCCGGAGCTGAGCGACTGCTCCATCATCACCGCCAGCTATCGGGTGGGGGACCACTCCACCGGCACGCTGGGCATCATCGGGCCGACCCGCATGAATTACAACCGGGTGATATCGGTGCTGGATTTCATGGGGCGGGCGCTGAGCGACGTGCTGGCGGAATATAAATAACAATGTGAGGATCAACGCCATGAAGAAGAAGGACAAGGACAAGACCACCCCGGTGGAGCCGGAGATCAAAGAGGCCGAGGCCATGGAGGGCGAGGTTTCCGAGGCTTCCGAGGCCCAGGCGGAGCACGTGGCCACCGCCGAGGAGTGGCAGGCCGCGCTGGAGCTGGCGGTGAAGCAGCGGGACGAATTCAAGGATTCGCTGCTGCGGGCCCAGGCCGACTTCCAGAACTTCAAGCGCCGCAACCAGACCGCCCGTTCCGACGGCTATGAGGACGGCGTGCGGGAGACCATCGCGGCGATGCTGCCCGCCATCGACAACCTGGAGCGCGCCATCGACGCCGCCGAGAAGACGGAGGACGAGGCCGCCAAGGCATTGGCCGACGGCGTGAAGATGACCCTGAACACCCTGACGGAATCGCTGAAGCGCTTCGGCTTCGAGGAGGTGCCCGCCCTGGGCGAGGAATTCGACCCCGAAAAGCACAACGCCGTGATGCGCGAGGCCGGCGAGGAGCCGGGGAAGGTCTTGGAAGTGTTCCAGAAGGGATACAAGGTCAAGGACAAGATCATAAGGTACGCGATGGTGAAGGTCGCGGTGGAAGAATAGAACGGATTAATTGAGAATTGAGAATGGAGAATTGAGAATTAAATGGCGCGATGAGCGCAATATTCGCTCTCCATTCCAATCAAACAAATCCCGCAAGGGATTTGCACCACCATTCTCAATTCTCAATTTTCAATTCTCAATTCCCCACTCCCTCAAGGGGATTCATATATAGACATCAACGAACCATTCCGACTATAGATATATGGAGGTAACAAAAATGAGCAAGATTATCGGTATTGATTTGGGTACTACCAACAGCTGCGTCGCCGTCATGGAGGGCGGCGAGCCCGTCGTCATCGCGAACGCCGAGGGCGCCCGCACCACCCCGTCCGTCGTCGCCTTCTCCAAGAACGGCGAGCGCCTCGTCGGCCAGGTGGCCAAGCGCCAGGCCGTCACCAACCCCGACCGCACCGTGATTTCCATCAAGCGCGACATGGGCACCGACCGCAAGATCAGCATCGACGGCCACAACTACACCCCGCCGGAGATCAGCGCCATGATCCTGCAGAAGCTGAAGGCGGACGCCGAGAGCTACCTCGGCGAGAGCGTCACCGAGGCCGTCATCACCGTGCCCGCCTACTTCTCCGACGCCCAGCGCCAGGCCACCAAGGACGCCGGCCGCATCGCGGGCCTGGACGTGAAGCGCATCATCAACGAGCCCACCGCTGCGGCGCTGGCCTACGGCCTGGACAAGGGCGACGCCCACAAGATCCTGGTGTACGACCTGGGCGGCGGCACCTTCGACGTGAGCCTGATGGAGGTCGGCGACGGCATCTTCGAGGTGCTGGCCACCGCCGGCAACAACCGCCTGGGCGGCGAAGACTTCGACCAGCGGCTGATCGACTACATCGCCGACGAGTTCAAGAAGGAGAACAGCATCGACCTGCGCCAGGACCGCATGGCCCTGCAGCGCCTGAAGGAGGCCGCCGAGAAGGCCAAGATCGAGCTGTCCGGCATGATGAGCACCAACGTGAACCTGCCCTTCATCACCGCCGACGCCACCGGCCCCAAGCACCTGGACGTGACCATCAGCCGCGCCAAGTTCAACGAGCTGACCAGTGACCTGGTGGAGAAGACCGTGGGCCCGATGACCCAGGCCATGCGCGACGCCGGCGTCACCAGCAAGGACATCGACAAGGTGATCCTGGTGGGCGGCAGCACCCGCATCCCCGCGGTGCAGGAGGCCGTGCAGCGCATCACCGGCAAGGAGCCCTTCAAGGGCATCAACCCCGACGAGTGCGTGGCCGTGGGCGCTGCCATCCAGGGCGGCGTGCTGGGCGGCGACGTCAAGGACATCGTGCTGCTGGACGTCACCCCGCTGTCCCTGGGCATCGAGACCCTGGGCGGCGTGTTCACCCGGCTGATCGAGCGCAACACCACCATCCCCGTCAAGCAGACCCAGGTGTTCTCCACCGCCGCTGACGGCCAGACCTCCGTGGACGTGCACGTGCTGCAGGGCGAGCGCGAGATGGCTGCCTACAACAAGACCCTGGGCCGCTTCCAGCTGACCGGCATCGCGCCGGCGCCGAGGGGCGTGCCGCAGATCGAGGTCACCTTCGACATCGACGCCAACGGCATCGTGCACGTGTCCGCCAAGGACCTGGGCACCGGCAAGGAGCAGTCCATCGCCATCACCGCCTCCTCCAACATGAGCGAGGAGGAGATCAAGAAGGCCGTGGACGAGGCCGCCCAGTTCGCCGCCGAGGACAAGAAGAACAAGGAGCAGGCCGAGACCTTCAACCAGGCCGACCAGCTGATCTACCAGACCGAGAAGACCATCAAGGACCTGGGCGACAAGCTGGATCCCGCCGACAAGGCCAAGCTGGAGAGCGAGCTGGAGTCCTTCAAGCAGACCCGCAATTCCAACGACGTCGAGCAGATCAAGAGCGCCATGGAGAGCTTCAGCAAGTCCACCATGGACGTGTTCGCCAAGGTATACCAGCAGGGCAACCCCGGCGCGGGCGACCCCGGCGCGGGCACCGGCTACACCTACGAGGGCGGCCAGTCCGGCGGCGTGAACGACGACGGCACCGTGGACAGCGAGTTTACGGACGGGAACAACTAAGGGTTGTGAGTGATCGGAGGGGCAAGGGGCTTCTGAACCTTGCCCCTTGTTGAGGGATTAAGGATTAGGAATGGCGGGGACCAAAAGGCTTCCCCTTGAGGGGAAGCTGGCTGGCCGAAGGCCAGACTGAAGAGGTGTCCCCCTATGCCTCGTTCCTCTGTCGTAACAGACGAACTGTGCGCGGCGGGGACACCTCTTCCGACCCGCTACGCGGGCCACCTTCCCCTCCGAGGGGAAGGCTTTTGGAACGGCGACGGGAACTCGATTTACGTAGTGGCGACAACTTACTATATAACCGCATATAAAAAAGTGCCCTGAGAAGGAAGAACAAGCAAGACGTGAAGAAATAATAAAGACTAAGAATCAAATGTACGATGTGTATAAAAGAAGAACAATCAGAAAACAAAACAGGAAGAGGGATATAGCACTCGCAGTTGCCGGGACAGTCACTGGCGTTGTTGTTGGCGCTGTAATTGGATATAAAGTGCGAAATGTAAATATCGTTAGAAACTGGACTAATAAACAGATAGCTTAAGGAACCTGTAACTCTTAACTCTATTTCCCCCGAAAGGGTGATGCAAACTATGGCAAACAAGCGTGACTACTACGAGGTCCTGGGTATCGACAAGTCGGCGGACGAGGCGGCGATCAAGAACGCCTATCGGAAGCTGGCCAAGAAGTACCACCCGGACGTGAACCCCGGGGACAAGACCGCTGAGGAGAAGTTCAAGGAGGTCAACGAGGCCTACCAGGTGCTGTCCAACCCCCAGAAGAAGGCTCAGTACGACCAGTTCGGCCACGACGGGCCCCAGGCGGGCTTCGGCGGCGGCGGGTTCGGCGACTTCTCCGGCTTCGGCGGCGGCGGCTTCGGCGGGTTCGACGACATCTTCAACATATTCACCGGCGGCGGCTTCGGCGGCGGCGGGCGGCCCAACGGCCCGATGCGGGGCGACGACCTGCGCTACGACCTGACCATCTCCTTCGAGGAGGCGGCCATGGGCTGCGAGAAGGACATCAACCTGGTCCGGGACGAGGAGTGCTCCACCTGCAATGGCTCCGGCGCGAAGCCGGGCAGCAAGGTGGACACCTGTCCCACCTGCCAGGGCTCCGGCCAGGAGCGGGTGACCACCAACACCCCCTTCGGGCGCATCCAGAACGTGCGCACCTGCTCGCGCTGCCACGGCGCGGGGAAGATCATCACCGAGCCGTGTACGAAGTGCCACGGGCGCGGCAAGGTCCGCGTCAGCAAGCGGCGCACGGTGAAGGTGCCCGCCGGCATCGACAACGGCCAGGTGCTGACCATCCGCGGCCAGGGCGGCCTGGGCGAGCACGGAGGGCCCCCCGGCGATTTGCAGATCGTGATCAGCGTGCGGCCCCACAAGCTGTTCAAGCGGCGTGAGGACGACCTGTACATCGAGATGCCCCTGACCTTCACCCAGGCGGCCCTGGGCGCGGAATTGGACGTGCCCACGCTGGGCAAGCCAGTGAAGTACCGCTTCCCCGAGGGCACCCAGCCCGGCCAGGTTTTCCGGCTGCGGGGCGAGGGCGTCACCCACCTGCGCGGCGGCGGCAAGGGCGATTTGTACGTGACTGCCATGGTGGAGATTCCCAAGAAGCTGACCAGCCAGCAGAAGGATCTGCTGCGCCAGTTCGACGCCAGCGCCAACGGGAACCAGTACGAGAAGAAGAAGTCGTTCTTCGACAAGCTGAAGGACGCGTTCAGCTGAAAAGACACCCCGAGAAATCGGGGTGTCTTTTTAGCTGAATATATCACAGTATGTACTTCTTCACATCCATCCGGTGCAGATCGCCGGAGAGCTGGGCCTTGACGTATTCGGCGTTGACCTGGACGCTGATCTCGGGGGCGTCGCCGCCGCCGGCGTTGAAGGCGATGTCGCTGAGTATGCGCTCCATCAGCGTGTGCAGGCGGCGCGCGCCGATGTTCTCGCTGGATTCGTTGGCCTGCCAGGCGTATTCGGCGATCAGCGAAAGGGCGTCCTCGCCGAATTCCAGGCTGACGCCGTCCACCCCCAGCAGCAGCTGGTACTGGCGGATCAGGGCGTTCTCGGGCTGGGTGAGTATGCGCTTGTAGTCCTCCACGGTCAGGGGCTTCAGGTCCACCCGCACGGGGAAGCGGCCCTGCAGCTCGGGGATCAGGTCGCTGACCTTGGACACGTGGAACGCGCCGGCGGCGATGAACAGCACGTGGTCGGTCTTCACCGGGCCGTACTTGGTGTTCACGGTGCTGCCCTCGACGATGGGCAGTATGTCCCGCTGCACGCCCTCGCGGCTGACGTCGGGGCCGCTGTGGCCGCCGCCCTTGCCCGCCACCTTGTCGATCTCGTCCAGGAACACGATGCCGTGCTGCTCGGCCCGCTCGATGGCCTCGGTGTAGACCTGGTCCATGTCGATCAGGTTCTGCTCCTCCTCGGCCTGGAGGATCTTCCGGGCCTCCCGGACCTCCACCCTGCGCAGTTTGGTCTTCTTGGGCAGTATGTTGCCCAGCACGTCGTTCATGTTCATGTCCATGCCGGGAATCTCGGGCTGGGGCGTGCGCTCCTCCACCTCGACCTCCACCAGCTCGTGCTCCAGCTCGCCCTTGCGCAGGCGCTCGCGGACGTCGCCCTGGCGCACGGCCAGCGCGCTCTTCTCCTCGGGGCTGGGCTCCGGCTGGCGGGGCTTGTTGCCCAGCAGTATGTCGATGGGGTTGGCGGGTTTGCGCCTGGCGGTCTGGGTCAGCAGCTCCACCAGCCGGTCCTCCACGTTGGCCTGGGCGCGGATGCGCACCCGCTCGGCGTGCTGGCCCTTGACGAGGCGGATCGAGGCCTCCACCAGGTCGCGGATGATGCTTTCGACGTCGCGGCCCACGTAGCCCACCTCGGTGAACTTGGTGGCCTCCACCTTCACGAAGGGGGCGTCTACCAGCTTGGCCAGCCGGCGGGCGATCTCGGTCTTGCCCACGCCGGTGGGGCCGATCATCAGTATGTTCTTCGGCGTGACCTCCTCCCGGATGTCCTCCGGCAGCTGGGCACGGCGATAGCGGTTGCGCAGGGCCACGGCCACGGCGCGCTTGGCGTCGTCCTGGCCAATGATAAAGCGATCCAGTTCGCGAACGATCTCGCGGGGGGTGAGTTCTGTCATGGCGATTTCCTTTCGTGATCGAGGGTATGGATTACAGCATGCACTCCGCTTCGAGGACCGTCCATTCGTCCCGGGGGACCTCGCGGATGACCTCAAAGCCGTTCTTTTTCCAGAAGTGGTTCGACTGCGGGTTGGCCTTGTCGATGGCCAGCCGCACGGCCCTGAAGCCGGCGCGCTTCAAACAGTCCTTGACTTCCCGGATGAGCGCGCTTCCCAGCTGCCTGCCCTGGAAGCGTATATCCATCATAAAGAAGCCGATGTAGGCGATTTTGGGATCGGGATAGCCGTCGATCAGGTCCATCACGGCCACGAGGACGTAGTCCCGGTAGAAGCCGACGTAGTATTTGTGGGCTTCGTCGATTCCCGGCGGCGTGATGTGCATGTCGCTGAGAACCTGCCCGCGCGTGGGCTCCGCCGCGCAGTAGCGGTAGAATTGACCGTTGCCCTCGCACAGCGCCAGCACCGCGTCCACGTCAGCGTCGGACAGCCTGCAGGCGCGATAAACCTCGCTCAGGGCGGTAATATCGATCATGTCGCGCCTCCTGATATGTGTGGCGTAACGGGAATACCTGATCCGACAGCGCTGCCACGTTATACTCGAGGAGGATGGCGTCAACTGAAGACGCGCTTTCCAGCCTTCCCCCTTGGTGGGAGAGGTGATAAACATAAGCGGCGCGGTCCCCAAAAGCCTTCCCCTTGAGGGGAAGGTGGGCCGCGAAGCGGCTCGGAAGAGGTGTCCCCGATGCGATAAGTTCGTTTATCGGAATAGACGAACGAGGCGTAATGGTGACACCTCTTCAGTCTGCTTCGCAGACAGCTTCCCCTCAAGGGGAAGCCTTTTGGAGGCGATAGCAGGTGTTTTTCCTTAAGGTGACGGCGTTGCCCTTGGAGGGGAAGCCTTTTGGGAGCGGAGTGGGGCGATACCTGCTACAGATGCTTCAGGATGTCCTCGCATACTCCGCTAAAGTTCCTGTGCATATCAACATTGGTGTACCGCAGCACCTGTAAACCCTGTTCAGCCAGAAAGGCGTCGCGCTGCGCGTCAGCGGCGATGCCAGCAACCTCGTAGTGCTGTGAACCGTCCAGCTCCACGACCAATTTCGCACTGGCACAATAGAAGTCCACGATGTAGGGCCCAATCACCTTTTGACGGTTGAAGCGCACGGACAACCGGTTCAGGAAGTCGTACCAGAGATGCCGCTCCTCTTTGGTCATATCCCGCCGCAGCTTCTGGGCATAGGGCTTCAGGGTTGGGTTGTGGGTCCGGTTCATGGGGACAGCTCCTGTCAGTGAATGTTATACTGATGTGGGGCGTGGGGGACACCTCTTCAGTCACGCTGCGCGTGACAGCTTCCCCTCAAGGGGAAGCCTTTTGGGGGCGATCAAAAGCAGGCAAATTATACCGTCTCCACGATGATATTCCCGTTCGTGTATACGCAGATCTCGCTGGCGATCTCCAGCGCCTTCCGGGCGATCTCCGGGGCGGGCAGGTCGGTGTTGGCGATCAGGGCGCGGGCGGCGGCCAGGGCGTAGTTGCCGCCGGAGCCGATGGCCAGCACGCCGTCGTCCGGCTCGATGACCTCGCCGGTGCCGGATATCAGCATCAGGTTCTCCTTGTCGGCGCACAGCAGCATGGCCTCCAGCTTGCGCATGGCCCGGTCCATCCGCCAGTCCTGGGCCAGCTCCACCGCCGCCCGGGGCAGGTTGCCGGCGTACTGGGTCAGCTTGTCCTCGAACTTCTCGGACAGGGCGAAGGCGTCGGCCACGCTGCCGGCGAAGCCGGTGACCACCTTGTCGCCAAAGATGCGGCGCACCTTCTTCGCGGTGGCCTTCATGATGGTGTGCTCGCCCATCGTGACCTGGCCGTCGCCGGCCACGGCGATCACGCCGTCCCTCTTCACGGCGCAGATGGTGGTGCCGCGGAAGGGGCTTTTCACTTCATAGCTCATATGCTTTGATCACCTCGTTCAGCGCGTCGATGGCGACGGCGCTCAGCTTTTCGTAGCGGTTCTTCTTGCCCTTCACCCTGAAGGGCAGGGCGTCCAGTATGCCGAAGTTGGCGTTCATCGGCTGGAAGCTGGCGCTGGGGGTGCGCACGTGGCGCTCCAGCGCGCCCAGGACGGTCCTGCCGGTGAAGTCCGGCTCCTCCTGCCCGGCCATGGCCCTGGCCAGCGACACCGCCGCCACCAGCCCGCTGGCGGTGGACTCCATGTAGCCCTCCACGCCGGTCAGCTGGCCCGCGAAGCGCAGAAGCGGCTCGCCCTTCAGGGCGTAGTTGCGCCCCAGCACCGCCGGGCCGTTCAGGTAGGTGTTGCGGTGCATCACGCCGTAGCGGGCGAATTCCGCGTGCTCGAGGCCCGGGATCATGCCGAACACCCGCTTCTGCTCGCCCCACTTCAGCCGGGTCTGGAAGCCCACCAGGTTGTACAGCGTGCCCTGGACGTTCTCCTGGCGCAGCTGGACCACCGCGTAGGGCTCTTTTCCCGTGCGGGGGTCGGTCAGTCCCACTGGCTTCAGCGGCCCGAAGGCCAGCGTCTGGCGGCCCCTGGCGGCCAGGATCTCCACGGCCAGGCAGCCCTCGAACACCAGCTTTTTCTCGAAGTCGTGCAGCTCGGCCAGCTCCGCGCCCACCAGGGCGTCGTAAAAGGCGTTGTACTCGTCCTCGGTCATCGGGCAGTTCAGGTAGTCGTCGGAGCCCCGGCCGTAGCGGGAGGCCCGGAACACCTTGGTCATGTCCAGCGAGTCGGCGGTGACGATGGGGGCGGCGGCGTCGAAGAAGTTCAGCGCGCCCACGCCGGTGCGCCGGGCGATGGCGTCGGTCAGCGCCGGGTCGGTCAGCGGCCCGGTGGCGACGATGGCGGGGGCGTCGGGAAGCTCCGAGACCAGCCCGCGCTCGACGGTCACCAGCGGATGCTCCTCCAGCGCCGCGGTGACCCTGCCGGAAAATTCGTCCCGGTCCACGGCCAGCGCCCCGCCGGCGGGCACGCGGCTCGCCTCGGCGCAGCGCAGGATCAGGCTGTCCATGGCCCGCAGCTCGGCCTTCAAGAGGCCCGAGGCGTTGGACAGGTGCTCGGCCTTCAGCGAGTTGGAGCAGACCAGCTCGGCAAAGCCGGGGGACTTGTGGGCGGGGGAGTACTTCACCGGCTTCATCTCGACCAGCCGGACCGGTATGCCCCGCTTCGCCAGCTGCCAGGCTGCCTCGCTGCCGGCCAGCCCCGCGCCGACGACGGCCACGGAATTTGATTCGTTCATGCGTTCTCCTGTAGGTCGGTTTTTTTAATGAGGAATGAGGAATGAGGAATGGGCGGGGAGCCCAAAGCCTTCCCCTGAAGGCAATGTCATCAACTTAAGCTGTGCGGTCTCCAAAAGCCTTCCCCTTGGAGGCAATGTCATCAACTTAAGCGGTGCGGCCTCCAAAAGCCTTCCCCTTGAGGGGAAGGTGGGCCGCCGCTTGCGGCGGGTCGGAAGAGGTGTCCACGCGGGGATAAGATCGTCTATCGGAATAGACGAACGAGGTGTAACGGGGACACCTCTTCAGTCTACTTCGCAGACAGCTTCCCCTCAAGGGGAAGCCTTTTGGGCGCGACGGCAGGTATTTTTTCCTTAAGTTGATGACATTGCCCCTGAAGGGGAAGGCTTTTGGGATTGTCGCCCTCTTCCCGACAAATCAGAATCTTACCCGACGAATCGCTTATCTTGAATCAACGAAATCCGCAAGGATTTTCGAAGCGAAGCGAGTCCTTTAGGGAACGACAATTCCTCATTCCTCATTCCCTGGGCCTGCCGGCCCCATCGACGGGGGTCTGCCGACCCGTTCTCGCTGAAAACTCTCCACTGGAGAGCTTTCCGGGCGCTCGAACCACTGAAAAATGTCCACTGGACATTTTTCCGGGCGCTCGATGTCCTAATTCTCCTCCTGCGCTTCCACCTTCACCTTGTGCCTGCACGTCTCGTTCGCGCAGACATGGTACAGCGTGTCCTTGCCGCCGCGCTTCAGTACCATGTAGCTGCCGCAGACGGGGCACTTTTCCTTCACGGGGCGGTCCCAGGAGACGAAGTCGCACTCGGGGTACTTTTCGCAGCCGTAGAACTTGCGGCCCTTGCGGCTGATGCGCTCCAGCAGCTCGCCGCCGCACTTGGGGCAGGGCACGCCGATGTTGTTGGGCAGGGCCTGGGTGTGCCGGCAGGCGGGGAAGTTGGGGCAGGCCAGGAAGCGGCCGTAGCGGCTCATCTTGTAGACCATCATCGCGCCGCACTTTTCGCAGGGCACGTCGGACACCTGGTCCTCGATGCTGATCTTCTCGATGCTCGCCTCGGCCTTCTCCAGGTCTTTCTCGAAGGGGCCGTAGAACTCGGACACGATGCCCCGCCAGTCGGCCTTGCCCGCCTCCACGTCGTCCAGCTGGTCCTCCATGCTGGCGGTGAAGGTCACGTCCACGATGTCCGGGAAGTTGTTGCACATCAGGTCGTTGACGATCTTGCCCAGCTCGGTGGGGATCAGGCGCTTGTTCTCCTTGGCGATGTAGCCCCTTCGGCCGGTGATCGTGGATATGGTGGGGCTGTAGGTGGAGGGGCGGCCGATGCCCTTTTCCTCCAGCGTGCGCACCAGACTGGCCTCGGTGTACCTTGGCGGCGGCTGGGTGAAGTGCTGCTCGGCGTCCATATCACCCGCCACGGCGGCCATGCCCTCGGTCAGCTCCGGAAGGTTGCCGTTCACGGCCTCCTCCTGGGGGTCGTCCACGCTCTCCACGTAGACGGCGGTGAAGCCGGTGAAGCGCAGCTTCTGGCCGTTGAAGTGGAAGCGGGGGCCGCTGGCGGCGTCGATGTCCACGGCCAGCGTGTCGTACAGCGCCGGGGTCATCTGGCTGGAGACGAAGCGGTCGTAGATCAGCTTGTACAGCCGGAACTGGTCCCGGGACAGGCTGGCCTTGATGGCCTCGGGGCGGCGGTCCACCACGGTGGGGCGGATGGCCTCGTGGGCGTCCTGGGCGCTCTTGCGGGTCTTGTAGACGTTGGGCTTCTCGGGCAGGTAGTCCGCGCCCCAGGTGCCCAAGATCAGCGCGCGCACGGCCTCCACGGCCTCGTCGGCGATGCGGGTGGAGTCGGTGCGGATGTAGGTCACCAGGCCCTGGGAGCCCTCGCCGGCCAGATCCACGCCCTCGTAGAGCTGCTGGGCGATCTGCATGGTCTTCTGGGTGGTAAAGCCCAGCTTGCGGGAGGCCTCCTGCTGCAAATTCGAGGTGGTAAACGGCGGCGCGGGCAGGCGGCGGCGCTCGCCCTTCCTGATGGCGGCTACGCTGAAGGCCGCGCCCTCGCAGCGCGCGATGACTTCATCGGCGTCGGCCCGGGTCTTCAGCTCGGCCTTTTCGTCGCCCTCGCCGGTGTAGCGGGCGGTGACCTTCGCCTTGCCGATTTCAAAGGTGGTCTCCAGCGTCCAGTATTCCTCGGGGATGAAGGCCTCGATCTCACTCTCGCGGTCGCAGATGATCTTGGTGGCCACCGACTGCACGCGGCCGGCGCTCAGGCCCTTCTTGATCTTCTGCCAGAGGATCGGGCTGATCTTGTAGCCCACCAGCCGGTCCAGCACGCGCCGGGCCTGCTGGGCGTTGACCAGGTCCATGTCGATCTTCCGGGGGTTCTTTACCGCGGCCTTCACGGCCTTGCTGGTGACCTCGTGGAATTCGATGCGGCAGGGGGAATCCTCGTCGATGCCCAGCACGTTGGCCAGGTGCCAGGAGATGGCCTCGCCCTCGCGGTCCGGGTCGGTCGCGAGGTAGATCTTGCTGGCGGCCTTGGCTTCCTTGCGGATCTTGCTGAGGATCTCGCCGCGCCCGCGAATGGTGATGTACTTGGGTTCAAAGTTATTGTCCACATCCACGCCGATCTGGCTCTTGGGCAGGTCGCGCACGTGGCCCTGGGAGGCCTCGACCTTGTAGCCGCGGCCAAGGAACTTTCCGATCGTCTTTGCCTTGGCCGGTGATTCGACGATGACGAGCTTGTTTGCCATAGCTTCCTCCGTTATCAGGTATATGCCCGGTAGAGTCCGCCGGGCGCCTTATCTATTATTCCCCTAAGTTCCAGCATTGTCAAGTGGGAATTTAATTTTGCCGCGGACAGGCCGGTGATTTGGGCCAGATCCTCGAAGGACAGCGCCTCGTTGTGCAGCGGCGCCACGATGGCTTCCTCCTCCGGTCCCAGGTCGCGCTTTGGCGCGGGCTTGGCCGCGCCGCCGGCGGGGCGCCGGGCCCAGCGGCAGTGCTCCAGTATGTCCCAGGGCGAGAGCACCGGGACGGCGCCGTCCAGTATCAGCTGGTTCGGACCGGCGCTGAGGGGCGAATAGATGCTTCCGGGCACGGCGAAGACCTCCCGGCCCTGGTCCAGGGTCAGGTTCACGGTGATCATCGCGCCGCTGGCCTTCGCGCCTTCCACGATCAGCGTGCCTTCGCACAGGCCGCTGACGATGCGGTTGCGGGCGGGGAAGTTGCCGGGCACGGGCGGCGTGCCGGGCACGTATTCCGAAATGATGGCCCCGCCGCTGTCCAGGATCTCTCTGGCCAGGTCCCCGTTCTCCGGGGGATAGACCACGTCCACGCCGCAGCCCAGCACGGCGACGGTGGGCCCGTGGCCGTCCAGCGCGCCCCGGTGGGCCCAGGAGTCGATGCCCCGGGCCATGCCGCTGACCACGGTGACGCCGTTCTGGGCCAGGCCCATGGCAAATTCCCGGGCGGCCCGCTGGCCGTCCCGGGTGCACTTGCGGGAGCCCACCACGGCGATCATGCGCTCGGCGCTCAGGGCGCCGTCGCCCCGCACGTACAGCGTGGGCGGCGGGTCGTAGATGCCCGTCAGCGCCGGGGGATAGTCGTCCGACAGCCGGGTGACGGCGCGGATGCCGCCCTCCTCCAGCCGGTCGAACAGCCGCAGGAAGTAATCCTCGTTGCGCGCGGCGCGCAGCTTCCCGAAGGCCGCCTTGCCCACCGCCGCGGGAATGTCCGGCGGCACCAGCGGGCCGCCCAGGGCGTCCCAGACGTTTCGGGCGTCCTCGTACAGCGAAAGCAGCTTATAAAACCGCTTCGCCCCGATGCCCTCCACGCTGGACAGCCAGATCCAGTATTCTTCCATAACAGTCATAGTATGCCTATTTTAAGG
This sequence comes from Clostridia bacterium, assembly GCA_045658005.1. Lineage (GTDB taxonomy): Bacteria > Bacillota > Clostridia > Christensenellales > Aristaeellaceae > UBA2862. Next base: position 949 of record JAZOUD010000155.1, on the reverse strand, counting down.
GGATGCGTGGCTCTTGTCAATAGGGCTTACCCTAAATATTTCCCAAACAAGAAACACACGGGGACGGTTCTCTGTGTTCTGTCAAATAAATGATCGCCTCTGTGTGTTATGCTTGACACGAATTCTGAATGCGATTATAATTAAAAGGAAATTAAGTTTAATAGGAGATTTGCGCAATGAAGAAAATCATTCTGAGAATCCTGTCGCTGGCAATGCTGCTGTCGCTGGTCGTCACCGCAGTGCCCGCCATCGCCGCCGGCGCGCGTACCATCATCGTCGAGACGCTGTACACGGGAACCGGCAGCTACGATATGAATATCAGGAACTGGAGTTGGAAGGAGAAGGTCGTCTTCGTCAGATCCAGCAACCCCAGCGTGCTGAAGGTCACCAATGAGGAAGGCCTTGAGCTGACCCCCCGCAAAGCCGGCAAGGCGACGATCACGGTCAAGTACAAGCTGGCTGGCAAGAGCTACAGGATCAAGGGGAGGTACACCGTGGAGGCGTACCCCAAGGCCGTCAGGAGCCTGACCGTCAACGGCAGCAAGGTCAAGCTGACGGGAGAGCAGAGGAGACGCTGCGTCCTTGAGGTCCTTGAGGGCGAGGAGGTCAGCTTCACGATCAATCTGAAGCCCGGGACGGGCTGGAAGATCGCGAAGATCAAGGCCTATACCCAGGATACCTGGGACAGCAAGTCCAGGAAGACGACCCTGAAGGTCGCCAACAACACCAAGTTTACGGTTCCCAAGGACAAGGAAGCCTTCATCACCTATACCCTGGCCAAGGGCAAGGCCAGGTATCAGTATCGCTTTATTATCGTGCGTTACGGCGAATGACCGACGTGACCGCGAAGCGCCCTCGCCCTTAGCGGGCGGGGGCCGCCTTTTAGAAGCTGCCGGAACACATAGGGGCGGGTCTCTGTGTTTGCGGAAGGAGGCTTAAACACAGGGAA
>JAZOUD010000154.1:0-27101 GCA_045658005.1 Clostridia bacterium | reverse complement strand
GGCTTATTTGCCGGCGGGCGGTTGTCATTCAGGGAACACCATCTCCAACTGCCCGTCCGCCTGTGCCTTTTCATGGGTGACGGCCAGCACGGCGTGGCGCAGGAGCTCCCCGGCGTCGTATTGGGGATTCGTCCAGTCCGCCACCAGCCCGGCGGGCAGGATCACCGGCATGCGGTCGTGGATGAAGGCGATGCTTTGGGCGGGTTCGCGGGTCAGTATGACGAACTGCGGCCTGCCGGAAAGCATGCGGTAGAGTCCCGCAAAGTAAAACAGCCCGCCGACCTCCGGCCGGATGGCGTATTTCGTCCGCTTGCCGCCGGCGCGCTCCCACTCGAAGTAGCGGCTCGCCGGCACCGCGCAGCGGCGCTGGCGCATGCCGTCCCGGAACAGGGGCCGGTCGGCGGCGGTCTCGCTGCGGGCGTTGATGACCCGTCTGCCGTCCCCCAGCCCGTAGCCCCATTCCATGGCGAAGGCCTCCGGGCGCAGGCGCTTGCTGCTGGCGACCACCGGCACCACGTCCGTGGGAAAGATTTCGCCCGAGGTCTTGATGGGCCCCGCGGCGGGACGGCGGTTGACCTGCTCGATGATTTCCCCAAGCTCGACGCTATCCCGCCCGTCGTCGATCCAGTATCTGCCGCACATGGTCATTCCTCCTTTTTCCAGAGCCTCGACATCCGCCGTGCGGCGGGCTTTTCGACGAATTGGTGGATCAGCACCGCCAGCAGCAGCGCCGCGGCGAAGCACAGCAGCGTATAGTGCAGCTGCCAGGGCATTTCCCAGGCCTGGTTGGGCTCGGTGGTGGCGCGGTAGGGGGGAATGCGCCATTGCTTCAGCCGCACGGCCAGCCACTGGTGCCAGATGTAGAAGCTGTAGCTGGCGCCGCCCAGGAAGCGCAGCACCCGGTTGGACAGCGCCCGGCGCAGGGGCGCGAAGCCGAGGCTGCCCCCAAGCAGGAAGGCCGCCCCGCAGGCGCCCAGCGGCCAGCGTCGGGTGAGCTGGCCCAGGCGAAGCGACGCGTAATCGCCGTAGGCGGTGGCCTGCGCCCTGACGATGTGCAGCACCCCCCAGGCCCCCAGCGCGCACAGCAGCGTGCCCAGCGCGGCGATCAGGGCGCGATGGTCCTTCCGGCGGGCCAATCTGGCGTACAGGTGGGCCGCCAGCATGCCATTGGCGTACAGGTCCAGCATGTTGGGCAGGCGGTTGACGAACATCGTGGTGTCGGACATCGGGGCGGTCCACAGCAGCCGGAAGCTCAGCGCAATGCCGGTCATCGCAGCCCAGCACAGCAGCGGGCGGCGGCTGAACAGGGGTGCCAGCGCCGGCAGCAGCAGGGAGAACTGCACCTCCACCGCCAGGGTCCAGAGCACCGCGTTCAGCCGGGTCTGGGTGTAGCTGAAGCGAAACAGGTTGTGGACGAAGGCGAGGTGCGCCCCCAGGTCCCTGGCCAGCAGCGCGGGCCGGTCGAAGTCCGGCGCGGTGACCGCGAAGGCCAGCATCACCGCCAGGGCCAGCCAGTAGCCCGGCAGTATGCGCGCCGCCCGGCGGCGCAGGTAGTCCCCGGTCCCGTGGGGCCTGCCGCACGCCCAGGGCAGGTACAGCAAAAAGCCGCTGAGCAGCAGCATCAGGTCCACGAACATATAGCCCGCCCGCACCCAGGGGTAAAAATCCAGCGTGAAGCCGCCCAGGCGCAGTGTCGGCGTCAGCCACGACTGCTGCCAGATGTGGTACCAGCCGATCATGAACGCGCAGAACACCCGCATAAAGTCCCCCGCCGCCGCGTATCGGGGCGAGGGGAGGGAACGGCGATCGGATTTTGGCATGGCAGGATTCTCCTGTTGGGTTGATTTTAATGAGTTATTGATCAATCAGAAGTCCCGCGACCTCGTCAAACGCCTCATCTGCCTCCGGGATGGGCATCAGGGGCCAGTCGTGGTTCAGGCCGGTTCCCACGCGCAGCGTCGCGTCCACGCCGGCGTCAGTCAGCTTTTCGTGCGCCAGGCGTATGTCGGGATACAGCAGTTCCCGGGTGCCGCAGTAGACGGTCATCGGGGGCAGGCCCGCCATGTCGCCGAACAGGGGGCTGACCTGCCAGTGGTGGGTGTCGGCAGACCCGGCCCAGTATCGGCCGTGGACCTTCACCAGCTCGAAGTGGAGCATCGGCTCCACGGCCAGGTAGCCGGAGATGTCCGGGTTGTCCATGGACACGTCCACCCAGGGGGAGAACAGGATCATGCGCTCGGGCAGGGCGTCGCCCGCGCCGGCGAGGGCCTCCGCAAGTCCCAGGGCCAGCCCGCCCCCGGCGGAATCGCCCATCAGGATCGTGCGCCGGCCGGGGTTTTCCGCCGCCAGCGCCCGGTACAGCGTCGTCAGGTCGTCATAGGCCCGGGCGTAGTCGGCCCAGGGCGCCAGGTGGTAGGCAGGGGCGACCACGGTGCAGCCGGTTTGGCGGGCCAGCCGATCCATGAAGCGCCACTGGTGGGCGTTGAAGCTGTTGACGTAGGCGCCGCCGTGCAGGTACAGCACCAGGGGGCCGTCCCCGCCGCCGTTCAGCGTGAATACCTGCATGCCGTCGCGGTCGGCTTCCTCCGCGGGAACGCCAAGGCCGTCGGGCAGGGCGGCGACCGGCTCGGGCCCGGCACGCCGCGCCTCCAGGCGTTCGACTTCTGCCTCGGCGGTGCGGTCGGTGGCGAACTGGCGGCGCAGCCTATATTCGTATAGTGTCGCCTTCAGCGAGCGTCCGTATACGATGCGGTTGAGGCCCAGGGCGCAGGCGGCCAGGGCCAGAACGGCGATGACGGAAAAGGCGACGATGCGAAATGTCTTGTTCATGTCCTCACTCCGGCAGATAATCCGGCTTGCGCTGCAGATTGGCGATGTCCAGGGCCACCCGGGCCTCCAGGCCGTCGATTTCGCGCAGGTCCTCGCCGTGCCACAGCTCCCGGTCGGCCAGTACGGCGTAGGCCAGGGCCTCGGGGGGCATGTCGTGGGACAGCGTGGCGAATACCGCTAGTGCCTCGGGGTCGTCCTCCAGGGCGTGGACCTGGGTGCCCCGATAGACCTCGTAGCGCCCCTGGGCGTTGGGCCGCGCCCCGGCGTACAGCATGACGGTGGCGGCCAGGGCGAAGCTCAGCAGCCGGGGCGGCTCGTAGTTCTCCGACGCCCAGGCGCGAAGGATCGGCAGCACGGCGCGGCGGAATCGCGCCAGCAACGGGCGGACCGTGGGCAGCAGGGCGTTGTCGTTCAGCGGGTTTTCGAAGCGCTCGAAGGCCTGGATCACCTGGGGGGCGAGGGCGGCGCGGGCGTCGGGATCGGCGGGCAGAAGCTCCTCGGCGTAGACGCGGCCCACGAAGGCCCGCAGGCGCGCGTGCTTCATGCAGTCCGCGAGGGTGTTGCAGCCCAGCAGCCAGCCCGGCGCGGCCATGGCGAACAGCCCGGCGTCGAAGGCGCGGCGCTTCTGCGCCAGCACCGGCGAAAGGTCGTCCACGATCCGGATGCCGTCGCCCACCGGCAGCAGGTCCCGCAGCCCTGCCGGGGCCTGTATCGTCAGCGCCGCGAAGGGCTCGGCCAGGTGCAGCATGCCGTCGGCGTAGTTCATCTCGGCGCATTGGCGGGCGGCGGACTTCGCGTCGGCCCGGAAGGCCAGTCCGTCGGCCAGGGCAGGGCAGAAGGCGCAGGCGTCGCGAAGCCACTCGGCGAAGCCCGGGTCGGGGTTCAGCGCCGCGACGGCGTCCCGGACCTGACCGGCGCAGCCGACGGCCTCGCCGAGGCAGAGCATCCACAGCCCGCCCAGCCCCGTCTTATAGCGCGCTGCCAGCAGCCCTGCGGCGCTTTCGATAACGGCTTGGCTGTCCGGGCCTTCTGCGTCCAGCAGTCCCAGGGCCAGCTCTGGGTTGCGGGCCAGCTCGGCCAGGGCATCCGCGCCCTCCGTCACACATAGTATGGACTGGACCACGACCTCCTGCTTCACCGGCACCTCGCCCCGGTAGCCCCGCACCAGCAGCGTATAGAGGCCATCCTGCTCCCTGAGCAGCGCCGCCGGGTCCGCGCCCTCGCCCGTCCAGGGCCCCGCCGGGGGCACGCAGGCGATGCCGAGGCCCGGGCAGGCGGCGTCCAGCAGCCGGTCCGCCACGCCCAGCAGGGCCTCGCCCAGGCCAAATTGCACGGCGCGCACCTCGCCGGGCGCGTGCTCGGGAATATCGTAGCGGCGCAGCATGCCGCGATTCAGGCGTTGCATGGGGGAAGCCTCCTTCCTATGCGTTTATTCTATCATATTCCCGCCTTTTACGCAAATTCACAGGAATGAAGTTGTGTTTGCCGTTATATTGTGTTACAATAAAGCAGCAATGAAACGGACGGGGCGCTTGGCGCCTGTATAAAGGAGAGATGACATTGGAAGCGGTATTTCAATCGCAAGGGTTAATTGATTTCGAGGGCTCGATACTGCTGTGGATCCAGAACAACCTGCGTTCGGGCTTCCTGGACCCGATCATGAAGGCCATCACGATGCTGGGCGACAAGGGCCTGATCTGGATTTTGATCACGCTGGCGCTGCTGATCGCGCGCAGGACCCGCAAGCTGGGCGTGATGTGCGCGGCGTCGATGGTGTTCGGTCTGATCGTCACCAACCTGATCATTAAGAACTGGGCGGCTCGGATACGGCCCTATGAGATGGTACAGGGCTTGAACTGCATCGTGCCCCTTGCGAAGGATTGGTCCTTCCCCTCGGGGCACACCACCAATTCGCTGGCCTGCGCCTGGGTGCTGTTCAGGAAGGCGCCGAAGAAGTTCGGCGTGCCGGCGCTGATCCTGGCCATACTGATCGCGTTTTCCCGGCTGTATGTGGGCATCCACTATCCCACGGACGTGCTGGGCGGCGCCCTGATCGGCCTTGGCAGCGCGTGCCTGGCCATGCTGCTGGTTCCCAGGCTGGAAAAGCGTTTCCCAAAGCTGGCGGAGACGGTGTACAGGGTATAATACACAACGAATGGGCAGGGCCGGTAAATCGAAGGATTTACCGGCCCTGTCCATATAGAAACTATCGGAACCACACGAAGTCGCAGAACGCGATGAACGCCGCGAAGACCGCGCCGAAGATCAGCGCCACGGCCAGGGCCGCCTTGACGGCGGCCCATTTGTAGGCGCGCTTCTGTTCGTCGGTCAGCTCCCAGTCGCCCTGCGGGGGGCTGGGCTTTTCCCTTTGGCGGGAATACCAGGGCATGCCCTCCACGTTCATGTCCACGATGGTCCTGCCGTCGTCGCCCTCCGGCAGGCGGGGTCGATTGCGCCGCGCCATGGGCTACATGACTTCCTGGCCGCCCACGGCCACGTTTTCCCGCTTCATCCGCTCCATCGACTCTTCCGCCTTTGCCTTGGCCTCGGGGGTGTCGTACAGGTGGCAGGCGCAAAAGTGCTCCGGCTCCACCTCCAGCCACTCGGGCACGGCGTACTTGCACACCTCCATGCAGTGGGCGCAGCGGGTGTGGAACTTGCAGCCGCTGGGCGGGTTGGCGGGGCTTGGGATGCTGCCCTTGAGGATGATCCGGTTGATGCGGGCGTCCGGGTCCGGTATCGGTATGGCCGAGAACAGCGCCTGGGTGTAGGGGTTCAGGGGATTGCTGTAGATCTTTTCCGTCGGCGCGTACTCCACCATGTTGCCCAGGTACATCACGCCCACCGCGTCGGAGATGTGCTCCACCACGGAAAGGTCGTGGCTGATGAACAGGTAGGTCAGCCCGAAGTCGGCCTGCAGCTTCTTCAGCAGGTTGATGATCTGGGCTTGGATCGACACGTCCAGCGCCGAGACCGGCTCGTCGCACACGATGAACTCGGGGGACAGGGCCAGGGCCCGGGCGATGCAGATGCGCTGGCGCTGGCCGCCGGAGAACTCGTGGGGGTAGCGGTCCTTGTAGTATTCCGGCAGGCCGCAGACCTCCATTACCCGGGTGATGTAGTCGTCGAACTCCGAGGGATCGACGATGTTGTGTTCCCGCACCGCCTCGCCGATGATCTCGCCCACGGGCAGCCGGGGGGACAGGCTGGAATAGGGGTCCTGGAACACGATCTGCATCCGGGGGCGCAGCTTGCGCAGCTCAGCCTTGTCTAGGGCGAAGATGTCCTGGCCGCCCAGCAGCACCTGGCCGGAGGTCTTTTCCTGCAGGCGCAGTATCGTCCTTCCGCAGGTGGACTTGCCGCAGCCGGATTCGCCCACCAGGCCCATGGTCTGGCCCCGTTTGATTTTAAAGCTGACGCCGTCCACGGCTTTGACATTGCCGACGGTGCGTTTGAACACGCTGGACTTGATGGGGAACCACTTGACCAGGTTGTTCACCTCCAGCAGGCAGTCGCTGCCCGCCGCGGTCCGATTCACGTTTGTCTCAGTCATATCAAAGCACCTCCACGTCCACAGATTTCGGATAGCCCAGGACCTCGCCTTTGTCCATGAAGCGATAGCAGCTCACCACGTGGGTGTCGCTGATGCGGATCTCCGGGGGATACTTGCCGGCGCACGCCTCGCAGCGCATCTCGCAGCGATCCCGGAAGTAGCAGTAATTGGGCATCTCCACCGGGTTCGGCACGCTGCCGGGGATGTTGTACAGCGCGTCCACCTTCTTGCCCACCACGGGCTTCGAGCGCATCAGGCCGATGGTGTAGGGGTGGGCGGGGTGGTGGAAGATGTCCTCGGTGGTGCCCTTTTCCACCACGCGCCCGGCGTACATGACCACCACGTAGTCCGCCATGCCGGCCACCACGCCCAGGTCGTGGGTGATCAGCATGATCGAGGAGTTCAGCTTGTCCTTCAGGCTGCCCAGCAGGTCCAGGATCTGGGCCTGTATGGTCACGTCCAGGGCGGTGGTGGGCTCGTCGGCGATGATCAGCGCGGGCCGGCAGGCCAGGGCGATGGCGATGCACACCCTCTGGCGCATGCCGCCGGAGAGCTCGTGGGGGTACATGTTGTACACGCCCTCCTTGTTGGCGATGCCCACCAGCTCCAGCATTTCGAGCGTCCGGGCCTTGACCTCTTCCTTGCTCATCTCCGGGAAGTGGAGCTCGGTGACCTCGTCTACCTGCTGGCCGATGCGGAACACCGGGTTCAGGGCGGTCATGGGCTCCTGGAAGATCATGGAGATGCGGTTGCCGCGGATCTTCTCCATGATGGAATTGGGGGTGTTGACGATGTTGTAGGCCCTGCCGTCGCCTTGGCCCAGGTTGAAGCGGATCTCGCCGCCCACGGTCTGGCCCGAGGGCCGCTGCAGCAGCTGCATCAGCGACAGGCTGGTGACCGACTTGCCGCAGCCGGATTCGCCCACGATGCCCACGGTCTTGCCCACGGGCACCTCGTAGCTGACGCCGTCCACGGCCCTGACCACGCCCACGTCGGAGAAGAAGTAGGTGCACACGTTGTCAAATTCCACCACGTTTTTCGGGTCCTTCATCCGCGTGGTGTACAGCGATTCGTCCCTCGCCGCGTCCGCCCGGGCCTTTTCCAGCTTTTTGGTCACCCGGCGGTTGAAGCGGGTGATGCGCCGGGATTCGCTGCCTGAGATATAGGCGCTCTTTTTATTTTCGCTTGACATGTTCGGCACCTCCTATCGCTTGGCCTTCGGGTCATAGGCGTCCCGCAGGCCGTCGCCCACGAAGTTGAACGCGATGACCGTCAGGCAGATCAGCAGGCCCACGGGAATCCAGATGAAGGCGTAGTGCTGCATGGCCGAGGCCGACGAGACGGAGTTGATGATGGTGCCCCAGGTGGCCAGCGGGTGCTTGACGCCCAGGCCAAGGAAGGACAGCGTGGATTCGGTCAGTATGACGCTGCCCATGCCCATCGTGGCCTGCACGATCAGCTGGGGCATGATGTTGGGCACCAGGTGGTGGAAGATGCGGTCCTTCACCTTGATGCCGGTGGCCTCGGTGGCCACCATGAATTCCTGCTCGCGCAGGGTCAGGATCTGGCCGCGCACAAGCCTTGCCACGCTGGCCCAGCCCATGATGCCCAGCGCCGCCATCATCACGATCAGGCGGATGTAGGTGTCCATGCGCATGGCGTCCATCAGCGCGCCGATGATGATCATGATGGGCATGTAGGGCAGGCAGTAGAAGATGTCCACCAGGCGCATGATCAGCATGTCCACCCAGCCGCCGTAGTAGCCGGACAGGCCGCCCATGATGACGCCCAGGAAGGTCTCCAGGAACACGACCACGAAGCCCACCATCAGCGACACCCGGCCGCCGTACATGATGCGGGCGAACACGTCGAAGCCGTCGCCGTCGGTGCCAAGGATGTGTTCGGCGGAAGGGGCGTCGAACATGTTGATGACGTAGATGATCTGCTGGCACTTCACCACGTACTCGCCGGTCTGGCTGCGGTTGAGGGTCAGTTCGGTCTGCTGGGTGGAGACGTTGCCCGCCTCGTCCGTCACATATTCGCCGGTCTCGGTCTGCATGGGCAGCTCGTACATCAGGGTTCCGGTTTTGGCGTTGCTGGCGGCCATCTCCAGCGCCTTTTCCGTCAGCGCCTTCTTCAGGCCGTATTCCATGGTGTCGGCGCCGTCATAGCGGCGCACCGAGAAGGGGGTCATCTCCATGAACTCGTCGCCCGCGGCGTTGCGCACCAGCCAGGCGCCCTCCTCCCTGGACAGGGTCCAGCTCTGGCCGTCGGCCTCGAAGCTGCCGCCGGTGGCGGTGGCCAGCAGGGCGGCCAGGTTCAGCGCCGGGGATACCGATGCGCCGGACTCGTAGGTGCTGTTGGTCAGGCGGCTGTACACCTTCGCCCGCTGGGGCTCCACAAGCCGGTAGGCGTGCCAGGCGCCGCCGTCCTTCGCCAGGGCGTAGTCCTCGCCGTTATAGGCAAAGCCGGTGCCGTCCAGGTGGATCTCGCTATCCAGCGCGGCCTCGAAGCCCGCGTCCAGGGGCTCGCCCACGTACTGCACGCCGTCGAAGGATGCGGTGATGGCGTAGGACTTGGCCTTGCCCCGGGTGTAGGTGTAGGTCGTGCCGTTCAGCTCGAAGGTGCCGCCCTTGGCGTCGCTGGCGATGGCGGCCCTGACGGCGTCCTCCAGGCCCTCCACCGGGTCGTGGATGTAGTCGAGCTTCTTGCCGACCATGCTGTAGGTGCCGATCTCGGCCTCGCCGCTGCCGTAGAAGCAGACCTCCTGGCTGTCGGCGGCAGAGGCCAGATACACGTCGTCGGCCAGCTTTTCGATGCGATAGGCCTTTTCCTCGCCCTGGATGTAGTCCACGTCGGCGCCGGCGGAGAGCATGTTCTTGATGATGGAGTTCATCTTGTTGTTGACGGCGCGCTCCACCGATGCGCCGCCGTCGATGTCGAAGCCGCTGTAGGCGGTGTTCTCCTTGACCATGCCGTAATCGACATTGCGGGGCTCATATTTATAGAAGATCTGCTTTTGCCCGTAAGGGTAGAACAGCGGCCCCACGAAGGAGAACAGGAACATTAAAATCAGTGTCACCGAGCCGAACACAGCCAGGCGGTTGCGAATGAACCGCTTGAACACCTGCCGTCCGGGGGAGAGCACCTTTACGCGGGACAGGTCGTCCAGCTTGACCTCGTCGCTCTGGACCTGCTTGTCCTGGCTGGCGGCCTTGCGGGCCTTCAGTACCTCATTGAGGCTGTAGCGATTGTCGCTCATGTCGCCACCTCCTCAGCTCAGCCGCACGCGGGGGTCCGCGGCGGCATACAGCAGGTCGGAAATCAGGTTGCCCAGCAGCGTCAGTATCGATATGAAGGCCAGGTAGAACATGATAAAGGGGATGTCTGCCTGGGTCATCGACGTGTAGGAGGCGAAGCCGATGCCCCGGATGGAGAACAGCGTCTCGGTGATCAGCGCGCCGGAGAACAGGCCCGGCAGCGTGCCGCCCAGCATGGTCACCAGCGGGATGAAGGTGTTGCGGAAGGCGTGGCGGTTGATGACCGTGCGCTCCGGCACGCCCTTGGCCCGGGCGGTGCGGATGTAGTCGGCAGAGAGCACCTCCAGCATATTGGTACGGGTGTAGCGCATCAGGCCGCCGATGGAGATGATCACCAGCGTGATCAGCGGCAACACGAAGTGCTTCGCCACATCCAGGAATTTTCCGAAATCAGACAGGGCCATGTAGTTGCGCCCCTGCATGCCCGACAGGTCGAACCAGCCGAGCTTGACGGAGAAAATGTATTTCAGTACCGTCGCCACGAAGAAGGTGGGCATCGAGATGCACACCATGGCGACCACCGTGGTAAAGTAATCGGTAAAGCTGTACTGCTTGCGGGCCGCCGTGATGCCCAGCGGTATGGCGATCAGTATTTCAAGTATGAACGAGACGAGGCCCAGCGCAAAGCTGTACCACACCGTGTTGTGGAATTCCACGGTGACGGGTACGTTCCACACCCAGCTGTCGCCCCAATTGCCCCGCACGGCGTTGCCGAGCCAGATCAGGTAGCCCCTGACCACGCCCTTGTCCATGCCGTACTGGGCGTTCAGGTCCTCCAGCCACTCGGCATAGCTCTTGGTCGCGCCCGGCCGGGAGGCCAGCTCCCGCGCCTTGGTTTCCACAAAGCCCGAGGGCATGTTGTACATCAGCACGTAGATGATGAACATCACGAAGAACAGTATAAAAACGCTGTAGACCAGGCGCTTGGCCGTATACTTCAGCATTGTCTTCTCACCTTCTGCCTGGCCCCGCAGCCCGTGGACGCGAAGCCTTGATTGTTGTGAACGGTCGATTGTGTGTGGTTGGTTTTGATAAATTCTGATTTGTCGGGGAGAGGGATTAGGGATTAGGGATTAGGGATTAGAAATAGTGGCTGGCGCATGGTAGAAACAAACACCATCCCTTAAAACATGAATAATCCTCTGTTCTGTCGCGGGAACGGTCGCTCTATTCCTCGTGATACCTCGGTGCGCGGCTTCACCTAATCCCTAATCCCTATTCTCTAATCCCTGCGCGTCAGCGCGACAAATCCATATTTCCCGAATAAAGCGCTCCCCCTGTCGACGCTTCGTCGACAGGGGGAGCGCTTTCGCATCTGTCTACGCCCTTCCGCCCTTCACTCGCCGGATCTCCCGGATCACCAGCTTCAGGTCCACGGGCTTGGCGATGTGGCCGTCCATGCCCGCCTCCAGGCAGGCGGTGACGTTCTCCGAGAAGGCGTCCGCCGTCATGGCGACGATGGGGATGGACCGGGCCCATTCGTTGTCCAGGGCACGTATGGCCCGGGTGGCGTCCAGGCCGTTCATCTCCGGCATCTGCACGTCCATGAAGATCAGCGCGTAGCGGCCCTCTGGTGCCTTCTTCATCATGTCCACGCAGATCCTGCCGTTCTCGGCCCGCTCGGTCTCGATGCCGAACATGTCCAGCATGGCGGAGATGATCTCCCAGTTGACCGGGTTGTCCTCTGCCACCAGTATGCGTAGGCCCGCCAGGTCGGAATAGTCGTCCTCCGGCTCGGCGGAACGGGACTCCTTGCCCAGCAGCTCGTTGATCTTGTCGTAGAGGGTGGATCGAAACAGCGGCTTGCTGATGAAGCCGTCCGCCCCCGCGGCCCGGGCCGCGTCCTCGACCTCCGACCAGTCGTAGGCGGACACCAGCAGGATCGGTATGCGCTTGTCCACCTCCGCGCGGATGCGCCGCACCGTCTCCACGCCGTCCATGCCGGGCATTTTCCAGTCGACGATGACCACGGCGTAGTCCCGGCCCTGTTCATGCCGGTGGGCGATCATGCCCAGCGCCTCCAGGCCGCTGCCCGCCCGCTCCGGCGTCGCGCCCAGCGATTCGAGGGTGTCCATCGCCGTGTCCAGCAGGATCTCGTCGTCGTCCACGATCAGCACGTCCATGGGCTCCAGCCGCATGTCCTCCCGCTGCCGTTCGGCCACGGCGATGTCGATGGTGACGGTGAAGGTGGTGCCCTTGCCCACGGCGCTCTGGCATTCGATGGTCCCGTTCATCAGCTCCACCATCTGCTTGGTGATGGCCAGGCCCAGGCCCGTGCCCTGGATGCTGCTGACGCGGCTGTCGACCTGGCGGGAGAAGGGCTGGTACATCCTCGCCATGAATTCCGGGGTCATGCCGATGCCGGTGTCGCTGACCACATAGGTCATTCGCACAAAGCCGGGCGCGGCGGCTTCCTGGTTCAGGTCCACGCAGACCCTGCCCCCCGGCTCGGTGTACTTGATGGCGTTGATCAGCGTGAGCAGGTGATTGCTGGCCAGGGAGATCTTGCGCAGGTTCTCCCGCACCGACTCCCCGTCCCCCAGGTTGCGCTCGGTCAGCGTCGTCAGGCCGATGATGGCGTTCATCGGGGTGCGGATGTCGTGGGACATGGTGGACAGGAAGTCGGTCTTGGCCTTGTTGGCCTGGGCGGCCTCCCGGGCGGCAGTCTGGAACCGGTGATTGAGATATTGCATGTAGCAGAGGTCGATGATGAACAGCAGCAGCAGCCCCGCCGAGACGACGCCCACCAGCAGCCAATTCTCGTTCACCACGCGAAATTCCGCCGTCGGGTTGTAGCCCAGCAGCACCCAGCCGCCGGTGGGCGTGATGGGCGTATAGACGATGGCGCACTCCTGGCCCTGGGCGTCCAGCATCGTAAACACGCCCTTGCCGGAGACGATCCTGTCGAACAGCGCCTGGCTGTCCCGTTCCCCGGGATTGCAGGACCTGTAGAAATCAAAGAAGCTGGCATCCTTGAAGGCGCTGCCCTTGACGATGTAATTGCCCCGCGCGTCGATGATGGAGAACGCGGCGTTCGGGTAGCTTTCGCTGGGAAAAACCCACTTCTGCTCCAGCCCGCTGACGGGCAGCACCCGCAAAAGCAGCGCCTCCCGCTGCCCTCCGTCCGCCCCCCGCAGCGCGATCCGGTTGCAGAAGGCCAGCGACGGCTCCCCGTTCATCGGGTTGGTATAGGCCCGGGTGACGTTGACGGACTCCCCCACCCCCTTGATCCAAGCGGTGTCGTCCAGCAGCTCCAGGCGCTCGTAGGAGACGTCGTAGCTGGCGTCGTCGTCCTGGCGCGGGCGGGTGGAGATGCCCGTCAGCGTGTCCGCATAAATCAGGTGGGCCGAGGCCTCCCGCATGACGTGGGAACTGCGTATGAAATCCGTCGCCTGCTCGATGGTCAGCAGCTGGTTGTTGATGTAGCGCGCCCAGACGTCGCAGATCTGCTGCTCGCCGACCAAATAGTTCTCGGTCACCTGCTCCATGGCCTCCGAGGTGCTCTCGAAGGCCTCCATCTGCCGGCGGTAGTAGGTTTTGCCCTCGTAATTCGCATAGAAGGCCACAAAGCCCAGTATGGCGGCGATCAGCACGACGTTGACGACGATGACCCAGGTCTTTTCATGATCTTCTCCCCCTCAGCACTTCCTGCAGCGTCCTGTGCAGCACGGCGATGTCCACGGGCTTAGCGATGTGGGCCTGCATGCCGGCGTCCCTGGCGGCCCGCACGTCCTCGGCAAAGGCATTGGCGGTCATGGCCACGATGGGCACACCGGCCAGCGCAGGGTCTTCCAGGGCCCGTATGGTCCGGGTGGCGGTATAGCCGTCCATGACGGGCATCTGTATGTCCATCAGCACCAGGTTATAATAGCCTGGCTCAGAGGCCGCCACCCTGTCCACCGCGATCTGGCCGTTTTCGGCGGTCTCCACCGCGAAGCCCATCTGGGTCAATATCATATTGGCGATCTCCATGTTGATCTGGTTGTCCTCCACCAGCAAAAGACGCATGCCGTTGAAATCCACCGGCTTATCCGCCGCCTGCGGCTTCGCGGGCTCGGCCACCTCTTCCCGGGGCATATCCGCCGCCTCCGCCAGCTTCAGCCGCACGCGGATCACCAGCTCGGTGCCGCTGCCCGGCGAGGTGAGCACCTCGATGGTGCCGCCCATCAGGTCGACGATGCTTTTTGTGATGGACAGGCCCAGGCCCGTGCCCTCCATGCCGCTGTCGGTGGAGGTGCGCTCGCGCTCGAAGGCGTTGAACATCTTCTCCACGAACGCGCTGGACATGCCGATGCCGCTGTCGCGGACCCGGATCTCATAGTTGCCGTAGCTCTCGTCGGAGGCGACGCTCTCCCACAGCGAGGCGTCGATCGTGCCACCCTCGGGGGTGAACTTGTAGGCGTTGCTGACGACGTTCAGCAGTACCCGGGTCAGGTTCTTCTTGTCGCACCAGGCATAGCGGTGCTGCACCTGGCCGGTGTGGACAGTGAAATCCAGCTGCTTCTGGCGCATCTGCTCAGCAAACAGGTCGTGGATCTCGTCGAACAGCGCCTTCAGGTCCGTGGGGACGAAGGCCAGCTCGATCTTGCCACTCTCGATGCGGCTCATCTCCAGTATGTCGTTGATCAGCGTCAGCAGGTGGTGGCTGGAGGTGTCGATCTTGCCCAGGTAATCGTGCAGAACGGCGGGGTCCTCCTCCTTGCGGGCGAGGGTCGTGTAGCCGATGATTGCGTTCATGGGCGTGCGGATGTCGTGGGACATGTTGAACAGGAATTGGCTCTTGGCCAGGCTCCCCTCCACCGCGCGGATCTTCTCCCGCTCGATGACCTCGTGCTTTTTGCGGATCAGGTTCTGGATGTACATCATCACCGCCAGCCCGACGAACACGATCAGCATCAGCACGACGCCGCCCCTGACGACGATGCCCCGCACCGCCGCGTCGCCTTCGGCCACCAGGCGCTTGGCGATCCACATCAGCGCCGAATACAGCAGCAGCGCGAACAGCGTCACGCCGGAAGTGGACATGCCGGTGAACTCCGCCAGGGTCGTCTCGTTCACCGTGCGCAGGTAGAATATGAAGCCCAACAGGCACCAGATGGCCAGCAGCAGGAACGCCTCGCTGCCCATGGCCTCCAGCGCCGTCATGCGGGGCACCAGCTGGACCACGGCGAAGGCCACGGAGATCGCCGTGCCCGCGATGCCGCTGGCCACGACCCGCCGCTCGCCCTCCATGCGCCCCAGCTTCCAGGCCGCCGCCGAGGTGTAGCCGAAGCCGACGATGGCCCCGAAGGCGGTCAGGTCCACGAACCAGTCCAGGGTGTTGCGGCCCAGCATCGACAGCAGCACCGATATCACCATGATGAACACGATGCTGTATTCGGTCCTGGCGAATTTTTCCGAGAGGATGTGGTCCTCCGCCATCGTGGACAGCACCCGAAGCGCCACGCGGTACGCGCCGATGATGCCGGTGAATATGGCGGCCAGGGCGCTGACCGCCATGACGGCCTGGCCGAAATTGCCCATGTATGCCCGTGCGGCGTTGAAGGTGGGCACGGAGGCCACGCCGCTGAGTTTGTCCAGGTCAGCCACGTAGGCCCCCCAGGAAGCGTAGCCGTCCGGCACAAAGGACACCGCCACCACGGGCATGGTGGCATAGATGAACCCGGCGACGAGTATCGCGGCGAAAATCACCCATTTGGCACGCTTGGCAGCGAATTTGAAGTGGGCCGTGTCGAAGCAGATGCTCTCAAAGCCCACGAACGCCCAGGGGGCCAGTATGACCAGCGTGAACACCCCATAGCCCCTGCCCAGGCCAAGGGTTCCGAAATCCCGGAAGGCGCCGCTTGATATCGCGTGGGGCACGCACACCGCCACCGTTAGGATCACCCCGGCGACCAGCGCCACGGCCAGCGCGCGAAACAGCTTTTGCAAAAAGGGCTTGGCCTTGACAAACAGCAGGCCCACCAGCGCGAAGGCCGCCACCGACACCAGCACCTCGCTCAGGTAGATGTCGTTTCCGGCGATGGTGTAGTGCAGGCCCGACACCGTCGCGCCGTTCATCATCGTGCGCACGACGACGAACAGGGCCGTGCCGTTCAAAAACACGATGGTCAGGTAGGACAGGCACAGAAACCAGGAGGACAGGAAGGCGTGATCCCGCCCGAAGGCCTCCTTCGTGTAGGCGTACACGCCGCCCGTCCGGGAGCTGCGCCGCATCAGCCAGGCGAAGTTCGCCCCGATGACCAGCATGAGCAGGGCGCCGATGGCCAGCGCCAGCACCGAGCCCGCCGGTCCAGCGACGGGCAGGAAGGTGGTGCCCGGCATCACGAACGCGCCCCAGCCGACCATCACGCCGATGGCCATGGCAAACACGTCTATTCTCGACAGGTACCTGTCCATGGGCTTTTGCGAAAGCTCATCCATCATTGATCACGCTCCCGCGCTTCATCCGCATCCCAGATCAGCTCCTCCAGCGTCCGGAACAGGTACTCCGGCTCCACGGGCTTGGACAGGTGGGCGTTCATGCCCACCTGCAGGCTGCGCTGCACGTCCTCGTCGAAGGCGTTGGCGGTCATGGCGATGATGGGTACGCGCTTCGCGTCCGCCCGATCCAGGGCGCGGATCGCCTTCGTGGCCTCCAGGCCGTCCATCTCCGGCATGCGCACGTCCATCAGTATGGCGTCGTAGTAGTCCAGTGGGCCGGCGTCGAACATCTCCACGGCGATCCTGCCGTTGGCGGCGTGCTCGATCTCGGCTTCCTTCATGGTGATCAGCTGCTTCATGATCTCAGCGTTGATCAGCACGTCCTCGGCCAGCAGCACCCGCCGGCCCTTCAGCTCGGCCCGCTTCTTTTCCTCGAACAGGCTCATGTTGTTCTTGCGGGCGATGCGCTCGAACTCGTCCACCACGTTTGTGGCGAACAGCGGCTTGGCCAGGAAGCTGTCCACGCCGGCGTGCAGCGCCTCGTCCATGATGTCGTCCCAGTTGAACGAGGTCAGTATGATGACGGTGGTCTCGTTGTCGTAGCGCTCGCGGATGCGCCGGGCCACCTCAAGGCCGTCCATGCCGGGCATCTTCCAATCCAGCAGCACCAGGTTGTAGCCCGTATGCCTGGCGTGCTGCGCCTCCAGCATCTGCAGCGCCTGAGCGCCGCCCAGGCAGGTGTCCGCCTGTATGCCGACCTCTTCCAGCACCAGCCGGGCGTGCTCCGCGGCGATCTCCTCATCGTCCACCACCAGCACGCGCATGTCCCTGGGCCTGACAGTCCGGGCGGCGGCGACCTGGCGGGCGCAGTTCTGCAGCGACACGATCACCGTAAACGCCGTGCCGACGCCCTTTTCCGATTCCACCGAGATGGTGCCGTTCATCAGCTCCACGATGTTCTTGGTGATGGCCATGCCCAGGCCCGTGGAGCCGTACTTGCTGCTGCGGCTGCTGTCCTCCTGGGTGAAGGAATCGAATATCTTCGGTATGAACGCCTTGTCCATGCCGATGCCGGTATCCCTGATCACGAATTTGATGGTCGACTGGCCGTTAAAGCTGCCGGTGCGCTCCACGGACAGGGTCACGCTGCCAGGGGCGTCGGTGAACTTGATGGCGTTGGACAGTATGTTGATCAGCACCTGCTTCAGCTTCATGTCGTCGCCGATGTAATAGTCGCTGACCCCGCCCACCATCGAGCATTCATATTTCAGGCCGCGCTCGCTGCACTGGGCCATGACCATGGTGTTGATCTGCTCCAGCATGGTCCGAAATGAGAATTCCTCCCGGCGGATGACCATGCGGCCGGATTCGATGCGGCTCATGTCCAGTATGTCGTTGATCAGCCCCAGCAGGTGCCGGGCGCTGCCCCCGATCTTCTCAAGGTACTCCCGTGTCTCGGGCTCCAGCCTGGGATTGCGCAATGCCAGGCTGTCCAGGCCGATGATGGCGTTCATCGGCGTGCGGATCTCGTGGCTCATGTTGGACAGGAAGGCCGTTTTGGCGTTGTTGGCCTGCTCCGCCGTCGCCAGCGCGTCGGCCAGCACCCTGCGCTGCTCCAGGCTCTTGCGCATCTCGGCGTCGATGATCGTAAAGCCCACACCCACGGCGTGGACCACGTGGTCGTCCCGATCCGCCGGGTGCCGCACGCCCGCCATGCGCAGCATCTCATAGTATTCCCTGCCGCTGCGCCGCACCAGGTAGCGATAGGCGATGATGTTTTCGGTGGCCAGCGCCTTGCGGATGTTGTCAGGTTCGATAAAAGCCATGAAGTCGGCCCTGTACGCCTCGTCTACGTATTTTTCGCAGTATTCGGCAAAACGCCGATAGAAGGGGAAGCGCATGCCCTCGGTGTAGTGGTCCGGGTCGTCGGCGTCGGCCCGGTAGCAGATGGCGACGTCTGCGTCCAGGTCCACGTGGTACACGCTGCGGTAATCCGAGGCCATGGCGGTGATCATGTTGTCCAGCTGCACCCGGTGCTGCTCCTGCCTGAGCAGCTCCTGCTGAACCGCCTGCTCCTGGCGGACTTCGTCGTCCACGTCCTTGAAGCCGCAAACGACCCCCAGCTTGCCGCCGGGCATGTCGACCTTGGCAAATTCGATGCGGTAGTAGCGCTCGCTGCCGTCCTTCATGGCGCGCAGGTAGTTGACGGCGAACTGGGGCTTTTCCGACAGGCGACGGGTGATGTTCTGAAGGGTCAGCTCCTCCTTAAGCCGCGCCTGGTCGGCGGGGGCCACCGCGGTGCGGATGTATTCGTCCCTGGCCTGGGAATACTTCATCCTGCCCAGCGCGTCCCGGATCGGCCCGGCGTGTTCGGTCAGCCCCTGGGTGTCGCCCCGGTACAGCGAGAAGACCTCCGTCTCCACGTCCTTGATCAGCCACACGGTGTGATAGGCTTCGCTGAGCGCCTCGATCACCGCGTTGCGGATGGCCACGTCCGAAGCGATCCTCTCCCGCTTCTCTGTGATGTCGGAGATGAAGACATAGTAGATGCCGCCGTAGGCGTCGGTCTGGGTGAAGTGGCCGAAGTCGTCCACCCAGCGCACCGCCCCGTCCCGGCGGATGATGCGGTATTCCGCGTAGTCCATCTGGTCCTCGCTGCGCTCGATCTGTTGGGCGATGGACTGGGAGACCGCGTCGTAGTCGTCCGGGTGGAGCATGCCCCTGAAGGTCCACCCGGTCAGGGCCTCGAACTGGGCCCTGTCCGCGCAGCCAAAGATTTCAAACACGGCGCGGTTGGCGTACAGCAGTTCCTCCGGCGGCGCGGCCCTGTAGATGAAGAACCCGCCCGGCATGTGCTTGCCGATCTCCTCGATGATGGCGAGATTCTGTTCATTCAGCTCAAACTTCCTGCCAAACATGCTCCGCCTCCCCCGTTCGCGCGTCGATGCGTGCTTTCACGCTATTTTACCATGTCTAAACTTTATTATAGCACCTGCCGGAAAGCATTGTCAATTCGCTGTTGGGAATGTTGCAAATACTGATTTGTCGCGCAGCGACAAATCAGTATTTATCCGTCCCCAAAATCCATAAAAACTATGGACAATCCCCCGTCCGGCATGTTACAATAATCAGGTAGATCCTGTATTGACAGCGTATTATCGATCCATCCAAAAGGGGTATGTCTATGCAGACCAACAATCAGACACGGCTGGGCGCGCGGCTGTCGCCCTTCAACGCCTGGGCGTTCGCGCTGGGCACGGCGGTGGGCTGGGGCTCGCTGGTGGTGACGGCGAACAGCTATCTCGGCCAGGCCGGACCGGTGGGCAGCGTGCTGGGCATCGTGCTGGGCACGCTGATCATGCTGTTCATCGGCCGGAACTACAGTTAGATGATGCAGGTCTTTCCCGACGCCGGCGTCCTGGGACAGATCGTCAAGATCGCGGTCATCAGCCCCTGGGCCTTCATCGGCTTCGAGAGCATCTCCCACCGCACCGAGGAGTTCGCCTTCCCCCACAGGAAGATCTTCCGGGTGATGGTGGCGGCGCTGATCGCCACGGGGCTGCTGTACGCCCTGGTCACGCTGCTGTCCGTCACCGCCTACCCGGACCGCTACGGCTCCTGGCTGGAATACATCCGGGATCGGGGCAACCTGTCGGGCATCGAGGCCGTTCCTGCCTTCTACGCCGCCCACCACTACCTGGGCGAGGGCGGCGTGTGGATACTTATGGCCGCGCTGATGGCGCTGATACTGACCTCCCTCATCGGCAACACCACCTGCCTGAGCCGCCTGTTCTACGCACAGAGCCTGGACGGCATACTGCCCCCCCAGGATCTCCGAGCTCAATAAGCAGGGCGTGCCCGCCAACGCCATGAAGCTGATCGCGGCGGTGTCGGCGGTGATTCCCTTCGTGGGCCGCACGGCCATCGGCTGGATCGTGGACGTCACCACCATCGGCGCCACGCTGATCTACGGCTTCGTGTCGGCCGCGGCCTTCAAGACGGCGAAGAACCGCAGGGACAAGGTGGAGAAGTGGACCGGCCTGATCGGCCTGGGGCTGATGATCGCCTTCGGCCTGTACATACTGCTGCCGAACCTGGTCTCCTACGGCTCGATGGAGCCCGAGACCTATTTCCTGTTCGTGGTGTGGAGCGTGCTGGGCTTCCTGTTCTTCCGCGCCATACTGCGCAACGACAGGGAAAAGCGGTTCGGAGGCTCTGTGGTGGTGTGGATCGCGCTGCTGTCTCTGGTGCTGCTGATCAGCCTGATCTGGATGCGCCAGTCGATGATCGTGGCCAACGACCAGATGCTGGGCAGCATCAAGGCCTACTACGCCGAGATCGGCGACGCCACCCGCATGGCCGACGAGGCCTATATCGAACAGCAGGCCAACTGGCTGGACACCCAGAACTCCCGCACGCTGCTGATGGCCATCGTCATGTTTGCCATCGCCGTGGGCATGATGTTCTCGAACCACGCCTACCTGAGCCGGCGGGCGAACGAGAGCGAGCAGGCGGCCAACACCGACCCGATGACCGGCGTGAAGAGCAAGCACGCCTTCCTGAAGAAGGAGCGGGACATCGACGGAACCATCTCAGACGGCACCGTCAAGGATTTCGCCATAGCGGTCTGCGACGTGAACGGCCTGAAGAAGATCAACGATACCCTCGGCCACAAGGCCGGCGACGAATACATCTGCAAGGCCTCGAAGCTGATCTGCGAGATCTTCAAGCACAGCCCCGTCTACCGCACCGGCGGCGACGAATTCGTGGTCGTACTCACGGACCGGGATTACGCTGTGCGCAAGGAACTGATGAAGGTGCTGCACGACCGCTCCGTGGACCACATCTCCACCGAGGGCGTGGTGGTCTCCGGCGGCATTTCCGACTTCGTCAGGGGCGAGGACGTCAGCTTCCACCAGGTGTTCGAGCGCGCGGACGCGCTGATGTATGAAGAAAAGCAGCTGCTGAAGGGCCTGGGCTCCATCAGCCAGGACGAGGACCCCGAGGAGGAAAAGCCCGGCGACGAGGCCTCCGTGCTCAACGTGCGCAAGAAGGTGCTGGTGGTCGAGGACGAGGCGGTCAACCGGATGATGGTGGGCAACGTCATCGAAGCCGATTACGACGTGCTCTACGCCGACGAGATACTGCGCAAGATCGGCGAGGGCATTCGCCGGGCAGCCCGCAAGATGGGCGGCGTGGGCTGCCGCCAGGGGGCCGATACCTTCCTGCTGTACTGTCCCCTACACGAGGACTATTCCCCGCTGATGGCGCAGCTGGCCACGGACGTGGCCGTGGACAACAGCGCCGCCGACCGGGTGCGCCTGCGCATGGGCATCTACCCCCAGGTGGACAAGACGCTGGACATCGAGCGCCGCTTCGACCGGGCCAGGATGGCCGCCGATTCCGTCAAGGGCGGCCAGTCCCCGGCCATCGGCATTTACGACGCCAAGCTGCACGAGGCCGCGCTGTTCCGCGACCGGCTGCTGGAGGACTTCCACAGCTCCGTGGAAAACCGGCGCTTCAAGGTCTACTTCCAGCCCAAGTTTGACATCCGGCCCGACAAGCCGGTGCTCTCCAGCGCCGAGGCGCTGGTGCGCTGGGATCACCCCGAGCTGGGCCTGATCAGCCCGATGGTGTTCATACCGCTGCTGGAGGAGAGCGGCATGATACTGGAGCTGGACCGCTTCGTCTGGCGCGAGGCCGCCGCGCGCATCCGCCAGTGGAAGGACAAGTACGGCTTCGCCGTGCCCGTGTCCGTGAACGTGTCCAGGATCGACATGCTGAACCCGAACCTGAAGGGCATATTCAACGAGATCCTGGAAGCCTGCGACCTGGACACCGAGGACTTCATGCTGGAGATCACCGAGTCCGCCTACACCGGCGAATCCGACCAGGTGCTGTCCACCGCCCGGGAGCTGCGGGGCATGGGGATGGGCTTTCGCATCGAGATGGACGACTTCGGCACCGGCTATTCCTCGCTGGGCATGCTGACCAAGCTGCCCATCGACGCGCTGAAGCTGGACATGTCCTTCGTGCGCAGCGCCTTCGGGGAGAGGCGGGACGTGCGCATGATCGAGCTGATCATCGACATCGCCGAATACCTGCGGGTGCCCGTGGTGGCCGAGGGCGTGGAGACCGAGGAACAGCTGCTGGCGCTGAAGGAGCTGGGCTGCGACTACGTGCAGGGCTATTACTTCTCCAAGCCGGTGCCCGCCGAGGCGTTTGAGCGCTTCCTGGTGAAGCGCAGCAGGGACAGCGCCGAAATCAGCCCCGAGGTGCGCACCCGCTTCATGGGCGCTTCCGACTTCCTGGACAGCGACTGCGAGCGCATCTACTACATCGACACGCGCACCGATTGCTACCTGGAGTTCTACAGGGGCTCCCGGGGCGTGCTGGAGATCCGCCCCGGCGGCACCGACTTTTTCCGCGACGCCCCCATGAAGCTGCTGGACGGCGTGGCCGAGGAGGACGCCGAAAGGGTTCGTGACGCGCTGCAGAAGGGTCGCCTCGCCCCGGCGTCCTCCGGCGAGGCCGAGACCGTGACGACCTATCGCTGCCTGCGCCGCGGCGTACTGAAGCCCTGCCGACTGGTGACGATCCCCGCCCGCGACGGCGACGGCCACCACATCGTGATCGGCGTGAAGGCGGAGTAAAGGAGAATGACCCATGACCATCTATTTTGACATGGACGGCGTGCTGGCCGACTTTGACCGGGGATTGCGCGAGCTCTGCGGCGTCGAGCCCCTGTCCGTCAACGAGGCGCGCGCCCCGGAATATGAGGACGCCATGTGGGCGGCCATCCGCGCCGTGCCCCACTTCTACCTCGCGCTTGAGCCGATGCCCGGCGCGGTGGAGATGTTTCATCAGCTCTCCCGCCTGGAAGGCGCGCGCTGCGAGATCCTCACCGGCATACCCAAGCCCCGGCGCGGCATCGTCACCGCCGGGGAGGACAAGGCCGAATGGGTGCGGCGGTACCTGTCGCCGCAGGTGCCCTGCAACATCGTCCTCAGGGAGGAAAAGCCCCGCTTCTGCAAGGGCCCGGACTGCGTGCTGATCGACGACACCCAGGCCAACATCGCCGCTTGGGAAGCGATGGGCGGCACGGGCATCCTGCATCGCTCGCCCGAAGAGACGCTGCGCGACCTTCCTGCCCTTCTGTGACCAGCAGGTCGGTCAAACGGCCGGTAGCGCAAACAAAAGAGGCTATCTCAAAACGAATATCACGTTCTGCATCCGTTTTGAGACAGCCTCTTTTTTGAGACCGTGTCATCTCACCAAACCAATATTTACCCGTAACTGTTACTATGAACACAAACTTCGTAGGGGCGCTCTCCGAGCGCCCGCGGGCGATTGGAAATCGCCCCTACGACCGTGTTCATTCATGGTGGCGCGGTTTACCGCATGATGATTCAGTCCAGTGCCACAAATACTGATTTCTGCCTTGTCTCTCGTGCGAATAGATGCTATAATGGCAACCAATATAAAGGATAAGGAGCGTTACCATGAAGAAGAAAATGATGCTGCTGTTCGCCGCCATGCTGGCCCTGTGCCTTGTCGCCCAGGCCGCGCTGGCCGCGCCCGAGGGCTACACCCTGCGCCAGGTCACCATACTCAGCCGCCACAACCTGCGGGCACCGCTGTCCAGCAACGGGTCCGTGCCCGAGGAGCTGACCCCCCACGCCTGGAACGCGTGGACCGGCAATTCCAGCGAGCTGACGCTGAAGGGCGGCGCGCTGGAGATACGCATGGGCCAGTACTTCCGCAAATGGCTGGAAGGCGAGGGCCTGATCCCGGAAAACTACGTGCCCACCGACGGCGAGGTGCGCTTCTTCGCTCGGAACAAGCAGCGCTGCATCGCCACCGCCCGCTATTTCGCCACAGGCATGATGCCCCTGGCGGACACGGTCGTGGAATACACCGGCGACGCCAACCACCCCGACGACATTTTCAAGCCGGTGCTGCGCTACTACAGCGACGCCTACGCCGAAGCCGCCATCGCCAACGTCAACGAAATCGCCGGTGAAAACGGCTTTGCCAGCGCCAGCGAGGCCCTGAAGGACGGCATCGCGCTGGTGATGGACGTGGTCGACATGGCAGACAGCGAGATCTACCAGAGCGGCAAGTACGGCGACCTGCTGGCCGACCCCTCGGGCATCAACCTTGAACCCGACCAGGAGCCGGACCTCTACGGCCCCATCAAGACCGCAAACCAGGTGGCCGACGCGCTGATGCTGCAGTATTACGAGATGCCCGACCCGGTGGCCGCCGCCTTCGGCCACGAGCTGACCGAGGAACAGTGGAAGCAGATCGTGGACGTGAAGGAGACCTTCGGCATGCTGCGCCACGGCGCGCCGCTGGTGGCCCTGTCCATCGCCAACCCGGTGGTGAAGGACATCTACAGCGAGCTGAAGAACGAAAACCGGGTGTTCAGCTTCAGCTGCGCCCACGACTGCACCATACTGGGCGTGCTGTCCTCCCTGGGCGTTAAGGACTACACGCTGCCGAACACCCTGGAGATGCACACGCCCATCGGCGTAAAGCTGGTATTCCAGCGCCTCACCGACGAGGCCGGCGCGGGCTGGTACGACGTGAGCCTGTTCTACCAGATTACCGAGCAGACCCGTGACGTCTCGGAGCTGACCCTGGACAACCCGCCGATGCGCTACGCCCTGGATTTCAAGGGCGTGGAAAAGAACGCCGACGGCCTGATCGCCGAGGCGGACCTGCTGGGCCTGTTCGAGGGCGCCATGGACGCCTTCGACCATCTGGACGAGCAGTACGGCGAGACGGAGATGGACGCCGCGGCGTAACGCGCCGGGCCAGACAAAGGGATGCCGGCATCAAAAGCCGGCATCCCTTTTGTTCAGGTTATTCACATTGCAACTGTACGATCGCATGCAAATACTGATTTGTAGGGCTTCAGCCCTACAAATCAGTATTTACCTATCCGAACAGATTCTTCACGCTCCCGGTATCTTCATCGTGATATTGCAGAACACGGCATCGCCGTCTGAAGCAAAAACGCCGATGTGCGCGCCGCCCGTGGAGTGGCCGATGCGGGAGCTGAGGGCCTTTTGATCGTCGATGTACAGTACGACGATCTCATTTTCGCAGACCAGCGTTACATGGTGGCTCTGTTTTTCCGAGAAATCGAACCGCGTGACCGCCATCGGGGGATAGTCGTCAAGCTCTGTCTACTCGTACCCCTCATAGTGCAGCAGGTTTCGCCCGGCGTCCAGGCACAGCGCGGTCCAGGCCGCGTCCGCCTCGCTGCCGCCGAAGGCAAATCCGGCGCAGCCGTCCGCGTCCAGCGTCACGTCGCACTCCAGCAGCATCGTCGGGGCGCGCACGCCCATGTCCGCCAGCGCGATTTCGCCGCCTGCCGCCGAGAGCTCGACGGCGTTTCCCCCGATCTCCGCCTTGCCCTCGACGTTTTTGACCTCAAAGGCCAGATCCTGGGCGAAGTAATCCCCAAAGGACTGCGGCGCCTTCACGCCCAGCGTCCCGTCCTCGCGCCGGACCAGCTGATGGTTGAGCGCATTGCCGGCCCACTGGTAGATACCGGAATCCGCGGACAGCCCGGCCCGGCCCAGCCAGCCGCACAGGTAGGTGTTCCCGTCCCACTCGGCGGTCTTGGCTGCGTAGAACACGAAGCCGTTGCCCTCCATCAGGCCCTGGCCGTCCAGTATGTTGTCCTCCAGCGCGGCGAAGGGGCCGTTCATGGATTCGCCGACGGCGTAATAGGTGACGCAGTCCCAGCTGTAGGTCAGATACCAGGCGCCGTCCATGCAGAACAGGTCCGGGCATTCCAGCATGTACTGCGCCCGTGGCGCGTAGATCGGGCCCTCAAAGGTCCAATCCTTCAAATCCGGCGAGGTATACTTCGCGACCACGCCGCCCAGCGTCGCTTCCCGCGCCGCGATGAGCAGCCAGTAGCGCTGGTCCGCCTCCATCCAGAACACTTCCGGGTCGCGGAAGTCGTCCCTGGAGTAGCCCTCCGGGCTGAAGAAGGTGTCCTCCGGGTGCTTTTCCCAGCGCACGCGGTCCGGGCTCGTGGCGTGCATGACGCACTCCTTGCCCATGCCGCCGTTGCCGGTATCGTTATGGCCGGTGTAGAAGAGGTGGTACAGTCCCTCCCGGTCCCGCAGGACCGAGCCGGTGCCCAGGGCCGGGTCGGGGTCGGACATGAGGCCGTATTCCAGCATCATGCCGTCGTCCGCGTAATCGACAAAATCATCCGTGGTAAACCTGTAGATCGGATGATAGCCCTGGCCGTTGTGATCGGTGTCGTACAGGTAATAGAGCTCGAGGGTGCCGTCCTCGGTCACAAAGGGCATGGTGTCGCCCACATAGCCGCCCTCCGGCGCGGGATAGAGGCGGTAGTCCACCGGCGCATAGGCCTCGGTCAGGGCGCATGGCGCGATGATAGAAGCGAAGAGCGCCATCAAGGCCGCCAGGGCCACCGATCTTCTGTTCATATCCTGTACTCCTTTCTCGTGGGAACGGCGTATAAGGAAGGGACTGGAGGCCAGTCAAGCCTGGCATCCAGTCCCGATTGTATATACTCAGATCAGAAGTCGTAATTCTTGCACATCGGCGCGTTGTTCCTGTAGGATTCCTCGTCGAACCAGATCAGGTTGTTGCCGCTGGCCTTGTCGAACAGCTGGATCAGCCTGGGCTGGGTGGTGAACTTGATGGTCTTGCCCATGGAGACATCGACCGTCAGATCCACCGTGGGAATCACCATAACGACCTCGTCATCATTGGAGCGGGTATGCAGGTTAACCTCTGTACCCAGCATTTCGGAAACTTCGATCAACGCCGACAGTTCGCCTTCGCCCACGGTGATGTGCTGCGGACGGATGCCCGCCACGATGTCGCAGGCCTTCTGGCCGTTCTGCGTCAGCGCCTTCTGCTGGAACTCGTCCAGCTTAAACCGCACGCCGCGGATTTCCGCATAATATACGCCGTTTTCA
>JAZOUD010000153.1:0-12855 GCA_045658005.1 Clostridia bacterium | reverse complement strand
CCACTCCTTCTGCTGCGCCGCCCGGACGGGGGAGGGGGGGGGACGCTGAGCTGTAACTGTCAGAGGAACCGTGGAGGCGTAGACACCGCCGCTACATGGTGCAACAAGGACCTATTTCACACTGAACAGTATATCGGTATAGCTCGGATACGGCCATTGCTCGTTGGGGATCATGGCCTCGCAGGCGTCGCAGGCTTCCCGCAGGGCGTTCATCGCGCCGATGACGTCGTCCTTGTACCGCATGGCCCGTTCCAGCGTGTCCTCGGCGGAATCGGCGTGGTGCATGGCCTCGCCGAGGGTGCTGTAGATGGCGTAGATCGTGTCGGTGTGGCGGGAGATTTCCCGGCAGCGGGCCTTTTCATAGCCGCAGGCCACGCCGGCGACCTCCGCCTTGATCTTCGCGTTGTCGCACAGCTTCGCGGAGAACGCGGAGACCGCGGGCAGTATGTTGCGGCTGACCATGTCCATCATGGTCTCGGCCTCGATGTGGATCACCTTGATATAGTTCTCAAGCAGTATCTCGTAGCGGGAGCGCAGCTCGGCGGCGCTGAACACGCCGTGGCGTTCGAACAGGGCCACGTTCTTCTCGTCCAGCAGGTGGGCAAGGGCCTCCGGGGTGGTGCGCAGGTTCATCAGGCCACGGCGCAGGGCCTCCTCGGGCCAGTGGTTGTCGTAGCCGTTGCCGTTGAACAGTATCCGCTTGTGGGCCTTGACGGTGTCCCGGATCAGGTCGTGCAGGGCCTGGGTGAAGTCTTCCGCCCCCTCCAACGCTTCGGCGAACTGTCGCAGGCTCTCGGCCACGGCGGTGTTGATGACGATGTTGGGCTTGGCGATGGACTGGCTGGAGCCGGGGCTGCGGAACTCGAACTTGTTGCCGGTGAAGGCGAAGGGGGAGGTGCGGTTGCGATCGGTGGAATCCCTGGGGATCCGGGGCAGCACGTCCACGCCGATCTTCAGCTGCTCCTTGTCGTGGCCGCCGTAGGGCGCGTCGTTCTCGATGGCCTCCAGCACCTCGGTCAGCTCGTCGCCCAGGAACATGCTGATCACCGCCGGCGGGGCCTCGTTGGCCCCCAGGCGGTGGTCGTTCCCCGCCGTGGCCACCGAGATGCGCAGCAGGTCCTGGTAGTCGTCCACAGCCTGGATCACCGCGCACAGGAATAGCAGGAATTGGGCGTTTTCAAAGGGCGTCGCGCCGGGGTCCAGCAGATTGCCCCCCTCGATGGTGGAGATGGACCAGTTGTTGTGCTTGCCGGAGCCGTTGACGCAGTTGAAGGGCTTTTCGTGCAGCAGGCAGACCATGCCGTGGCGGTGGGCCACCTTGCGCATCAGCTCCATGGTCAGCTGGTTGTGGTCCACGGAGATGTTGGTGGTGGTGAATATCGGAGCCAGCTCGTGCTGGGCCGGGGCCACCTCGTTGTGCTCAGTCTTGGCCAGGATGCCCAGCTGCCACAGCTCGTCGTTCAGCTCCTGCATGAAGGCCTGCACCCGGGGCTTGATGACGCCGAAGTAGTGGTCGTCCAGCTCCTGCCCCTTGGGGGGCTTCGCGCCCAGCAGCGTGCGGCCGGTGAGCATCAGGTCCTCCCGGGCGTCCACCATGCCCTGGTCCACCAGAAAGTACTCCTGCTCCGCGCCGACGGTGGTGATGGGCGTCACGTTTTCATGGCCGAACAGCTTCAGTACCCGGCTGACCTGTCGGTTGATGGCCTCCATGCTGCGCAGCAGCGGCGTCTTCATGTCCAGCGCCTCGCCACCGAAGCTGCAAAAGGCGGTGGGGATGTACAGCACGGTATCCTTGATGAAGGCGAAGGAGGTCGGGTCCCAGGCGGTGTAGCCCCGGGCCTCGAAGGTGGAGCGCAGGCCGCCGGAGGGGAACGACGAGGCGTCGGATTCGCCCCGCACCAGCTCCTTGCCGGAGAACTCCATGATGACGCCGCCAACGCCGTCAGGGGAAATGAAGCTGTCGTGCTTCTCGGCGGTGATGCCGGTCATGGGCTGGAACCAGTGGGTGAAGTGGGTCGCGCCCTGTTCGATGGCCCAGTCCTTCATGGCGTTGGCGACGATGTTCGCTACCGCGATGTCCAGGCGCTTTCCGTCTGCGATGCAGCGCAGCATCTCCTTATAGGTGTCCTTTGGCAGCCGCTGGCGCATGGTGGTCAGGTTGAACACCTTCGCGGCAAAGCGGTTTGAGACATCCTTCATGGGCATCACTCCTTCACCGCCCTTGCGGCCTCGCAGATCAGCTTCACGCAGGTGTCGTAGCCCAGCAGGCCGCTGTCCAGCATCAGGTTGTAATTGTGGTAATCGCCCCAGTGACGGCCCGCGAACTGCTGGTAGTAGCTGCGGCGGGCGGCGTCGGTCTTCTTCATGGCCTTCTGGATGTCCGACGGGTTGTTGCTGCCGATGAGCTCGCTGACGCGCGCCGCGCGGTGCAGGTCGTCGGCGTAGATGAACACGTTCAGGCAGTCCACGTTAGCTTTGTCCAGTATGGCGTCGGCGCAGCGGCCCAGTATGATGCAGGGGCCCTTGGCCGCCAGCATCAGTATGACGCGCCGCTCGATCTCGTGGATGGCCTCCCGCCGGTCCACATAGGCCGCGGGAGTGATCGCCCGCAGGAAGGCGTCCATCCTGGAGATCTCCTCCTCCTCGTGCTCGATGACGCTGGTGTCCAGGCCGCTGTCCTTGACGGTGTCGCGGATGATGTCGCGGTCGTAGATCTCGATGCCCAGCTCCGCCGCCACGCGCTTGGCGATGGAATGTCCGCCCGCGCCGTATTCCCTGCTGATGGTGATGATGCCGCTCATATTATTCCTCCTGACGGTCGCCGTGCTCATAGGGGCGACGATATTCCTCCTGCCATTATAGCACACATCGGGCAGGATTGCCACAGTTATTTCACGCGGTTCTTGCCTTATGGACACCTTTATGATAATATTGCCTTGACAGTAACAACAGTATGAGCGGCCTGCAGGAAAGCAGCCGATCCAGGGGGGAGAGATATTATGTCTGCGCTCACGCAGTTCGTGGAGGCCGCGCGGTCGGACCGGCCTGTCTATATCAGCGACGTCAGGGACGCCTTCCGGCGGGAGGGCACTCGCCCGTTTCACTTCCATGTGACGCTGTACGACGACAGCGTTCGTCGCTTCGCGCTGAAGGTGCCCCGTTGTGACAGCGCGGAGGAATCGGCGTTCGTGGCGGCCTTCCTGGACGCCATGCTCTACAATGCGCTCTCCGCGCTGGGCGCGAAGCGGATCGACATTTACATCGATTTGAAGGACGCACCCCTCGTCGCATGGGCGAAGCGGCTGGACGATACCTTTCAGGTCAACGCGCCGCTTGCCAGGCGCAGCGGCTACGGCAAGTGCCTGAATGTAAACCAGCGCACGCTTACGGCGCTGTGCGGCCCGGAGGCGCGGTTTGCGTTCCGGCTGTCCGATATCGCGGATGAGCCGGAAGCGCCCGAAGATCGACCCGCCCCTGCCGGCACCCCCGTCTTCGCTGCCCTGCCGGAAAGGGCGAAGCGCGGCATGCTGATGGGCATGGATATCGGCGGCACCGACGTCAAGCTGGTGGCTGCCCTCGACGGCAGGCTGGTCGCGTTCAAGGAGTACGACTGGAATCCCGCCGCCTGCGCCCTGGCGGAGCAGCTGATCGAGCCGCTGTGCCTGCTGACCCGACTGATGCGCGCCGCCGTATGCATGGAAGCCTCGGGGATGGGGGAACGGGTGCCCGCGCGGGTCTTTGACAGAGTCGCCACCGACGGGGAAATGGCGTTTGCCGTCTCTGAAATGGAGGCGCTGCTGGGCGACAGGCTGCGCGGCTTCGACGGCATCGGCCTGTGCTTCCCGGACGTGGTGATCCGTAACCGGATCATCGGCGGCGAGACCCCCAAGACCAACGGCATGCGCATGAACAGGGCCATGGACTATGAAGCGCAGTTTGCGAAGATCACGGACCTGTGCGACGTGCTGAAGGCCTTTGCGACGCCGGAGGGCGTGGTGATGAACATCAACGACGGCCCCATGGCCGCGTTCACCACCGCCGTGGAGCAGGCCGCCGCGGGCGCGGACCTGTCGGACGGCTTCTTCGCCCACACCCTGGGCACCGACCTGGGCACCGGCTGGATACTGCCGGACGGCTCGATTCCCGAGATCCCGCTGGAGGTCTACAGCTTCATCATCGACCTGGGCAGCTTCGACCAGCGCCGCTTCCCCGCACGGGACGTGCGGAGCATCAACAACGTCAACACGGGCCTGCCCGGTACGCCGCAGAAGTACACCAGCCAGTCTGGCGTGTTTCGGCTGGCGGCGAAGGTCCTGCCCGGGGCTGACCCCGGGGTGTATCGGGAGGCGCTTGAGCGGGGATTGCTTGTGAAGGACGGCGAGCGCCTGTTCGTGCCCACCGCGCCGAGGGACATGCGCAAGCCCTGCCTGGAATACTTCATGCGCGAGGCGGAGCGCCGGGATTCCCAATGCGCCGAGATCTTCCGGGAAATCGGCGAATACCTGGCCGTGACCTGGCGGGAGACGGAATACCTGCTGCGGCCCGCCTGCAAGCAGCGCACGCTGTTCGGCAGGCTCGTCAAGACCCCGACCTGCTTCGAGCTGATGTGCGAGGGTGCAAAACGCATCGTGCCGGACATCGAACTGGCGGTCGCGGACGAGGGCCTGGCCAACACCGGCCTGATGAAGCAGCTGGCCGCACAGCCCGACTACACGGTGGCCCAGTTCGCCCAGGCTGTCGGGGCGGTGTATTACGCCTGTGTGGGGCTGTTATAGGCGCTCCAGCTGCCGTTCATAAAAAACCCTGTCCGCATCCTTGAACACGTTGAAGATCACGCGGTCCACCCCCTCCGGGTGGGCCGCTTTCCATCTGCTGACCGTCGACACGGCGATTTGGGCCGCCCTTTCACCGGGGAAGCGGAAGACCCCGGTGGAGATGCAGCAGAACGCCACCGAGCGCAGCCCGTTTTCCGCGCAAAGGTCCAGCGTATTGGCATAGCAGTCCGACAGGTCACGCTCCAGCCCGGGCGTCAGGTGATCTGCAACGATCGGGCCTACGATGTGGATCACCTTCTTCGCTGGCAGGTTGTAGGCGTCCGTCAGCATCGGTACGGCGGTGGGCTGCTCGTAGTCCAGGCCGAAGCGGGCGCGCAGGGCGGCCATCTGCCGGGCGCACGCCTGGCGAAGCTGGACGCCGGCGAAGGTGTGGATGCAATTGTCGATGCAGGCGTGCATCGGTACGAAGCACCCCAGCATCTGTGAATTGGCCGCGTTCACGATGGCGTCCACGGCCAGCCGGGTGATGTCCCCCTGCCAGATGGAGAGGCCGTTCCGGATCACAGGGATGTCCCCGGGCTTTACGGCGCCCTTTTCCGCCGCACGCTCCCGGAGGTATTCATCCTGAAGGCGAAGGGCGTCGCCGGGCAGCGGGCCCGGTCTGCGGATGTTCATCAGCGAGCGCAGTATCCTGCGCCGGCCCTCCGCATCCCTCGGGGTTTCGATGTGGCTGTACTCCCCGGAATCCGCCTTGAATACCTCGACCAGGCGGGTCAGGCGCTCGTCCTGCGTCAGCTGATGATTCATATGCTTCATTCCTTTTATAAATTGTCCGGTCACAGCAGTGCCTCGATCACCGCCGCAACGCCGTCTTCGTCGTTGGTGGCGGTGATTTGATCCGCTGCGCTGCGCACCTCGTCCACGGCGTTGCCCATGGCCACGCCGACGCCCGCGCTTTCGATCATGCTGATGTCGTTGAGGCCGTCCCCGAAGGCCATGACCTGATCCCGCTCCAGGCCCAGGTGCTTTGCCAGCGCCAGCAGGGCGCGGCCCTTGGTGGCGTCCTCGCGGTTGATCTCGACGTTGCGCGGCACGGAGGAGGATACGGCGATCCCCGAAAAGGGCATGTGCCCCAGCAGACGGCGCTGGGTTTCCTCGTCCCGGCAGAATGCCTGGATCTTCTGGATATCCCCGCCCTTCTGCCGCAGGAAGGCCTTCAGCTCCGGCACGGGGGTTCGTATCGACTTCATGTAATCCACGACGATGGGACTCCAGGCGTATTGGTCGATCCGGTTCCACATGGCTTCGGTCATGAAGCCCCTGCCCTCGGCGTAGCAGTCGTAGATCACCGGCTGGCCGTCCAGCCAGGACATGATATCGAGGGCCTGCGCCAGCGGCATCTCGGCGCGGCAGAGCAGGCGGTCGTTGTCCACGTCGTAGACGGACGCGCCGTTGGAAAGTATCGCGTATTTCAGACAGGGGAGCTCGAGGACCGACCGGGGCAGGCCGTTGTAGATCCTTCCCGTGACCGGTACGACGGTTATGCCTTTCTCGCTGGCACGCAGCAGCGCGTTGCGGTTGCGTTCGGTCAGTCGCTTGTCGGTGGTCAGCAGCGTCCCGTCCAGATCCAGCGCGATCAATCGTATGTCTTTAGCCATGCTGTTTGTCCTCTCTATTTGTGCTTGTTCTTATGATCCGGAAGCCGTTGACCGGCAGCGCGGCGCGGCCGCCCGTCCTCTCGCCGGTGAGCAGGTCCGTGCCTTCTGGCAGCGCCACCTCGACCGGCGTGCCGGCAAAGTTCATGACGAAGGCGGTGTCGCCCCGCCGGGTCGCCTGCACGCCCGCGGGCAGGCGGGAAACCACCGGCGTTATGCCCGCTTCGGCAACGAGCCTCCCGTAAAAAGCGTCCAGATAGTCGGCGTCCGGGCAGGTGGCGATGTAGTACGCCCTGCCTTTGCCGAAGCGGTTGGCGGTGACGCAGGCCCTGCCCGCATAGAAGTCATCCGTATAGGTCGCCAGCACCTCCGCCCCTTCGGCGTGGATCAGGTCGCAGAGGGCCTCGCAGGCGTAGGTTTTGCCGTCCTGGGCGCGTATGCCGTTGCGCTCGTCGTCCCAGAGGGCGTCGATCTCCTCGATCCATATGCCCAGCAGCTGGCGCAGTGGCCCGGGGAAGCCGCCCAGGAAGCACAGGTCGTCCGCATCCACCCGTCCGGTGGGGCAGGTGCACACCAGTGTGCCGCCGCCCTCCACGAAGGTTGACAGGCGCTCGGCGACGCCGGGGCGCAGCAGGTACAGCATCGGCGCGGCGAGCAGCCTGTAGCGGCCAAAGTCGCAGGTTTGGTCGATGATGTCCAGGTCGATGCCCTGCCGCTTCAGCGCCCTGTAGTGGGCCAGCACGGTTTCGTCGTGGCGCATGTCCCTGCGGGGGCCCTGGCAGTCTGCCAGCGCCCAGCGGTTTTCTGCATCGAACAGCAGGGCAGCCCTTGGGTCGGGCATCGTCCCGCTGACCTCTCTCAACCTGGGCAGCAGCGCCCCGACTGCCTGCACGTCCCGGAAGGTGCGGGTGTGCTCGTGGCCCGCGTGGTCCACCACCGCGCCGTGGAACTTCTCCGCCGCGCCGCGGCTCTTGCGCCACTGGAAATACTGAACGGTGTCCGCGCCGTGAGCGACGGCCTGGAGGCTGGACAGCACGTGCATGCCCGGCTTTTTTAGCTTGCAGACGTCGTGCCAGTTGACCTGGGAGGGCGTGGACTCCATCAGCGCGAAGGGTCTTTGCTTCAGCGAGCGCATCCAGTCGTAGTTGAAGGCCGCGCCGAGGGCGACCTGCTCCCCGTCGCCGTGGCCCCACTTGGGATAGCTGTCGAAGCTGGTAAAATCCAGAGCCTCGGCGACCGCGCGGTAATCCAGGCCCCCGAACATCTCCATCAGGTTGGTGGTGACGGGCAGGTCCGGGGTCAATTCCCGCAGCGGCGCAGCCTCGGCCCTGATGAAGTCGACGGTCTGGTGGGTGACGAAGCGCTTCCACGCCAGGTTCAGGCCGTGGATGGACGTTTCGCCGATGGCCGTTGGGCTGTGCAGCTGTTCCCAGTCGGTGTAGCGCTTGCTCCAAAATCCGGTCCACCAGGCGTGGTTGAGGGCGTCCAGCGTGCCGTAGCTTTCCTTCAGGAACCAGCGGAAGGCCTGCTGGCACAGTTCGCAGTGGCATTCGCCGCTGTATTCATTGGAGATGTGCCAGCCCACCACCGCCGGGTGATGGCCGAAGCGTACGGCCAGGGCCTGGTTGATCCGCGCCACAAAGGACCGGTAGGTGGGGGAGGTGAAGCAGTGGTTGTGCCTGCCGCCGTGGAGGTTGGGCCCGCCGTCCTCCCGCACGCGGAGCACCTCGGGGTATTTCTGGCTCATCCAGGCCGGGCGCGCGCCGCTGGGCGTGGCCAGGAAGGCGGAGATGCCCGCCCCGTGCAGCCGGTCCAGCGCGTCCTCCAGCCAGTCGAAGGTGAAACGCCCCTCCTCGGGCTCCAGCGCGGACCAGGCGAAGATGCCCACGCTCATCAGGTTGCAGCCCGCCAGCTTCATCAGACGGATGTCCTCTTCGAGGATATCGGGCCGGTCCAGCCACTGGTCGGGGTTGTAGTCGCCCCCGTGACCGATAAAGGGCAGCTTCAGTTCAGGCATGTGCAATGCTCCTTTTATTGAATCGTTGTCATAGTGGCGGCCCGGAGGACACCGTTACAATTGAAGTCGAAGTATGGTTCAATTATAACAGAAATCTTCAAAAGATTCAACCGGCGCGGTTGCTCATACAATTACCGAACTTTTACTTGCGTTTTTCTGAAAAGTAAGGTATTATAACCGTGAACAGGCCCATGGGAGCCGGGTCACGCAAGTGATAGCGGAGGCATTTGATCCGCGGGACAGTCGTAAAATGACTTGCCCGCGGTCTTTTTATATCTGCGGGCTGAGGAGGAGTATCATGCAGAACCAATCTCAGCAGGCGCTCAGGGTCTCGAGCGTCAGCATACTGGTCAACCTGCTGCTGTCCGCGGGAAAGCTGGCGGCGGGGCTGATCGCCCATTCGGGGGCGATGGTCTCGGACGCCGTGCATTCCGCCTCGGACATATTCAGCACGCTCATCGTGATGGTCGGCCTTCGGCTCTCCGGCAAGGCGCCGGACAGGGAGCACCCCTACGGCCACGAGCGCATGGAATGCGTGGCCGCCATCGTGCTGGCGGGGGTGCTTCTGGTGACGGGCCTGCTCATCGGCTATAACGGGGCGAGGGAAGTTCTGAGCGGAAAGGTGGGCGACAGGCCCGTGCCGGGGCTGCTGGCCCTGGCGGCGGCCATCGTCTCCATCGCCGTGAAGGAGGGCATGTTCTGGTATACCCGCTCTTACGCCCGCAGGCTGGCGTCGCCGGCGTTGATGGCCGACGCATGGCACCACCGCTCCGACGCCCTCAGCTCCGTGGGCGCGCTGATCGGCATCGCCGGGGCGCGGCTGGGCGTGCCGATGATGGACCCGCTGGCCAGCGTGGTCATCTGCGCCTTCATCGTCAAGGCCGCCTTCGACATCTTCCGGGACGCCGTGGACCGCATGGTGGATCACAGCGGCGATCCGAAGACCGAGGGACAGATCCGTCAGTGCGTGCTGGCCCACGGGGGCGTGCGGCGCATCGACGTGCTGCGCACCCGGGAATTCGGCAACCGGCTGTACGTGGAGCTGGAGATCGCCCTGGACGACACGCTGACCCTCAGCGCGGCCCACGCCATCGCCGAGGGCGTGCACGACGACGTGGAGAAGGCCTTTCCCCAGGTCAAGCACATCATGATTCACGTCAACCCGGCGGGGGAGGGCGCGTAGTTTTTCCTTCGATCGCATTGACATCGGACGGCAAATGCGGTATAGTTTTATAGAGGACTTTCTATACTATTGCGAATGATGCGAGGAGTGTTGGATATGAAGATTGCGATTGGCAACGACCACGGCGGCGTGGAGCTCAAGCAGCACCTGGTTCAATACCTGGAGGAAAAGGGCTACGAGGTGGTCAACTTTGGCAGCGATGTCACCGATTCGACCGATTATCCGATCTATGCGGAGCGGGTGTCGAAGGCCGTGGTTTCGGGCGAGTGTGAAAAGGGCATACTGATCTGCGGCACGGGCATCGGCATTTCCATTTCGGCCAACAAGATCCACGGCGTGCGCTGTGCGCTGTGTTCGGAGCCCGTCAGCGCCGCGCTGGCCCGCCAGCACAACGACGCCAACATCGTCGCCATGGGCGCGCGCACCATCGGCCCGGTGATGGCCGAGGGCATCGTGGACGTGTTCCTGAACACCGAATTCCAGGGCGGACGCCACCAGCGGCGCGTGGACAAGATCATGATGCTTGATCGGGGCGAATCGGTGCAGTGAAAATACTGACCCGACAAAAAACGGACGGCAGGCGCCGTCCGTTTTTTATCGGAAGCTTCAGCGTATGCGGCTGCTGTACTCGCTGCGCAGTATGGCATACAGCTCCACATCCACATAGCGTCCCTTGTTGTACAGCCGCTGGCGCAGGGTGCCCTCGTGGCGCATGCCGCACTTGCGCATCACCGCCCCGGAGGCGGGGTTGGTCGTCTCGTGCTGGGCCTCGATTCGGTTCAGGTTCATGCCCATGAAGCCGTGACCGATCACGGCCTTCAGGGCCTCAGTCATGATGCCCCGGTTCCAGAAATCCCGGGACAGGGAATAGCCCACTTCCGCGGCGGAATTGTCCGACTGGATCCACATGAAGCCGATGGTGCCGATGATTTGACCGGTCTGCCGCCATTCGATGCCCCAGCTTGCGGGCTCATGGCTGCGATATCGGCGCAGCATGTAGCGCAGGTAATCACGACTTTCGGAAATCGAGCGATGAGCGTCCCAGAGCACATGGCGGGCGACCTCGGTATCGCGGCTGTAGTGGTAGATATCGGCAGCGTCGCGCATGGTCAGCCTGCGCAGCCGCAGTCGCGGGGTATTCAGCTCGGGCATGTATACGAAGCTGTCTGTAAAGATCATGGCTGCGCCTCGCTGTCAATGCTGTGGCTTACGGTTATTACTGGGCTTCATCGTCGGAATCCGACGTCAGCACCGGGATTTTGCTGGGTATCAGCACCCAGTTCATGATGGGCTTGCGCGACTTTTCGTTGTCGTTGCGCATGACGATATCAAAAGAAGTCTCCGTCTTGTTCTTGATACTGGTCGTAATACCCGGCGTATTGCTTTCGGTGGCGACGATGTACTGGACATTCGGCTGCCTGGGGATATCGATGGTCTTGGTCACGCTCTTCCCGGCGTTGATCCTGTCCGGCTCAAAGGCGCCGCAGACCGAATAAGCCCCCTTCGACCCTCCGCTGACCAACAGCACGATGCACAGGACGAGGGCAAGGCAGGCGATGCCTGCTGTGACAGGCAGCAGCCATCCGGGCAGCGCCCCGGAGGATTGCCTGCTGCTGGGGACGCTTTGCCTGACTGCTGCGGGATTTTCGCCCGTTCCGGCGGATGTATTTCGGGTGTTCTGCGTGCTGCGCCGGTACGCCCTTCCGCAGTTGGGGCAGCTGAAGCTGTCCTGCCTGAGCAGCTGGCTTGGGATTGTTGCACCACAGGATTTGCAGATCATAGCTGGTACCTCACACGAAATATTATTTTCTGGGTTATTATTTCAAATCAAACCGCGGATGTCAACCGATACGGGTCAAATGTTGAAAAGATGTTTCAATTGTTTCTTATTTTATACAATGTCTTGGCGCCGGGCACGTCGAACCGCTTGGAATTCGTGCTTGATATTTCAGCAAAAGTATTGTATAATGATCATGGTTCCACCGATATAGAGAAGGAGTGGATGTATGATGATTAAAGTGATCCTGGGTGACAAGGGCAGCGGCAAGACCAAGCGCTTGATCGATCTGACCAATGACGCACTCAAAACAGAACATGGCAATATAATCTTTGTCGACGACGACAAGCGCTATATGTATGACCTGCGGCATGAGATCCGCTTCGTGGACGCCAGCGAGTATCCCGGGGCCTACAAGTGCACGGCCCATGAGTTCCTGGCCTTCCTGTGCGGCATGCTGTCGGCCGATTTCGATCTGTCCCTGATCGCCATTGACGCCTTCAAGAAGCTGGTGAAAACCCCGCTGGACGACATCGAGATGGAGAAGTTCTTCGAGAACCTGAAGCTGGTTTCCGACGCCCATCACTGCAAGTTCGTGCTGTCCATCAGCTCTGCCGTGGACGAGGTGCCGGAGTACATTCGGCAGTACGCGGATTGAGCAGAAGGCGCAAAAGCCCCGCCCAGAGGTGGATCAGCGTCGGATTGCTGATCGTGGGGGCAGCGGTTGTCGTGCTGCTGCTCGCGCTGGTCATACGGCTGTTTTCCGGCGCGCTGAACCTGTCCCGCGCAGACGGCGCGGGGACGCCGGACCCCCAGTTCGCCGAACCGGCTGAGGCCGTCACCCGTCCCCCGGAAATAGAGTGGGAGGATGGAACGGCCCCGATGGCGGACGATCCCTCCGCCGGATGGGTGGAGACAGAGCTGACACCCGTGGACAAGACCGCAGAGGAGCTGGGCCGCGAGGAAGCGGCGGAAGATTGATGTTAATGTCCCCCCGTTTTGCATACCATGAATGTGAAACGGGGGTTTTGTCATGGAAAAACGCAGCGGAACGCGCGCGGTGCCGGCCATTCTTGCGGCGGTGGCAGGCACCGGGTATGCGTCGGGACGTGAACTGGTGTTGTTCTTCGCCCAGACGGGCAGGATGGGATGGATCGGCGTTTGCTTCGCACCGGTGGTGTTCGGGCTGCTGGTGTCGCTGCTCTGCAGCTGGGGCGGGAGCGCAGGAGCGACCGGCTTTGTCCAGTTCTGCCAGCGCATGATGGGCAGGCGGGCGGGGGTCGTCGCCGGCTGGCTGCACGGGCTGCTGCTGGCGCTGACCGCCGTGGTGATGCACTCCGATCTGACGGTGCGCGCCGCGTTTGCATGCTCGGAGCCGCGCCTTTGTCGCCTACAGGAAATGGTGCTGAACTCCGATCTTTCCAACTTTTACTACTTCCCCACCGATT
>JAZOUD010000152.1:0-102851 GCA_045658005.1 Clostridia bacterium | reverse complement strand
TTTTGCCCGTACATGACAGACGGCCTGAAAACTTAATCCACGGTCCCCTTGACAATGGGGCCTCTTGGGGCGGTTTTCAGGTCAATGGGTCAACCCGATGCTGCGCTGGATTGACCTGGCAATCAGCCTAACCGCCCCAAGCCCATTGTCAAGAGGCTTTCGCGGATTAACTTTTCATGCCTGCGTTCGACCCCCTACCCCCTTTGGTAACAGGACAAACCTATGACCTGTTGTTCACCATTAATTCTTCGTTACTGGTCTTGACATGGGGGCCATTATAAATTGAGTAGTCGGACAACTAAAAACCGGGGGACGAGCTCCTGCCCATCCCCCTTGTGCCTACTACTCCTCTGAAAGCTCAATCTCTAACCCATCACCGATTTCATCGTCGAACACTCCAACGATATCCTCGCCAATCGGGAGGAATATCCCCTCATCGCCAAAGTCCATTTGGATGATTTCCTCGGCTACATTGATTCTGGCGGCATCGAATAAGGGCCAGATCCTTCTATGCCGCGGGGGCCAGCGCTTCCTCCACATCGTAGCCGTAGGGCTCGCCGTTGGAATTGATCATGGACGCGAGCTCGTTATACACCTCTTCGGGACCGTAGCCAAAGGAGAAGGCCACGGCGCTGTTGATGAGCTGACCACCGCGAAGCTCGCGCATCACCACGCGGGCGGCGGCTTCATCGGGCTCCGCGTCCTTGAATTTGACCTTCACATTGTAGCCCGCCGCCTCAAAGGGGCGAATGTAGGTCTCCATCAGGTCATCCAGATCGGAGGACACGATCGGCAGGATGGCGTTTACGCCCTTCATGTCCCCCTCCGTGAAGGCCTTGATCGCTTCGTTGAATATGTTCATGCCCTCGAAATGGATCGCATCCGCGCCCGCCCCGTGACTCTCCTTGTATTCGGGCAATTCGGCTTTGATGACGTCCGGGTCCAATATGAACGCGCCCATGGCCTCGCTGTCCGGATCGACGATGCGGGTGGATTTGCCGGAAGCCGGCAAGCCGAGCACCAGCTCGAACTGATATTCCGACTTCAGCGGCCCGTCATAGACATAGACCGGATATCCGTTGTCGTCCAGATGATCCGTCCGAGCGGAGCCCAGGGTCAAAAACCACGTCATGATTTCCTTCCGCAGAGCGTCTCGCTCGGGGGTGTCGATTTCCGCGGTGTTGCCGTACAGCGCCTTGTAATAGGCGGACAGCGCGTCCAACTGCGCCACCACCGGATCGGCCTTCAGCTCTTCCATGGTGGGATAGTCGTTCGCGACGATGCGCTCGTACAGCGTCCGGGCCTCCTCGCCCTCGATCATCAGATGATCAGCGGAAACCTCCCAGGTGACTGGGGCCACGCCCTCCGGCAGCAGCGACGCCGGATCGCCTGCCTGCGTGGCGCTCTCGGTCGCCGCAGTCTCGGCTATGCAGAATCCCGTCATCATCAGCGCCAGCGCCAGCAGCAACGTCAAAAATCTCGTCTTCATGAACAGTCCTCCTCGTTCTCGTGTCTATACCTATCCATCGTTTGAGCCCGATGGCTTTGCGCGTCATTGTGCCCGCCGCATGCGCTTGCGGACGATCCAGAGCAGTATCAGCGCGACCATCGCAACGGCCAGGTACAGCGGCAGATTGCTGCTATCGCCGGTAGGCACCTTGTCGCGCACGGTCAGCGTGACCTCGTTGGTGATGACCTGATCGCCGTTGGCATCGGTGATAACACAGCGGAACCGGCAGCCATCCCACTTCTTTTCGATGTTCTTACGGCTCAGCGTCGGCCCTGTGAAGCCGGGCAGATCCACCCACTTCTGATGCTTCTCATCCCAC
The DNA here is from genome assembly GCA_045658005.1 of Clostridia bacterium. Taxonomy (GTDB): domain Bacteria; phylum Bacillota; class Clostridia; order Christensenellales; family Aristaeellaceae; genus UBA2862. Next base: position 101,022 of record JAZOUD010000152.1, on the reverse strand, counting down.
ACCTGCCACTGGTAGCTGTAGGGCTTCGTGCCGCCGGCGACCTCCACCTCGAAGGACACGTCCTCGCCCTCCTGCACCGTCTGATCCTGAGGCTGTTCGACAATGTGCAGCGCTCCGCCGCCGTCCAGGTGAATCGTAAACTCGTTATTCGCAAAGGCGCTCTCCTGGCGATCTATCGCGGATATGACCACACGCGCCTGATAATGCGCGTCGTTCTCAGGTAACAGTGCCCTGACCGGCATCGTGATGGTATGGGTTCGGCGGTCAGCCAGCGCGCTGGCATAGTAGGGCAGGTTCACGTAGTACGGCTCTTCTTCCTGATCCAGATACACCGCGCAGGTGAGCTTGAAGTTGTCCTGAGTGGCAGTGTAGTTGGAGATGATGATGTCCAGCATGTCGTTGCCCTCGCTGTCGCCATACACGCGATGGTCCACCTCGACGTCCTGATTGGCGACGCCCAACGCGATGTCCTCGGAGGCCTCCACGGCGTTGGCGATGATGCCGGAGCGCACCGCGTTGGCCGCGGTTCCGTTGCTGGCAAGGCCCGACGTTTGCAGCACCATCTCGCCCATCGACTCGTCCAGCTCCCAGGTCAGTTCCTCAGGCAAGGCCGCGTTCGCCGCGATGCCGTTGGCTCTCGCACCCGCGGCGTTGGCCATGGCCCGGGCCCAGTTGGAATAGGTCGAGATCTTGGACACCCGCATATACATGGTTTTTTCACCGCTCCAGCCTTCCGGAATCTTCAACGTCCCGGTAAAGCTGGCCAGCGCGCCCGGCATCAGCATGTCGGTCTGGACGAACTGGGTGTTGGAATCCACCTCGTCCACACCGGTCACTTCCACGCGAGAGCCGACCATGACATGGAATTGCCGCTTCACCTGATCCAGCACCCAGTCGCGCTGGCGGGGTGTGTAATCGTAATCGCTGTCGCGGTAGATGACCGGGGTGTTGCCGGGCAGTTCCTCCGCCTCCTTGCTTCCCGCCATGGTCAGCGTGCTCCGCTCCGGGTAGAGGCAATCGGCATGGATCGTCTCCCATACCTTCGTCTTGCCGTTCTCCAGGGTGTACATCTCCAGATCGAAGTTGGCGACGCCCATGTTGCCCGCGTTCATCAGGCCGATGGTCACGTCCTCAAACTCGCCGGCGCACACCGTGGTGTCCTCGAAGAAGAGCTCCTGCAGCTCCAGCAACGGCTTCATCTGTACAGGGAAGCTGTACAACTCCACCGGCGGCACCGCCGGCATGAGCGCCTCAGGCGCTCCATATTCATCGATCCATTCCCGGATGGGAGTGGTGTCCGCCACGGCGCTGAGATAGGCCGTGCCCGTGCCGGTCAGTAACAGGTACTGAGGCACCAGATCCAGGGACTTGCTGTACGTTTTTGTCTTGCCGAGATTATCCTTCAGTTTGCGCTCGAACTTGTAACTCGGCAGCGAGAATTCAGCGTACACCGCCGGGGCGGTCATGGTGTTGGTGGACATGTCGTAGGCCGAGGTCATGATGCGGAACATATCGGGGTCGTTCTCATTCTCCCGCGGCGCGGAGGTGACCCAGTAGAGGTAGGGCACGTCGCCGATGTACGCCAGGCTGAACCGACCCTCCGCGGGGACGGTCAGATCGTAGTCGTACCGGGTGACGTCAAAGGTCAGATTCCTGGCGTCCCGCTGCAGCGGCTCGAGGTACAGCCCATGCAGCCGACTCTGGACCGCGCCGTCGTCGCTGGTCTCCTTCTCGGTATAGAACACCATGCGCCGCACGTTCGTGCCGTCGCCGCCCACGGCGGTCTGCGCCATCTCAAAGTGCTCGATGTCGCCCTTCTCCAGCACGACGGTCTTACGGCCGCCGTAGGATACGCCGTTCATCTCAAAGTCGAACAGTTCGATCGCCCGTTCGCCGTCGCCGTCGTCCTTCGGCTGGCTCAGGGCCAGGAAGGACGGGCTGTAGCGCGGGTCCACGCTGCGGTCATGCACCTTCGGCTCGGTGTTGGAGCAGCGCATGGCGCCGCGCACCTCGGTGCGCACGTAATCCTCACCCATGCCGCTCTCGACAAACTCGTCGGTGAAGCACCGGACGCCTTCCTTCCCCCGGATCAGCTCGAAGGAGGTCACGCCGCAGGGGTCCGCGTCATCGGAATACGTGACGCGGCCGAAGGTACCGAAGAACTCGATGCCCAGGCACGTGCCCTTCTCGGTAAACGCTCTGGCCCAGGTGATCTCCGGGTTGTCGATGGAATCGTAGTAATACCGCACGGTCTTCGGGGTATAGCTTTGAGCGCGCGATTCGGTGTACAGGCCCACGGGCTCTCCCGTCACCAGCACGTGATCCACCAGCTTCTTCTCGGGCGTGGAGCCCGTCTCCGACGCCTGAGGGATACCGGTCAGGTAATAGCCCTTGTTCAGCGTGGCGGTCAGGTTTTTCTTGCCGTCCGGCCTGAGCATGAGCAGGTAGAATATCTGGTTGCACTTCACCTTGTCCGAGAGGTTCGCGTTGGGCTTCGGGTTGCCGTTTTCGTCAAACTCAGCGGCGCAGGCCACGGCAGCGAACACATACCCGTCGGCGGCGACCACGTCGAAGGCATAGTCCTGACGTGTGTTGAGGCCGCTCGACCAGGCATCGATGGCCGTCTGGGTCGAGCCCTTCTTGCTGTTGTCGGAAGCGTTGACCCAGCACAAGCGAACGCGTTCCTTCTTGTCCTTGCCCTTGACCTTGGCCAGGTGGAACAGGTAGGCCTGCCCGCCGATCACGGCCACCTTGGTCCTCGCCCTGGAATCCGTGCCGCCCAGCTGTACCTTCGTCGCCGTGGGCACGAGGCCCGGATAGCTCATGGGCTCCTGGGTGGCGGCCTGCTGCTCCTCCGGCTCGGCGTTGGCCAGGGCGTACTGCTGCAGCGGCGGCAGGGCGTTGCCCAGCGGGACCGGGTCAAAGAGCTTGTCCGCAGCTTTCCAGAAGGTAACGGACGTCGTAAGCCAGAACAGCGTGAGACCCACAGTGGCGTTCACGAAATAGCTGCCCGAAATCGTGCTCCTCTCCTGACTGAGTATCGCCAGATGGAGGCGCAAATTGATGCCCGCCACAAAGCGCAGCCAACCCTCGATGAAGCCCTTGATGCCCGCGCCCAGTATGGCGGTGAAGGAGATTCCGAATGTGATGGTAATGTCCCTGACCGGCTTAAAGCTCCAGTTCTGGAACCCGCCGTTGATCCAGCTGAAGGACAATTCAGAGTTGAATTGGAAGCCCGCCGTGATGCTGAGCATCAGGGTAAGGTACATGGGGAAGGCCAATAACAACCAGCGCACAGTCCAGCTGAAGCTGTACTTCAGCAGCATACCGAAGCCGCCGCGGAAGGATATGACAAGCTGCTTGACGTCCTCCACCTGGTTGTCCAACGCCCACCGCCCGCTGGCCAGCACGAACACCCCGAGTTCGAGCTTGGATTCCATCAGGAAGGAGACGCGGTTGGACGTGTAGTAATCAAAGGCCAGGCCGTACTGGGCCTTTTGATTGGCGAAAAAGCCCTCCTGCTCGCGCGCCTTCTCATTATCCTTGAGGGATTCCAGCTCTTCGTTCTTCCAGTTGAGCTTGCTGTCGCTGTTCTTGTCGACCACCATGGGGCTGCCCACGATAATGGTGACATAGCCCCCCTGATCGATGGTGACCTTTGGAAGGTATGCTTTGATGGGGACATCTATCTTGAAGTCCAGGTTTTTTCCAGTCGGACATGGAATAGAGAATTTGAAGCTCAGGCCCTTGCCCATGACGTTCACGAACGCCAGCGTGCCCTCTTCTATCGGCGCGTCCACGGCGCCCTTCACGCTGATCAGGCGCGTAGTGATGCGCGCGTCTTTATCGTCGTCGTCAAACGTGAAGAAGGGCTTATAATCCTTGCCGACCCAGGGCGTAAGATTCTGCTTCCAGGGGCCCTTGAACACATAGGTGTTGCCTTCATGGGATTTCGCGTCGACAAGGTGCTTCTTGTATTTCCAGCTTGATATATGTTTCCAGCCCAGCAGCTCTGACTCGTCCTTTTTATAGTAGCAGAATTTCGGGGCGGGCGTCAGGCCCTTGCCGCCGGGATTCCGGGTCTGCACCTTGATCTCAAAATCATAGTTGTTCAGATCGGAATAGAGCATTTCAAAGTCCTGTGACAGGATATCGTAGCCGTGAAAAGAGGCGGAATAGATGTAGGGCTTATCGTCCAGGGGCACCATTGTGCCCTTGTAGCTTTGCCCCTGCTTGATCCTGCATTCCTCAACGCCGAAACTGCGGTAGCCCTTCGCTTCGCCGTCCACATCCAGCTTGACGTGGATCTTTTTATGATCATCCGCTTTAAACAGATTGCTCAGTAGTATGATCCGGCCCTTGCTGTCGGTCGTTCTGACGATATCCTGGGCGTATGCGTCGCGCAAGTCCCTGATCGTCACCTCTACGCCCTCGACCGGCGTTTTACCGTCTTTTCCCGTAACCAGCTCGATGGCGATCTCGTTTTCGGAGAGCACGAACGCTTTGGCCTTTTGGTCATTGGAGGCCAGCACGCTCGCCCCTGCGGACAGCTTGCCAAGGCGGGAATTTGAAGCGTTGACCGCCACCACCGACGCAGCGTTCTCCACCGGACTCTGGTCATAGCTGTACAGCTCGTCGAACCATCCGGGGTTCTCGTCATGCGCGCCTTCGGTCAGCAGACCCAGCCTGGCGGACCAGCTCTGAATGCTTTCCGTCCACCCGTCCGCCTTTTGGGCGACCTCCTTGCGGGCGGTATCCAGCTCTGCCGACGCGGTCTCGATCTTCGCGGACAGGCGCACGCGCTCCGAGGAGAACATGCCGCCGCCATCCGTCTCCAGCTGGTGTCCCAGTTCGGCGATCAGGTTGGCCTGCTCCTGCAGGCTGTCCCGGTAATAGCGCATCTCCTCCCGAAGCGCCTCCGCGTCGATGTACATCTGCTGGAGATTGTCAAACACCGTTGCATACTGCGGATCACCGCCGCTGAGCCTGCGATAGGCACCCGAATTGCTTTCCTTCAGCCGGGCCATTGCCACCGAAGCGCGGGATAATATGTCTTCCACATTGAGTAGATCGTCACCCATGACTTCATCCAGCCAGTCCGACACCTGCATGGCGTTCCACGTGGCGTTGGGCTTCATGCCCTTGTGATAGACGGCGTTGCGCTGGACGCCTCCGGTAACGCTGCTCAGGCCCGTCAGTATGTAGGCGGCGGCCAGCTCTTCCCCGGTCAGTACCTTGCCGATGGCGGCCAGCGCGTTGATCGGCAGCGCCTGGCAGAGCAACACGATCAGCAGCAGTACGGACAACATTTTTTTCATCTCAGTATCCCTCCAGTGCAGATGCTGGCGTAGCGGTGGGTTCTGTCTGTCCCGCAATATCAATCCGACAGCAGCTCGGGGTGCGTCTCGATCTCGTAATCCGCCTTCCAGGTGTCGCACAGCTCCAGCAGGCGCTCGGTCTGATAGTATTGCAGGGTGCTGGCGTTCAGCTGCTCACGCTCCTCCTCCGTCAGCACATGATCCCCCGCCGGCGCCTCCGCGGCGTAGTAGAGGATGTGGATGCCGGTCTCGGAGTACACGGGCTTGCTGATGTCCCCCGGATTCTCCAGAGCCATGGCCGCTTCCTTAAAGACGTCGGGCCAGGTCGTGGAATCGGGGTGGAACAGATAGCCGTTCCCGGAGAGATTTTGTTTGGTTTTATCCGTGCTGTAGGTTTCGATCAGGGATTTGAAGTCGATGCCCGCCGCGAAGCGTTCCTCGATGGCGTCAAAGGTCTCCCGCAGCAGGGGTTCGGATTTTTCCTGCATCTTTGCAAGCCATGCCTCCCGACAGGCGAGCGCAGTCTCGTTCGCGCTGTCATACTCGGCGCGCAGGTCCTTCAGTTCGTTCAGGTCCTCCACCTGCGTGGCCGCCACGGCCAGCTTCTGGAACGCCGTGCCCAAGGCCGTCATGGCGCTGGTCAGCTTCTTTTCCTGCGCCTTCGCGGCCTGGGTCGCCTCCTTTGGATAATCCAGCGTGATCTGCCGGATGTAGCGGTATCCCTCGGGAATATAGAAGGACTCGCTGTTGGTCGCGACGATCTCCTGCTCAAACAGCGCCACGTTGTCGCGATAGCGCTCCCTCTCCGGCGCGACGAATCGCTCCTCATAGTAGGCGTCCACCTGCTCCCGGGTGATGGTCACATCCAGGCAGAACATCTCTATGGCCCGGTTGTTGCGCTCGGAGACCACAAGCTCGTCGTAGATGGCCTCGACGGAATAGCCCTCAGCCTCCATGATGGAAGTGACGTCCTCCTCGGAGACCTCCTCACTGCTCTGCAGCATTCTTTGGTACAGGATCTGCCAGAACTCCTCATACTTGCTCTGCGCGGCTCCCTTGAGCAGTTCCTCTTCCGCCTTGGTGAAGCTGTTCTTCCCCGCCTCGGCCAGCTTGTTCTCGATCAGGCCCATGTTGACGAACTTGTCGATGACGGCGTCAATACTTGCCTGCAGATCCTCCGCTTCGACGGGCGTGTCGGTCAGATGGCCAGCCACGTCCAGCGCGGAATCCAGGGATAGCTGCACCACGCTGAGGGGATAGCTGATCTTCCCCACCCGAACCACCACAGGGTCATCCGCCTGCGCCTCTCCAAATGCCGGAACAGTCAGCGTCAGCATCAGGCACAGACAAATCAAAAAGAGTTGTATGCCTCTTTTTTTCACGCGCATCAACCTCTTTCGACAGGCATCGTCAATATTATGTTATTTTTGCGCAAATTATACCACAAACCATCACATAGCGCAAGTCAAAGCATATTATTGTCATAATATTATTCGATATGTCCATTTTGGAACACATTCTAAAGCCTGCGGGCGATCTTTACCAGCTTTTTTATGGAATAGATGGCCAGCGAGATCGAAACGGCGAAACCCGCAATCGCAAACATCGGTACGCCCTGTACCAGCGGCGGAATCATTGCCGCGCAAAGATCGCACGAGCCGCTGAACAGTACGCAGGCAAAAACAGCGATGATCGCATAGATGACCACTTCGATCAGAATATGCAGCGGCGCCTCATACCCGGTTCGTTCGACGCTGACCTTCAGCCTGCCCTTCACCAGGTTCCTGAGCGCGTCGTAGGCGAGTCCGGGCAGCTTTACCGTGCGGGTCGCCGTCGCGGCCAGGGCGCCCACCGAAGAAACCATCGATTCCTTGACCTCCATGCTGTCCTTTGCCCTGGCGAGCAGCTTTTCCTGAAGGAATGTGAACAGGTCGAGCTCCGGGCAAAACTTTTCGATCACGCCTTCCATCGTGACCAGGCTTCGGATCAGCATGGTGTATTCTGCGGAGACGACGATGTGATGCTCGTTCAGCAGGTCCGTAAGTTCTGTCATCAGCGCCCCGATATCGATATCCGCCAGGTTCTTGGCAGACATGTACTTGCTGCTGATGTCCTCCAGATCGTCCATCAGCCTGCCCTTATCGATCTTCCCGTTTGTCTTTCCCAGCGCAAGCGCCGCGTTGGTCAGGCCTTCCATATCCTCCTGGACAAGCGCAAAGATCAGGTTCTGGATCGTGCTGATGTTGCCCTCGCTGATACGGCCCACCATGCCGAAGTCGATCCAACAGGGTATGCCGCCGCTGACCATGATGTTGCCCTGGTGCGGGTCGCCGTGGAAGAATCCCACGTCCAGCACCTGGTGGAAATAGTTGTTGACGAGCGCCTTTCCAATCTCCAGGCGATCATAGCCGTCCTGCTCCACCCGGTCCCTGTGGGAGATGGAATACCCTTCCACATAGGTCATCGTCATGATGCGCTCTGTGGTCAGCGCATCAATGATCCGCGGACAGGAAATCACCGCTTCATCCTCGATACACAGTTCGCGGAACTGACGGGTATTCTCCGCTTCGATCCTGAAATCCAGTTCCTCCTCGGTCACCTTTTCCAGCTCGATCAGTATCCCCATCAGGTCGAGGGTGCCGGCGTCCTCATCCGCTTCCGCCGATATGTTCAACATGCCCGCAAGCTTCTTCAAAAGCACGAAATCGTTGCGCATCATGTCCGCGATCCCCGGGCGCTGCACCTTTGTGACGACCCTCGTCCCATCCTTCAAGACGCCGTAGTGCGCCTGCCCGATGGAAGCGGAGCCCAGCGGTTTATCGTTGAACTCACTGTAGATCTCATCGATGGTCTTTCCGGTCTCCTGTTCTATGACCGCACGGGCGTCGGCCGCGTCCAACGGTTTGACGTTGCTGCGCAGCTTCTCCAATTCGAGGCAATAGACCTTCGGGAGCATGTCGGTCCTGCTGGACATGATCTGGCCGATCTTGACATAGGTGGGGCCGAGGTCCTCCAATGTCGTCCGTAGCTCCTCGGGCGTCAGACCGTTGATATAGAAGTTGTGCTTTGCGAAAACGCCGAGTATCTCGCCGCCGCGCTTCCCGTTCTTTTTGGCTACGCCATTCGCGTTTTGCTGTTTCGTCACTTAACATCACCCCCGTCGGTCTCCTTAAAAGGCCATATCCAGAACAGATCGATCGCGTAGACCACTGCCGAGTAGAAAAGTGTGCCGCCGATCACATACAGTGTTTTTCGCAGGTCGCCCTTCCAGGGATTGCAGAAAAGCACGGTGCCGAACACCAGCAGCAGGCTGCTCAGGATCACCATGATCCACCATCTCTTTCTCCCGGAACGGCGCGCAAAGGCCAGCGCATGGTAAAGGCCGTAGCCGCCAAGCAGAATCGGCAGCGTTCCCGCCAGCCCGTTCAGCAGCGGCAGGAACAGCCCTTCTATGGAAAAAAGCAAAACCCCCGTCATCCCAAGAACCAACCCGACAAACAGGCGGATGTAGTGAATCAGCGCCTTATTGCTGTCGATGAAGTCCAAAATACTTGTGAAGGCAAAAACCAGAAAGATAAATCCCAGCAACTGTCCCATCATCGGGAAAAAAGATGTCGGAACGACGAACATGGTCAGCCCCGTAAACATGAGGAAGACGATCAGCAGGACCATCATCCTTTTTAACCTGTCAAGACTGTTGAACAGCATTTAATCACCCTCCCGTTCCTTGAATTTCTTCAATATGATATTCAAAAGTAATAACGCTTCCCTTTTCCACCGTATTTAGCGTTTTTATTTTTGATGAGATGATCGGCAGGTCTATGATCAGGTAGCCCGTGGCCCTGGACAAGGAGAGAGAGCCCATGATCGGAACCAGCGAATATCTCGCCACTTCATATTTTTGTTGCAGAGTAATATTGAATACCACCAACACGGAACCGAATAACAGCAATCCGATCAGCAGGCGGACGGTTTCTTTTCTATTTTGACTGAGTACTCTCTTTTCATCTCTGACCCAGTTTGACACGGCTGACCGGAATCTCTTTTCATCTATATGTTTCCGAGAAACAACCGTCAGGCCAGTATACCGATTGAAACCGCTGCTGGTCATTTTTGATCGGATGTAGCCTTTGACCGAATCATCGAATTCATCTGTGGGGCTGAATGTCGTATACAGATCCTGTTCGTTCTCTACAACGAGCCTGATATTCCTTTGTTCCTTATGGTCTGGCTCCGGTCTTACAAACATAGCGGCATCGCTTACTCCTCTCCAATGAAAAAACAGGGAGACTGAGCCATTGTCGTCTCCCTTGCGCCTGTTCTTCTATCCGAGTGTTTTGAGTTCTTCCTCCAGTGCCTTGATCTGCTCTTCAGTCAGCTTGGCCTGAGGAAAGCTCACGCATTTGCGAAGGGTCATCCCCATACCCAGCTTCAACAAAGGATTCTTGGAAAAACCGGGGGAATACTTATCAAGGATCGCGGCGGCTTCGGGGTTGTCCAGTACTTCCTTCAGGGTGCTTTCCAGCGTGATCGCCATTCGTTCGCGCCTCCCTTCATTTTTTCTGTTCGGTTTGCTCGCTCTGCGACGATTCCGGCTGTTCCGGCTTGATATCCGTGCGTATCTGCCAGAAGTAATAGCTGAGCATAAGTATGTAGATCGAGACGGAATACAGGTAGGTAAAGACCATGAGAGAATCGGGCGTCGGTACATCCTGATTCTCACTGTCGCCTTTTTTCGTCAGCAGGCCGCCCATCATGCCCATCAGAGGGCCGAGCATTCCCGAAAAGGGGTTGTCGCCGTTTGGGCCGCCGACATCCATCATCTTCGCAAGGGGATTCTCGCTATTGACGCCGCCGTTCTTTATCAGCCCCGCAAACATGGACATGACGCCAGGCACCAGCTGCTTCTCGCTCTTCAGCAGATACTTGGCGACCTTTCTGGTATCCGCGTTGGCCGCCCTATAGAGCGTCAGCAGCGCCTTCTCGTCGGCAGTCAACGGTGCTTCCCCTTCTGCGTTTTTTGCGGCTTCTTTCGGGGCGGATGGCGCTTCATCTGTCGCCGCCTGCGATTTAGAGGCCACTTCGTCACCCTTCGCAACCTCAAGCGGATCAGGAGAGCCCGCTTCTTTCCCGCGTTCCGCCTTGCCGGCGTCTGACGTGGCGAAGCCTTCCACCGCCTTTGCCAGATCTGCCTGGATCAACCCGGCGGCTGTCTTTGCCTTTTTGATCAGATCTCCAACCTGTTCTGACATCTTCGGTTTCCCTCCTCTCAATTCCGCTCAGGTATCGTCCGCCTTCGACAGCTCAAATTTGGTGAATTTGGGCGTATTCAAGGTATCAATTCTCCATTCCTTGTCTTCGCGGATCAGCGTGACCTCCACCGTACCGTCAATTTTGTCCCCGTAAGTGAATCCAAGTACGCCCTTGGCGCTGTCCGAACCCTTGAGGACATCCATGATGACCCAGTCAAGCTCCGACAGCTTATCCAACAAAAAGCGGGCCGAAGCGCCGTAAGCATTTCCGGAACCTGATTGGGCCATAAGCACTCCCAACCCGCCGGTAAATAGATCGACGCTGTTGGAAATCTTCAAAACCGAGTCAATCGTCTTGAGCGCGTTGGACGTGAGGTAGGGCTTCAATCCGTCGAGTCCGGACAATCCCATATCCTCGATTGCGTTCTTCAGTACATATTCGGGGCTGATACGCTTCATAATGCCAAGTGCCATGATCATTCTCCTTTCGCTGCAACGTGAAAATGAGTAAATAAAGTTGACATTTTTTACCAGAGCGCTATAATATCATTTTACAGGCAATATGTCGATAATTCAACAGTCAGTATTCTTGGGAATGTTTTGTAATCGACATACACAGCGAATATGTAGATATACATGGAGGCAAAAATGCAAAAAAAACAGGAAACCCGACGGGTTCGAATGACGAAGCGCCTGATGAAAGATGCGTTACTCGAATTATTGGAGCGGAAGAATCTGGTCAATATCTCTGTAAAAGAGCTATGCGAAATCGCGGATGTGCATCGAACAACATTCTACACGCATTACACAGACCCAGCCGATCTGCTCAGGGAAATAGAACAGGATTTTCTGGACCAGATACCCACTCCGCCTGAGGTCATAGATCAACTGAGTCAGATGCAACTTCTTGAAGCGACAACCGCTTTCTTTGACAGTATAAAGCAAAATGGAAACACGATCCGTATTCTCTTCAGCGAGTCGGCGGACAATTCGTTTTCTTCGCGGCTGGTAGAGCATCTCTGCTCCGGTTATATTCCCGTTGGCAAGAATGCAGACGCGTTATCCAACCGTTTTGTGCAGCTCTATATTGCCAACGGAACCGTAGGCATGCTGCGCGAATGGGTGAATCAGGGCTTCCCCATAAGCAGTCGTAAGATCGCGGAAATGATGTATTTCCTCTCAAGGAAACTTGTATCGTAGGTATTTAGAGATTCAGCCTCATTCACCCTTTTGAACCACTTCCAGCTTGATACCACTGAAAGGCTCCAGCAGCTTTTTCTGGCTTTTGATGTCGTGATTGATCGTCGTCTGAATCGTTACCGCATCTTTGATGCCCATCGAACCCAAAAACGATATGATCGCCAAAAGTATCTGATCCATTACAACCGAAAGCGCTACGCCAAGGGCGCTGAGTCCTATGCCGACAACCAATTCCCAAAGAAATCTCCGGTTGTTCTTGGCAATCTGCCTGTCAAATTCGTCCCGGTCTCTTTTGACGGCATCCTGAAGCGCTTTCCGAAACCTGTCCTCATCGATCGGGCTGTCCGAAATGATCCGCAGGGTATCATGGACGTGTTTTCGGGACACCAACTCGGCACAAAATGATTTCAGGTAGCGGTAAACCCCGTCATTGATCCTGGTCTGAGAAGGATCATAGGGGTTGTACAAATCGGATTCTTTCTCTATACGCAGTTGGATCATCGTTATCAGATTCCTCTCTCTATATTGATGTCGGAGATTGTTCTTGTTATATTTCCCGATATCGGGTTTGCTCGCGCTGCTCGTCCGCGTATTTCGCGATCTCCTCTGCGGTGACCTGGATCACATTGACTTCTCTGCCCTCCACCAAACGCGCTACCTTGTCATAGCAATGGAGGAAATAGGTAATGCTTTGCTGTATCATGTCCATCCGTTCGCTGCTGTCGGAATCCTTCATAATTTCGTAAAACGCGTCAAAGGTGTCCGCAGCGTGATTGGTCGCGTTTCTGACATCTCCCAGATAGTAATACGCAAAAAGCAGATCCTCCACCGCAGATCGGTCCGGGCAGGCTGTACATGCCCTTATTTCGTTTGGATTTTGTGAATCGAACTCTCCCGCGCGCAGCCGGGCATAGTCATGTATGTATTCCTTGCCGTGCCTTTGATGGCTCCCCTTGTTTCGGTTGTAGTATTTGACATAGTAATGCGAAACATCGTCCAGCTTGTATTTTTCAAAGGGCTTCAGATTACAATAGATTCCCCCAAAGATCTTCGCCACCTGTTCCTTCCTGTCCTCTGAATCACAGTAGTAATAAAAGCCCTTCTCCATGAAATCTCGCGGCGCCCTGGATTCGATCAGAGTCAGCGTCTGTTGCCAGAACTCCTTTCTGTACGCCCGCCTGACCAAATCAATGAATTCGATCTCATCCGTTTCAAGCAAGCGCCCGTAATCCCTGTGAATACATTCAAGCAGTATCTCGAAGAGCTGCTCGATCGGCGTATCCCCACCGATGGATTCCCTGTCGGAAAGAAGGGCGCGGAGGCTCCGGATACCACGCTCGATATCGTTGATATCACAAAGTGAGATGCCCGTGTCAATGTTGCGCATGGCGTATACAACCCGGTCAATCGTCGGATTGTCCACGGCGGCCTGCTTCCAGTACCTGACGATGCTCTCGGCCTTGCCGTAATTCAGAAACGCCGTCGTGCCAGCCAGCAAATCAGCCGCGTATTGAGAACTGGTTCCGTCCGTTATTTCATCGGCAACCGCAGTGGGGCGACATGTGTTGGTGACGATTTTTCGTACCTCAAGCCGGTTGTTCGGGATAGCCTTTGTCAGATTGATCAGATTGAAGATATCCGTTTTATTCCCGCTTTGCGCGCCTGCGCAGCCACCACAACAACGCCAGCGCCGCCGCGGCCACCGCCAAGTACAGCGGCAGGTTACTGTTGTCTCCGGTGGGCACCTTGTCCCGAACGGTCAGGGTAACCTCCCGGCTGATTATCTGCGTGCCCGCGGCGTCGGTGACCACGCATCTGAACCTGCAGCCGTCCCACTTCTTTTCGATGTCCTTGCGGCTCAGAGTCGGGTCGGTAAAGCCGGGCAGGTCCACCCATTTCTTGTGTACCGGGTCCCAAATCTGCCACTGGTAGGTGTAGGGCTTCACACCGCCGGCGACCTCCACCTCGAAGGACACGTCCTCGCCTTCCTGTACGGTCGCGTCCTCGGGCTCCACGACAAACCGAAGCGCATCGTTGCCGCCCAGGTAGACGGTGAATTCATTGTTGGCGGGAACGCCTTCCTCCCGCCCGACGACGGTGACTGCCACCCGCGCCCGACTGTGGGCCGAGGGATCGTCCACCAGCGCGCTTAGGGGCATCGATATGGTCTGCGTCATGCGATTGGCGACCGCCTGCTCGTAATACGGCAGTTTGATATAGTACGGCTCGCTCGCGCCGTCCAAGTACACCGCGCAGGACAGCCTCGGCTGGTCGCCAAAGGCGGCGTAATTGTGCAGTATGATGTCCAGCCACTTTTGGCCGTCCCAGCCCTTGTACACGCGATGAGAGACGCTCAGGTCGTGGACGCTCAGCTCCAGGTCCAGCGTAGAAGCGTCGGTGGCGTTGGCGAACAGCCCGGAACGGACGGCATTGGCCGCGAGGCCGTTGGCCTGGGCGGGTTTCTGTAGCACCAGCTTGCCGGTATCCTCGTCCAGCACATAGGTCAGCAGGTCCGACGCCTCTGCGTTGGCCGCGTTGCCCGCCAACCGCGTCATGTTGGAACGGACTGAGAGCTGGCTGACCTTGAAGCGCAGCGTCTTCTTACCCCGCCAGGCTTCGGGGATCAGGAAGGCGGTGTTATACACGCCGATGGAGCCAGGCATCAGCACCTCGGACTTGACGTACTGCGTGTCGGAATCCACCGTCGTCACGGACTCGACCTCATTGTAGCTGCCAAACGCCCTGATCCTGTATTCTTTCTTTTCCTGTGAAAGCACCCAGTCGCGCTGGCGGGCGGTGTAGTCGAAGTCCTCGGCGCGATGTCCGACCTTCTTGCCGGTCAGTTCCACCTTGCCGTTCTGCATCGTGATCTTGCTCTTTTCCGGATCGAGGCAGTTGACGTGGACCGTCTCCACCGGGTCTTTGCCCTCCTGGCCGTTCGTCACCTCGTACATGGCGATGTCGAACGCGGCAACGCCCATGTTGCCCTCGTTCATCAGGGCCAGGGAGATGTCTTCGAAGCTCCCCGCGGAGACCGCCGGGGCCTGGGTGATGGCTGCCCTCAGGTCCACCACGGGCTTGAGCAGCTCGAAGAAGCGGCACAGCGCCATGGGAGAGGGAAGGTCCACTTTTTGGTTGTTGGTCAGCTCCCTCGGGACGATGGAGAAATAGCTGGTGCCGCCGCCGATGAGCATCAGGTTGTGGATCACGGTATCCTTTATTTCTATTGTTTTTTGGTATCTGTAGCCGGGGATCGTCGTTTTGTATTGCGGCAGAGAAAACTCCGCGAATACCGAGGCGTCGGTCATGGCGTTGGTGGACATGTCATAAGCCACGGTCCACACCCGCCACTTGTTCCTGTCCTTTTCGTCCGGGTCCGGCACTGCTGAGACCCAGTAGATATAGGGCGTCTCGCCCATGTAGGCAAGGTTGAATTTGCCGCCGGGGATGACCAGGTCGTAGGCGTATTTCGTGACGGTGAAGGTGATCCCATAGGTGTCGCGCACCACGGGCTCCAGGTACAGCCCGTACAGGCGGCACTGCTCCAGGCCCTCGTCGTTGGTCTCCTTCTCGGTATAGAAGATCACCCGCCTGTAGTTCGACCCGTCGTCGTCCACCGCCGTCTGCGCCAGCTCGAAGTGCTGTATGTCGCCCTTCGCCACCACTACGGCCTCCCTGCCGTTCATGTCGTTGACACTGTTCATCTCGAAGTCGAATACCTCGATGGCCCTGTCGCCCACGCCGCTCAGTGGCTGGCTGAGCGCGACGAAGCTGGGGCTGTTGAGCTCGTTGTTCCCCGCCCTGTGGTAGAGCTTGGGCTCAGTATCCGAGCAGCGCATCGCGCCGCGGACGAGGGTGCGCACGTAGTTCTTGCCCATGCCGCTTTGCACGTATTTGTCGTTGAAGCATTTGACGCCCTTGCCGGAGATCATCTCAAAGGAGGTCACGCCGTATGCGGGCTCGTCCTCGGCATAAGCCAGGCGTCCGAAGGTGCCGAACAGCTCTATGCCCAGCACTTTGTTGCTCCGCTTGGTCGCCTTGGCCCAGGTGATCTCTGGCCTGGCGATGGAATCGTAGTAATAGCGCATATTTTCGGTATAGGAGCCTCGCGATTCCGTATACATGCCTACCGGCTCCGCCGTGACCAGGAAGTGGTCCTCGTCCTTGTCGGTGCTGACGTAATAGCCCTTGTCCAGCTTGTGGGTCAGATTGCCCTTGGAATCCGGCTTGAGGAGCATCAGGTAGAAGATCTGATTGCAGCGCTTTCTGTCGCTGATGCCTTCGTTCGGCTCAGGCAGGCTGTCGGCGTTGAATTTCGCGGCGCAGGCCACGGCCAGGTACACGAGACCGTCGGCCTCGTACACATCGAAGTCGTAGTCGTCATAGCCGTTCAGGCCCGACTGGTAAGCGTCAACGGCCGCCTGGGTCGTGCCCGTATTCTGCGCGTCCTTAGCGTCGCGCCATTTGACGCGCCAATGGGACTTGCCGCTCTTGTCCTTGTCCTGCGTCAGGAAGAAGAGGTAGTCTCTGCCGCCGACATTTATGACCTTGAAGGAAGCCTTCGCGTTTCTCAGGGTCAGTATCGTCCCCGTCTCCGGCGTCAGATCGGGATAGCTCTGCGGGTCCAGGTGCGCGGCCTCCACCACCTTTTCGGCGTTCTTCTCCGCGTTCATGTAGTGCGTCAGCAGGCTGTTGTCCGCCGGA
Source organism: Clostridia bacterium (assembly GCA_045658005.1). Lineage (GTDB taxonomy): Bacteria > Bacillota > Clostridia > Christensenellales > Aristaeellaceae > UBA2862. Next base: position 84,548 of record JAZOUD010000152.1, on the reverse strand, counting down.
ATGGAAGAGTAGATGATCTTTTCCTTACTGAGCCAGGTCTTGCGGAACGAGACGAAGAATACCGTCAGCCCGGTGGACAGCTCGTACCCGGCGCTGACCACCGTCGAGCACTTATCCAGCCCGAACAGTACCAGACTTATCGACACGTCCAACGAGGCGATGAACCGCACCCAGGCCTCCAGGAAGCCCTTGACGCCGAGGCCGACCTGAGCCGCGAAATAGAAGGAAATCGAATAGGTGACTTCGTCGATGGGGTATACCCTCCAGTATTCAAAACCGCCGTTTGCCCATGTCAAGTCGATAGTAAACTGTATCGAAACGCCCGCGCTGACGCCCATTGTGAAGCACACATAGGCCGGCACCGGACCGATGGGATAGCTGATCGTCCAGCTGTACTCATAGCAGGCCGTCGCGCCAAATCCAACCGCAAGCTGTATGTTCTTCCGCTTGACATCCGGGTCGTCGTTGTCCAGCTCCCATCGGCCGGTGCCCACCGCGAATATGCCAATCTCGATGGACGACTGTCCCATGAACTTCCATTTCTTTTCCCGGTAGTAATCGGAAGCCAGGCCGAACTGGGCCTTGTAGTTGGCGAACCAGGAATCTTTCTGGATCCATTCGGAGGCCATTCGGTATTCCTTCATGTCCTTGCTCTCCCAGTTGAGCGCGGAGTCCTCCAGTTCATCCTCCATGATCGGGCAACCGATCCACGCGACCACAAAGCCGGCGGGATCGATGGAAAGGCGGGGCACGTATTCCAGAAAGGGCAGGTTAAAGCTGACGCTGACGTCAATCACGGGTATGTTGAAGCCCATGCTGAAGCCCTGGCCCAGCACGTTGGCGTACACGCCGCCCTCCGCGCCGGTGCCCTCGTTGAGGGGCGTGTCGGTGGCGCTGCGCAGGGCAACCAATTGGGTGGGATAACTCAGCGCGCCCTTCTCCTTGCCGAAGGAGAAGGTGGGCCGCTGTTCATCGGAGGCGTTGGGCGTGAATTTCTGCTTCCACGCCCCCTTGAAGGTATATTCCACATAGCCTTCGGCGGTGGTCCGTTTCGTGGTAGCCTCCGCCCAATGCTTTTGGATCGATTTGAAGCCGCCCTCGTTTTCGTACCAGCTCATCATCAGGTCGGGCAGATCGTGGTCGGCAGGCATCTTGACCAGCGCCCTGATCCTGAATTCCTTCTTGTTCGCGGGAGAGTAGATCATCTCGTACTCCGAGTGCATGATGTCCTTGCCGTTGAAGGACGCCGAGACGATATAGGGCTTCTCGTCGGCGTTCGATGCGGCGCCGCCGTTGACCGCCGCCTCACCGATGGGCACGAGGACATCCGTGAAGGTCTGGCCAAGGATCACCTCCAGATCCTCGATGATGTAGTTGCGATACCCCTGCGCCCTGGGATCGACCTCCACGTACATGTGGACCTGTTCGTACTTGTCCGCGACGAACAGGTTGCTGGGGAGGATCACCAGGCCGTCATCGTTGGCGGTATATTTCTTGAGAGAGCTGTCGGACTTGCCGGCGTCCCTCACCCAGACGGTCACGCCGGGCACGGGTTTGCGACTCTGATTCTCGCCGATCACAAAGGACAGGCACACCTCGTTCTTCGTGATGACGGTGACCGAGGCGTCCGCGTCGTTGGATTGGATGCCCGCCGCGGAGGACAGCCGGGACAGGCGCGAGTTCGACGCGGTGATCGCGGTCAGCGGCACGCTGTTGGACACCGGCTGAGATTTGGATGTGAACAGCGACGACAGCCAATCGGAGACGCCGCCGCCTTCGCCCATATCGCCATACATGCTCAATATCTGTTTGACCAGGGCGAGCAGATTGTCACTCCCCTCGCCGTCCGGGCCGTACTTGTCCCACATGCTCTCCAGCATGGCGTTCATCTCGGCGATAAAGGCGTCAACCCCGTCGCCATCCATGCCGTACTTTTTCATCAGCTGGGCCCATGCGGCGCTGAAGGCCTGGTTGATCTCGCTTCCCGGGCCGTATTTCTGCCAGAGCTCGCACATCAGCGCCTTCAGGTCTGAAAGCAGCGCCTCGTCGTCGACGCCGTCCTTGCCGTACTTTTCGTACAGCCGCTTCATCATAGTCTGGATCTCCCGGAGGATCGTCTTGCCCGTTTCGCCGTCCGGGTCATACTGCTGCATCATTTCCCGCATCAGGGCGATGGCGTCGTCGACAAAGGCGTCGGCCAATTCGCTTCCGGGAGCATACTCTAGGAATTGCTCCTTCAGCAGCTTCCGAAGCTCGGCCTCAACGTCTTCGTCCGACCCCTCGCCGAGGTTGAACTTCTTCCATACCAACTCCAAGAAATCCCTGAGGCTATCGGTAACGGTGCTCTCCGCACCGCTTCCAGCATCAGACTGTACGTTCGCGGTCAATGTTTGCAGCGTCGAATCCCAGTCCGCGGCATTTCGGGTGACATAATCCCGAATCACGATCAATTCCGCTGTGGCGGCTTCGATGCGCGCCGACGCCCTCACCCGCTCGGAATCGAACAGCGTATTGTCACCGTCCTGCAATCGCGAGCGCATTTCTGAAATCATGTTGACGTCCGTATGGATGCGCTCCAGCTGGTAGTTCATGTCTTGGCGCAGTTCCTCCGCCTTAAGCGCCATCGCCTGAACCTGGCTGTAATACGGGCTCTGCGTAAATACCTTATAAATAGTCGGATATTTCTCCTTCAACTCGTCCAGTTGGTAGCGGGCGCGCGCAAGGACATCGTCGATGTTGTGCAGTTGCGTGTCCAGCCGTTCCTCCAGCCAGTGCGCCAACTGCATGCCGCTCATGCTGTCGTTGGGCGTCATGCCGTTGTGGTACAGGCCGTCTCCCTTGCCCAGGCCCGTCATCGCGTAAGCGCGGTCGAGCTCTTCGTTGGTCAGCACCTTGCCGACGGTGGCCAGGGCGTCGAAGGGCAACACCTGGGCCAGCAGGATCACCAGCAGCAGCGCGGAAACCCATCTCTTCATTCGCTTTTTCTTCCCTCCGATAAAGACGATCGGCCATTTTATTCGATGTATATGTCAGGGTAAACAAGTCTATGATATGAATAGATTATAACAGTCTTGCAATAGCATGTCCAGCTATTATCATGTTTCAAGGGCGCATTTCAGAAAAATGTCATATTGTCAGTGAAAACAGGGTCGGCGTTTTTTTCTTTCCCGATTGCTTTGGTGAAAAAAATCGGTTGTTAGCCGGGTTGAGATATGGTAGAATGGAAAAAAGTAAATCCAGGAGGTGATTCAATGTCTATCCGTTCAAAGATCATACCTACAGTCCTGTGCTTGACCGCGCTATTGCTCTCATTCCCAACCATGGCAGAGGAGTCCGGACACCAGGTCGATCCATCCGTCGCCGTGCTCTTCACGAACGACATCCATAGCAATTATGATCAGGATATTGGCTATGACGGACTGATGCTCCTGAAGAAGGAGCTTGGGCAACAGTACGCGCATGTCATTCTGGTCGACGCAGGGGATGCCGTGCAGGGCGCCCCGATCGGCTCGATTTCCGAAGGGCATGAACCGATTCGTATCATGAACGAAGTCGGCTATGACATTGCCACGTTGGGGAATCATGAGTTCGACTATGGATTCGATGTGCTGGAGGCGTTGAAGGAGGAACTGAACTGCGGGTATATATGCGCCAATTTCTGCACTTCCGATGGGGAAGTGGTTTATGAACCCTATCGGATTATTGAGTGTGACGGAAAGAAGATCGCCTTCATCGGCGTGGATACACCGGACACCTTCAGCAGATCAGTCATCCATGAAATGACGGATGACTTGAGCGTACCCATGTACGATTTCAAAGCGGAGGAGACAGGAGAGTCGCTCTAATATTCTATTGGCTGATTATATCGAAAAGAATCTGAGCGGGACGATTCCCCCATCATACCGGCAGGGAACCCGAATCCATGAGATACAACAATAACTGTTTTGCTTTTGTATTCAGTCCCACGGAAGGAGACCCGACATGAAAAGAATAACCCTGATCCTCATCCTATGCCTGATTCTCTCACCTGTTTCCCTCGCCGAATCCACCCACGCCGAAGAATCTGGCGTGACTGGTGCGCAGGAGACCGTAGTGGGGGCATCACAGGACATCAGGGACAGATCGGAACAATCCGCTCCCCTGTCTCCCGAGGAAACGCGCGAGCCCTTCGCCTACATCCATGACCCCCGCGATAACCCCAAGGCCATGGAGGATATCGTAGTCAATCCCGAGGCTGTATACGGTTTCTCTCCATCCCCCGATTCCACCCGCCTGAAGGAATTTGCAGACGCCATTGACTGGACGAACCAAGAGCAGGTCGCAGAAGCCCGGGCAATACGACAAGCTTATCACGACAGCATGTCCGCCCTGTACCGCATGATAGAGGATATGCTCCACGAAGGCAAGGATGTGGAGACAATCGCCCGCGCTGTCAGCGCACGCCGTAATGAACTGCGTCTGGAGTCCTACAACGGCAACCCTGAAGAATTGGAGAAAATCAGGAAAAGCAACTTTGAAACCTATGGGAATGAGGCGGGGCCGACTGCCGACTGGCTCTATGAGAAGTACGGCTCATGGCAGACGGTATTGGAAAAGGCGCTCGGCACCAACGAGGGCATGGATGCCTGCCTCGGGCTGTATGACGAGTATTACGATTATTATGAAATAGGATAGACATCAGCACGATTACAGTTTACACCGGACATAGAGGAGGGCCAAACCACATGGACATTCAATACCTTTTATTCCTTCAGAATTTCCGCAACGGCATCAACGATGCGCTGACACCCTTCATGGAGATGATCTCGCTGTTTGCCGTGACCTACCTGATCATCATCCACGCGCTCGTCTACTGGTGCGTCGACTAGCGCAGCGGCCTGTATACGGTGGCTTCCTATACGACCTGTGTCGCTGTCAATGCCGTAGTCAAGCTCACAGCCTGTGTCTATCGCCCATGGATCAGGGACAGCCGCATACAACCGGCGGGAGATGCCATCCAAACCGCGACGGGCTACTCCTTCCCAAGCGGCCATACCACGACGGCCACCCCCATCTATGGAAGCCTTGCGGTCAGCGCCTGGAAGGTGATGCGATGGATTTCCGTATTCTGTATTGCCCTCATTCTCATCACCGGCTTTTCCCGCAATTATCTCGGCGTCCACACGCCGCAGGATGTCATCGTGGGTCTGACAGAGGGTGTCCTGATTCTGTGGGGAATGTCGAAGCTGTTCAGCTATCTCATCGAGCATTCGGACAGGGAAAACATCTTCCTGGCCATTGGCGTATTGCTCGGAATCGCCGCTCTGATTTACATCTCCGTCAAGCACTACCCAATGGACTATGTGGACGGAAAGCTGCTGGTTGACCCTCAGAAGATGATGAGAGACGGCTATGGCGACATCGGAATGCTGATTGCATTCTGTGCAGGCAGATTCATCGAGAAGACCTGGATACAGTTCAAGCCCACATGCTCGAAGCGAAATGTTGCCGCCGGACTGGTCGGCGCTGTGATCGCCTTCTGCCTCATTGAAATGTTAGGTGATCCGATGAAAGCGCTCTTCGGCCTGCACTGGGGGCGCTTTGCCCAGGGCGCTATCCTCATCCTGTTCATTGTCACGATCTGGCCGGCTGTGATGAAAGCTGCATTGAAGGAGGAGACTGTGTGACTGGCATGAGAACCATACTGGCGGTTGTTCTGATCCTGTCGATCATGCTGACCGGCGCCTCGGTCGCGGAAGAAAAACCCATTGTCAAGGTCTTGATCCTGCCCAAATTCGAAGTGGGCAAGATGTACGGCGATTTCCCGGGAGAAGCGCAGTTCTACTATGAAAACTATCTGGAAGGCTCCGAGGTCTTTGAGCTTTCCGGCGGCAATCTTTACTATAAGGACGGTATTGCACTGTACCTGACCAACATGGGCAAAGTGAACGCGGCTTTGAGTACTATGGCCGTACTGTCTGATCCGCGATTTGATTTCTCGAATGCGTACATCATATCTACGGGCTGCGCCGGCTCAGCCGTCGACTCCACCGTCATGGGCGATGTGTTTATCATCAGTGCCGCCGCGGATTATGATCTGGGTCATCACGCCGACGGACGGGATTTGGCCGATCCGAATGGCACCACATGGTTTCATGATACGTATTATGATGATTGCGCAGTGATACGATTGAACGCCGAGCTAACCAGCAAGGTTTATGCTTTGCCCAAGGACATCCCTCTTGAAACGACCGAGAAGACGCGCAATTATATGAGCACTGCCTTTGATGGAGCCGATTGGGCTGTACGGGAGCCAAAGGTACAGCTTGGAACGACCGTGACCGGCGACAATTATTGGAAAGGCGAATATGATCACGCCAATGCACTGCTTATTGTTGAAACCTATGATTGCCCGGATCCCTACGCGATCACGGAAATGGAAGAAATCGGCGTTTGTTCCGCTGTCCAGAAGATGGGGATGCTCGATCGTCTGATCATCATTCGCGACAGCGTCAACATGGATGTGTTCATGCTGGGCGTGACTCCGGAAAGCCTGTGGGACCCAGATTATAACGCAACCACGCTTGACAGCGAGGACAGCGTTGAGGCGGCGGACATCTTTGCTACTGCCATGGCCAAGTATCTGAAGTGCATCTGCTCGGCGGCCACCTCGACCTCTTCATAGCTCATGACGGGGATAAGGTAGTCGTCCAGCTTAATGGCGTCCCGGTCGGGCTTTTCAAAGCTGAAGCCTTCGAGGGAGTATGAGATTTGATCCTCAAAGTCAAAGGACACCGTCGCGTAGACGGTGCAGCTTTGCCGTCCGTAAATCGAATCCGTGTGAACATCCGCCTCGATGTACACCTCCAGGTCTGCAAGGAAGGAAAAGCGGTCCTCCCACCAAAAGCTCATGCTGGGGGAAATCCGGCAGTCGCGCATGGTCATGCAGTCCTCGGTGAAATCGGGGATAACGAAGTACATGGCGAGGTCGCCGTCGTACATGCGCTGCCCGATCTCTTCGACGATGTCAGCGGCATAGTGTCGGAGGATGAAGGTATTGCATTTCGTGATTGCCGGGAAGGGAACGGTGTTCCCACTGGCCTTGGTGGGCACAAACTTATAGGGGTGCTCACTCTCATCACGCAGCCATTCTTCTTGGACTCCGCCGATCGCGGCGCTGATCTCGTTGCTGGGTTTGCCCACTCAAAACACCTCCCGGAACCAGATTTGGTATGATTCTATTATATCCAGAACAAGTGTTCGATGCAATAGATTATGCCGGCACTACAAAAATTTAAAAATATGTTCGGCTTATTACGGAATCATTGCATTAGCAATCGAAACAATATGGCAGCAATATGACATTCCAAGCATATTGCATACAACTAACTATAGTTTGTAAATCTCGTGATGCTCAACATGCTTCTATCGAAAAACAAAATATATCCAATTCACATTATATATTTATAGCCTATTCCTAACTAGGCCTGCTTCTTTCGTGCATCCTCCACTTCCAGATAAGAGGAATTGTGGATTGCCTTGAGCATCAACTCGCCAAATCAGAAGTTACCTGACTGAATAGTTCCCTTTCGCCGAATGTCAGGCTGCTTCCGGAAATCTTTTTGCTGATGTACAGCGCCTTATCCAGAGGTGCCTTTGTACCAGAGGTTTACTACAATATACAAGTTGCACAAAGCGTAACTATCTCAGATGAGGATGAGAAACATGACTTTTATGTGGCATAATTTACATAGCAATAGAAGAAGGGGCAAAGTGCCCCAGCTTCCGTATCATTCAGTGCATATAGGGTTGTTATGTGGGGAATAAGCGGGAAACTGGGGAGATAAAAATCAAATTCGAATCCCGTATACCCTGGTGAAAAAAAGACGGCTATTTTGATACAATGCACCGGCTTCCGGAGCAATCGTGTAATTGTGCACCTTCAGTGCATTTTGAAGGTCGGCTAGTGCCCGTTTCCTTCTTGCCGTGTTTCGTCCTATTTTCAAATGGTTACAGCTCAGCGTCCTGATTATTCGGAAGCCCTCCGCCTCGCTCCGCTCGGCACCTCCCCTTTCAGGGGAGGTGGCCCTGCGCAGGCAGGGTCGGAGGGGTCCAACGGCATCGACTCTGAGCTGTAACTTCAACGTAACTTCAAATGCAACTTTTTTGAATACTCCTTGCAATTGTAGCGAGTATGTGTTATACAACGAATGATGTTGGTGGCCGCTTCCATTGTTCCTTTGGGGACGCAAAATCCTTGAAAGGAGGGAGCGCGATGAAGAAGTTCATCAAGGCTGCCCTGGAATGGCTTGATAAAGCCATGGACGTTGGCAGAGTGCTGACGGACACCGGTAAGGCGTTGGTTGACTGGTTCGACGAGGACAAGGACGACTGATGCTTTAGCATCAGGGCACATGGTCTTCGGCTGTGTGCCTTTCCCTTTTCTCCTCAGAAGTAGTCTGCCAGTCAATCACAAAGTATCACTGCCATTGCATAATCCTGCCATCATAATATGCCAATTTACATACCTACCAGCAGAGGCTGTTGATGTAGTCGGTCAGCGCCGCACGATCGTAATACTGCTTGGGCGTGGGGATGACGAAATCCGGGTCCGCGCCGCGATCAACGTCGTAGTAGGAGCCATTCTTCAGGAAGGACATGCGCTGGTTTGAGGAGATCTGGAAGGAGGTGCCCCAGGCGGAGGAGACGGACATCACCGAGCAACTTCCGCCGCCGGAGGTGCGACCCAGCAGCGTGACCTTGCCGGATTCCTTGAACATGCAGGCCGCCAGGTTGCCGCAGGAGAAGCTGCACGGAGAGACCAGGCAGAACAGGTTCTTGTCGGCAACAGTGTCCTTTTCATCAAACACGCGGTCGCGGTTGATATCGGCCCGATAGACGGAGGTACACATGGCCCCGGTCATGTTGTCCGTCTGGCTGAGCGCAGCCTCACCCAGGAACCAGGAAATGACGGCCACTGCGGCGTTGTCCATGCCGCCCGTGTTCGCACTCAGGTCCAGCACCACATTTTCAATGGGGCTGCTCTCGCGGCTGATCAACTCATGGGCCTTGATGATCAGGCCAACGGTGTCTTCGTCCCCGAAATCCAAGGGATCCTTCGGACCGTAGTAATCCTCACCGTTCATGGAGCTGCATACGAAGCTGTCAAAGGTGATGAAGGCAGTGTTGCCCACTTCCTCGTAACCGGGAACGCCGTCTGGGTAAAAGACGGCCCGGGCGTTCTGCTGGCGATCCAGATGGTCAAAGATCCTGTTATTTGTAGCGTCGGCGGTCTTGTAATCGCTCTGTCCCGCCAGGTATGAGAAGCCGTGCCAGCCGGAGTGTCCATCGCTGAGGAAATCGCTGATGAGGTGAAGGATCAGAAGATCGGCTTCCTCAACGCTGGCGCCCTTCAGGGTCTCGCTGAAACCGGTATTGCGGAAAAACCGGTCAAAGCTGTCGATCCTGTGGGTATCCCGGAAGCCGTAGAAATGATCCAGCATCATGCACAGCTCGGCATAGCCATATTCGGTCAGGGCTTCGCTGCGCTCGCCGGTGGGCGCGGCGTAGTATACTTCGGCACAATCCTTCACGCTTGAGGATTTGATGACCGCCTGGCCGTTAAAGTAGAGGTCGCCGATATTTTGGGGGGCGAGAAAGAGATCGGATACGGTCTGCATGGGGATCAGGTATTGGCCATCCTGGAAGATCAGGTCGATGCCGTAATCTCCCAACGGGAACACCAGCGGATCGCCATAGTAGGTGAAGGAGCCGGTGTTCACCTTTTCCAGCAGCGCGGGTTCGCCGTTTTCATTGAAGACGTTCAGGGTGACCGTATCCAGGAGCGTGGAGGAACCGGGCCTCTGGATGAACAGATTGTAGTCTGAGAATTCAATGATGTCATTCTCGAAGTCCATGGTCATGGGACCGGAGGCCGAAACCATCGAATTCGCCCGGGTGAAGGTCACCACAGGGCCCTCCGCCGTCATGGTGAAGGTATCGCCCGAATCCGGATTGCCGAGAAATCCGTTGAACAGTTCCAGGCAGAACCCGGCGTCGATGAAGGGCAGGTCATTGGCACCGTCTACAAAGTAGAGTTCGAATTGCATCCCGGTATCCATATTCTCCATGTAAGCCGGAAACGACGCGCTGGTGATTGCGTGCTTCGTCCCGTCGGTGGCCTCGGCCAGGGCCGGGGCGCACAGGGACAGGAGCATGGCAAGGAGCAACATAATGCCAATCCGTTTCTTCATATCGTTCTTCCTTTCTCTTGAAGAAAGCATTCGGTTTCCATGCCGTTAGACGTGGAAACAAGGCTGTTGGGAGATGACTCTCAGGCGCTTCGTGCGATCACTTTCCTTCTTCCTCTTTTTCCCGCCTCATCTCGCCATAGTAGTTGACGATGACCGATGTGATCAGGGCGACGACGATGATGCCGTACATGCCCAGTATCACGGACAGTATCTGCCCTATCGTGGTGGTGGCGGTGATGTCGCCGAAGCCGATGGTGGTCACGATGGCGAAGCAGTACCACAGCCCGTCCTTCAGGCTATTCATGTTGGGCTCCAGGAACCTGAGAATATAGGAGAAGGCGAAGATCAGCAGCAACAGGCCGCCTATGATCTCCGCGGCGTAGGTTTCCCTCGCAACATTGGCCAGCGACTTCAGATTGATCCGGGCAAATGACACGGACAGTATGGACACGAGGGCATGAAGCACCGCAATGATCATCATTATGAAGACGATGTCCAGCTCGTTATACATCTCCACCAACATCCAGCCGAGCAGGAATATGGCGATCAGGTTCAAGATCACATTGCGCAGCCCACGGTTCAAATATATAGAAATCACGCGATCCACAATCAGCGACCCAAGGTAGACGACAACGAATATCCTGGTGGCCGTTGTTTTGTCGAACACAGCCCCGGAAAAGCTGCAAGCGAACATCAGGAATCCGTAGATCAGGAACTTGACGAACTGGAGCCTGGATTCCTCGCGATACCGGAATGCCCGGAACAGGCGCGCAATGCCCATCATGACAAACGTGCCCGATAGATACATGAGCAAATCCGGGCTTTCCGGATTGGTAAAATACTCCTGGATATAGCCCATGGCACTCGGCAGTGTCAGCAGGGAAAAGATCATGTCGCCGATAATCGGGGCCTTGCGGCGCTTCCCCTCATTGTTCTTCATAACTTGCATCCTCCCTACCGGTTATTCCGACGCCACCAACGACTGTATGGCTTCCGCGATCGTCTGTCTGATCTCCAGATAGTTGATGCGGGGGATATTCGCGACATGCAGTATCTGGTAGCCGCCCTGGATCACGACGAACACGATCAGCACTATGGCCACCACCGGAATAAACATTCCAAACTTCTCAAACTTCGGCTTGCGCGTATACGAATACAGCAGCATGATCGGCGCCACGAGCAGCAGCGGCCAGGATTTTCCAAAGCCGATGGCGACGGCGGTGGGATAAAATGCTTCCGCGTTACTCAGGACGCTGTCCAGCGCTTCCACCGACCCCGCCTGTTTGATCATCATCATGAGCATGATGGCAAAGTCGGCGACGGCGGCGACGGCCAGCATCACAGTCAGGAAGATCGAAAAGTGCAACGAATTCCGGTTGGTCTTCAAAAACGCCTCATAATCCTCGTGGGTCCTGCCGTGGCGGCAGTAGCGCAGCTCACGGAACTTGATGAAGAGGGACATCAGCACAAACACGAAGAAGGTCATAGGCGGCTTCACGGTCAGCAGCGGGAACGTCCATACCGGCAGCACGATCTTCATTTCGGCACAGGCAGCCTTGAGCATTATGCTCGCGACCTCGTAGGCTATGGGAAGGAGCGCGAACGCTCTGAACAGGTACAGCTTGCCCCCGGTGAAGATCTTCGTGGGACGGTAGTTCAGGAAGAACATGAACAGCGTGCACAGGAACAGATCGACGAAGATGTTGAAGGCCAGGAAGCCATAGTGGGTCGCCAGGTACATCAAATCGGTAACCATGGGCATGACCTGGTTGGACTCCACCGTGAGCAGCTTCAGGGAGCCGACAATATAGCGGTAGAAAAACGCATTGAAGCCCACAAAGATGCCCAGCGTGGCCAGGCCGTTGCGCAAAAGCTGTTTCTTGTAGCCCTCCTCGTTGTTCAGGATGCGGGAAAAGTTTGCGATCAACAGGAAGGGCAGCGAAAGCGGCGGAACGTACACCAGGAACTTGCCGATCCAGTCCAGTCGTGCTTTCATCTCGGGATTCACCTTGATGGACAGCTTCATCATGACGACGACCACACCCATCACGATGCACAGCCAGCCCAAGACCTGGAATCCCTGATAGGATATGGGCCCTCGATATTTGATATCATTGTGCGCGCCGTGCTCGTGGAACAACCTGCGCTTATTGGTTTTCATAGGCTCGTTCTTGATTGCTTCTTCTGACATGGATAATCCTTCCTTTCGTTAATGCTTCTGGGCATTGTCGGCATTGTGCAGCACCAGCTGGTTGAAGGGAATCTCGATCCCGTTTCGATCGAACAGCAGCTTTACCTCCCTCGTCAGGCTGCGAAGCGCGGGAGATTTCGCGCTGTTCTTCACCAGGATGGAGATGAGCAGGTTCACACTGCTGTCCCCCAGGGATTCAATGCCATCGTACTGCGGCGGCTTGACCAGCCCGGGGATCACATCCATCAGCTTCGGCAGCTCCTCGTTGAGGATCGCTTCCACCTCCATCAGATCGGCGTCATAGGATATAGGCGCCTTCAGCGTCATGCGAGCCACCTCGCCGTCGGCGTTGATGACGTCGCGGATGGAGGAATTGTTGAATATCTTGGTTTCCGCGAAGAATCGCACCTTGGTGGTGCGCAGGCCGATCTCCACCACGGTGCCGCGCCAGTTTCCTATCGTGATGAAGTCGCCCACCTTGTAGGTGCCCTCCACGATGGTAAAGAAGCCCGCGATGATGTCGCTGACAAGGTCCTTCGCGCCGAAGCTGATCATCATCGACAGTATGCCCGCAGAGGCCAGCAGCGTCTGGGTCTGCACGCCGAACTGGGACAGTCCGTAGTACACGAACGCGATCACGCAGATGTACTTGAAGGCGTTCTTTACCAGCAGGCACACCGTCTCCACGCGCCTGTCGGAATACTTTGCGATCCGGTAGAGTACCTGGTTCAGCAGCGCCACAATCACGTACATCACGCACAGCAGGAACACGGTGGTGGTCAGCGCAAAGATGTTCAAGCCCTTCTGCCAGTTGCCGGAGATCACAAAGGCCAGGTTGTTCAGGTCGTAGGGCTTGATCCTGCCATTCAGGCTTTGATAAAGCGTGGGAAGGAGTATGACCAGGCAGAACAGCGTCAGCAACCGGTAGACGCTCCTGCCGATCCTCTGCTCCGGCGTCATTTGCTCCTTGGGAATGTCGTTCATATGCCAGCGATCCTGCATGTCCTTCCTCTCGTGGAGCCGCAGGATGTTGGTAAAGCCCGCAAACAGGTTGTCGCGGGTTTCCCCATCCGGCGCAGCCTTCGCGTCCGGAAGGGGCGCATCGGAAGGCGCCGCTTCCTCAGGTACGCCGTCGATCACGACCTCCTGATACCGGATCAGCGTCAGCAGTATGACGATGAAGCATGCGACCACAGCGACCAGCGTGAGCTTCAGCGCATTGACGATGGGGCCGAAATAGCCCGAGCGATGTACGACTGTGATCAGATAAAAATCCGAGGATTCGGCGACACCGGCGTAGTAGTTCTCTCCATTGATTTTCACGGAACCGCAGTATTTATTCATGAGCATGTCCGCTGTGATTCCCAGATCCTCGATGGGGCTGCCCTTGTACCCGAGGCCGGTGGTGGCCGCGATCTTCATCGTCTCCTTGTCGACTGCGAGCGCCTCGTCCGGCAGGCCGATAACCAGGTTTTCAAGCACGGTATCCACGCTGAGCGGGCTGAGGAGGCGATCTCTCAGTGCCGGGTCTATGCCGATGAGCACCATCCCGTTGTTCCTGTTGTTCTCGTCCCGCCGGTTTATGGCGACATATTGTATGTACTCATCCTGCCATTCATCCTTCAGGGGAGACAGCACGATATGCTCCAGGCCCTCCAGCACCCTGCGGAACTGGTTGGAATAGTGCGCCGGATCATCGCTGATCTTAAAGCTGTCAAAAGGAGAGTTGGTGACGATCACGCTGCCATTCCTGTCGAACAAGTAGATGTATTTGACCTTCAGCGCGTCGGCATAGCGCTGCATATCCTTCGAGGTCAGGTTTTCAGGGCCGTCGTTATCGATCAATGCCGAGGCGAAGCTGCACTGGACCAGGTAGTAATTGTCAAAGTAATCGTTAAGCTTTGCACTCTGCGCCTCATAGGCGTTCAACGTATCCACGGCCACGTCGGCGTGCTTCGCCATCGTCTTCAGGTCATTGGCCACGTTGGAGAGCCTCTGTACATAGAAGCTGATACCGAAGAGCACCACGCACAGCAGCGTCGAGGTGGTGATCAGCTTGTTCCGCATGGACTGTGCCGATTCCCTGTGGGCGCCCATCTCCAGGCAGATCCAGTGGACGAACAGCCACATCGCCACCACGTAGATAGCGGTGATCAGCAGGGCGTTGAGCATGACGCTTTCAATAAACTCGCGCAGCGGAACGCCACAGACGATGTAATAATCCCCATAGGAGAGGGCGCTGCCGAAAATGCCCTTCGTATAGGATACCATAATCCATTCCAGCCGGCCGGTCACGTTATAGTTCTTCCCGTGCGGAAGCAGCAGCCCATAGCCGATGTTCAGTTTATCCGCCGTGGTCCGCGCGTTGATTTCCTCGATGGAGACGACAATGTTGTCCGCGCTCTCGGGGTCTTCCGCGATCAGAAACTCGTCTCCCACCAGCTGCTCGTCGGGATGGGCGACGATGTGACCGGTTTCCTTCGAGATCACCGCTACCAGGCCGTCCCGGCCGACCTTGAGCTTCGTAACGCGGTTGAGCCAGGACAGCGTATCGCCAACCACGTCCTCAAAGGTCGCGTCGGTCCAGTTGCGGGAGAAGCTGCCGGAGATGGAAAACTCGTTGGATTTCAGTATGTTTTCCCAGCTCTGGACCATCTGGTTGTAAGCCTCCCGCAGTGCCGCCTCGTTCTGCTCCATTTGGGGCAGCAGCTGGGCCACCTGTATGACGGCGCGGTCGATCTGGGGCTTTACGCGGTTCTCGTAATCATCCTCAAAAACGACGAAGGAGACAACGAACATAGCGGCGGCGGAGGCGAGCCACGCGAGGTAAAGAAAACCCTTTTTCCACGTCAGCCGATGTCTGTAGCGCTTCTGTTCAGCGGTTTCGTTTGCATGCTTCATCATTGGAATAACCCAACCTCCCTGATCGATGCTGAATGACCCTGTATTACCATGCTTTCTGATGAGCAACCGGTCCTGGCGCCCAAAGCGTTGCTGAAGGCAAAACTACCTGTGGGCGTTCCAATAGTCCCGCATCATCTCAAAGAACTCATGGGCGCAGGCGTAGCCGCCGCGAACATCGCCCTCATCGGGAGAGAAGGCGGGAATCAGGTCGAACTCCAGCTTGTTCAGGCCGAGCTCGTTCTTTGCAAACCAGATGTTCAGCTTTCCGATGGTGACCTTGCAGCCATCGGGGCACTTGGGCAGCTCCGGGTATTCATAGGTACTCAGGTCAAAATGCTGCCCGCTCTCAAGCACGGACATTTCCACGTTCATGGTAAAATTGAAGATGTCGTCAAGCTCGTAGACCAGGCCGTTGTCCTCCCTCGCCTTGCGGAACCAGCCATGGCGCTCGTCCACTTCGATGAGCTTGTCTTCGCGATAACGACCGGTGGATATCGTGCGGGTCACCTGGAACTCCTGTCCCTTCCTGCGGTTGTTCCTTGCGGCTTCCATCATGCCGCGCACGTCGTCCACCGTCAGCTTGCTGAAATCAATATCACCCTGCGCGCACTTGTCCCGGCAGTCGCCGCACAGATACTCGCCCCCGGCGAGGTTGATGCCGAACAGGCCGCCCAGAAAGCCCTGTTCCTTGCCACAGAATACACACCTGTCGCCGCCGTCAAAAAGTCCCATAAGTCATCCTCCTTTAATGTATTGTGTCCCATTGGGTATGCCATTGGATATGTGGTTACCAGATCGCTACCCGGTCCTCCGGGGCGAGGTACATGCCGTCACCCTCCTTTATGCCGTAGAAGTCGAGGAAATCGTCGAACTGCTGCAGCGTACCGTTGACGCGCAGGTAGCCCATCGGATGAACGTCGTTGATCTGGGAATAGGCCGCCTGCAGGCTGCCCTTTTCCATCCACACCAGGCAGAGGGTGCGGAAGAGGGTATCGTAATCGAAGCCCTCCTTCTGGGCCGCGATGCGCAGCACGACCTTCATGCCGCCCATGTCAGCGCAGCCCTCGCCGGTCATGATCCTGCCATAGAAGTCCTGTCCGGCCCAGGGGTGCATGGCATTGTAGTACGCTTCCATCTTCTCGTTGCGCTTTTTGAAGGCGGCAAAATCCTCGTCCGTCCACCACTGGTTCATATTGCCGTCCTTGTCAAACTGCGCGCCGGAGGAATCAAATGCGTGGGATATCTCGTGCCCGATCACCCAGCCGAGGGTGCCGAGTATCGCCTCGTCGCTCATGTCGCTGCTGTAAATCTTGCCCTGGGTAAAGCCGCCGAGGATATTCACGGCGTTTCTCGTCGGGACATAGCCGCAGTTGACGGTGTTCGGCGTCTGGACCCACTTCTTCTTGTCCACGGGTTTGCCGTACTCCTTCACGCTCTCGGCGAGCCTGTAGGCCTTGATGCGTGCGAGCGCCTGCCAGAGCGTGCCGCCTTCTTCCCTGGAGGGGAAGTTGAGTTCAGGACACTCGTACTTCTCCCAGCTGTCCGGGAAGAGAATGTTCTTGTCGATGGTCTCCAGCTTTTCGATGGCCTTCGCCTTCGTCGCGTCTGAGAGGAACGACGCTTCTTCGATGATACCGTGATAGGTTTCGATGATCTTGTCCACCAGCGCACAGATGCGATCCTTGTCCGCCTGTTTGAGATAGGTATCGCTGTAGAGGCGCGCCACCGGCCATTCCAGTGCTTTCGCCACGACAGGGGCAAAGACGTCCGCGTCGGGCAATATGCCGATTGCGCCCGAAAGCGCGTTGCTGTATTCAATCTTCCATTCATAACATTCCCGGTCAAGGTTTCCGGCGGCGTCCACCGCGGCGTGGACGATCATGTAATCCCGGATGAGGGGAAGATTCTCCCGCGTGTACAGCTCGTTCAGCTTCGACAGGAAATCCGGCGCCGTGACCAGGTACCGCTCCGCCTCCGGGAAGCCTTCCGCCGTCAGCTTTTCCAGCACAGGCACCTTGTCCTGCGCCGCTTTGACCTCGTCGCGGCTGTAGATATGGTAGATATTGGCGTAGAATTCTGGGCTTTGCATCTGCTCACTGGTGGGAATGACGGGGGCTATCAGCGCCTCAAAGGCGAAGCAGTTGTCGATCTTCTGCATCGCTTCCGCTTCCGTATACCCGAGCTTGACCAGCATCTTGTTCGCAAGCGCGATGACGGCTTCTTTTTTGATCCTGCCATAATCGGTCAGCTTGCCGTACTCGGCGGAATCCTTGAGCAGGAACTGGTTTTCATTCCACGCGAATGCCAGTATGAAGCGGCTGGAATCCTTGAAGTCGCCGGCGGGGCTGAAGTCCCAGAGCGAGGCCAGCTGCTCCTCCGGAGGCGTCTCAAGGAAATACGCGGTCAGCGCGTCAACGCTGTCAATAGCCTCGATGGCGTCCGTCGCCCGCTTCAACGGGTCGATCCCCCGGGCATTGCGGCCCTCCCAATCCATCATCAGCCAAAACAGGTCGTAAGCCAGCTTCGCGTCATGCGCCGCCGGAGCCTTGCCAAGGAACATTTTCTTGGTGTCCTCGACGTTCTGCAAACCGAGATCGGTCATCGTTCCTCCAGAGGGATAGCCCTTGGGAATCACGATTTTCAGTATCCTGTCCTTGTTGACCGCGAGGGCGAAATGGTCCTTGAGCGAGGCCTGGGTTTCTTCGGTCACATTGCCCGCCAGGTCGCAGTCCAGCCAGGGCGTGCCGGTGGTATAGTCCGGCCTGTCCAGGGTCGCGCCGCCGCAGACGGAAGCGCCGCAAAGAGATAGCGAGTCCTTCTTCATATCTTGATTCTGCCCTTTCTTTGGTTTGCTGAGTCCTCAGAACGCGAGGGTGTCCAGCCTTGCCGTCAGTTCACGGATCCGCTCCAGGCAGCGGTCGATGATCTGGCGGTCCGCCTCGGACGGCTCTCCCCCCTTGCGCAGCTTGCGGATCAGGCGCGTGTAGCACAGCAGCGAAGCCTTTTCCGTCACCTCCCGCAGCCTGTCCTCGTCCTCGGTTTCCAGATAGCGCTTCAGGAAGAGGTCGAAGAACCTGCGGGCGGTATTATACGGGAAGCCCATGAACTTCTCGACGACGGACGGATCGTCCTCCCCCAGCAGCACATAGAAATAATACATGTCGCTGAGCTCGAAGATCGGATGGCCCCTGGATACCCGGTCCATGTCGATCAGTATCGGTTCGCCATTCTGCATGAAAACATTGTTCGTGTGGAAATCGCCGTGCGTGAGGGTGTTGGACAGCGGCAGTGCCTCGATCAGCGCCCGGCACCTTTGGGCCAGCGCCTCGTCCTCACACCCGATCCCGCCGTCGACGTACTCCAGCACCCGCTCGGACCCGTCCGGGAAGCCCTCGTCCCCGGAAACCTCGGTAGCGTGGATATTGCGCGCCAGGTCCGCCATGATGTTCGCATAGGTTTCCACCTGCCTCGGAGCCCTGGCGATGCGCTGGGAAACCGTCTCCGAATCCATCAGCTCGTACATGGCCCCATACCGATCCCCCACCGATACGATCCCGAAGGAGATTGCCGTTGGGATGTCCATGATAAATGCCCTGCGGCTCTTGGCAATCTCCTGCTCCACATCGTGATAGGTATTGTTCTGGTTATAGACCTTGATGATCAATTCGTCGTCGTAGCGATACACGTCGCCCTTCGCGCCGTGCCCGATCTGCCTGCAGCCGTCAACGGAAACCTCCCGGTACTTCCTGTATCGGGCCTTTTCCGAATCAAAGGTGCCCGGCCAGATGTAGTTGATGTGCTTGATGAGTTCCTTGAACGCGCCGGTCTTGTTGAGGGAAAGCTCCAGCGCCTCTGCGACGCTCCGGTAGTACCAGCATTGCATGGCAGGGTTGCTTTGGTGGAGCTTTTCCCACAGTTCGTCCCCGTTCTCGGAATACATCTGCGCCAGCGAGCGGATGTTTGCCAGCGTGTTCGCCAGTGAAATCATCTTGACTCCGATGTCCTCGCTGCCCTGCAGGATGCGCAGAGCCCCCTCCTTGCGTCGCTGCCATGTGGCGCTCTTCTCCTCGTCCGGATAGATGTCCTCCGTCTCGGATGACACCAGGAACGCCACGCGCTTGCCGAAGCGCTTCTCGATTTCCGACAGCGTACCGTCGGTGTCTTCAATGATGTCGTGCAGTATCCCGGCCGTGATGACCTCCACATCCTCCGTAATGGTAGACAGGATCTGCGCCACCTCCAGCGGATGCAGTATGTAGGGAACGCCCTTGAACTTGCGGACCTTGCCCTGGTGCAAGATGGTTGCGTAGATAATGGCTTCCTCCAAAATGTTCATCATGGCCTGATTTTCCGCCTTTCCATTCGATTCTTTCCGGGCCTGTTTCCGCGTCACTCATGCGGATGCGCGTTGAGATAGTCGGTCAGCCCCGGCACAAACTTGGTCTTACGACCCAGCCCGCCGTTCCTGAAAATATAGGAAGTGCCGTCGTATTCGTCGTAATTCGGGAAGGCCGCCTCGAAATAATCCCTGGATTGCCCTTCGCAGGGAACGATGAAATCGGTCTTCACGCCGTCCTCCCGGATCCCGACGGAGGCGTACAGCAGATCCACCTGAACCTTTTCAAAGCCCTGGGGCAGGGCTTCCTTCATGCGCTCCGCCAAGGCGCGAGCGTGGTCCTCGTCGATCACGCTGAGAAGTCCGATGCCGAATTTGACCCCGGCAACCTCGTATTCCTTGTAATCAGAGAAAAGTACTTCCTCGTCGCTCATGCCATCGTAGGACAGCGCCTCAGCATGAAGTTCCAGGTAGAAGGCCTTCACGTCCGTTATTTCGGCGATGCCGGCCAGATCGGAGACCGCCTGCCGGTCCGCTTCGGTGACGGTGCTCCCCGTCAGGTTCGTCGTGTCGGACAGTATCGCACCCAGCAGCAGCGTCGCGGTGGGTTTGTCGATCTCAAGGCCGTAATTCAGGTAATCCAGCCAGATGATGGTAGCTGTAGCGCCGATCGGCTTGGCTTCATAGACCACCTGATGTCCCGTCGAAACGCTTCCGACGCCGTGATGGTCCAGTATACCGACGATGTGCGCGTCCACCAGGCCCTCCGTGGACTGGGCGTATTCGCTGTGATCGACGAGGAATATGGACTTGCCCGAGGCATCCTCCAGCACCGGCGGCGCTTCGACGTCTGCCGCCTTCAGTATGAACTCGGTTTCATGGTTCACGGGGCCGTTGGCTGCCGCTTCCGCCGGATAGCCCAGCATGGTCAGCAGTCGGGCGTAGGCGATGGCGCTGCAAATGGTGTCCGAGTCCGGGCTGCGGTGTCCGATGACGTAGACGGGGCCCTCCCCGATACTCATGTTGGCGATGCTCGCCCGGTTCAGCGCTTGCAGCCGCTCCAGCCTGTCCGTCCCGGTATCGACAGCCGCATTGGGCGCGGCATTTTCTTCATCGACCAGGCGATCCGGTTCCTCAGCGGCAACCTCCTCGCCCTTGCCCGCCGCCTCGCGGTAGCATTTCAAAGCCAATTCATAGTAAGCGGCCGCTTTTGCGTAATCCTCCGCTTCATACGCCGCCAGCCCCGCCTGGAAGATGTCCTCCGCGGTGAGGGCGTCGTTCGCCTGGGCCTCTTCAGCCAGCGCCGGCAGGATGCCTGCCATCAGGCACAGGCTGAGCAGCAGCGCTATCAGCTTTTTCATAGGATCAGAGCCTCCTTTTAACCTGCTTTACCGGGGCGGGAGCGATGCTCCCGTCCCGGCACATATCGATGAGCGAACGGTTTACCTGAGATTGTTGATGTAGTCCGTCAGCGCTTCGCGATCGTAGAAGGTCTCAGGGAACGCGAGGGTGAAGTCCGGCTCCGCGCCCTGGTCGATGTCGTAGAACGAGCCGTTCATGGTGAAGGCCAGGCGGCTGGGTCCGGAGATGCGGAAGAACGTGCCATAGGCCGTGGTCAGCGGCAGCACCACGCAGCTTCCGCCGCCGGAGGTCTTGCCCAGCAGCGTCACCACATTGGAGTTCTTGAACACGCAGGGTACGAAGTTGCCGCAGGAGAAGCTGTTCATCGTGGTAAGGCAGAAGCGCTTCTTGCCCGTCAGCCCGCGGTCGTTCTCATCGAACTTGCCGTCGAGGTTGATGTCCACATTGTAGACGGCGGTGGCCAGCGCGCCGGTCATGGTGTTCTTCAGGCTTCCGAAACCGTTGCCCAGGAACGCGGAGATCACGAAGATTGCCGTGTCGGCATCGCCGCCATCGTTATTGGACAGATCCAGCACCACGTTTTCAATGGGGCTGTTCTCACGCATGATCTGGGAGTAGGCGTAGATCATGAGGCCGATGGTATCGGTATTCTCCGCCGTGGGCGGGGTCTGGTAGAAATCCACGCCTTCAGGAATGGAGGAAAACTGGTCAAAGGTGATGTAGGCCGTGTTGCCGATTTCCTGATAGGCCGGAACCCCGTCCGGGAAGGCCTTCGCGCGGGCGATAGCATACATGGTGCCCGTCATGTTGTCCTGAAGGTAGCCGCGCCCGACCCCAAAGGTGTCAAGCATTTCCTTGGCCAGTCCGTCACGGCTCCAGGCGGATTCCATTCCGAAGGTGCTGTGCTTGTCGTCCAGGTGGGTAAATATGATGTCGTACAGGGCGGCGTCCGCGGCGTTTGGATCCGGGCCCATCAGAACCTCCTTCGCGCCGGCCTGCTGTGCCAGGTCGTCAAAGCAGTCGATGCCGTGAGCTTCCTTCAGGCCGTAGAGATGGTCGAAGGCCAGGCAGAGCTCATTGTAGCTGAACGCGCCCATGGCCGGGCTGATCTGCCGCTTTTCAGCGGAATAGTACAGCTCGCCGAATTCGGTGCGCTCCCCCTTCAATCCCTCGCCGAGGCCGCCGAATTGTGCAAAGATAACAGCGTCGCCGTTGTAGAACAGGTTCACGTACTTCAGGGACAGCAGGAAATCGCTGAGGGTCTGCATCGGCACATAGACGCCCTTGTCGTCGGCCACCAGGTCGATGCCGTAGGCGCCGGTATCCAGCACAAGCGGATTGCCATAGCGCTCGTAGGAGCCCGCGGCGCGGCGGAAGAGGGATATTTCCTCGTCCGAATGGGAGCTGTCCGCCTCCAGAACGTCGATCAGCACGCGGTCCGCCTCGAGACGGATGAATGCGTCGTAATCGAAGAAGGTGATCATGTCCTCTTCGCAATCGACGGTCATGGTGTAGGGGTCGCCGTCCGTCCGCGTCAGGATGCCGATCTCGCCATTCTGGGTATAGCTCAAACCGTATTGGAGTTCCTCACTGCCCTTGTGGACGTACTTTTTCAGTATGTAGGGATACAGCTCGGCCCACTCCTCCAGAGAGATGTAGGGCACGTCGGAATCGCCGATAAAGTACACGGGCATGGTGCGGGTGTCGTCGATCCTGCAGAGGTAGAAGGTCATGTCCTTCGACTTAATGTCGGGCGAAAAGGCAGCGGCCGCCTTTTCATAGAGGCCTGACAGCTCATTGAGCAGAGCTTCCGCAATGTCTTCGGAAGTTTCCGGTGTTTCGGGCTCGGCAAACGCCGGGACGCACAGCGACAGCAACAGGGCAAGCGCCAGAATCAGGGATATAAGCGTCTTTTTCATGGTTTAGCCTCCTCAATCATGGTTGTGCTCGGAAAAACCGGCCTTTCAGTCGTGATTCTTGATGTGCTGTACGAGAGCGAGCGTGAAGCCCGAGGGAGAAACCAGCGTCGCTTCCTTGGCGCTCTTGGTTTCAAGGGTACCGTCGCCCCTCGTGTTCGTGAAGCCATGGGCCATGAAGATGTCATAGGCCTCGTCAAAGTTGTCCACATTCATGCGGATGTAGGTCTTGTCGCGCTCAATATCCGGAATATCCGCCACGTCCACATGATAGCCTTCGGGATGCTTCATGCGGAAGGAGCGCACGTCCCGCTTGCCCGTGTCGGTGACAGGCGCATGCTTCTTTTCAAAGCCCAGCGCCTCAAACAGACTGACGACCTGGTCGAAATTGTTTGTCAGGATGATGGGGTCAAAGGTTGTGATCTTCAAATCTGTTTCCTTCCTTTCAAATAAAATCTGGTTGGATCATGCGTCGGCGTCAAAGTATTCGTTCATCAGGCGGCTGAAGGCGCTGATGTCATAGAAATTCTCGTAGGGGTCCTCGCCGTCGGTGGTCAGGCTGGCGTCGATGGGGCAACCGTTGTCCACGGTGCCACCATCCTCGGTGACGGTGCAGCTTGAAGCGGCGGAGTTGCTGACCTCGATGCCGCCGACGCTGGAAATGCGGATGCCGCATGCGCCGCCGCTGCTCTTCTGGCCAAGGATCATCGCGCCGTGCTCGTGCATGAACCATGGGAAGGCATTGCCGCAGGAGAATGAACCGTCGCTGGTGAGAATGCCGTAGCGATAGCCGGTATAGGGGCTGACATCGCTGTCATCCACCTTGCCGTCAAAGTTGATGTCGAACCGCTCGGTCTTGGTGTTGTACTGGCTGTTGAGCGCGTCCCAGTCGCGGACGTAGCCCGTGCCGGTCATCATCCATTCGATGGCCAGCATGGCGATGTCGTTGCCGCCCCCATTGTTGCTGTCGTCGATGATGATGTTTTTGATCTCCGGGTTCTTCGAGGCGCGTTCCAGACCGGCGAGAACGATGCCAGCGGTATCGTCCTCCATCGGACGCGCACCCTTGCCGGCATAGAAGGCCTTCCAGCCGTCGATATTCACCTGGAAATTCTCGCCAAGGCAGATCACGGCGGTATCGCCCTGCTCCACATAGGTTTCACCGTTGTAGAAGGCATCGGCTTGCTCCAATCGCACAGCCTTGGTGTTGAACCTGCCGGCCGCGAGGTTGTAGGAGGACGCGTAGTCCATGGCCCGCATTTCCCGGTAGAGCCTGGTCGAAAGCTCAAACTCGTCATCGGTCAGCTCGTCGCAGCCCATGCCGGTATGGCCGCCATCGAACAGCAGACCGCCGAAAACATGGATCAGGCCGCCGTAGAAGCTCTCAAAGTCGCTACCCAGCAGCTTCTCCTTGATTTCAGGATACTTCCCGGTGAGCACCTCGTCCAGCTTCTGAGTCAACAGGTTCTCGTGGATGAACTCCTGGCCGGGCTTGCCGTACCAGAGGTCCATGCTGAGGCACAGCTCGTTGTAGGTGTACTGCGCCAGATCTGCGGGACGATCCGCTTTCACGGCGGTGTAGTAATCCGGGTCGTCGGTCATGACGGAATCCATGTAGAGACCCAGATTATCCCGGACGTAGATCTTCCCTCCGACGTACACCACATAGAAGCCGCTGGGAGCTGCAAACAGATCGGCCAGGGTGGGCAGCGGCGCATAAACGCCGGTGTCGTCGCCCCGCAGGTCTATGCTGTAGTCCGCCAGTGCGATGAGCTTCGGAACGGGGGTCGCCGGATCCGTCGAGTGGCTGAGGCTGGCATAGGGATAGTCCGGGTCCAAACCCTCGATGTTCGCGGACAGAAGATCGCAGGCCAGCTTGGTAAAGCGGGTCATGTCGTCGATCACAATGGTATCGGCGACAATGTCGATTACCGCCCTGTCGCCGCAGAAATTGGTGACCGTATAGGCGTCGCCCTCGCGGGTGAAGGTCAAGCCCTCGGTCAGGTCGGTGTTTTGCAGATAGAAACGGTTGTAGAATTCCGTGACGCTCATGTAGGGCACGTCGGGCATGTCCTCGTAGCAGCGCACGGTGGCGGTCTCGGTGGTATCCAGGCTTTCCCGCACCACGGGCAGGGCCTTTTCGGTGTAGGCGGGAGCCGCGCTTTCACCGAAAGCACAGCCGCAGACGACGATGAGCAGCAGCATCGCCAGGATACCTGAGATCAGCTTCTTCATGAGTTTGCCTCCTTAAATCATTTGATGTGCTGAATGACGTTCAGGATGAACCCGGTCGGGGAAATCATGATGTTGAACCTGGATGACGGCGCTCTCCGGGTCCCGGCTGACGACCAGCGGGTTAAGGCTCGTGATCTTCAGTGCGGCAGTTCCTTAATAAATGCCGTTGATGAACTCGGTCAGGGCCTGACGGTCGTAGTATTTCTCCGGCTCGCTGATGACTAAATCGGGATCAGCGCCGCGATCGACGTCGTAGAAGGAACCGTTCTTCATAAAGGAGGAGCGGTTGGTGCCCGAGATCTGGAAGGAAGTGCCCCAGGCGGAGGACAAGGGCTGGATATTGCAGCTGCCGCCGCCGGAGGTGCGGCCCAGCATGGTTACGACGCCCGATTCCTTGAGCATGCAGGGCACGAGGTTGCCATTGGAGAAGCTAAAGGGGGATGTCATGCAGAACAGCCGTTTGCCCTGGAGCGTATCCTTCTCGTCGAAGGCGCGGTCGCGGTTGACATCGGCCCGGTAGAAGGCATTGCCCATCGCGCCGGTCATGGTGTTCTTCGCGCCAAAGGAAGCCTCGCCCAGGAACCAGGCAACCGTAAAGACCGCCGCGTCAGCAACGCCGCCGCCATTGATGCTCAGGTCAAGGACCACGTTCTCTACGGGGCTGTCCTCACGGGTGATGAGGGCATGGGCCTTCATGATCAGTGCGATGGTCTCTTCGTCGGGGAGATCCATGGAGTCTTCCACGCTGTAAAAATCCTCAGGGTTTCCGTAAATATCAAACCCGTCAAAGGTGATGTAGGCCGTATTGCCGATCTCTTCATAGCCGGGCACGCCATCCGGGTAGAACTTCTCTCTGGCGTCCAGCTGGCGCTGGCGCAAGTTATCCATCCGGGCGCGGGAAACACCTGTGACGCTGTAATCCACAGGACCGGTCAGATAGGAGAAGCCCAGGAACTTGCTGTGATTGTCATCGAAGTAGTCGGTGATCAGGCGATAGATCGCTTTGTCCGCCTCCTTCACCTCCGGGTCCAGCAGAAGCTCTTTGAAGCCGCTATCAAAGAACAGCTGGTCAAAGCTCTCTATCTCGTGAGTGTCCTTCAGGCCGTATAACGTGTCCAGAGCCATGCAAAGCTCGCTATAGCCAAACTGTGTCAGTTCCTCGCTGCGCTCACCGGTGGGGGCGGCGTAGTAAAGGTCGGCGCAAAACGAGGTATCCATAGCGAAGATGACGCTCTGGCCGTTGAAGAAGAGCAGGTTCATCATATTGGGCGCGATGAAGAGGTCAGAGACCGTCTGCAGCGGGATCAGGTACTGCCCATCCTGCCGGATCAGGTCGATGCCGTAATCCCCCATGTTGATCTCCACAGATTTGCCGAAGCGGATAAGACTGCCGTTGTCCACCTTCTGCAAAATCGAAGGCTCGCCCTCGGCGTTGAAGCCCGTCAGCCTGGTCGTATCCATAATGCTGGAGGCTCTGGCATTCATGGAGAACAGGTCATAATCCGAGAAGAATATGACATCCCTGTCGAAATCAATGGTCATCGGAATATCCACTTCATAGAGCTCGTTAAATCGGTTGACGGTCACAACAGGGCCGTCTGCCGAAACGCTGCATTTGAAATCCATGAGACCTTCGAGCAGGAACACCAGGCCGTCGGCGTTTACATAGGGAAGGTCTTTCACGCCGTCCAGGAAGAAGAGCGGCACCGCAACGCCGGTGTCCTCCGTCTTCGAATAGAGGGGGAACTCCGCGCTGGTGATCTCGTGCGCCGCGCTCTCGGCCATCGCCAGGCCGGACAGGGCCGTCAGCGCCAGAAGCAGCGCAAGGAAGCATGAAACGAACTTCTTCATGGATGTAAACCTCCTGTTTTCGCGTTATTGTTTAGCCTCGTCGGGCTTGACGATCCTATAGGCCTTGATGAAACATACTTCTTCATGGTTGTAAACCGCCCAATAAATCATCACTTCTTGTGCTTGATGACGTCCAGTATAAACCCGGACGGGGAGATCATGATGTTGAACCTGGAGGACGACGTCTCCTCCGTCTCCTTGAAGCTCCCGGCCTTTTTGAAGCCGCGCGCCGTCAGCAGTTCAACGGCCTCGTCCAGATCGTCCACGTTCATTCGAATGAGCGTCCTGTCGCCGGGGAAGTCGCCGTTGGCCACGTCCACATGAAACCCGTTGGCATCCTTCATGCGAACGCTGGTGATGTCCATGTCGGAAATGCCCGTCTTGGTGTGCTGCCGCTCAAAGCCCAGCGCCTCAAACAGCGCGATGACGGCCTCCGGGTCCCGGCTGGCAATGAGCGGGTTAAAGCTCGTGATCTTCATATCTATCGTCCTTTCATGATATCTCTGTGCGGGATTAAGCCTTCGCCATCCCGCCGTTTTCAGTGCAGATCCTTCTTACTTCGCTTCGTCTTCAGCCGCCACGTACAGCTTGATGCTGAAATTGTCGGTGGAAACCATATCGGGGCTCACTTCGATTCCCATCGCGGAAAGATCCTGAACCATCGAATCGGCGAGCTTCTTCTCGCAGTCCGCCCAGTCGGTCCACTGCCCGTCCTGATAGACGTAGCTCTCGCCCCGGTTCACGACGGCGACGCCGTACATCGGCGCGCCCATCATCTGCGCAAGCTCCCTGGTGAAGGACTGGTTCGCGGCAAACTCATACTGCCTGACGCCGTCGTTGTCCGTCACGGTCTCCGTCACCACCACGGCGATCCGCTCACCGGGCTGGAGCTTGATTTCACCCTTCACCAGCGCTTCGCGGTGGAAGCCGGCGTAGTCGTAATAGGCCAGCCGCTTGCCCAGGTATTCGCCGTCCTCCGGATTCTTCGCGTCCTCCTTCAGGCGGTACATCGCATATTCCACCCGGGTGCGGGGACTGGCCGTCTTGGTGGAAACGCCGTAAACGGCCACCTCCTTGTCGGTGGTATTGGTGAATACGTTGGCCGTCCTGAGGACGTTCACGTCCTGAACCCTGTAGTTGGCATCGCCCTCGGTAAAGAGCGCCGGCATGTAATCATAGGCGAACACGCTCATGAGCCCGCCGGCCTGCATCATGTCGATGTTGAAGACCATGGTCTCAGGGCGGGCAATGTTCTTATCGTAGTAGGACAGGTAGAAATACCCTGTCGCCAGCCCTTCCCCGTTCAGAACGCCCCACGCCCTCTTGCCGATGGGCGTTCCGTCCTCGCGGGTGGCGTATTCGGTCTCGGAGCCCCAGGAATTCTTTACGATCCAGGCGCCGTCACCCTCCGGCAGATGACCTTCGTTGAAGTTCTCCCTGGGATAGGAGTCGTCCCAGCCGACGATACACACCGCGTGGTTGGTCCTCCTGTCCTCGTCCGTGTACTGCGCCCAGGTTTCGAGATTCAGGAAGCCGTCCTGCCTGACATCGTCCGTCGGCGACGACTGGTCCGCGTAGAACGAGATCGACACGGCGCGCCCCTTCAACAGCTCGGACTTGACCGCCCGCATGCCGGCCTCGTTGATTCCGACCCATTGCTCGTTTTCCATGACCGTCAGCTTAGGCAGGATATTGCCGTCCACCAGCGTAAAGCCGGAGTAGACGTCGCGGTTGGAGCTGCCGTCTTCAGCGGTATCGGGGATCGTCCAGTCGTCGCCCCCGGAATAGGCATTCGTGCCGTTCGCGGCTTTCTTTTTTGCCCCGTCAATAACCGCCCTGGCTCCCGCGTCCTCCAATTCCTGACAGGTGATATTCTCAGCGGTAACGCTCTCGTCCAGCGCGTCCTTATTATAGAGAGTATCCAGAACGGCCTGGAAGACATCGGGCATTTCAGCGCGCTGCTCGTAGAGCTGCGCAAGCGTCAATCCCTGATCGGACAGGCCGGTCCCCTTCTCGAACGTCGAGATGGCGAGCGTTCTGGCCCTGTCGGGATACTTCTCGTTGAACTCGACCTCGGTCAGCCCTTCCGCGCCCCGATAGGGGCAATACGCTTCGTAAACCGGGCCGACGCCGGCGGCGAACAGCGTCGTGGTGAATATCCCCAATCCGCCGGCCGCATACGCCGTCGTGGCATCGTCTTCCTTGTTCAGGAAATAGAGGCCCTCGCCCACCTGGCTCTCCTCGGTCTGCGCCGTGATCGGGCGCGAGGCAAACCACGCCAGGTGCTTTTCGGACAGGTCGAAGGGCGCGCCCATCTCTTCCTCGTATTCCTCGCAGGTCATGCCCAGCGTCGTCAGAATACTGGTCTCCGCCGCCGCGATACCTCCGAAGGACCAGCAGGTTCCCCAGGGATTCTGATACTTCACCGGCGTCACGACGCCGTATTCCCTGAGGTCGAAGCGAACGGGAAATTCATCCCCGCCCAGTATATGGGTGTCCTTCGCGCCTTCACCCAGCGCGCCGCTGCAGATGGCGACGATCATGATCACCGCCAGGATGCCTGAAATCAGCTTCTTCATGGGGTCAGCCTCCTTATCAATCACGGAAGTCATTTGGCATCCAAAAGGGCCTTTGCCTGTTCGACCAGCGCGGCCGCTTACTTCGCCTCGTCTTCAGCCGCCACGTACAGCTTGATGCTGAAATTATCGGTGGCAACCAATTCGGGGGTCGGCGCAACGCCCAACGTGGACAATGCCTCTGTCAGCGAATCGTCGGGCTTCTTCTCGTAGTCGAACCAGTCCGTCCACTGTCCGTTCTGATAGACGAAGCTCTCACCCCGGTTCACGACGGCGACGCCGTACATCTGCCCGCCGATCATACCCGCAAGCTCTTTGCTCAACGACTGGTTCGCGGTAAATTCATACTGCTTTACGCCGTCGATGTCCGTCACGGTCTCCGTCACCACCACGGCGATCCGCTCGCCGGGCTGGAGCCGGATCTCGCCCTTCACCAGCGCTTCGCGGTGGAAGCCGGCGTAGTCGTAGTAGGCCAGCCGCTTGCCCAGGTATTCGCCGTCCTCCGGGTTCTTCGCGTCCTCCTTCAGTCGGTACATCGCATATTCCACCCGGGTGCGGGGGCTGGCCGTCTTGGTGGAAACGCCGTAAACGGCCACCTCCCTGTCGGTGGTATTGGTGAATACGTTGGCCGTCCTGAGGACGTTCACGTCCCGGACACTGTAGTTGGCGTTGGCCTCGGCAAAGAGCGAGGGCATGTAGTCATACGCGAATACGCTCATGAGCCCGCCGGCCTGTATCAAGTCGATGTCAAATACCATGCTCTCAGGGCCGGTGAGGTTCTTGTCGTAGTAGGACAGGTAGAAATAGCCCGTCGCCAGCCCTTCCCCGTTCCGAACGCCCCACGCCTTTTTGCCGATGGGCGTTCCGTCCTCGCGGGTGGCGTATTCGGTCTCGGAGCCCCAGGAGTTCTTCACGATCCATGCGCCGTCGCCCTCCGGCAGATGGCCCTCGTTGAAGTTCTCCCTGGGATAGGAGTCGTCCCAGCCGACGATGCAGACCGCGTGGTTGGTCGTCCTGTCCTCATCCGTGTACTGCGCCCAGGTATCGAGATTCAGGAAGCCGTCCTTCCTGACCTCGTCCGTAGGCCGCGACTGATCCGCGTAGAATGCGATCGACACGGCGCGCCCCTTCAACAGCTCGGACTTGACCGCACGCATGCCGGCCTCGTTGATCCCGACCCATTGCTCGTTTTCTTTGACCGTCAGCTGAGGCAGGATATTGCCGTCCACCAGCGTAAAGCCGGAGTAGACATCGCGGTTGGAGCTGCCGTTTTCGGCGGTATCGGGGATCGTCCAGTCGTCGGCCCCGGCATAGGTATACAGGCCGTTCCTGGCATCCTCTTTCGCCGCGTTGGAAGACAGCCTGGCACACGCATCCACAAATTCCTGACCGGTCACATTCTCGGCGGTAATGCTCTCGTCCAGCGCTTCGTTTCGATGGAGGATATCCATGATCATCTGGAACAGATCGGACATCTCGGAGCGCTTTTCGTAGAGCTGCGCAAGCGTCATGCCCTGACCGGTCAGTCCGGCCTCGTTCTCGACCATCGCCAGCGCGTAAGCCCTGGCCACGTCGGGATGCTTCTCGTTGAACTCGACACTGGTCAGTCCCTCCGCGCCACGATAGGGGCAATAGGCCTCAAAAACGGGACCGACGCCAGCCGCGAACAGGGTCGTGGTGAATATGCCCTTTCCGCCCACCGCATACGCAGCCGTAGCGTCATCCTCCTTGTTCAGGAAATAGAGGCCCTCGCCCACCTGGCTCTCCTCGGTCTGCGCCGTGATGGGGCGCGAGGCGAACCAGGCCAGGTGCTTTTCGGACAGGTCGAAGGGCGCGCCCGTCGCCTTCTCATATTCCTCGCAGGTCATGCCCAGCGTCGTCAGTATGCTGCTCTCCGCCGCCGCAATGCCGCCGAAGGACCAGCAGGTACTCCAGGGATTCTGAAACTTCACCGGCGTCACCACGCCGTATTCCCTGAGATCGAAGCGAACGGGAAATTCATCCCCGCCCAGTATATGGGTATCCTTCGCAGCCTCCGCGCCTTCGCCAAGCGCGCCGCCGCACATGGCGAACATCAGGGTCATCGCCAGTGCCAGTGCCAGGAAACGTGAAATCCCCTTCTTCATGTTCGTAGCCTCCTGCCGGTTTCTTCAATCGTGGTCCTTGATGTGCTGGATGACGCTGATGCGGAAGCCGGACGGCGAGACCATCATGGCGGCTTTGGAGGATTTGGTGGCGACGGTATCGTCGCCGAAGGCATTCGTGAAGCCATGCTGCCGGAGCAATTCACAGGCCGCGTCAAAGTCATCCACGTTCATGCGGATGCCCACCGTGTCGCCGGAGGCACCGGCCCTGGATTGAAGGATGTCCAGATAGAAACCATTGGCATCCTTCATGCGAAAGACCGTATCCTCCCTGTCGGCGATCTCGATGCCCTGCTTTGTGTGGTGTCTCTCAAAGCCCATTTCTCCAAAGAGCTTGATGAGACCGTCGGCGTGCGCCGCTTCAATGAACGGGTTAAAAGTCGTGATTTTCATCTTTTTCCCCCTTTTTTCTGATTCACCGGGACGGGATGCATCTCCCGCCCCGGTTCGCTGCTTCGCAGCAGGTCAAGATACCCGTGTCGGATGGCTGGCGGAGAAGCTGCCTCCAGATGTACCGCCGTGTTGCGCGGCATCGCGTAAAGTCCGTTATATCTGACGCCGCTTCAATCGTCGCTTTTACGCGGCGTCCTTCACCGTTTCAGCTTCTTTCACCTCCGCGGCTTCTTCCGTCTCTGCGCTGTTCAGCAGGGCCAGCAGATTTGCGAACTCGGGAACGGCTTGGGTGGCCGTGCCAATGATGCTGAGGCCACTGAACACGACTTCCGTCATCAGCTCCTGCTTCAGCTTCTCGCTCTTCTCGCCGAAAATCAGAGATTCCGCCGGGATGGCATGCCTGTCGCCGATGCTCAGATCCAGCGGCTGCACGCCGCTCTGGATGGCGGTGCGCCCAACGGCCAGGGGTTTTTCAGGATCCTGGAAGAAAAATGCGTTCTCGGCGTTCACCGCTTCTTTTTCCTCGTCCAGCCCGATCGTGAACACGTCGCCGTAGTATTCGCCATTGACGCGAAGTTCCAGCTCGGCACTGGAGCCGTTGATCGCCTTGTCGTAAGGATCATAGCCGAAGCTCGCGGAAACGCCGCCCTTGGCGTCGTTGCCGGGGATGTTCAGCAGGGCCTGCATGCTGCTCCCGCTCTGGTGGAGCTCGAGGGTCGCGCAGGCCTCGGTCTGCCCAGGCAGGGTGATCGAAGCCGCGAAAGCCTTGTCGGGCGAGAGCTCTTCGCCCTTGTCGTCATGGTTCGCGTAGAGGGCGATGTCGATGACGGGAATATCCTCGGTGACGAAGGCGCTGTTCGCGAGATCCTCATCCGTGAGGAGCGTATTCACCAGTATGGTGAGAATCAGCGAGTCCTGCTGTATCCTCGTGAACATGTTGTTCAGGGCGTCGGCGATCCCCTGCCTGTCGAAGCTGATCTTCATGCAGGTGTTGTAGGCCTTGCCGTTTTGAAATACGAATTCGCCCTTCTCCTCGTCCCCAATGCGCATGGCGGAGAGCACGTCCACGATGAAATCCGTGATGTAGGGCTCCATGGCCGCATTTGCTCTATACGCCTTCGCTTCCTTCTCCGCGCGAACCGCCCTCGAAATCTCAGAAGCCATGCCGAACACGCCCGTCGCCACGTCGATGGTGTCGTTGGAAACGGTCAGCGCGTGGCTGGGGATCAGGTCGCTGAGGACGACCAGGCCCTCGTCGCTCTTCCCGACGGTGAAGCAGAGCACTTCCGCCTCGTTCAAAAACACCTCGTATTTGACGCCGTTTTCGGCGATGATCAGCTGGTCGGTGGTCGCGTTGGCGACTGCCAGCGCGGAATCGACGATCTTCCGCGTCCTCTCGTCAAGCTCCAGTTCGTCCATGATATGGGCGACCTTGTCGCGGTCGATGTTGATGGCAGAGGACAGGACCAGCCCCTCCTTCGGAGCCTGGGCCGGTTCGGCAAGAGCAAGGGCAGCGGACAGCGCCATGACCAGCGCCAGCAGCAGTGCAACGATCCTTTTCATGATTCATACCTCCATTGTAATCGAATTTGACTTACGGGCAATTCCGTGGCGGCACTATAATGCTCAAAGCGCTCCAATGCCTTTCATAAGCGTCTCAAAACGGTCACGACCCCCTCCTGACTGATGGTTCTTACTGTTTAACAGGATCCCATGGATTTCGATCCTGATGCTATTGGGATTTATCACGGAAGTGCAGCGCCGCTGCCATCGGCTCCGCCCAGCTGTAATTTGTCATGTATTCGCCGTGGTAAGCTTTGATCGCCTCCATGTCTCTGTCCAGCATGCGATAGTAATCGCAGTCCAGCAGCTCCGGACGTATGGCGATGTTCTGTCCCCGACGGATCAGGACATCCTCCATTCCGATTCCCTTCAGGGTTTCCTTCAGATCACTGATAAAATTACGCACGCGATGCTTTGCGTTCTTCAGGTCCTCGGTATCGCCCCACAGCGCGGAGATCACCTCTTCGGCCGTACAGGACGCGCCCTTGCGGTTCACCAGATAGGCAAACAATTCTTTGGTCTGCCTTCTGGCGAATATCAAGGGTTCTCCCTTCCAGAACACTTCAAAGAATCCAAAGCACTGGACCCGCAGCCTTTCTGTCTGGGGCGCGGATGGCAGCGCTTCCAGCTCCGCCCGTACCAGCTCTGGCGTCAGAGGTTTGATGACATATCCCTGGGCACGCACCTGAAACGCATCCAGAGCGTATTCGGAGAGGTTCGTGACGAATACGATCCTTGTGTCCGGGGATACCGTCCTGAGCGCGACGGCAAACTCCAGCCCGTTAATGCCCGGCATTTCTATGTCGCTGAATACGATATCCGGAGACAGGCCCTGGGCTCGAATGGCTTCCAGCGCGTCGCCAGCCAGTTCAAAGCACATGAGCTCCGCTTCCGGCTCGGCTTTGCGGATGGCTTGCTCCGCGTCGCGCAGCATCGTCGGGTCGTTATCCACGGCAAAAATCAGCATAGCTTTCCTTTCGTCGTTCAATCAAAACGTTTCTGTATATAAATTATAACAATACAGCTTATGGTAGCACACAAGTCGCTCATGATTGTCTCAGTTGCGTCTCAAAAATGTCTCAACAACCGTACATCCGAGCTATTTAATACTTTTGTAAATAATAAGGCCGAGGCGCTTGCAGCCCCGGCCGTGAATGATGCGGACCATTCTCAAAAGGTGTTGAAATACAGGTTTCCTGCCGTCAGCTCCGCCCAGCTGTAGTTGGTCATGTATTCGCCGCGGAATGCGTTGATCGCCGCCATGTCGCCATCCAGCATACGGTAATAATCACAATCCAGCAGTTCGGTGCGTATGGCGATGTTGTTCGTGCGCCGGATCAGTACGTCTTCCATCCCGATTCCCTTCAGCGTTTCCCTCAGATCGCTGATGAAATTCCGAACGCGATGCTTGGCGTTTTTCATGTCGTCGACATCGTCCCACAGGGCGGAGATCACATCCTCCATCGCGCAGGACGCGCCTCTTCGATCCACGAGATAGGCCAGAAGTTCTTTGGTCTGCCGCCGCGCGAACTGGAGCGGTTCTCCCTGCCAGAATACCTCAAAGCTGCCAAAGCACTGGACCTTCAGCCTGTTCGGGGCGGGCTCCGGCTCTGCCGGCAGCTCGTCCAGCTCCGTTCGCACCAGCGCCGCCGTCAGAGGCTTCATGATATACCCCTGAGCCCGCACCCGGAACGCGTCCAGGGCGTATTGGGAGAAGGCCGTGACGAATACCACCCGCGCATCCGGCGAGACCTTCTTGAGCGCGACGGCAAATTCCAGCCCGGACAATCCCGGCATTTCAATATCGCAGAAAACGATGTCCGGGAACAGGCCTTCGTCCCCAATGGCATCCAGCGCGTCGGCGGCCCTGTCAAACGCCCTGATCCTGGAGCCCGGCGCGGCTTCTTCAACGCAGCGGCAGAGCACCCGCAAAGCCTTGGGTTCATCGTCTATGGCAAAAATCATCGTCTGTTCTCCTCCTTCGGCAATGCGATGGTCACGCAAGTGCCAGCTCCGGGAATGGATTCGATCTTCAACTCGCCACCGCACATCTGTGCAAGCCGTTGGCGCACATTCTGGATGCCCACGTGGGAGCTTCCCTGATCCTTCTGCTGCATTTCAGGATCAAAGCCGGGACCGTTGTCTTTCACGGTGATCTCATAACAATCGGGCGTTTCCTGTGTGGCGATGACTACTTCTCCCCTGCCGTCGGCATTGCCGCGGACACCGTGACGCACAGCGTTTTCCACGATGGGCTGCAGGGTCAGGATCGGCAGCACGAAGGATTCGCACTGAATGTCGTAACGCACGGTCAGCTTGTCCTCGAAACGCATCTCCTCCAGTGCCAGGTATTGCCGGGTATGCTCCAGCTCCTGTCCGAAGGGAATGGGGGTACTCGTCTGCAATGCATCCATGTTCCCGCGCAGGTAATTGGCGAACTGCACAGTAGCGGCTTCAGCCTGGGCCGGGTCGGAGCGGCACAGCTCCTGGATCACCGTGAGAGAGTTATACAGAAAATGGGGCTGTATCTGGGTCATCATGATCTGTATACGCTGCTCCGCCTGGAGGGCCTGCTCGTGCTCCCGCACGAATTTGAGGTGCAGCCAGATGTAATTGATCACGCAGTCTATGACGACGGCGATGGTGAGGTAATTGATGGGATAATCGAAGTCGTAGGTGTTGAAGTCCAGCGCCAGCGCGCCGATAATCAGCTCGAACATCAGCACCGGCAGCCATGTCTCTCGCCGGGTCTTCGGCTCAAACACGCGAATCGCCATAACGATATAACCGATGAGCAGCATCGCGCCGATATAGAAGGCCGTATCGGACAGCGGCCCCCCTATGTAATGGTTATCGTGCGAAATATAGAAGCAGACATCCGAAAACAGCGCCGTCAGGTAGATCGTGGCATTCACGCCCACCAGCGCCCACGCCCACCACAGGCGCTTCTGCGACACGATCATCCGCATGAACAGCACCAGCACTACCGGACGGACGACATAGCCGTAGATCGCCACCAGCGTCCGCAGCTGCGGTCGTGGCTCGCCGATCATCAGCCGGTATTCCAGATGATCCCGTATCACCACGCTGAACACGACCGCGATGATGAGGCGCATGGTTCGCTTGAGATCGGGACGGATATAAGCATCGATGGTCACAACGACTGTCAGCAGGCCCAGCATCGTCAGCGCGGGGAGCAGCGCCAGCGTTTCCGCATAGTGGCCGACGATGAAAACCGCGAGATTGTGATGGTGGAGGACCAGGGCCCATACCGCGAACACAATAGTCGCAGTGACCAGTGCCGCTATGGGCATGAGTCTGCTGCGATACGATGTTCCTTCCCGCTTTGATCTCATAGGCCTTTCTCCTTGTTTCACCCATACAGCTGAATTATACATGATAACCGTCTGATTTTCAAGCAGGGTGAATTTGGCAAAAAAGCGTTCCCTCCGAAGAAGGAACGCTCTGTGAAACCAGAATCCACATTACCTGGCCAGCATGTCCCTGGCGCCTTTCAGCAGTGACAGGTAGGACAGGTAGGCGATGATCGAGCAGACAGCGCCCGCCACGTCGATGAAGCCGTCCAGGAAACCGCCGGCCTTGACGAAGCTGCCGATGATGGCCAGCACGATGCCAACGACATAGATGCCGATGATCAGCTTGGTGAAGGAATCGGCCTTGTTTGCGATGTTGCGATCATTCATCTTGTCAGCCAGGTTGCTGATGCCGCCGATGCAGAACCAGAAGACCATGATATCGCAGATCTTGCTGACGAGCTGGGCGAGCAGGCAGACGACTTCCTTGTTGGAGAAGATGCCGGCGACGATGGAGGCGACGATGCCAATGATGATGGCGATCATGGCGCTCCTGAAGCCGCTCTCATCCTTGGCGGCATTGCCGACGCCGACGATGTTCAGAATGTAGCTGACAATCATCAACACGGCCGTGGCGATGACGAACACTCCGCCGGTGATGGCGAATCCCTTGCCGACAGCCTCGCTGCCAACATCCGCAACACCCACGCCGAAGATGGCGAGGATGGCGCCGATGCCGGTGCAGATCACGGCAAGGATGGCGATGAGCTCAGCCTTGTAGATCTGGCTGACGCCTTTAAATGCATTCGGGTACCTCATAGTGTTGTGACTCCTTTCGTATTTGAAAATCCGAACTGTATTTTAACACACGATGCGCTCATAATCGTCTCATTTATGTCTCAATATTGTCTCAAACGTCAACATTCTCCATTAAATTTCTGCAAACTCCATTGTGTCACCGAATGGAATAACAGTCAGCTTTCCAACGATTAGGAACTGTAACGAAATAAGTTGCTCAGATTGCTTAGGATGAATTCGTTCATGCAAGGCGGAGGAGGGAGGCGTGCCGGGGCACGTTGACCGACGACAACGCAGCAGGGACGGATTCAGACAAGCAAGATGTGCAAGTTATTTCGTGAAGGTTCCTAAGATCACAGGGGATGAACGCTGTCAAGGCGTCACAGCGACAGGCAGGACGACATCACGGGAAGTAAGAACGGGTGTACCGTTTTTTCTCATTTTCCTTGTTCTTGACCCGTGATGTTAAGAAACCGTCATGGCTGTAAAAAATTATATTTAACGATTACTATCTGGTAAATGCATAAGTTCTGTGTTAATGTGAAGCCGTTGTGGTTTATGTGGGTATTCCATATTAACCTGGACGAATTCAGTTTGGAGGTATGCACATGCAGATTACCAGCTTCAATCCGTTGATCGTCACCAAGGACTCAGCGTCCGTCATCGCGCTGTTCGAGGCCCTCGGTTTTGAACGCCGCCACATGAAGACCGGCATCAACGGCGACATCACCAGCGTTCGTATGCGCTACACCAACGAGGACGGCAAGGTCTTCCATGTGGATGTGACCCAGGCGCCCGTCGAGAAGGACATCACCACCATCCGCATGAACATCCGCGATTTCGACGAGGCGTATCAGATGCTCCAGGAAAAGGGCTTCGTGAATGCGCAGGGCGACAGGATCACCCGTACCGGCTCCTCCGAATCCACGATGATGGTTTCCCCGTCCGGATTCTCCATCAGCATCAGCGAGCATATCCGCAATCACGAATAACCGAAAGCGGTCAGCGTCATGCAGATTACGACCTTTAATCCCATGATCCTCTCCAGCCACGCGGACGAGGTCATCGCCCTCTTTGAAGCGCTGGGCTTTGAAAGGAAGCATAAGGTGGATAACGTCGACCATAAGGACATCACCAGCATCCGCATGAAGGACGCCAACGGCTTCCATGTGGACGTTGCACGGGTGGAGTCCATGGAGCGCGACATGACGACGATGCGCATGAATGTCCGCGACTTTGACGAGGCCTATGAATTTCTGAAGGCCCGCGGCTTCAAAAACGCGAGGGGCGATGAACACACCGTGGAATCCGCCTCGGCCCGGTCCTGCCTGATGATCTCGCCCTCCGGCTTTTCGATCCAGCTCACCCAGCACATCAGGAAGGAAGACAGATAACAATAATCTAAACTAATAACCTGGGCCACAGCGCTCCGGTTATTTTTTTTGAAATTAATGAAATTTCATGGAGAACGCAGGTGTTTGAGACAATTTCGAGACATGTATGAGTCGATAATGAGCGCTCCGTGTGTTATTATAATGTTGCGGAATTGAAATGATGGTATATTACAACTGTGACAAAGCGGAGGAGTGATCGAATGCCGAACAGAGACAGAAAGGTCGTGCTGACCCAAATCATGAACCAGAGGCAGACGCAAAAACCTGACAGCCAGTCATGCTCCGGGGAACAGCCCGAAACGCTGCCATCACGGGATACAATCGAAACAACGCAGATGATCGAAACCAGAATTTATGTGGGACTGAATGACGCCGATACCAAGGCGCAGAAGCACGAAACCGGAAAATACATAAGCATATTGAAGAATGTGTGTCGCAACTACCATGTGGCGTTTTCCGTAGACATAGAACAGGGAGGATACTTCCACGACGACGGGGAGTATACGGAGGAGACTTCCCTGGTCCTTGTGCTGGTCAATCCGGACAGGAATACCGTGAAGGAGATTGCAAAAGACCTGTGCACCTTCTTTCATCAGGAATCCGTTCTCGTTACAGAGGATCATATAGAGGGGTATTTCATCACGCAACCGACGGATCAGGAGACAATCGATGGCTAAGAAGGCTTACAGAGAATTGTCGGAGGCGGAACGCAAACACCATTCTCTGTCCGCCCGCGTTTCCCGCTACGTGGTGATTGGAGCCGCGATATTGGGCGTTACGATGCTGATTATCGGCCTGGCCCTCTATTCAGTAGCTGTGTCCAACCAGTATATCTCCACGTCGTTCAATCTTTGCCGCAGCGCCTCCAAGGTGCTGAGCGAGCTGGCGGAGACGGAGGCCTTGTCGGGCGCGGTGATGGAGCGTTACAACGCAATGTCGGATGCAGAGCGCGCCGAGGTGGGCACGGAAGCGTATGATGCGCGCTATGCAGACCTTATGGCGCGGGAAGATTACCAGGACATGCGTGCGCTTTTGGCCTTTTTTCTGGAGTCCAGCGATGTCTATGACATCTATCTGGGAATGTATGACAGGGAACACAGCGCGCTGGTCTATATTGCCGATCCTTCGGAGGAGGACGTCGCCCTTCCCGGCTACTGGGAAAGCGTGGAGCCCGCTGAAGCGGAGAAGTTTTTGAACTGGGACGGCACGGGAACGCTGTATGACATCAGCAACATGGAAAAATACGGGTGGATCTGCTCGGCAGGCGTTCCCCTGAAAAACGCGGCGGGCGAGACGTTCGCGTTTGTGCTGGCTGATATCACCCTGGGCCATGTTCTGCCAAAGCTGGCCATGTTTACGCTGCAATATACCGTCGCGTTGGCCGTGCTGATCCTGGCATTCGGCTGGTTCATGCTGCGGTACATGAACCGCAACATCGTCAAACCGATAAACGACATCGCACAGGCCGCTCAAACCTATGTGCGGGACAAGCGGGAAGACGCCCAGACCAACGATCATTTTGCCAGGCTCGACATCCATACCGGGGATGAGATCGAGAACCTGTCGATAGTCATGTCGGAGATGGAGGAAGATCTCGTCGCATACGAGGACAATCTCACCAAAGTGACCGCCGAAAAGCAGCGCATCGGCACGGAGCTGGAGCTCGCCACCCGCATCCAGGCGGATATGCTTCCCAACATCTTCCCCGCATTCCCGGAACGCCAGGAATTCACGATCTACGCCAGCATGACGCCTGCCAAGGAGGTGGGCGGGGATTTCTATGACTTCTTCTTCGTGGATCAGGATCGTTTGGCCATGGTCATCGCGGATGTATCGGGCAAGGGCATTCCCGCCGCCATGTTCATGATGATGGCCAAGAGCATGATCCAGACCCAGGCCGCGTCGGGGCGCGGTCCCAGGGAGGTCCTGGAGACTGTGAATCACCTGATCTGCCAGAACAACCGGGAGGAGATGTTCGTCACGGTATGGTTCGCCATACTTGATCTGAACACAGGCATATTGAACGCCGCCAACGCCGGGCATGAATTCCCGATACTGAAAAAACCCGGCGGCTGTTTTGAGATATTCAAGGACAAACACGGCTTTGTCATCGGTGGCATGGACGGCGTGAAGTACAGGGAATACGAGATCCGGCTTGAACCGGGCGCACGGCTGTTCGTCTATACTGACGGCGTGGCGGAGGCGACCAGCGCGGACAAGGAGCTCTTCGGCATGGACCGCGCGGTGCAGGCGCTGAACGACGCGGCGGACCAGTCGCCCGAAGGACTGCTTCGGGCGGTGAATGCCGCGGTATCGCGCTTTGTGGGCGATGCGGAGCAGTTTGACGATCTTACAATGCTCTGCATCGAATACAGGGGCAAGGAGGAAAACCGATGAAACCGGCCTGGTACGAACCGAATCTGTGCATGTGTACCCCGGAGAACCCGAACACCATGGGCGTGTGCGTCACGCTGACGGAGCCGGTGAACGTCGAAGCCCTGCGCTTGGCGGTCGAACGGCTCCGGGAGCGCTTCCCCTACCTCTACGTCAGGGCGCGGGTGGAGGGAAATAACCTGATCGCCGTGCCGAATCCGCTGCCGGTCACGGTCCGCAATACGTGGGAGCCGATACTCCTGAACAGCGAAGCGGCGAATTATCACATGCTGGCCTTCAAGGCCGAGGGGAATCGGCTGTGCGCGGAGGTCTGCCATTCGATCACGGATGGCGCGGGCTTCCTGCCCTACTTCAAGAGCCTGCTGTACTGTTATCTGAGCGATGTGACCGGACAGGACTTCGACCCCGAGGGTTTCCGCCTCCCCGGACAACCCATTCCCGGGGCGGAGACAGGCAACCCGTTTGCCGATATGGACCTGGACGCCGCCGAAGCGCCGTTCTACCAGAAGCCGCCGATCCCGGATTATTACAGGTTTCAGGCATCCCCGGCGAGCGGCGGCGCGGGCAAGTTCTATTATCTCCGACTGCCTGAGGCCGAGGTGATGCGGTATTGCAGGGACAACGACGGCAGCCCCAATGTGCTGATGTGCGTGCTGCTGGCCAGGGCAATCCGCAGGATGGACCCCGAGAGCGATAAGACCGTGACCTGCGTGGTGGCCGTCGACCACAAGGCACAGGCCGGCAACCGCCAGAATTACCGCATGTTCGTCGATACCGCCAACGTGGACATGCCGGTGTCCCACGCGGACTACGACATCCTGAAGGCCTGCACGAAGGCCCGCGGCCAGCTGATGCTCCAGGCCCAGCCGGAGAACACGCTGTACACGATGAAGACCCGCAAGCTCAGCTATGAGAAGATGGAGCAGATGCCGCTGCAGATGTGCGTTGACGCGGTGAAAAAGGCCATCGGCCAGCCCCGGGCGACCATCTCCGTGTCGTATGCCGACAGCCGCAGCTTCGGCCCCCTGGACGACTATATCCGGGAGTTCTATCTCCTCAGCGAGCCGTCCGTGACCGACGTCATGTGCGAAATCGCCTGCGTCAACCACTGCTTCTTCCTGGCGCTTTCCCAAAAATCCGCCTCCAAGGCCTTCTTTGAGGCGTTCCTCGCCGAGTTTGACGCCATTGGCGTCCTCTTCGAAGTGATGCGTTCGGAGCCCTTCCACCTCTGTGGCGTGCGATACGACGGCCTTGAGGGGGTAAAGCTGTAGCGCCACCGAATGCAAATGACAAGGTGAACCCCTTTGTATCCTCCCCGGCAATCAGATGTCCGGGGATAATCCATCGACAGACAGGATCGAACAGACACGATTGGAGGTCCAAATGGCGTATACGGCACTTGAAAAGATGCGAAGGGCCAACGCTGATCAATACGGATGCGATGTCGGTCCGATGCAGCCGGCGCTGTCTGACGGCGCCAGCGATGGCTATGACCTCAAATCTGCGGCGCTGCGCTTTTTGCATGAAAGATGTGAAAACCTGCGCTTTGACACGGGAATTGAAGAAGAGGAGGCGCGAACGGGCTGCTTTCGCGGAACGAGCCTTGGACCGGGTCAGATTCCATACAACATGCAGATGGATATCAACCGGCTGTGCCTGGAACGCGAATTGGAACGGTTCATCAATTCTGGCGCGACGCAGGATGCCTTTAATGTCTATTACTGTTATCTGGAAATATTTATGGGCAGCTACGGAAAATCCAACCGGATGGTGGAGCTGCTCAGTGAGTACGAGGCCAACGGCAGCGCGCTTTTGATGAAGCATCGGGATCACTATACCCATTCGGTGTACGTTTTCGCGCTCGGCCTGGCAATCTACGAGACCAATGACAATTTCCGCAGGGCCTTCAATGCCTTCTACCACTTCGACGCGCAAGGGGATGACCCCGGGCAGAACCATGCCGCGGCGAATTTCTTTCTGAAATACTGGGGCCTGGCATCGCTGTTCCATGACATCGGCTATCCCTTTGAGCTGACGTTTGAACAGGTCATGGCTTACTTTGGGGCCGATGATGAAACACGCGGCAGGAACAATCCGTACATTGTCTTCAGGAACATGGAGACCATGACGAAGCTCAGTCCCCGGGCGAGGGAACGCTTCGAGCAAATCTACGGGAGGCGCTTTGACTGCGTCGAGGCGCTGCTGGCTCATGACATCACCCAGAAACTGGGTGCGACCTATGGGTTTACGGAAGAGTATCTTGCGAGGCTGTTGGAGAGGAAGCCATCCTCGCCGGAGGATTTCGCCTATTACATGGACCACGCCTTTTTCAGCGCCCTGCGGCTGTACCATGAACTGACAGACGCCATGGGCATCGACGAGGACGACAGCTGGGCGCGTTCGGAAGCGCTGCAATCCGCCCACGTGGATGCGCTGAGCGCCATACTGCTTCACTACGTCGTATACAGGTATTCCATCGCCTTCAGCGACGAGGGAACCAAGCCCAGGCTGACCATGGAAATGTTCCCGCTGGCATGGCTGTTGATACTTTGCGACGAGCTGCAATGCTGGGACCGGACCGCCTACGGGCGGGATTCCAGAA
Organism: Clostridia bacterium; assembly: GCA_045658005.1. Taxonomy (GTDB): domain Bacteria; phylum Bacillota; class Clostridia; order Christensenellales; family Aristaeellaceae; genus UBA2862. Next base: position 40,343 of record JAZOUD010000152.1, on the reverse strand, counting down.
CCGAGCTGGCGCCCATGGCTGTGGAATTTGACTTCAGCAATAACCGGCTTGTCGCCAGATACCTCTTCGACGAGGAGGAACAGGACAAAATCGACGATTACCTGTGGAAATTCGTGGCCTGGAAGCAGGCAGGAAAGCCTGGGAAGGCCCCTGAGCTCAAGGCCTACAGCGACATTGCGGACGAAAACAAGAGCTTTGTCCGCAATATTGAGATGCTCGTCGATACAACCGGCATTCCGCTGATCGTCGCGTGCGACATTGCCCCGGTCAATCGCGGTGTCAAGCACGTCTATCTTTCCGACAGCAGCTTCCTGCACCTGTACGACTTTGCGATGGCGCTGAACGCCCGATACGCCTTCGAGGGGCGTGAGGACGAGGTGGACAGGGCGACGCTGGAGGAGGCGTTCGCCGCACTGTCGCTGGAATACAAACTCTCGAATATCAATCAGGTTAAAAGCTTCAGCCGGTATCTGAACGCGATTCACTGCTTCTATACGGATCGACCGGTTGATTTTGACATGCTCAGCGCGTTCACGCCCGAACAGATCAGGATCATCGCGCCGATGGAGCACGAACGGTGGGTGCGGGAGCGCCAGGCGATGGGCTGGCACTATGGCGATCTATATGAGCACGTACCGGCGCCGGACGGCGTCGACGAAAAGGCCTGGCGCATAATGCTGCGCGAGCAGATGCGCTGCCACAGGCAGGCCCTGGACGGTGAGCTGACGAAGGAGCGGATCCTCAGGCATGTGGACGAGCTGTCCCGTGAGGAGAAGAACAGGGACTGGATGCCCTTCAACAGCATGCTGAAGCTGGTCAAAAAGTTTGACGGACTGAGGATCTACCAGTATTCGGGTCGTGCCGGCCAGTAGGATATCGCATACTGAAGGGATAGCGGAATATCCGGTTTGCACATCGACGTAAGTCCAACCGGGCGAACAGACGGAGCACATCAAGAGGAAAGGAATGACACGTTATGTCAGAGAAGAAGCATGCATGGCGGTTGAAGCGGCGCGAGGTTGAAAGCCAGGACGATATCAGATACCTGGGCCCGTTCTCCTACAGGGCGTTTGAGATACTGGGCTGGCTGTGCGTCGTGCTGTCCGTGGCGGTTGTGATGCTGGCGGTCATCACGAGCGTGAGCCCGAAGGCCGGAACGGGACAGAGCTTGCCCCGGCGCATACTGCCATACGCCACCCAGGCGTCAGCGCTCTTCCTTGTTATCGCGGGCATTTCCCGGGTCATGCGCAGCAGCGATGAGTACCGGCAGCAGCTGTTGACCTACCTGGGCCTGGCCGGCATCGTTGCCTTGGGCACCGCCCTCATATTCCAGCGCACCGTGATGGCCGCCATCAACAGGCTGTTTCTGGATCCGAAGCAGGTGATGCCCCTGGTTGAGAAGACCTTCGCGGATTTCAGCGGGATCGATTTCATTGCCTTCAATGTGTTTATCGACATATTCCTGTGCATTCTGCTGTTCTTTTTCGTGAACGTGAGGCCGAAGCATCTGTTCACCGGCAAGTGGACGCTGTTTCTGCGGGTCTGCGCGGTGCTGCCCGTCGCTTACGCGGCTGTCTGCATGTGGCTGAAATACCAGGCGGTCTGCAATCACGCGGTGCTGCAATTCGGGTGGTTTCCGCTTCTGACGGTTAAGCCGGTGACGACCTATGGGCTGTTCCTGTTCCTGGCCATCTACGTCAAGCGCAAGGAGATTCAGTTCTGCCGCGATGGCCGGAGCATCAGGGAGTGCCAGGCGTCCCTGCGGACGCGGCGGAATTCGCTCCGCTTCGGCATCGTGCTCGCGATTGCCTTCGCGGTCACGGCCATAGTGGACAACCTGCTGCAGTATTGCACTGCGCAATTCCTGCTGAAGCCCCATGCGCCTGCGGATGCAGAGGCGCTGGCGTGGAGCCTTCAGGCAGCCAGGCGCATCGGCTTCGGCGGCGATTCCCTCATCCTGCTGATTGCGGCGCCGTTTATGCTGCTGTATTCCTTTAACCGCATTCCCAAGTGGCGGATCTTCAGCGTACTTGCGCCCTTGCTGGCCATTGGGCTGGCGATACTGCTGTGGCGGGGGAGCCGCCAGACGGGCACCAGCGAATACATCGTGGAGGGCAAGATCCCTAAGCTCAGCTTAACCGGCATTCAGCAGATACTGGAATATGCGAAAAAGGTGAGTACCGTACTCGTCGAGTTGTTTAAGACATAGCGCATCGTAACGTGCGTATCGACGGATATCAAGGAGGAATGAAACCATGAAAAAGCTGATCGCCCTGCTGATCGTGGCGCTGATGGCCGTGACGGGCGTGCCGGCCTGCGCGGAGCCCGCGCTGACGCCCCCCATGACGATCGTCAACGCCGTCACCTTCGACCGCGATGCCTGCCGGAAGATCATGACGGACATGGGCCTGGACGGAAGACAGATCGAGCTTGTCGAGGGCGCGCTGAATTTCGTCGAAGCGTCGAGCCAGAGGCTGGTCGTCGCGGAGGACGGCTTCGAGTACAACCTGATCCTGGGCGGCAATACCGTCGCCACCCTGGCCGGGGATATCTCGCCTGAGGGCGTATCCATCGGAAGCAACCTGTTCCCCCACTACCTGCTGACGGTGACGAACGCGACGCTCAACGAGCTGCTGGCCCGATTCGGCAGCGAGCCGCCGGTGGGAGAAGAAACGGAGGTCAAAACAGAGGTTGAAGCGGAAGGGGAGCGCCCGAACCTGCTGTCCGAGCTCATGGGCCTAATCCGGGAAAGCCGCGAAAAGCTGGTTGAACTGATCACCTCCTCCATCGCTATCGGCGAGGCTGAGGCCGGGGAGTGGGCGGTGGACGGCGATACCTACAATGCCATGATCCCCGTTTCCGTCGACACGCGGGCCATCGCGGACGGCGTTGTCGATTTGACAGACAAATTCATCCACAGCGAGCCCGTCGTCAAACTGCAGGCTGTGCTCAGGAGCGTCGACATCGACATTCCGCTGCAGACGCCGGTCATCGGGGACGTGCCTGCCGTAAACACCACTGTTTACGCCTGCCGGGACGAGGCCGGCAACGCCAACGGTCCCTTATACGTTGAAGCCGCGATCGCCGGAGCGAACGAGACGCCCCTGGTCCAGGGGAAAGTCCGCATCGACGGCCAGAATGTTCGGATGGTGTTCGGAATTCCCATGGCCGGACTGGAGGTGAAGGTCGAGCAGGTCCTATCGGACAACGACGGCTTTGCACGGCTGGATATCCATGCGGGGGAGGTCTACTTCGGCCTCGCGCTGGAAGCGACCCTCGGCGACGAAAGCCATATCTCCTTCAACGTATACAGCTCCGACCCGTCGAAGCCGTTGGTGAGCGACGATATCGCCATCGCAGCCGGCGGCCAGAGATCGTATGTCATGAAAGGTAAAAACATGACGGTTCTCTCCGTGGAAGAACTGATGTCCGGCGAGGAAGAGAGCGGATCGTGGTTGAGCGTGCTGGCGGACATGGCCGTCTACAGCGCGATTCAAATCATGAGCGACGCGTACCGGACCCAGCCCGAGGTTGGAAACCTGATTGAGCTGCTGTTGGGCGAATAGGGAGCGCATATCGCGCACCATTATGAATAATGAACGAGAGAGAAGGAGATCATCATGAGGATTGGTAAGCGCTTCAGAACCGTATTGGCGGTGCTGTTGGCCGTGATGCTGACGGTCGCGCCCGCGCTGGCGGAAGCCGGGCAAACGGGCTATACCCTGGATCGGGTGGTGGTGTTGAGCCGCCACAACATCCGCTCACCGCTGTCGACCGGCGGTTCCATGCTGAACGAAATCACGCCCCACGAGTGGTTTGAGTGGACATCCAAATCGAGCGAGCTCTCCCTGCGCGGAGCGATGCTGGAAACCTTGATGGGACAATACTTCCGACTGTGGCTGGAGGACGAGGGTCTGTTCCCGGAGAACTACCAGCCCGAGGATGGCGCGGTAAGGTTCTACGCCAACGCGAAGCAGCGCACGCTGGCCACGTCCCGTTACTTCTCCGCCGGACTGCTGCCTGTGGCTGTCGTGCCCGTTGAGACCCATGCGGATTACGATAAGATGGACCCGACCTTTAATCCTGTGATAACATTCCTCACCGATGAATACGCGCAGGACGCTATCGCCCAGATTGCCGAAAAGGGCGGTGTGGCCGGACTGGATGGGATTCACGCCGGGCTGCTGGATGCCATCGAGCTGCTGATGGAAGTGACCGATATGAATGAGAGCGAGGCTTACAAATCGGGCAAGTTCGGCGATCTGCTGACGGATAAGACCACCATCCAGCTGGAGGTCGGCAAGGAACCGGCCATGGACAGTCCGATCAAGAAGGCAACCACGGTGGCGGATGCCCTCACGTTCCAGTATTACGAGATGGCCGACGACAAAGCGGCCGCCTTCGGCCATGATTTGACCCGGGAGGATTGGCTGAAGCTCCACAGCATTGTGGATGCCTATGTCGAGGTGTTGTATGAGGCGCCGCTGGTTTGCGTGAACGTAGCGCACCCGCTGCTTCAGGAGCTGCGCGACGAGCTGACAGCCGAGGGCCGGAAGTTCAGCTTCCTCTGCGGGCACGATTCCAACATCGCCAGCGTGCTGTCGGCGCTGGACGTGGAGGAATACGAGCTGCCCGATACCGTGGAGCCGAAGACGCCCATCGGCGTGAAGCTGGTGTTTGAGACGTGGAAGTCTGAGGACGGCGAGTCTTACGCCAATGTGCGCCTGGTCTACCAGAGCACCGAACAGCTGCGCGGGCTGACCCCGCTGTCGCTGGACAACCCCCCGGTGTCCTTCGATATCAACCTTCCCGACATGGAACGGAACGCGGACGGCTACTATCGCCTGGACGATGTGTTGGCGTGCCTCCAGAAAGCCATCGATGCCTATGACGCACTGCTTGAAAAGTACGGCGGCGAGAACGCCGAATTGGATGCCGCCGCATAATGGCGGCATCCTCCAGTACACCGGACGGTTTGTGTGAAACCGTTCCCGGTGTAAACGTAAGGTGTATCAGGACTCATTCACCAATTTCCCGGTCATATGGTCTATAAGAGACTTGGGAAGAACCTGGAAGCTGCTATAAACAGCGGTATTCAATCCTTTTCCAGTCCCTCAGCGGCGGCTGGGGCAATACTCGGTGTGATCTTTACCGGTCTTTTATGTTGGGTGAATGATTCAGGAATGCATACAGGAGGCGCTGCTCTATGATCAGCTATTTCAAATTATGGCGGCTCCTGGAAAAGCGAGGCTACCAGAGAAAGGATATCGTTCCTCTGGCTGGAATTAGCGAATCGACCTACCGAAAACTCCTAGCTAGCGAAGCTGTGCGGATGGATGGGCTGCAGCGGATCTGCGTTGCTCTGAACGTAGATGTCGGTGACATTTGCAGTTTAAGAGTGTAGCGAATGGATACGGATTTAGTGTCTGAAAGAATGACCGGTTATGTCCTAAATTGACCGGCTGCCGTAAGCACTCTGGAAATCAGACAGAACCAGTCATTTTCAGTCAATTCCTGACAATCAGGCACCCTTCAGATAACTCTGCCGCAGGGTGCATACTACCTTCGTAAAACGTGCCGAAAGTCGAATAATCGCCCTTGCAACCCGAAAAGCAACCTCAAATTGTCCGAGCCGGTCCAGAATAGTCCTGTTTCTCCTATAACAAAAGCGGACCCAACCGGACAATGATGGACGCATGTACCGGCTTTCGGGACCAAAAGGTCGCAGGTTCAAATCCTGTCACCTCGACCGCAAAAGTTGGTAGGTTTGCAATAACCTATCAACTTTTTCTTATGCAATAATGATAGTTTTCAGGCTTAGACTGTTAGATTTGCGTTATATATCCGGACAAAACAGGACACCAACTTTACACGACCTCCCCGGACTGCAACGGACTTTTTACCGCTTTTGTCTGGCCGGGTCTTGTTTTTTTCCGGGCGACCGGTAAGAATCAGTCATCGGAGGTTGGAAGCGGTAAGAACCAGTCAGAACCAGACGCGGAAAAGCAGACATGCGACCGTTTGGTTCGACCGGACTTTATGTACCAAACAGAAAGGAAAATGAGTTTGGTACTCACTTTTAGTATCGCTTTTTGGTCTCTGCCGGGGCATCGCCACGTCCCCTCCACGTTGGGCCCTGTCGCGGGCTCTTGGCGGGAATGGCCACGTGGTCGGACTGGCCGGGAAAGCCCACAACAGGGCAAACGTGGGGCTCACGTGGGCGGGAAAATGCAACACCCCATCAAAGCGCCGCACGGTGCGGAACGATGAAAGGGTGTCGCTGATCTCGGTTCTGAAATGATTCTTTTTAGTTGTCATATCTGGGCTGGAAAGTCGAACACAAGCGCTCAAATACTTATAGAAAAAAACTTCTCAAGCGTCACCTCGGTAGGCGTTATCCTGAAATTCGCCTGCCATGTTTCGACGCCTTTGGCGACGCTGGCGTCCACTGTGGCTTTTACCGCATCATAGTTTGTGCTGCGCTCGATGACCTGAAAGCCGGGATTGTCATAGATGAAGCAGCACAGCAGGATAGCGCGTTCATGCGCCTGGAGGCTCCCCGCCAGTTCGGATACATGGCGCTGCATGCGATCTGTGGAAGAAAACTGAGTGACTTTTTTCGTCTTTACCCATTCGGGTATGTCCACCTGCAAGTGCTGAAGAGGCGTTTTGACCTCAAGATAAGTGTTTCCCACGAGGAAATCCAACTTGGATGCGCCGAGAAACTTCTCGCGCTGTACGTCCTGGTTCGTGCCTACCATGTCCGAAAAGCCGCCGTTGCGAAGATAATGCTCTACATATCGGTTCGCGGCGTTCTGGTTGATACCGATCCACGATTTGGCTTCATCCTCCGACCTGTTCAAGGATATTGCTTCGACCGTATAAGGCGTTTTTCTGCCCGGATCTGCGCTGGCGGACAGTAGGCAAGGCCGTCCGGCCACATCCAGATTGCCGATGCGCCCCGTCGTCGGACAATGGCAGGCCACCGACCGCCCCTCATAGTTCACGGTCATCGTGAACTGACTATTTCGCTTTTCAATGATGCCCTCCACGAGGGGCGTAGTAAATCTGAAAGAATTCATCTTCTACCTCGCAACGACAATGGTCAGGATTACCAAATCCTCATCGGAATCATTGATGATACAGTGCTCTGCTCCCTTCGGGCAAACGTGCATGACGCCCGGTTTCAGCAGCTCCTCTTTCCCATCGCATACGGCTTTCCCATACCCGGAGATGATGTAATTTATATCATCCCCGGAGGATTGCGCGTGGATTCCAATGGATGAGTGAGGATGCAGCACCGTTGATATGAGCCTGTACTTTTCATCGTTCACCATCCGCACCGTCATTGTTCCCGTGCCGCCATTCATGCCAGGGATCATCACAGGATCGATGCTATTAAAATCAATCCGCATATCACATCGGCAGGTCGGCAATGTGAAGCGCATCGCCGCCGTTTTCCTTTCCAGACAGCATCTGGAGATAGAGCACGTTTTCCGCTTCGATGCCGGAAAGGTGGAGAATGTCGATCACCTGACACTTCACCTCGGCTCTTGCTCCGCTGATCAGAATGGCTCCATCGTCAACGGAATAATCGACACCCGCCAGCTTATCCGTATCAGCGGAATGCTTCTGCAGGTCGCCAAGCTGGAAGGCAATCATCATCTGGGCCTTATTCAGATTGGAAAAGCCGACGATGTCGCCCTTCTCCAAAGCCTGCCCGGTGGTGCTCTGCGGCCCGACACAGCAGATCAGCTTGTCCGCACCGGCCTGCGTACACCAGGCACAGCACATTCCGTAGTTTTTCCCGTTCTTCTGCATGGCAATGATGTTCACGTTGTGGTCAATCGCCTTGATTTCCATAAGTCTAACCCCTTTCTGGTTCCGCTTGACACATTCATCTGAGTTCGATATAATTATAGCAACAAATGTCGCTTATTTCAAGTAGCCAACAGAAAACTGCAACACTGAAGGGGGTATTGTTGCTTTATGCGCAGGAAGAACATCACCTCAGAGATGATGATGGAATATATAGAGCAGGCGCTTCTGCTGCTTATGAAGGACAAAGCCTATCCCGATATCACCATTGGGGAAATCACCGCAAAGGCCGGGGTGAACCGCTCTACCTATTATCGTCATTTCGATACGAAGGAGTCTATTATCCATTCCTACCTGGATTCGATCATGGAGACATACCAACAGCGGTTTCAGCAGCTTCACAGCCAGGATTTTACCTTGTACCTCCGAACAATGTTTGAAACCTTCTACGAGAACAAGGAGAATCTCATTCACATCCATCGATCAGGTCTGTCCTATATGCTGCTGGATGTGCTGATGGCCCGGTTTCACTTTGATGAAATCCCTTCAGACCAGCAGTTTCGCATTTCTTACCATATTGGCGGGATCAACAGCAATATGCTGCTTTGGCTTGCACATGACATGAAGGAAACACCAGATGAGATGACAATCATTGCGCTCCAATGTGGTGCAGAAAAAACCCCTGTCACTATTTCGGGAATGAATAAAAGCTATTACTCCTTTGACATGTCGCACCATGAGCTCTTTTAGGCATATCGCCACGTCGCCCCTCGCGGGCCCCTGTCGCGGGCTCTTGGTCAGTATGGCCACGTGGTCAATCTGGCGGGGAAAGCCCGCGACAGGCCGAACGTGGGGCTCACGTGGGCTGGGAAAAGGCGACACCCCATCAAAGTGCCGCACCGTGCGGAACGATGAGGGGGTGTGATTTTGAACGTTTCAAAAGCGCTCTGCATCAGCATAGCCTGTCGCTGTAGGTTACAAAAAGGTGCGTACTTGATTTATGGGTTGCATCATAATATAATGTTACCACGCAGAAAGGAGGTACCCCCATGAAGACTAAAGACGAGCTGCCGGATTGTCCCGTAGCGACGACTGTCCAAATCATCGGGAGCAAGTGGAAGCTGCTGATCATGCGCAACCTGCTGGCGCGGCCATGGCGCTTCAACGAGCTTCAGAAGAACCTGGAGGGCATCAGCCAGAAGGTTCTGACCGACAGCCTGCGCTCCATGGAAGCGGATGGCATCGTTACCCGGACGGTCTATCCCGAAGTGCCTCCCCGCGTAGAGTACGCGCTGTCGCCGTTGGGCGAAACGATGCGTCCAATACTGGACGCTATGGAGACTTGGGGCAAAGCCTTTAAAGCGGGAGAGCTGCCGGAAGCGTGAACGAACCAGTCCACACCCACGCATAGCGGGTGTGGCTTTTTTGTGCAATTAGTCGCCATCTTTCCCTATGGGAATTGCCGACCCGGAAAACGTTCGATTCTCCTGACCACGATCCCATGGTTACAAAAAAGTGCGTACTTGTGGAAATCTGGTTTATAGCATATGATGATAGCAACGGGGCAATCCCGAATCTGAAAAGGAGGAAATCTGTATGGCGCTTAAGAATCTCGCTGCCTGGAATGGTAATGTGGCGATTGCGGCCTGTGGCGCTGCCTGTGGTGCGTCCGACAAGCCCGCTGAGGAGCCCAAGCCCGCCGCCTGCGGTGCTGCCTGTGGCGCATCTGACAAGCCTGCCGAGGCTCCCGCTGCCTGCGGTGCTGCCGACAAGCCTGCTGAGGAGAAGCCCGCCGCGTGCGGCGCGGCCTGCGGTGCTGGCGACAAGTAATCGAACAACGACGACCCTCCGGCGACAGAACACCCTGCCGCCGGAGATTAACTGACAACAAATACAAGGGAGACCGGTATGAAACAGTATTTCGCCTTTCAGTGGCACATCACGGACGATTGCGATCAGCGGTGCAAGCACTGCTATATCTTCGCGGAGAACAACTGCAAGCAGCTGGATTCCATGTCGTGGGCGCAGATGCAGGCGGTCGTCGACAACTGCGAGGATTTCTGCGAAATGTACGACCGGCTGCCCTATTTCTATATCACCGGCGGCGACCCGATCCTGCACCCGGACTTCTGGCCGCTGCTGGAGCTGCTGGCCATCAAGCGGATACCGTTCACCATCATGGGCAATCCCTTTCACCTGACCGATGAGGTCTGCCAGCGCTTGAAACTGCTGGGATGCGAGAAATATCAGTTGTCTATAGATGGACTGCAAGAGACCCACGACTGGTTCCGCAAGCCCGGTTCCTTTCAGACCACGCTGGAAAAGATCGCCATGATCAACCGCGCGGGCATCCGCTCAGTGGTGATGACCACGGTTTCAGGAACGAACATCCACGAGGTGCCTGGGATCATCGATGCTGTCGTTAAGGCAGAGGCGAACGTCTATGCCTTTGCCCGCTATTGCCCGACCAGTGAGGAGAAGGACACCGGCATGTCGCCGCAGGAATACCGGCACCTGCTGGAAGTCTGCGACGCCAAGTTCAAAGCATACGAAGCGGCTGGGTATAACACTTACTTCAACCGCAAGGATCACCTGTGGACGCTGTACCAGTATGAGACCGGTGAGTTCAAGATTCCTGAGACCGCTCAGCCAGGCATGATCTACGGCGGCTGCAACTGCGGCAACTGCCACATGACCATCCTGCCCACCGGCGATGTGTACGCCTGCCGTAGGGTGCAAAACAGCAGGGTCGGCAACGTGTTCGAGGACCGCCTTGCGGACTTGTGGGTGGCGGAGCTGGAACAGTACCGGGAGTACGATAAGTTCAAAAAGTGCTCGAAGTGCGAGCTGCTGCCCTGGTGCCGGGGCTGTCCCGCGGTGGCCAGTGGCACGCATGGGGATTTCTACGATGTGGACCCGCAGTGCTGGAAGGAAATCAATAATCTGACGGGAGAGATATTGTAATGGATGCTTTGACCTGCATCAAGAAGCTGGGTTATGTCGGCGTGCTGGACTTCGCCACCGTGGACGAGGACGGAGCGCCCCAAGTGCGCAACATCAGCGCGATACATTACGAGGGCACGGACATCTACTTCCTGACCGCCCGGGGCAAATACTTCGCCAGCCAGCTGAAGCGGGACGGGCGGGTGCAGATACTGGGCTACACTCGCTATAAGGAGACCATTCGCGTTTCAGGCCGTGCCGTGGAGGTTCCAGAGGACGAGCAGATCAAGTGGCGGAATGTGCTTTATCAGGAGCAGCCGTATCTTGAAAACGTGTATCCCGGTGAGACGAAGAATATCGACACAATGTTCGTGATCAGGGACTACACCATCGAATACTTCTGTCTCTCCACCCGGCCCATCACGAGGGAATACTACGTGGTCGGGAACGCGCAGCTCAAGCCCAAGGGCTATGTCATCGGCAAGGACTGCATTGGCTGCGGCACCTGCCAGACCGTCTGTCCCCAGGGCGTCATCTCCGAGGGTACCCCCTATGTGATCGACACCAATCACTGTCTGCAATGCGGCAGCTGCGCCGAAAACTGTCCCGCGGAAGCCATCAGGAGGTTATGAGCATGAAAGCGGTCGTGTTGAACGGCATCACCCCCGCCGATCAGGTGAAGCTGACGGAGGTGCCCATCCCGCAGGTCAAGCCCGGATGGGTGCTGGTGAAGGTTCGGGCCTTCGGCATGAATCATTCCGAGCAGGTACTGCGCCTGTCAGAAATCGAGGCACCGTACATCCAGAAGCCGGTCATCCCCGGCATCGAGTGCGTGGGCGAGATCGCCGAGCCCTCCGATTCCGGGTGGAAGGCCGGTCAGAAGGTCGTGGCGCTCATGGGCGGCATGGGCCGCAGCTTCGACGGCAGCTATGCCGAGTACGCGCTGCTGCCCGTCCACCACGTCTTCCCAATGGAGACTGATTTGCCCTGGGACGCGCTGGCCGCCGTGCCGGAGACCTGGTTCACGGCCTGGGGCTCGCTGTTTGAATGCCTCCAGCTTAAGCCGGAGGACGCGTTGCTGATCCGCGGAGCCTCCTGCGCGCTGGGATACGCTACGATACAGATTGCCAAGGCGCTGGGCTGTCGCGTCATCGCCACCACTCACCGGGAAGCCAAGTTGCCCCTGCTGTCAGAAGCGGACGAAGCCGTGCTGGACGACGGCAGGCTCACCGGCAAGGTCCACTGCGTCACCAAAGCCCTTGATCTTGTCGGCCCACGCTTCCTGAAGGACACACTCACCGCCGTGGAGAAGGGCGGCATCGTGTGCAGTACCGGCATACTGGGCGGCGTATTCACCCTCAATGGCTTCGACCCCATCAAAGACATTCCCAACGGGGTTTACCTGACGGGCTTTTTCAGCAACTATCCCACACAGAATGTCATCAATGAAATCTTCCGATTCATGCGTGAAAAAACAATTACGCCGGTTTACGGCGCACAATACTGCTTCGACGACATCCGGGATGCATGTGTTGCGCTGGACAGTGGCAAGGTCAACGGAAAGATCGTCATAACAGTTTAAGCTCTGAAACCCATTTTCCTGATGATTCTTCTGTTTTCTCAAAACATTGTTTATATCCTTTTCTACCTCATGTCGCCCTCAGGTCGGCCCCTGTCGCGGGCTCTTGGCCGCTATGGCCCATGCGGTCGGTCTGGACGGGAAAGCCCGCGACAGGGTAAACGTGGGGCTCACGTGGGGATTGAATACGCAACAGGGTTTCAAAGTGCCGCACGGTGCGGAAGCTTGAAAGAGTGTAATATAGAACGTTTTTATGCGCTCTGCATCAGCGTTGCCTGTCACTGTAGATTACAAAAAAGTGTGTACTTGATTCAGTCGTCGCAGGGCTGCTTTCTATAGGTGTTCCTTCATGTTCAAACCCATTGGATTATTTCATTGCCTCTCCAATCTGTTCAGCGGCATAGCGTCCAGTATTGGCGACCCACGGATTCAGATCCCGTTCATGATCCCAACAGAATACCACTTTGCCATGAACCTCAAATAGAAGAATTATATCATAAAAGAGCGCCGCCCGTAAGCGACGCAAAAGTGTGTTTTGTGCATTGGGGTCAGAAAGCCACGTTCTTTTAATCCGCGGAAGACAGCATTGAGGCAAGAGAATCTGCGCCAAGCATCTGATACATCCCCATGTACATGTCAATAGAATCTACGAGGTCAGGATACTCTTCTTTCAACCCATTGAAGAATTCGTCAGTATTCACTTCCTCGCCATTCTGAACTCTGTCAATCATTTCCTGAACGTCGGCGATAAGATCAGCGAATCCCGCAAAGGGGTCGGGTATTTCTTCGACGGTACCATCGGTATGGAACCTTTTATGGACAGCCTCACTTGTAATGCCATGGAGGCTGACACTCTTGACCACGAAGTCGTTCCCGCCATCCGGCCATTCCTCCTGAGCCTTCTCGTAGGCGTCGAAGTCCGCGTCGACCACACAGGAAAACGACCTTGTTTTCTACCGCGCCATAAGCGGACATTAAATCAATTTAGTGAATCCGGAAGCCAGCACTGATCTTCACTAAGCTTCACCGTAAAGAAGCGCGAAGTATCCATTTCGTACTTTGCCTGGTGATACTTGAACAACATCTCCTCGCCACCAGGCCTGCCCAGGATCTCGATTTTGCCAGTCACATGGGACATGACATAGCGGAACTGTTTCGCCTGTCCACTCATGTCCTTTTTGGCCTCGTCCACGATGCGTTGTCCTGCCAAGAGAGGGATCTGGAACTGGTTTTTCACGCCCATTGCTGGACGGCATTGGAAGACATAGTAGGGGAGTACACCTATTGAGGTCAGGCGGTTCATGAGTTCCGCCAGCGTGCGGCTGTCGTCATTGATTCCCTTCAACAGGACGGTCTGATTGCGAACGGGGCATCCGATTCCCATCAGGGCGTGGATGGCATGGCGCGAGTCTGGAGTGATCTCCCTCGGATGATTGAAGTGCGTCACAATGATGATCTGCTTGCGCTGGTTGTATCTGTACAACAGATCGAGCAATTCCTGATCGAGCAATATCCGTTGTGGGAGCACTACGGGGACGCGAGTTCCTATTCGGATGTAATCCAAATGCTCAATGGCAGAGAATGCCTCCAGATACTGTTCAATACGCTGATTCTCGTTGATCAACGCATCGCCGCCGGAGAGAAGCACATTGTCTATCTCAGGATGTGTGGCAACATACTCGACCATCTCCCCGATATGATGTGCAATTTCATCGGCGTTGCAGCCGACCATGCGCTTTCTGAAGCAATGACGACAATACATGGAGCATTGATTGGTGGTCAATACAAGGGCAGTCTGCCTGTACTTGTGCTGCATGCCGATGACAACGGTATTATCACCTTCACCGCTGGTGTCTTTATGACCATCGGTGGATGATTCCATCGGGTCAGGGATGCAGAGCCTTCGGATAGGGTCGTGTACCCAGTCGGAACTGATAAGGCTCAGGTAGTAGGGTGGGACGCAAATCGGGTATTGTTCGGCTATATCGTTCAGATGTGCGACATCCTGATCAGACAGGTGCAATGGTTTCCTCAGCTGTTCTGGGGAACGGATGCACTCGGACAGCAGTTGTTGCAATACGCTCATTTCTCGGTTCATTCGCTGACCTCCTCTATACAATAGATTATATGAAAAAGGCCGCAGCCATCTCGGCTGCGACGCAAAAGACAAGAAACAAACAGGCCTGAAGAGGCTTGCTGTATCACCTTCTACGCCTACGAGATTAGCTGACGGGTTCGGAGAAGAAGGTCTCCGTCCATCTGTCGATGGATTCACCCCAAAGAATGGTTTTCCCGCTGCCACGAATTGCGGCATTCGGCATGTATACTTTGCTATGGTAACAGTATAAAGGAATGAGAACAAATTGTCAAGTGGGGCTATGCTATGGTATTCAACGCCGCCGCGGCTTGCAATGATCTCGCCGGCACCATCCCTAATCAATCATTACAATGGTTCGCATGCACTGCCGCATCGCTGTATGGGGGCTTGACTGTCTCACTTAATCTTCCGTCCGCTGCTGGAACACCTCGTTCATGTTCACGGTGGCCTTCTTCAGCATCTCATCCCGGACGTGGGTGTAGATGTTGGCGGTGGTCTGGTAGTCGGTGTGGCCGACGATCTTCATGGCGATCAGAGGGTCAACACCGCTCTCGTAAAGCAGGGTGACGTAGTTGTGCCGGAAATAGTGCGGGGTCAGGCGGGGCTTGATCTGCTTAAGGATGTCGCCAGGGCGACTGGTGCCCTCGGGAACCTCGCGCCAGTCGGCGCAGCCCGCGGCCAGCATCAGCTCGCACCATTTGCGCTTGAAGCTCGCCTGGGAAATCGGCAAGCCCTTTTCGTTGTGGAAGACGTACTCGTCAGGCCAGCCCTTCTGCTTGAGCAGCATCAGACCGAATCGGTCTTTTGTTGACATGATTGCTCTGGTAATGCCAAATTGCAAGATAAGTCCTCGATAAGTATTTCATTCATTACGCACAGTGCGAAATAGGTTGTTCGCACATCGAAAAATGCCGCGGCCCTGGACGATCAGAGCCGCGGTGTCGGGACTGTTACTGTTTGTCCTTCTCTTCCCTGTTGTGAAGCTGGGACAGGACTTCCTTCAACTTTTCGGGGACAGGGAGCCCCAGGTGGACGGTATTCTCCAGGATGGACAGACCCTCATTACTGAGGTAGAAGCACACGGTTGCACCGCGCAAGGCGCTGCCCGTGCCTACGACATGCACGTCGATGACGTTGGCAATACCCACGAGCATCAGGATCAGCACCTTCTTGAAGATTCCCTTGAAACCGACCTCGCTGGACAGCTTCTTGTCGATGATGGCGCATATGATGCCGGTGATGTAGTCGATGGTGATGAACACCACCAGGGCGATCAGCAGCCCGTCCATGCCGCCGAGCACGTAGCCCAGCCAGCCGCCGATGCCGGTGATGGCGATCTGGAGCTTGGTCCAGATCAGGTCGATAGAGAAATCTCGCATAATATGTCCTCGCTTTCCCGGCTCTGTGAGCCGAATGATTACTTCTTTGGTCAGTCCCATGAACCGTTGTCACACAGCTTGATTGCCGCCGGTTGCCAGAGCCCATTTTTGTAGACATACGGCACGGCGGTCTTCCATTCGCCGTCCGTGTAGATTCTCGCCCGGCTGGTATCGTAGGTCAGCGTGATATACGGACGCTGCGAACTGTAACTGGATGAAGGATGCGTACCATGGCCGGGGAGCTTTCCTCCGTGGAAACGCTGCGTTCTGACTTTGTCTCCACTGTAAGCCATGAATTCAAGACGCCCCTGGCATCCATCGAGGGCTATGCCACACTGCTTCAAAACCCCGACCTCACAGAAGCGGACAGGCAGGATTGCACCGACAAGATCCTCTCTGGCACCAGGCGTCTTTCCACACTCGTCAGCAATGTGCTAATGCTCTCCCGGCTGGAGCGCCGCAAGGTCACGCCGGAATATGTGGACTATCGGCTGGACGACCAGATCATGCAGATACTGCTGGAGCAGGAGCCCGCGTGGAGCCAAAAGAACATCGACTTCGATCTAAACATGAATGCCGTACCCTACCACGGCGCGGAGGCGCTCTTGTATCATGTGTAGTCGAATTTGATCGGCAATGCTGTTAAATACAGTCCTGAAGGCGGCCAGGTAGCCATCTCACTCGCAACAGAGAACAGCGCTGTCATTTTCAGGATCGAAGACCACGGCCCCGGAATCAGCGAAAAAGACCTTAAACACATCTTTGAAAAATTCAACCAGGCGGATACTGCCCACAAAAAGGATGGCAATGGTCTCGGCCTTGCACAGGTGAAACAGATACTCGACTTGTTGAGCGGCAGCGTTTCCGCTGACAGCGATGGTACCAGCGGCAGCACTTTTACTGTCATCCTACCCATCAACACAAAAGAGCAATCAGAATAATAAAAGGGGGCTTTTCCATGAAGAAGCACGGCACCAATCTCATCTACTGGGTCATCCTGGCGGCACTCGGAATCTTTCTGATTATCGGTCACAACGTCGCCTTGAACATCGTCTGCAAAGTCATTGGCGTCGCCCTGCTGCTTGCAGCGGTATCCGGGGTTTATAGCTGGTGGAAGACGAAGTCCAAGAAGCCCGAAGCCATTGCCCGTCTCATCGGCAGCCTGGCATTCTTCAGTCTCGGACTGTGGATCCTGCTGGCCACTGGCGATTTCATCAGCTTCATCAACGTAGCCCTCGGATTCGTCATTATCCTTTCCGCCGCGCTGACGCTCTACCGAGGCATCAAGGCAGGCCTGCACCTGCCTACCATCATCCTCGCCGTCATTGGCATTGCGCTCGGTTTGATCATCGCCTGCACCAACGCCGCGACAACATGGCTGGTCTACTGCGAAGGACTTGGCCTGATCTATGCAGCTGTTACAGGTTTTATGGGTGAACGCAAGCAACTATGATTCACGTCCTACTTAACCACCACCCCCAATCGCTGTAACTCATCAATCCCAAAATTCACGTCCATTCCTCAACACAAACTTCAACCTAACGTCCTTCTTCGTCCCGCTGACAACCACCTTCTCTACGAACGCCATGAATACCGCCGGAGGCACTCCTCCTGCCCGGCCAGCATGCGTATGAACAGCGATATCCACTTTGCCCGATATTTCTTGTCGCCGCCAAACGGCCATACTCCAGAGTCCAAAACGAAAAAACAGGGCAGGCTCATCACCTGCCCATCCCCGGCTACGCTGACCACACCGACCACTCCGTCCCGTCCCTCAAAACAAACCTCACCCCACCCAGTTTCTCCCTCATCAATGCGTCCCCCATACTGTTTTCATGCCCTTGTCCTCGAACGCCTCGATCATCTTTAGCATTCCTGGACAGGCGCTCTCCGCGTTCCTGCCAGCGCACACGCCGATGTGCACAATCTCCACGCCCTCCGATGCCATCCGTTCCAGCTTTTCCACGAAGCCGGCGTCCGCCAGCGGATCACCTTCCTTCCGGATGCAGTGGGAGCAGCGCATGAACGCCGCCAGGCGCACCTCCTCTCCCACATAACGTTCAAAGTTCTGCGTCCTGTCCTGGAAGGCATTCAGGCATCCGCAGCCGGCGCAGACCTCGTTCGCATGCAGGCAGGCAACAATCGCAATCTTCTTCATGTCGAATCTCCTATAGTCTCGAAAAGAAGGTCACGTACAGCCTGCCGTTCTTTGGATGGCGTTGCACGGCACATTCAACCTCGTAAACCTCCCTTATCAGCCTTTCGGTAATCACATCCTCCGTCTTCCCATGGGTGACGATCTGCCCTTCCTTCAACACGTACACATAGTCGCAGTAGAGGAGCGTCAGGTTCAGATCGTGAAGCGCTGCCAGCACGCCTACGCCCAAGCCCTTCACCACATCCATGATTTGTATCTGGTACTTGATATCCAGGTGGTTCGTTGGCTCGTCGAGTATCAGAAGCTCCACCTGCTGTGCCAGTGCGCGCGCCAGCAATATGCGCTGCTTCTCACCTCCGGAGAGGGTATTGAAGCTCCTGTCCCGAAAGGCCAGCATGTCCACCCGCCGAAGGGCGTCCTCGGCGATGCGGTAGTCCTCCTCTGTATCCCTCGAAAAGGCCGTCTTGTGGGGGCCGCGACCCATCAGCACGACCTCCTCCACGGAAAAGTCGAAGTTCATCACCGTGAACTGGCTGATGACACCCATCCTGCGGGCAGTATCCCGGTAAGCCAGCTTCTGTATGTCCACATCGTCCAGCGTCACCAGCCCCGCCGAAGGCTTCAACACCCGGTAAATGCTCTTGAGCAACGTGGTCTTGCCGCTGCCATTGGGACCCAGCAGCCCAACGAAATGATTATCCTTCACCTCCAGGCAGACCTGCTTCACAATCTCCCGCTTCGACAGCGTGACGGACACGTCCCTCGCATTCAGTCTCATGCCATCACCTCCCGCCGAAGCCGTAGGACTTCCTGATCATCATGTATACGAAGATCGGCGCTCCGATGACAGAGGTAATGACGCCTATGGGGATCTCCATGTTGGGCATCAACACCCGCGCCAGCACGTCAGCCCATATCAGGAAAATGCCACCGGAACAGGCCGCCAGCGGCAGCAGGAAACGATGGTCCGAGCCCACGAACCCCCGTACAATATGGGGGATCATCAGGCCTACGAAGCCTACGATGCCGCAGGTGCACACAGCAATGGCAGATAGGAACGACGTGACGACCATATACACCCGTCGCCACGCCGCCAGATTTACGCCCAGGGTGATGGCGGCCTCGTCCCCCAGCAACATGGTGTTCAACGTGCGCACCTGGGTCATGTAGAACACCAGTCCCGCCAGCATGCATACGCCCGGCAGCGTCAGCTTATCCCACTTGGCGGAAACCATGCTGCCCAGCAGCCAGTAGGTGACCTCCTTCATGTTCTCGGCATTCTTGCCAATATAAACCATCATGTTGGTGAACGCGCTGCACAGGCTGCCGATCACGCAACCCGCCAGCACCAGCTTTGCCGACGTGATCCTTCCACCGCCCACATGGGCCAGCGCCATCACCAGCGCCATGGCCCCCAGCGCGCCGGCGAAGGCCCAGAAGGCCACGCCCATGCCTGCCAGCCAGCCGCTGAACACCGTCGATGCGCCGATCATGATGGAAAAGGTAGCGCCCAGGGAAGCGCCGGAGGATATGCCCAGTATGTATGGGTCCGCCAGTGGGTTTTCCACAGTGGCCTGCATCACGACGCCGCAGGATGCAAGCAGCACGCCAATGATCGCGCCCATGATGACCCGCGGCATGCGCACGTTCCAGACGATCTCATACATCGTTCCCCTGGTCAGAAAGTCGATGTCGCCAATGCATATACCTGTTTCCATGCCGCCCAGCCTGAAGTGGGTCGACTGGTACAACACGATGCGGTATACATCCCCAAGCGGGATTTTTACCGCGCCAATGGTCACCGCCAGCAGGACAGACAGCAGCAAAAGCCCGATGAACACGACGATCATCAGACCCAGCAGGGCATGGCGGCGCTTGATGTGGGATTGCATGGATGGCCTCCAAAAAAATGGTGATAAGGAATATCCGTACAATACGACAACAGGGAACGGTCGAATCTATCCCCTGCTGTCTGTTCACGTTACATTTTGCCTTTATTCGCCGTACATGAAGTCGAACATTGCGCGCACGGAGGGCACCATGCGAATGCCGCCGCCGTACACATCGGTAAGGTTCACGGCCATGACCTTGCCGTTGGCCACTGCGGGCACCTCGGCAAGCGCCGCCTCGTTCATGATGGTGGCGATGGCGTTGGCCTGGTTCGCCTCAGCGGAGACGCCCTCCTCGTCCATGTAATCCACGATGATGACATCGGGATTCAGATTGACGATGTCCTCCACAGACAGGTCGCCACCTTCGGGCAAGGCATACTCTGCGCCGGCGGACACCACCAGGGAGCCGGTGAGGGTATCGCTGCCCCAGCAGTAGAACGTGCCGTCATAGGGCTCCACGATGATGGCGGTCAGGGGCTTGTCCAGGGAAGACACCTTCGCGTCGATCTCTTCAATCATGGCCTTTGCGTCGGCGATGTAGGCGTCGGTCACATCCTCGATGTCGAAGATTGCGCCGATGTCGGCAAAGTCCGCAAGCACCGCATCCAGGTTGCGCTCGTCCACGGTGTTGTTGGAGCAGCGCAAGATCATCGTGGCGGTACCGCGCTCGTTCCACTCTGCCACATCGCCAAGCTGATCCTCGGCGAAGGCGCTGCGCCAGCCAAAGATGAAGTCGGGCTCCAGGGCCAGCACGACTTCCTTGGAGGGATAGCCCTTTACGGTCAGCTCCTTGCCCGCCGCCTTGAGGGCCTCGTACTGGGGCAGCAGGTCCTCCCGGATGGTTCCGTCCAGATAGGCCATACCGGCAATGGCGTCATCCAAGCCCAGGTACAGCAGCATCTCGGTCTGGCTCTGGTTGGTGCAGACGACCTTCTCAGGAGCCTTGGCGAAGGTTACCTCGACTGGCTCCTTATCGTAGTTGTAGGTCTTGATGGTCACGGGATAGTGGTCGGACTCAGCCATCGCACAGGCGGACAGCGCCAGCAGGCAGGCCAGCATCAATGCAAACAGCTTCTTCATGTTTGTACCTCTTTCTGCGTCGTATTGCTTCAGATGAGTTGCTCCGTCTTCGCGGTTCAATTACACCGTATGACAATCGTAACTGTCCATTCATGGCGGCGCAAGCGCCGCCGCTGCAACAAACGGAGCCTGTAGCGGCGGCCCCTGGGCCGCCATAGAAGCTACAGATACATCCGGGGCTGAACAGTTATTGCCATTCTATGAAAGCGCCGGCTGGCCGCTGGCGCTTTCCGTTTCGGCCGTTCAGGCCTCGATCAGAAGTCCACCTCGGTGTCGTAATAGCAGCACTTCAGCAGCTTCTCCATCTCATCCTGGCTAGGCTGGCGGGGATTGGAGCCGGTGCAGGCGTCGGCGATGGCGTTCTTCGCGATCTCAGGCAGGCGCTCCAGGAACACGTTCTCCGGCACGAAGCCCTGCTCGCAGGGATAGCTGTCCGCGCCATAGCGCTTGATGCAGTGCGGGATATTCAGCTGGTCGTTCATGCCCCGCAGGAACTCGATCAGCTTCGCGACCTTTTCATCATCGGAGGCAGCCTTGTCGGCGATGCCCATGTAGTCCACGATCACGCCGTAGCGCTTCTTCGCGGTCTCATCCTTGGCGTTGAAGGCGATGACCTTCGGCAGGTACATGGCGTTGGCCGCGCCGTGTATGATGTGGGCGCCGTAGTCGGCGAAGATCGCGCCGGTCTTGTGGGCCATGGAGTGGACAATGCCCAGCAGCGCGTTGGAAAACGCCATGCCGGCCAGGCACTGGGCGTCGTGCATGTGGTCGCGGGCGGTCATGTCGCCGTTGTAGCTGGGCACCAGCTCCTTCATGATCATCTCGATGGCGTGGATGGCCAGCGGGTCGGTATAATCGCTGTTGGCAGTGGACACGTAGGCCTCGATGGCGTGGGTCATGGCGTCCATGCCGGTGTGGGCCACCAGCTTCTTGGGCATGGTCTCGGCCAGCTCAGGATCGACGATGGCCACGTCAGGAGTGATCTCGAAGTCTGCGATGGGATACTTGATGCCCTTCTGGTAGTCGGTGATGATGGAGAACGCAGTCACCTCGGTGGCCGTGCCGCTGGTGGAGGACACCGCGCAGAAGTGGGCCTTGCGCCGCAGCTCGGGAATGCCGAACACCTTGCACATGTCCTCGAAGGTGCACTCCGGGTACTCGTACTTGATCCACATGGCCTTGGCCGCGTCGATGGGGCTGCCGCCGCCGATGGCCACGATCCAGTCGGGGCCGAAGTCCTGCATGACCTTCGCGCCCTTCATGACGGTATCCACGCTGGGATCGGACTCGATGCCCTCGAACAGCGCGACCTCCATGCCGGCTTCCTCCAGATATTTCTTTGCACGATCCAGGAAGCCAAAGCGCTTCATGGAACCGCCGCCCACGCAGATGATGGCCTTCTTGCCCTTCAGCCCCTTCAGGTTTTCAAGCGCGCCCTTTCCAAAGTAGATGTCCCGGGGTAGAGTGAAACGTGCCATAGTAAACTCCTCCTTCTGTTGTCGGTTTGATTTGGCGCGGCCTCCCGCAGACGCAACAAGGGGGAAACGTCCGCTTGGGGCATCGGCACTGCCCGGAGGCCGCAAAAGAAAAACAGAACACGCGGAATCAACGTCCAACATGTCCTGTGCAAGTGATTGCGTCGGATGCGCGGCTTGTTTGGGAAAACCGACGCATACCTCGAAGGGCGGCATCGCGAGATCATTGACCCGCCGATCGGTTTGCAATCGCGCCTCGAAAATCACGGCTATAAAGCCGCGTCTTCCGCAGCGCCGAGGGACATATTGTTCCTTAGTCCGAAGAACCAAATATGCGTTTTCCACAGGCAGGTCTTCTGACTCGGCTTCATCGCCTGCGCCCCTTCTCAATCTTTCGATCAATGGTCAATGGCTTCGACTCAGCCTCACAGCAGCGGTCCTGTCGGAGACTTTCACTCCGTTCCCTATTCTCCCAATCGCCCTCATGTACCAGTTTTCGGATGATCGGACACCTGTGAATACCCGTGTATTCTGTTGTCAGTTTAAGTATAGCATTTTCTAACCACAGTTTCAATACATTAACTCCATTTTCACATCGTCTCGCCGTTCTACTTCGTCGTGGCGACCAAGCTGGTGTCTGACGGCGTGCTTCGGGGCTCCGGCCTGATGAAACAGTTCATGGTCGCCACCTTCAGCGACCTCATACTGCGCATCGTATTCGCGTTCATACTCTCCCCCGGCATGGGCTATCGCGGGATATGGTCCGCCTGGCCCGTGGGCTGGATCGTCGGCGCGGTGCTGTCCATCGCATGCTTCGCCTCGGTGCAGCGAAAGGCGGCGCACACGAGTATTCGATGACACAAACTGTATTTTCTAAAGAAAAGGGATAATATTCTTAAGATACAAGAGGACTATGGCGCGGTTTTTATGCTATATTGCTGATGGCATTTTCAGCCGATAATGAACGGAGGCCATCAACATGAAGCAAAAGGCAATGGAACTCAAGCTCGTCGTGCGCCCCATCGTGGGCTGTCTCACCCACTCCCACTTCTGGGAGGGACCCTGCCGCGCGGGGCACCTGGAGGACATGACCCCGGAAGCAGAGAAGAAAGCCGCCGACGCCGCCTTTGCGGCCGCGAAGGAGACCCTGAAGCAGGCCACGGACGAGATCGAATTCCTGCCCGCCGTGGACGCCCGCTACGACGAGAAGTTCGTCGTCGGCGAGGACGTGTTCGCCCAGATCGAGGCGGTCATGGACAAAGTGGACTTCTTCCTGTGCATGAACTGGCGCATCCCGAAGCTAGAGCGCTACCGCAAGCCCGTGGTGATCCTTCAAAACGGCAACGAAGGCATCGACTTCGCCGCCTACTGCCGCAGCATCGGCGTGGAGGCCTACGTGTGCATGGACATCCAGGACCTGAACGAGATCGCCCACATCCTGTGGGTGCGCAAGGCCATCGCCAACACCCGGGCGCTGGTGCTCACCGCCGGCGGCCAGCCCACCTTCGGCATTCAGAGCCTCATCCGCGACCCGGAGATCCTGCGCCAGAAGTACGGCTTCGAGGTTGTGAAGCTGCCCTTCAGCAGCATCGTGCCCTATATGGACCAGATCAAAGACGAAGAGGCCCGTCCCATCGCTGAGAAGATCATCCATGGTGCCAACGACGTGAAGGTCAACACCGACTGGTTCATCAACGACATCAAATACTACCTGGCCGCGAAGAGGATGATGGACATCTACCAGTGCAACGCCTTCTCCACCGCCTGCCACGAGCTGTGCACCTCCGAAATCCCCCAAAACCGCAAGTTCACCCCCTGCATGTGCCATTCGCTGATGAAGGGCGAGGGCATCCCCAGCGCCTGCGAAGAGGACCTGAACGCCATGATGGCCATGCTGGTGATGCAGTACAGCGCCAACCGGCCTGCGTTCATGGGCAACCCCAACATGGAGACCGACGAGCTGCTGCGGCTGCACCATGCTGTACCCGCGCTGTGCATGAACGGCTACGGCACCCAGCCCCTGGAGTACAGCCTGTGGGCCTTCACCGGTCAGGGCTTCGGCGGCAAGCTGCAAATCGACTTCGCTCAAAATAAAAGCAACTACGTCACCCTGGGCCGCTTCAATCCCGCGGGCGACACCATGTGCGTCAAGGTGGGCGAGGTCATCCGGTCGGAGTTCGACGACGTGTATTGCAGCCCATATTATTACATCAAAATGGACGATGCCCGGGGATTCATGCACAACTTGGCGGGCTTCGGCCACCATCAGGTGCTGATCTTCGGCGACTGGATGAAGCAGATCAAGAAGATCGCGAAGGTCATGGGCTTCAGGGTATTGGAAGGATGATCTGGCTCAATCAGGCATCGACCACGTTTCCCAAGCCGCGGCGTGTGCTGGATGCTCATGCCGCGGCCCTTTCCGCGCCTCCGGAGGGACAATTCAGGAGCGCAGACACGCGCAATGGGAACGGTCTGGACCGGTGCCGGGAGAACCTGGGCAGGCTGCTGGGCATTTCGGCGGTTGACCGCATCTTCTTTGCCGCCGGCGCGACGGACGCAACCAACGCGCTGGTCAACGGCCTTCCACTGGCGGAAAAGCGGGTGCTGGCCACGCAGACAGAGCACAACAGTGTCCTGCGTCCGCTGATGAACCTGACCGATCAGGTTGGCAGCGTCGACATCATGCCCTGCGATGCCCTCGGGCGGGTGAATCCCGCGGATGTGACACGTCTGCTCTCCGCGCCCGCTGCGGCGCTGTTCGTCAATCATTGCTCCAACGTCACCGGCATGG
Source organism: Clostridia bacterium (assembly GCA_045658005.1). Taxonomy (GTDB): domain Bacteria; phylum Bacillota; class Clostridia; order Christensenellales; family Aristaeellaceae; genus UBA2862. Next base: position 15,130 of record JAZOUD010000152.1, on the reverse strand, counting down.
TCCAGGACATCCCAGCCCTTTCGGAAATCGCCCACCGCCACAGCGCGCTGCTGGTGCTGGACGCCTCCCAAAGCGCGGGCTGCCTGCCTGTTGACGCGGACGCCTGGGGCGTGGACGCGCTGATCTTCACCGGCCACAAGGCTCTCTTCGGGCCTCAGGGCACCGGCGGATACTACGTCCGTCCCGGCATTTCCCTCCGTCCCTTCCGCTACGGCGGCACCGGCCGCGACAGCCGCCGGTTGACTTATGACGACGGCGATTATGAATACGAGGTCGGCACGCAAAACGCGCCGGGCATCGCGGCGCTGAACGCGGGTGTTGAATATGTGCTGGAGCAGGGCGTAGACCCGATCCATGCCAAAGAGCGCAGGCTGATGAAGGCGCTCTATGAAGAGCTCGCCGCCGTCCCGGGCATTACGATCTATGGAGATCATGCGCGCTGTCACGGTCCGCTGCTCAGCTTCAATGTCCGTGAGTTGACCCCTTCCGACGTCGCCTACATCCTCTCCGGCGTCTATGGGATTACCGTCCGGGCAGGTCACCACTGTTCCCCGCTGATTCACGACGCCATGGGGACGTCGGAACGGGGCACGGTGCGCATAAGCGTATCGAACATGAACACAGAGGCGGATATCGAGGCACTGATTGCCGCCGTCAGAGCGATTTCAAAAAGCGTGGAGGCGGCGACATGAGGATCATCGATAAAATCCCCTCCCGGGAGCGCTGCGCGGAATCCGGCTGGTACGCCTGGGATTTCCTGCTGGAGCAGCCGATGGACGACGCCTTCATCCGTGCCCTGCGTCCACTGGGCGGGTTCGTGTACCTGACCATGCTGGCCAGGCCCTTCTTCAAGGTGGAATCGACCTTTTGCTTCATCAAGGGGCTTCGGGGCGACGACTTCCTGCGCGTGGCAACCCATGACGACCACAGGGACGAATTGGCAAGGATCGAGGCGTTCATCGAGAGGCTGTAATACTGTGGAATTAATGGTCGTGTGATAACATGGATCCAGCAGAGCATGTGCGGGTTCCGCACAGTCAGAAAAGACTCACAGAAAGCAAGGTGCCCTGTTTGAACAATGATGCCATCTTCCGGCTGTGCCAGGACGAGATTTTCAGCGCCGTGGCGTTGATCACCATGGACGAAGTCGTGTTCGAGTCCTCCTTCCGTCCCTATTGCGAACAGAACCTGTGTGGCAAGTATGGTGCGAACTACTCCTGTCCACCGGACTGCGGTACCCCGGAGGAGATGGAAGCGCGGATGCGACAGTATCGCAACGCGCTGGTATTCCAGACCAAGTGGGACATCGACGACTGGTACGACAACGCACAGATCAAGCGCGCCAAGAAGGCCCACAACGAGGCCATGCTGCGCGTGATCGAACGCATGAAGCAAAGGGGCTATCAAGGCCTCATGGGCGGAGCCAGCTGCTGCAGCCTGTGCGAACGCTGTGCCAGACTAGATGATGCGCCTTGCCCCTTCCCCGTGCTGCGCTACTCCTGCCTGTCCGCGTATTGTGTCTACGTCAAAAAGCTAGCCGACGCCTGCGGCATGGAATACGCATGCAAAGACGGCCGTCTGGCATTCTTCGGGCTGTACGCATTTTAGCTTCCTGTGTCGCAGGCTATTGGCAACCCGTCTGGTGTAAGTCGGGAAGTGGGATGATGACTCCCTCAGTCAGCCTGCTGCTGACAGCTCCCTCGGGGAGGGAGCCTGAAAAGCCATGTTTCAGCACTTTCCAACAACCTTCCTCTGAGATGGAGGTAGCCACACAGGGGCCGGGAGGAGTCTGTCGCCCCATACACAGCGCCAGCAGCTCATGGGCACGGCATCCTTTGGTAAAACTCAGCCAGTGATTCTCTCATATCCGCTTTCACCTTTTACCCGATGGTCAGCCGTCATAATCCGGGCGGCGGCTGACATCGATGATGTGGAAATCGCAGCATGGCGCGCCGTGTCCGATCGTGCTCCTGCGCGCCCATTTCAGATTCCTGTGCAGATTCCCGTACTTTACGTCGTCACTGTCACAGAACGCGGGGTTCAGCTCCAGGCAGTCATACTTTACGCACATGGCATGATATGGACAGGCGACAATGTCGAACCTGGCCACAGCCGGGTCGACCTTCCCGGGCATCCGGTATTCAAATCCCGCCTCCGGGCTGAAATCCCTCAGCGAATGCTTCACCATCCCCGCCGGATACCGGTGGTAATTCCCGGCGATGTGCTGGTACCACGTCACAGGCTGGAACATGATCTCGCAGATCTTATAGAAGAATCTCCGAATCACATCCGTGGCGTCCTCCGCCGTCATTCCATGGGCGAGGAGGGTCTTATACACGGCGATTGCCGGGAAGATGTTGGTCCCGGTGTGCTGCTTCATCGCCTTGGGAAGGTCCCTGTTCTCCTCCGTCAGCTTTTGAAAGAGGGCGTTGGCTTCTTTTCGAATCTCCCTGTATTCCTTCCGGGGGAAGCGCTTCTTTGCCCCTGAGGCCATCAATGATACGATCATATTCATCCTTGCGCGCTCCTTTACCTGCCTATTGATACCCGCATGGCGTATTACCCCAGAAACGCCAGCGCCTTTTCCGCAAACGCCTCCGGATGCATCATCACGAATTCCCCGTGCATCATATTGGGGATTTTGACGACCTCGATCTGCGGGAGATACTGTTTCGTCCATTTCATGTCACGGAAGCGGGAGCCCCACTCGTCCGTGCCGACCCAGAACTGAATCTGCGTGTCCAGCTTCGGGGCCGTTCTCGGAACGGCGTAGTTGTTGGCGGACCAGAAGATGTTCCAGATCGTCCGGTTGCTGAAGCCCTTTAGGAACCGCCGAATCTGCTCATATTCCTGCCTGGCGTTCTGCGGATCGCGGGCGAAGCGCTCCGGCGGGAAAGCCATCTCCATGAGCTTTACGGAGGAGCGGGCCAGCTTCAGCATCAGAAAATCCCGGACGCCGATCAGTTTGCAGATCCACTTGGGGTACTGGTAGGGCGCCGTCCCCGCGTCGATGATCGCCCTGTCCACCCTGATCCCCTGCGTCGTCAGGAACCGCACCGCCATGCCGCCGCCGAAGCTCAGCCCATACATGGCGTCCAGATGGTCGATGCCGCGCTCCTTTAACCATTGCGCGGTGTCGTCCACCGTCTTTTCCACGGAGATGAAGTCGCTGTGCTCCTCCGGATCGTGTCCGTCCGGCGTCACCAGCATGACGTGAAACCGGCTCGCCAGCCCTTCCGCCGCCGGGCGAAATTCCTGCCAGGGCTCACAGCTGCCCTGGAAGAACACCAGCTGCCGGGGATTCTCTGCACCGTATTCGCGAATGACCATCGTCCTCTCCTTTCTCTGTTTACACCCCGGGCAGCGCTTCGCCCCGCGCGAGAGCGGAGAGCCAGCCGCAGTACTCCTTCAGATGCTCTGCCGGATACCCAACATGACCGTATCCGCTGACCAGACTGTACCGCGCATACGGATAGGCCCTCTTCAGCTTCCTGTGGCAGAAGCGCCAGGCGGATTCCTCCCTGGAATAGAAGAAGTGCAGCCTCTCCTGAAATCCCCTGTCCATGGCCGGATAATCAAAGGTCACGCAGGCTTCCGCCTCCCGGGCCAGCGTTTCGTCGCTCATATAGGCGGCGTTCTGACAGATCGGGCCGAGCATATGGCTGTATCGCTCCGGCTTTCTGCCGGAGAACCTCACGATCGTCGGCTCCCGCAGAGCCTCCTCCAGGGTCTTGCCCCGCAGGTGCCCCACAATGGTTTTGAACTTGTTCCCCAGCAGCCTGGAGACGATCTTCGGAAAGCGGAGGAAGGGGCCGCCGTCGAAGAAGGCCGCGCCGATCGCGATGCCGTCTTTCTTCATTTGGGATATCAGCTCCATGCCCATTTCGCCGCCCATGGACTGGCCGTATACCAGGGCGACGGAGGATATGGCTTGCTCCCGCAAATAGCGGATGATCTCCTCCGCCTCGCCGCGACGCGAGGTAAAGGGCATTCCACTTCCCGCATACTGCCCGTTGTAGTCGACAGCCAGTATGTGAAACTCCGCCTCCAGCCCCATTATGATGTTCATCAGGGTGTCCGCGTTGCAGAACGAGCCCGGCAGCATGATGACGACCGGCGCGCGTTCCTCTCCATAGGTATGTATCCTCATGTATGCAGGCCCTCCATCAGTCCTACAGGGATCACTCTTCCCCTGTGACGTTATAGATCATGCCCCTGATCTGCCGGGAATCCACCATCGTGAATCCCGCGCCTTCCATCAGCTTTTCGATGCCCTGCGGTCTGTGGTATGGCAATCGCCGATCGTCGCCAGATTAAGAGAATGTGATTGTCGATCCATGCTCCGAAGCCGCCGATGGCATACGCCTTACCTCATCAGCGTCACCAGTGCGCCCACCAGCACGGCGAGGATCAGCGCAAAGACGATGCCGGGAAACAGCATCCCCTTCGCGTGGAACCACTTCTGATGATAGGCCCTGTCCATGTGCTCCGTGCCCTCCAGCCGGAACATCGGCAGGTTGGCGAACAGCACCCAGTCCAAAAAACAGGTGTCGTAGACGCCGATCCACACCATCAGGCCGAAGGTCAGCCCGAAGCCCTGCCAAAAGGTCTTTGCCCCGGCAACCAGCGCGCACACCAGCAGGATACCTGTAAAGAGAAGCACGCCAAAGCCCTTGGTTAGCAGCACATCTTTGGATTTATAGCTCACGTCCACCCGCTCGTGTGTCTTGAAGTATTCCGCCTGTATGTCCGGCGGATAATTGTGTATGCTCGCGGGGCTGTATTTTCGGTTGCCGCGATAATAGGCAAAGATGACCGCCGTGAAGATCGTCGCAAAGGCCGCCATTTCGACCAGATTGACCCGAATATCCATATTCATTCCTCCATTTTGTTCAGGCTGCATGCCCCTCATTCGCGAATCAGATCATACATGTGGAACCGCTCGCCGCAGTTGCGCACCCGGTCAAGCCTCATTCCGAGATGCCCATAGCGGGCGGCCTTGTCCCTGTCATCTGTATCCAGAATCACCGGCACACGATGATCTTCCGCGGTCCTGTAAGCATACTCCAGCATCCGCCGCATGTAGCCCTGTCCCTGGTATTCCTTTCGCACGACCAGCATCTCGACGCGCAGGAAATTTCGCTTCTCCTTCCGCATGCGGGTCTCGATGGTCCCTCCGTCGCAGAAGCAGGCGCTGATGAAGCGCTTCATGTTCCCGAAGCCGCCAAGCGCCTTCTTCTCCGCGGCAATCATCTTCAATCCGTCTACAAATCCAATCTTCCCTCCGGCGCCCTCGCCGGACAGCATCAGAAAGCCTTCGTTGCGGTCCGAGGTCGTATAGAACACGCCGGCCCTGCAGGCGGCTCGCACGATCCCATGGATGTAAATGAACATTGCCTCTCTGGTCGGGATGTATTTGATCAGGCCGCTGTCCCCGTCATGATACCTGTAATCATAAAACGCATGTGGTCATTCATGTCTTCTCCCCATCTGGAGATGAACTCCGCGAGCTTCTTTCGATCGTTCTTTTCATAAATCCCTCTCTGCCAGATCAGCACCGGTGCGAATACCCGTGACATGATGAACCCGAGCTTCGCAATCGGCGCTCCGTCAAGATACAGGCTTTTGACTGCGATCTCCCTGTGGGAAAGCATTTTGAGTGCCACGGCCGCTCCCATGGAAGCGCCATAGATCATGGCGAGTTCTGTGATCCCATGTGATTCCAGATACTTGCAGATATTGTCGGCTTCATCCTCCGCCGAAAGAAAATCAGCCTTTTCCTTGCCGTGGTTCCCCATGTCAGGAATCAAAAGGCAGTAGTTTCCCTTCAGCTTCCGTCCGACGATCTCATACAGTTTTTCCGCGGTTATCCCCATGGGGTGGAGAAAAACGACAACCGGGTCGGATGATTTCCCATAGGTATGCATGTACATATCTCAAGCCCTCCCTTTTCCTTGTCGGTTCTTCGCTCTCCTAAAAGCATTGATGTCTCACAACTGACCACGCTTCAAGACACGCCAGTATCCTTTGAAAACTGTCCTTTCTGGCTTCTTCACATTCCCCCGGCCAGCGCTTCTCGGCCGGGATCATGTGTTTGAGCGCCCACTTCGGGAAGCCGCGCATGTCGTCCAAGCCGTCCGACAGCGCGTGGCTGCCCTTCTTATAGATGTGGGATTCCACGCGATACGGATACCCTGCCTCCCTCAAAACGCTCAGCATCCTCGGCACTGCCACGTCGGATGGCCAGCAGTCATCGTCCTTCACCGCGAGGAAGAGGACGTCTGCCCGCATGTTCTCCACCTTGATCCTGGACTCCGGGACAAGTCGATCCTGGATCAGATCATATCCATAGCGCATGAAACGGGCCAGCCCATAGCCCGGCGCTTTCCTCGCGCCGTTCAGCCACCACAGCATGCCCTTCTCGTCCAGTATGCGGATGGGCGTATAGGGAACGTCCGCGCCGTGCCAGGTGTATTGGGATCTGTGAAGCTCCACATAGCCTTTCAGTGTCTGCTTCGTGCCCTCATTGACATAATCATAGGGCACCACGGGAATCACGCAGCTGATCTCCGGGATCAGGGATGCCGAGAGCAGGGTATACCCGGCCCCTGTGGATGTGCCGGTCATGGCGATTTTGGATATGCCCTTCTTCTCTTTCAGCCACTTTGCGGCCCTCTCCGCGTAATCCACAGGGATGGAGACGAGATCCTTTGGCAGGCCCTTCCACATGTAAAAGCCCAGCACCAGCACGTTATAGCCCGCTTCTCTGATGAAACGTGACATGAGTACGCTGGTCCTTTCATCGCAGGAAGCGCCGCCGACCGCGATGATCGCCTTCTCGGGGCTGATCCTGCCGGGATACCAAAGAGCTGTGAAGCCATCCCTTTCCAGGGTATATCTTTCCGGAACTGTCATTTCCTGTTCGCCTGCCTGTTCTCGATTTTTGTATTTTGGGGCAATACTGCTTAAACATCAGCGGGGTCGGAGTTATCATCATGCGTCCAGTGTTGCAGTTTACTGTACCTTGACGTCCGGATTCTTCTCACCAAACTTTTCCTTGAGCATCTCGCTGATCTCGCTGCGCTCCTTGCCCTGTTTCTCCATATGCTTGATCGTCTTGTATGCGGCAAACAGTGTAGAGGGACCGATCTCGCTGCTGAAATAGCCGATGCCCTGGTTCCAGGCCAGCAGCTCGAACACATCGTCCAGCGCGGCGCTGTCGAGGCCGTGGATATAGGCCTTCACCAGCTCCCGCGTGGCCTGCCGCATTCGACCCGCGCCGACCGCGTTGGTCAGGGAAAGCAGCAGGCGGATCTCATAGGGAAGGTACCGGTGTTCATCATTCCAAGTCAGGTCCCAGAAGTTGACCGCGATGTTTCCCAGCTTTTCATCGATCAGCGGCATATTCGTCAGCGCCGCGGGACGCATCGGGATGTCCTTTTCTTCCCGCCTGACCTCGGTCCGATAGAACCAGGCGTGGTATTCGGCGTCACCCCTCTGCTCGGTGAAGTGCTCGAAGCCCAGCCCCTCCATCACTTCATACAGGGGAATGGGGTCAAAGGACTGTATGATCTCCAGGCCGCTTCCGACAGGGAGCTGCATGGCCTGCTTTTTCAGGCCCGGGAAGAAATTGCCCTGTATGCCTCTTACGTCGATCTGCTTGAAAGAACCGATCTTATCTTTCCACTCCATGATAAATCCTCCTTTGCCTGAAATATTGCCGTCACGGGAAATCGTCGCGCCATGCCATGAGATTCGGGTTGCTTTGCAATTTCCCTTCTGCGATATATTTTTGCAATGCACGTCTTCAGCGAGAAGGTCAGCCTCGGTGTACCCTCAGAAATACCCAGGCCAGAATCACCGATAAAACGATCTCCCCGATCAGCTTATGGATCTCTTTCCCGTCCCACTGAGGTTCAACCCGCATCACCTTAGGAGCCTTCCCGGTCTGTTTTTTCAGCCATAAGCCGAACATATCTGTCTTTGAAAACATCCACCAGTCGAGAACAATGGCATCAAAGGTCGACACCATCCAAAAGAATATCAGGAAGCGAAGACTGAGACGCCACAGATTCATGCCGGAGTCTGCACCTTGTTTACCTGCGAACAGGATTGCCGCTATGAACAACCCTCCTGCCAGTAAAGTGAGAAACACAACAACAGCAATATCCTTCCGGCGCATCCTTCTACCCACGCCAGAATCCTCCATGATCCTGATCGCTTTCGGCGTCATCGTCCAGTAAGCAATCTGCGGCACTGAAAAGGCTCCGATCAGGCAGTAAGCCGTAAGAATGATGATCCCGATCAGACCAAGTAAGAAATCCAGCATCATTTATGATTTCTCCTCCCGCCAGTCCCTGCTGATCAGCAGGCCGTTTTCCCGTCTTTCCGGTGGGTATTTTTGGACGGCATCGCTGTCCGCGCTGACGATCCAGTTGTCGCAGCGGTCGTCTCCGTTGGAAACCGTGCGGGGACGAACGAGCCCCGCGTGTAAAAAGTCGATACCTGGGAAATCGCAGTTGCACATGGCGGGCATCAGCTTTTCGTATCCGTGCCTGACTGCAAAGTTGTAGATGGGACAGCCGACGAGCGCCACCCGCAGCCCCTCCCTCATTCAGATGATCCGTCTCCATCTCGATGTGCCAGCCGTCCTGCCACTCTCCGCTGTCCAGCTTGCGGTTCATATTCTTTGCAATGGGCCGAATAGCAGCACGGATCAGCCGCACAAAGCCCTTGCTGTCTACCGTCAGAAAACGCGGCAGCGGCTTTCGCTGCTTATCCTTCTCAAAGATCACAGCACAGGTTTTTGTGAACTCCTCCGGCGTCTCCTTTTCCGGCAGGACTTCATAATAGGCAAAGGCCGCAATCGCGTCATACAGCTGCCAGATCATCAGGTTGTGTTTGCCGCCGCAATATGGAAGATCCACGAGATACTCTTCATATTTCCGATCGATCTGCTCCATCAGGCGCTCGCATTCTACAGGGCTGTATTTTTGACTGAGCCGGGCTTTTATCCCTCGCTCGGCGCTCCTGGAATAACCCATATGATTTTTGTAATCGATGTTCAGCTTTTTCATAATCTGCCTCATTCGGATCCCGATTGGGACACCCTTGATCTGTTTAATCCCGGTCGACGCGATCTCAAAGACTGCCTGTCATGTTTCGACATCTTTCGATACCACTTGATGTGGTAAAGGGAGCGGCGCATCATCTCCTGCACGGTTTTCGGCGGAATCTTCTTTCCACTTGCCACATACGGCGCAACGAAGGCAAGCGCAAACAGCTCGTTGTACGCCATGGGGTTGTCGTCCCCGATATCGTCCGCCTGCTCGACCAGCGCCCGATAGACCCCTTTGCTCTTTTTCATAGTTTCCCGGGCATACGCCTTGCCGTACTCTTCGGCAAGAACCTTTTTCATGGGGCTTCTGAACATCCAGAAATAAAACCCGTTGTATTTCATTCCCATTTCCTCCCATTGCTTCTTTTCAGGCTCAAAAAAACAGTCCGGCCGACGAAATGATACGCATAAGCCTTCATCCCTGCACAAACTCCCTTTCGTGGGTCTGTATTCGATCGTCATTATCGCCAGTGGTTTTGAATAAAATCGACCGCCTGCTCCGACAGATCCGCGCGCTCCGCGGAACACTCCTCCGAATACTGCCGCTCAGAACGGAACAGCAGCTTCAAAAGCCATATGTTGCGGCGCATGGGCACCGCAAAGTGACTGACGTGTTCATAGGTCAGGCTTTTGACCTCGTAAGAAAAACCTTGCTCCTCCAGACGATTCACAATATGCGCGGCCTGTTCCGCCGAAGGCCAGACCGTATCCGCTTCGGTGGAGATGAGGAGGATCGGGCCACGGATGTCTTCCACAGGGATGATCGATTCGTCTGCAACGTCCTTTCCCGTATTATATGAGAGGATATTGAACTCCCCGTGCGTGCGGAACTGCCTGAAAACATCGAATTCGCGCAGGATGTATGGCGTATAGCCCAGTTCTTCTCCCGATACGACCAGCAGGAGGTTCCCGACGGACCGTTGCGCCCGATCATGCCCTCGCTGATAAACCAGGATGGGACGCGGGCGATCACGCAACTGATGTCGTCAAAACGGGATGCTGCCAGAAGCGCATACTCCGACCCTTTGGAAATCCCATCGACTGCGATCTTTTCAAAGCCCTGTTCTTTCAACCACGCGATGGCGTTTTCCACATACTCCAATGGAACGCGATCCAGGTTTTTCCCCGTCTCTTTGCCGGAGAAAAGGGTCACGCCCAGTGCCGATATGCCATGCTGCTTATAGTACCAAGCCATGGTATCGCTGGCGCTGGAGCCGCCCTCACTGCCCGAGAAGGTGATGACCACCTTATCCCTTTCCCCGGCATCATAGAAATGTCCCTCGAAGCCCTGTTCGGAAATCGCAAGGATAAGGTCCGCGTCCGTGCGGCTGCTTTTCATTTTGTAAATACCAAGGACGGCAACGAGCGCCACAATTACGATGATGACCGCAAGCCACCGGCATCGCTTCCCTTTTTCTCCGTTCTTTGCCATGGAATTCTCACCTTCTCTGTTTCAAACCAGGCGCAGACCGCTCTCCTTGACAGCGCCTCGCAGCCCTTCAAATCGCTCACTTCTCATCGTACCGTGTCACATATTTCGTGGGGTGCCCTATTGTTAGTAACTTCTAACCACGTTCCACAATGAAAGCCCGCCTCACAGTCGTCCATCTTTGATGCCGCTGTGCGATGGGCGAATCGTCTACGTTAGTCGTCCCTTACCATTATACGCCTGAGCGCGCTGGTTTTCAATGGTGTCGGCGGGGAAAACGAAGAAGTTTACAGCCTGACCCAGTCCTTCACTTCCACCGCGCTGTGTACGAGCTTCGCGTCTACCGATGCCGCTCCCTTCACATGGGGCGTGAGCTTCTCTGCTGTCCGGCCGATGCCGCTGCCGCCGGAGGTGGCAAAGGCGAAGACCCGCTTGCCGTCCCACGGATAGCCCTTGCAGAAGGTGTTTATGACGTTCGGCGCGGCGCCGTACCAGATGGGAAAGCCAATCAGGATGGTGTCGTACTGGTCAAAGTCCGCAATCCTGCCCTCGACGGGCACATCTTTCCTGCCCAGCATCTCCCGGTTGCAGCGGGCCAGCGGTTTCGTCCACTTCAGGTCCGCTGCGGTATAGAGTTTCTCCGGCTGGATCTCAAAGAGGTCCGCGCCGGTCATGGCGGCGAGCTCCTTCGCAACCTTCGCGGTCGTGCCCTGCGCGCTGAAATATGTGATCAGGGTTTTCATAAACCGGTCCTCCTATCCCCGCACGAACGGTGCGTTGTATTCCGCGTTGATCTCCCGAATCTCCTTCATGCCGTCAATATAGGGTTGGTAGATTACCTCAATTCTTCCGCCACCCCTGTTGTCACAGCCGGAGCAGAATTCACAGTCGATGCCGCAGGCACCCCACAGCGCCTGGTGGATGATGCGGATGCGCTCCTCCCGGGTGGTGTCCTTGATCAGTATGGATTTCATGACTCATTCCTCCCGCATACATCTGGCCTCTTCAAACACCCGCTTCATCCGCAGGTCCGGGACGATCCACGGCACCATCGCCACAACCAGCAGCGGGCAGGAGGCGTAGTGCGCGCCGGAGATGAAACTCAGAATCAGCGCCAGCGTCTCCACGGCGATGGTCCACTGCTCCTTCCGGCTCTCGCTGACGGCGGTCTTCAATATCTCACAGTTGTTGGAATGGATGATCGCCTTTTCAAGCAATATGTAGCTGAGCGCACACAGCAGGTTCATCAGCACGTACACCCGCACCGGCAGCATGGCGAATTTGCTCTTGCCCACCCAACCGTGGTCACCGGCTGGAAGGACAGCAGGAACAGGTATAAGAGATTCGACCACAGGATCTTGCCGTCCACACTTCCCGTCACCTGCAGCAGGTGATGGTGGTTCGCCCAGTTGGTGCCCACCATGATGAAGCTGATCAGGTAGCAGACCGCCAGCGGCATCACGCCCATGAGCGCGGCCATGTCGTTCCCCTCCGGCAGGTCGATGATAAGTATTTGCCTTCTCTTTATCCTCTTCAGATTTGTAAAAGAAAACTATACGATTCAAATTCGGATTATTACGTATCGCGTCTATTATATGTGAATCGTTGTTTTCTAATTTCTGCTGTTTTTGCTTTCCACTATAATCCAGCAGAGCATTGCAAAAGCAGTGCCTCATTTCTTCTGTGTATACAGTACTGCCTTCCGCATTTCTCACGTAACCCAATGCATATTCAGGGTTCTCTGATTCTGTCAACACGGAAACCGCGGTAAACACAGCACTGAAGGGTGCAGCGAACGCACCGCACTGAAGGAGGTCCTGATCATGCACAATACGATGAATAACCGCCTGGATATTCCCTGCTACAGTTTCATTGCCATCAATCCTGGCAAGGTCACCGCCTTCTTCCGCTGCATGGTCAGCTTCTTCAAAGCAGCATTCGCGGTCAGGAAGACCAACGAACATGAGCGATTATACCATAAAACCCCAGAGAAAGTCCATTCACTCCATTATTTTCGTCTCAACCCAAATAGCCAGAACCATCTCCACAACCAGCACGACCACACTCCAGCCCATCGAGAATAGCGCGACATATCCACAGTGCGCCGGGGCGACTGCCACCAGCGCAACAATCTCCGCCACCTGCCTCGCATATGCGTTTTTATCGTCTGTCTTCAATGCATAGTCGTAAGAAATCAGCTTGTAATCCTTTGTCATGTACAGCAGCACGGCATAGAGAAACAATGCTCCTGAGAAGCAGAACATCAGTATTGAAAATGGGCTCATGGAGCTACTTCCTTTCTCTGTCACATCTGTAAGAAAACAGATAGGAAAAGGTCGTATTGTTGTCACCCAACCAGGCGTCCCCTATGGTAAAATAGGAGTCCACCACCCACGCGCCAGGGCTTCATCCGGGGCTCTTTATCCGCTCACGCAGAGGAGGCCGATACCATGATCAGCTGCAGGAAGCTTTAGGGTCCTCCTCCAGCGACGCGGCTATACACAGCGCGACATCATATCCCTTGCCGGGATCAGTGAATCCACCTATCAGAAACTGGTCAAAGGAGAGGCTCCGCTTGGATGTGCTGGAACGAGTGTGTAGAGCCCTCTCTGTGGAGAACGGTGACGTGTGCTCGTTCAGAGGCCTTCCAACGCGCATCCGCTATGCGTATAAAAATACGGCGACGCATGATCATACGCCGCCGTTGTGTTTATCCCCAGATCTCCACGCTGCCGGTTTCGCCAGCTTTGTTCACCCAGTAGATCTTGTTCTCTTCCACTTTCACATAGGCAGAGATTGCGTCCTTCGGTACTTTCGCAGCGATCTCCTCGGGAGTGATCGCGCCGCCCATGACGCTCTGGATGACGATGTCAAGCTTGGCAGCACGCGCCTTACGCGCCGGCTTCTTTGCCTCTTCCACAGCCTCGGAAACCGCTTTCTTCACCTCAGCGGTCTTCCTGGTGCGCTTCGCCCTGGCCTTGCCGGCCTCGATCTCCACGGCCGTGGCGGCAGCATCTACCTTCTCGGCAACCTGCGCGGCGGCCTCTTCGACCTTGGCTTTTGCCTTGCGGCCCACAGAACGTGTCGACTTTTTCACTTCTACCTCAGTCGCGGCAGCCGTATCAACGGCTTTCTCAGCTTTGGCCTTTGCCGCCTTCTTCACGTCCGCCGCAACATCGGCAATCTTCTTTCTCGGCATGTGTACAGCTCCTCTCGATTATCGGTTTGTCTTCATAACAGCACATTGAGGATGATGTGGCGATCTCCTTCTTTACCGGCTGCTCACACCGGCGAAGCAGTCTCACTCAGAACCGTATTTCTTCCGGCGCGTCAGTGAACGAGGAAATGGTTGCCACAGCGTTTTTGAAATACAATACCTGCGTATTATCATCATCCGTGCTGTACATCGCCTTAAGGCTCGGCATCTTCTCCAGCATAGCTGCCTTGGGCGCACGGCGGTCGTCATTCACCAGCTCGCCAGCAATGCGTATCCACTTACCGCCCTGGAAGGCGCAGATTTCAACTTTGGGATTTGCCGCGATCTGTTTGGAGACGTTCTTCACTCTACCGGTCTGGATGTAGAGCTTGTCCTCATTTACCAGAGCTGTTCCGAAGGGGCGTACACGCGGCTGATCGCCTTCAACTGTAGCCAGGTAATAGGTCTGTGCATCATTCCAGGAATTTGCATACTCTCTCGACATTGTTCATTCTGATTTCTCCTTCCGTGTGTTTATTTTCTTCAGTATATCATAATCCCCTGCTGCTGTCCACCCATCCAAATGGTGCGAGTCCATTTTTTCGCTTCAAAAGGCCTCCGGCTTGTTGATTCCGCTTTTCAGCACAATCAGCGCATAAAGACACTCAGCACCAGGACCTCAATCACACCGACCACCCAGGCAATTGTAGAGGTCACGGACCAGACCCGCAGCTGTTCCTTCGCTTCTGAAACACCCAGCGTCCGATTGACAACCCAGAAATATGAATCGTTAAAATGGGGCCATTATAATGGCCAGGGTCTGCCCATCGAAGACCACGGTGCCGCTGTTCCGGGGGTACACGCCGGCCAGTATGTTCATCAGCGTGGATTTGCCCGCACCGTTTTCTCCCAGCAGCGCGTGGACCTCGCCCTTTCCCACGGAGAAGTCGAGACCACTGAAAAAACGGGGGTTCAGGAGCAAAATCAGCAGACAGGCCGGACGGTCTGGATGATCTGTGAGACGAAAGCCTGGATGGCACAAGAGACATTGGACAAAATGGAGGATTTCAGGGGCATTGCCGTTGCATTTTCCTTCATTTTTTGCTCTACCAGCTTCGCGATTCGCTTCAAATTGACTGCTATCGCGGTGAGTTTTGCTTGGAATATCATGCTCCGCAGGCCCCAGCCATCCGCTCGGGCCATCCCATGGAAGCGCTTCATCTCTGCGTTCTTCCACTCTATCGACGCGCGCTTCTTGTATTTCTCCCGGAATTCCTCCGTCTTTTGCCGCTGGCTTTCAGCATAGAATGCCGGGGTGTTCTCCGATACATGGAACCTTTTGCCTCCGCTGGCCCTCCCCATGCATTCTTCCCGGTGCGGGCAGTTC
>JAZOUD010000151.1:0-17019 GCA_045658005.1 Clostridia bacterium | reverse complement strand
CTATCCGGATACACCGGAGAGAATCATGGCGTTAGCAGAACAGGTCGGACTGAAAACAAAAAAGGTTGTCGAGATCGAAAACGCCCACATCGTTGTGTTGGTGAAGTGATGTATCCGGGATCATGTAGACAAATTCCAGTTGTACGTGATGATCGGAGGTTCCCATGAAGCAGATATCGAACAAGGAATATGAGAAGTACCAGCAGTACCAGACTGACAAGCAGCATGGCAGGATACTGACACCGGATGGCCTCCGCATCATCTGCGCCGGTCTGGACAACGATCCGGAGAAGATTGACATACACATGCTGGAGATGCTGGCAAAGTTCAGGAATGAGGGAATCATAGACTGACCAAAATAAACGGTCTCCGACATCATAAGTTTTTACAGATTCTTCATTCACAAGCAGATAGGGTTGTGTTATCATATTCCAGCGTAGCATTATCACGGTAAAAACAGAACACAACAAAACAAGACACGACATAATATATTTGTGATCATAGACGTGGTTTGGCAAGGCACGGTGTGGCTTGGCAGGGCTCGGAGTAGCAAGGCATGGTACGGTCACAAACTGCTACCCTTCATCTAATTCTTATGATTTTATGGGTGGGTCGCGGCATAAAGGAGTCAATATTGTCTCTCCATATGTTTTCAGAAAACTGGAGCTGCTTGGAATTGCCTTGTGGAGGTATAAACGCCGCCGCATCCCGCTCACCGCTTCACAGCCCGGTTGCCTGAATGACAGCATACAGAAAAGGCCCTTCCCCGCGCCCGGTATGACAGCGAACCCCATTCCTGTCATCCTGAGCGCAACGAAGGACCTTTCACTATTGAGATTATATTTTTCCGCTATCCGATCCCCCGCGCCTCCATGTAATATCGCTTCTCGGTGGCCTCCCCCATCGAGAAGGTCTTTCTCGGCAGGACGCCGTGGCGGCGGATGGCGGCGAACAGCTCGGACTTGTCGAAGGGGCGGGGCATCAGGCCCAGGGCGTCGGGGCGGTCGATCAGGCCGCGCAGGGCGGCCTCGCCGTGGATGTAGTCGATGCGGGCCTCGGGGTGGCCGGCAAGCCACTCGTCCAGGAAGGCCTGGAGGCGGGCCAGCGGGTGTTCTTCGGATTTGAAGCGCCAGGTGTGGCCCGCGCCGTCGAAGGCGACCAGGTCGTCCCCCTCCCCCATGTCCGCGCCGTCGGCGCGCAGGGTCTCGCGGTACGCGTCCATCAATTCAGAGGGATTCACGCCGAACAGCGCCCGGTGGATGGGCTCGAACACCAGCGCCGGGCAGGCCAGGTTCACCAGCTCCACCAGCGCATAGCGGGCCGGGTGGTTCGCCCGGGCCTCGGGGGTCAGGGTGTCGCGGAGGTCCAGCCAGCACTTGCGGGCCGCGGCCAGCGAGTGGTTGCCGTCGCCCACGGCGTACAGCAGGCCGTCGGCCTTCGCGTTCAGCGCGTCGATGGCGTCGAACACGCCTTTTACGTCCGCGCCTTCCACGGCCCAGCCCCGCAGGTGGCCGCCGCCCAGCATCAGCTCGAAGTCGTACAGCGGGCGCAGGCTGGCGCGGCGCTTCAGCAGAGGCTCAATCACCGTCATGCCGGGGTCGTCGATCAGCATCATCACGTGGGGCAGCTCCACCGGCGCGCCGGCGCGGATGCGGGCCCTCGGCGGCACCCGCTCCAGCACCGTGCCCTCGGTGGCGCGGATCAGACTGGCGGAGCCGGGGTTGTAGTCGTAGGCCTCCAGGTCCAGCGCCACCACCAGGCCCGGGCGCGCGCCCGCGGGGGTGTCCCGCTCCACGAGCACGAAGCCGTCCTCCACCGCTGTTTCAAGGGTGCCGTCCGCCAGGTATTTGGCCATGGCGGCGTGGATGGCCGGGATGCGCGCCTCGCCCTCGGCCAGCCAGGCCTCCGGCAGGATAAGGCGCAGCGTGGAAGGGGCCTGACCCACCAGGGCGTCGGCCTGGCGCCAGTATTCCGGTTGGGCCGTGAACTGATCGCAGGCCACCACCGCCCACTTTTCCGGGGCGACGCCGGCACAGGGCAGCAGGATTCGGGCGGTATGCAGGGCGTTGTCCAATTTTATATACCTCATTTCAAGTATCTGACATCATAGATCCGGTTGCCGTAGACGCTCAGCGAATTGGGCTCGCCGCTGGAATCCAGGGGGTCCATGATCTGGAATTCCCCATGCACGGTGCCCACCAGCAGCACGTCGTGAAGCGTCCCCGTGCCCGGCTGCTTCACGCGAACCACGGGATAGACCTCCTGCTGGATCAGCATCTCCAGCGTGCCGGCAATGCCCCAGCCGGGCTGCCTTTCCGTCAGGCTGACGCCCAGCAGCGCCGCGGCCCTTTGCCAGTTGAGGCTGCCGGTTGCGTCATAGGCGCCGTTTTCAGACAGCCAGGCGTTCAGCGTGCCGGGGTTGACCTCGCCCTCGATGGGCGTTTTGAGCTGCTGCATCTCGATCAGCGCGGCCAGGCAGGTCACGCCGTCCCCGGCCTCCCCCAGCGTCCTGCCGGAGGCGCCCATTGGCGCGTCGGCCCAGGCCGCGTCCGTCTGGCAGAAGAACACCGGCACGCTGGGCAGCTCCCGCCGGGCCAGCACCACCGCGCCGTTCGAGCGAAGCACCGTGCTGTTGGCGAGCAGGAGCACGACCAGCACCACGGCGACGGCCAGCAGGCCGGCGATCAGCTTGTTCCTGAGCCGCGCCCTGCGCCGGTATTCCGGCCGCACCCAGGCCGGCTTGCCGCGTTTGGGCAGAGGGCGCTCGGGCCGGGCCGGTTCCCTGCGGCCATTGGCCGAACGGACCGGCGCGGCCCTGCGCTTCCTGTTTTCTCTCTCGGAAGGTGACATATAGGCGATTAAACCCTTACGGCATCAGCAGGCGGGCGCGGAAAACCGTATCCAGCGCCAGCAGCTTGGTGCGCAGCTGGGGGCTGGGCTTCTCGTCCACGTCCAGCACGGTATAGGCGTAGGCGCCCCGGGACTGGTTGACCATGTTTTCGATGTTCAGCCGCTCCCCGGAGATCACCTGGGTGATCGCGCCCAGCACGTTGGGCACGTTCTTGTGCAGTATGGAGATGCGGGGCATGGTCTGCTTTTCCAGCGCGCAGTTGGGATAGTTCACGCTGTTGACGATGGAGCCGTACTTGATGTAATCGTTGATCTGCCTGGCCACCATGCGCACGCAGTTGTCCTCGCTCTCGGGGGTGGACGCGCCCAGGTGGGGCGTGAGCACCACGTTGCGCACGCCGATCAGCGCCGCCTCCGGGAAGTCGGTGACGTACACCCGCAGCTGGCCCTGCTCCAGGGCCTCCTTCACGTCGTCGACGTTGACCAGGGGACCGCGGGCGAAGTTCAGCAGCGCGGCGGTATTCTTCATCCGGGAGATGGCCCCGGCGTCGATCATGCCCCGGTTGCCGTCGGTCAGCGGCACGTGCAGCGTGATGTAGTCGCTCTTCTCGATGATCTCGTCCAGGCTCAGGGCGTGGGTCACCGACCGGGACAGCCGCCAGGCGTTGTCCACGGAGATGTAGGGGTCGTAGCCCAGCACGTCCATGCCCAGGGCCACGCCCGCGTTGGCTACCTGCAGGCCGATGGCGCCCAGGCCGATGACGCCCAGGGTCTTGCCCGCCAGCTCGGGGCCGACGAACTGCTTCTTGCCGGCCTCCACCTGCTTTTCAACGGTCTGCTCGCCGGGGGTCAGGCCCTTGCACCACTCGATGCCCTCCGCGATCTTGCGGCTGGCCAGCAGCAGGCCCGCCAGCACCAGCTCCTTGACGGCGTTGGCGTTGGCCCCGGGGGAGTTGAACACCACCACGCCGTGCTCGGACATCTTGTCCAGCGGGATGTTGTTCACGCCCGCGCCCGCGCGGCCCACGCACAGCAGGTTTTCCTGGATGGCCATGTCGTGCATGCCGGCGCTGCGCACCATGATGGCGTCCGGGTTGTCCATCTCATAGGCGACGTTATATTCGGTGTCGGGCAGTATGCCGTGGTACACCGGCGAGATCGAATTCAGCTTTTGAATGTTGTACATATTATTTATGCTCCGTCTCAAAGTCTTTCATAAACGAAACCAGCGCCTGCACGCCCTCGATGGGCATGGCGTTGTAGATGCTGGCGCGAATGCCGCCCACCACGCGGTGGCCCTTCAGGTTCACCAGGTCGCGGGCCGCAGCGGCCTTGACGAATTCGGCGTCCAGCTCGGGGCTGGGGGTAGTGAAGGTGACGTTCATGCGGCTGCGAGATTCGGGCCGGGCGGTGGGGCGATAGAAGTCGCTGTCGTCCAGCAGGCCGTAGAGCAGCTTCGCCTTTTCGATGTTGACCTTCTCGATGGCCTCCACGCCGCCCTGCTTTTTCAGCCACTTCATGCACAGGCCCGCCATGTAGATGGCGTAGGTGGGCGGGGTGTTCAGCATGCTGCCCTTTTCGTCCATGATCTTCCAGTCCATGATCTTGGGGGTGATGGGCATGGCGCGGCCCAGCAGGTCGCGGCGCACGATCACGATGGTCAGGCCCGCGGGGCCCACGTTCTTCTGGGCGCCAGCGTAGATCACGCCGAAGCGGTTGACGTCATAGACCTCGCTGAGGATGTTGGAGGACATGTCCGCCACCAGGGGCACCTTGCCGGTCTCGGGGAGCTTCGGGTAGCGGGTGCCGTAGATGGTGTTGTTGGTGGTGATGTAGAAGTAATCCGCGTCGGGGTTGAACTTCGAGGCGTCCAGCTCGGGGATGTAGGCGTACTTGTCGTCCTTCGAGGACGCCACCACGTTCACCTTGCCGTACTTGCCCGCCTCGACCAGCGCGCCGTGGGCGAAGTTGCCGCTGTCCACGTAGTCCGCCGTGCCGCTGCCGGTCATCAGGTTCATGGGGATGGCCGCGAACTGGCCCGTCGCGCCGCCCTGGAGGAACAGCACCGCGTAGTCCTGGGATATGTGCATCAGGTCCCGCAGGGTGGCCTCTGTCTCGTCGAAGATGGCCTGGTACTGCTTGGAGCGGTGGCTCATCTCCATGACGTTCATGCCGGTGTCGCCGTAGCACAGCATCTCCCGCGCCGCCTGCTCCAGGACCTCCTGGGGCATCGTGGACGGACCGGGGGCAAAGTTATAAACGCGCTTCATGGTCATACAGTCCTTCCCGATTGGTTATTCCCGACCCTATGCCGGGTATCATCGTACTTTATTATAGTACCTCATTGTTGGGAATGAGGGAAAGAGGGGTTAAATAAAATCTGAATTGGGGCTTCAAAACATATCATCTTAACCCGGCCATGATATACTTAATCTGGAAATATTTTCGGGAGGTCCTGTTCTTGGCGAAAGCGCAGCGGGCATTCAAGGCCACGATGCTGGTCACCGGCGTCATCATATTCAGCAAGGTGTTCGGCTTCGTGCGTGACATGATACTGGCCAACTACTTCGGCACGGGCATGGCCAACGACGCCTATGTGTCGGCCTACAGCCTGTTCTACCTGCCGGTGCTGCTGTTCAATTCCTGCATCTCGGCCACGATGATCCCCCTGTACGTCGAGGAGCGGGAGCAGCGCAGCCTGAAGCACGCCAACCACTTCGCCAGCAACACGCTGAACCTGTTCGCGCTGGCGGCGTTGGCGATTTCGGCGCTGTTCTTCGTGCTGGCGCGGCCCCTGGTGCGGCTGATCTACGTGGGCTTCGAGCCGGCCAAGACGGACCTGACCGTACAGCTGGTGCGCACGATGCTGCTGTCGCTGGTGTTCAACATCACCTCCATCGGCCTGGCGAGCCTGTTAAATGCGGCGGAGCAGTACATCGCCGCCCAGCTGACCGGCTTCCCGCTGAGCGCCTGCATCATACTGGCCTCGGTGCTGTTCTCGGAAAAGTACGGCATCGTCGCGGTGGGCTGGGGCGTGTTCGCCGCCAACATACTGCAGACGCTGATTCTCATCCCCTTCCTGCGGGGCTGGTTCCACTACACCCCGGTGCTGGACTTCTCGGACAGGCGCTTCCACCGGCTGCTGGCGCTGGCCGGGCCGGCGATGCTGTCCATGGGCATCAGCGAGCTGAACCACATGATCGACCACGCGCTGGCCTCCGGGCTGAACCCCGGGGACATCTCCTCGATGAGCTACGCCTACCGGCTGATCACGTTCCTGCTGGGCGTGCTGATGGTGCCGCTGACCACGGTGATGTTCTCGAAGATGAGCCGCATGGCCGCCGCGAAGGACAGGAAGGGCATGCTGGAGGTGCTGCGCCGCTGCGTGCTGGTGATCGCCCTGGTGGCGCTGCCCATCGTGGCCATCGCCGTGGTGATGCGCATCGACGTGATCAAGTTCGCCTACATGCGCGGGCGCTTCGACATGCACTCGGTGGAGGTCACCGCGGGCATACTGATGTGCTATGTGGTGGGCGTGCCCGCCTTCGGGCTGAGGGACTTTTTGAACCGGGTGTTCCACTCCCTCCAGGACACCACCACCCCCTTCCGGGTCTCCTGCGTGGTGGTGGGGATGAACATCGTGCTGAACCTGATACTGCGCCTCTTCCTGGGGGCGAACGGCCTGGCGCTGGCCACCTCCATCGCCGGGGCCACCGGCATGGTGATCCTGCTGCTGGCGCTGAAAAAGCGGTTCGGCCACCTGGGCTTTTCGAAAATACTGCCCGACCTTGCGAAGATCATCGTCGCCGCGCTGGCCTGCGGGGCCCTGTGCCTGCTGCTGGACCGGACGCTGCCCATCGCCATGGGCACCGGGCGGGTGTTCGTGCGGCTGGCCGTCTGCGCCGGGGCGTCGCTGGTCGGCTACGCCGTCTTCTGCCTGGTGCTGCGGGTCAACACCTTTACCGAATTCGTGCGGGGAATCGTGAGCCGGAGGCGGTAATGAGAAATAATAAAAAAACATCTCCGTCATAGGGAGGTTCTTATGAACGACGAGGAACGCATCATCACCACCGGCTACCGCGAGGACGAGGACGACGCGGAGCTTTCGCTGCGCCCCCATTCGCTGGCGGAGTACTTTGGCCAGGACAAGCTGAAGCAGAGCCTGACCGTGTACATGCAGGCCGCCATCAGCCGCCACGAGCCGCTGGACCACATACTGCTCTACGGCCCGCCCGGACTGGGCAAGACCACGCTGGCGGGCATCATCGCGGCGGAGATGGGCCACAACATCCGCGTCACCAGCGGCCCGGCCATCGAGCGGGCGGGCGACCTGGCGTCGATACTGACGAACCTGAACGCCGGCGACGTGCTGTTTATCGACGAGATCCACCGCCTCAGCCACCAGGTGGAGGAGGTGCTCTACCCGGCCATGGAGGACTACGCCCTGGACATCATGATCGGCAAGGGACCCTCGGCCCGGTCGATCCGGCTGGATCTGCCGAAGTTCACGCTGATCGGGGCCACCACCCGGGCGGGCATGCTGACGAGCCCCCTGCGGGACCGCTTCGGCATCACCTTCCGCCTGGAGCTGTATCAGCCGGAACAGCTGGCCGTGATCGTGCGGCGCTCGGCGAACATTCTCAAGATCGAATGCGACCACGACGGCGCGCTGGAGATCGCCAGCCGCAGCCGGGGCACGCCCCGCATCGCCAACCGGCTGATCCGGCGGGTGCGGGACTTCGCCCAGGTGAAGGGCGACGGCAGGATCGACGTGGACATCGCCCGGGAGGCGCTGAACATGCTGGAGGTGGACGAGCTGGGCCTGGACCACGTGGACCGCACGATGCTGACCACGATGATGGAGAAGTTCGGCGGCGGCCCGGTGGGGCTGGACACCCTGGCCGCGAGCACCGGCGAGGACGCCAGCACCATCGAGGACGTGTACGAGCCGTACCTGTTGCAGCTGGGCTTTTTGATGCGCACCCCCCGCGGCCGCGTCTGCACCCAGGCCGCCTACGACCATATGGGGCTGCGGATGCCCAGGCCGGCGAACGCAGCCAGCGATGGACAGACGAGGATGGATATATAGGCAAATACTGATTTATCGAGCAAAGCTCGACAAATCAGTATTTATCAATCACATCATACAAGGAGGTAATCCCATGACCAAGGACCCGAACTGCGCGTATTGCGCGCACGGCGAACCGCTCGCCAAATTTGGCATCTACATCTGCGACCTCACCCAGACCCGGCTTTACCTGTTCAAGGAGCAGAGCCATCCTGGCCGCGTGATCCTGGCCAACAAGGACCACGTGGGCTGCATCACCGACCTGAGCGACGAGGAGCGCAACGCCTTCTTCGCCGACGTGGCCCATGTGACCAAGGCCCTGAAGGCCGCCTTCCACCCCGGCAGGATCAACTACGGCGCCTACAACGACAAGGGCGTCCACCTGCACTACCACCTGGTGCCTAAGTACGAGGGCGAGTTCGAGTGGGGCGACGTGTTCGCCATGAACCCCGGCCGCGTGACGCTGAGCGACGAGGAATACGCCGCGATGATCGAAAAGATCAAGGCCGCGCTGTAAGTCGCGGGGACAGGTTCCCCGACTCGCTCGGCAAACGAAATGAGTCAGGGAACCTGTCCCCGTGACTCATTGGAGGGAATATG
The DNA here is from genome assembly GCA_045658005.1 of Clostridia bacterium. Classification (GTDB taxonomy): domain Bacteria; phylum Bacillota; class Clostridia; order Christensenellales; family Aristaeellaceae; genus UBA2862. Next base: position 8,501 of record JAZOUD010000151.1, on the reverse strand, counting down.
AAGCTATCCGACTTTATGTACGACCTGCCCGAGGCGCGCATCGCGCAGACGCCGGTGGAACCCCGGGACCACAGCCGCCTGATGGTGATCCACCGGGATACCGGCGAAATCGAGCACCGGCATTTTTACGACATCATCGACTACCTGAACCCCGGCGACTGCCTGGTGATCAACGAGACGAAGGTCATCCCGGCGCGGCTGTACGGGGAAAGGCCCACCGGCGGGGCCTGCGAGGTGCTGCTTTTGAAGCAGCTGGGGCCCAAGCGCTGGGAGACGCTGGTGCGCCCCGGCAAGAAGCTGAAGCCCGGAACCGAGGTGGTGTTCGGCGACGGGCGGCTCAGGTGCCGGGTCATGGAGACCACCGACGTGGGCGGACGCATCGTGGAATTTGAATGCGAGGGCAGCTTCGAGGCGGCGCTGGACGCCCTGGGCGAGATGCCCCTGCCCCCCTACATCCACGAAAAGCTGGAGGACCGGGACCGCTACCAGACGGTGTACGCCAAACAAGACGGCAGTGCCGCAGCCCCCACGGCGGGGCTGCACTTCACCCCCGAGCTGCTGGCGCGCATCCGTGAAAAGGGCGTGGACATCGTGCCGGTACTGCTGCACGTGGGCCTGGGCACCTTCCGGCCGGTGAAGGTGGAGAACATCGAAGAACACGAGATGCACTCGGAGTACTTCGAGGTCACGCAGGAGGCCGCCGACCGGGTAAACGCCGCCCGGGATCGGGGCGGGCGGATCACCGCCGTGGGCACCACCAGCGTGCGCACGCTGGAGTCCGCCGCCGAGGACGGCAGGCTGGTGGCCAAGCGGGACGACACCAGCATCTTCATCAAGCCCGGCTACCGCTTCCAGCTGGTGGACGCGCTGATCACCAACTTCCACCTGCCGGGCAGCACGCTGATCATGCTGGTCTCGGCCCTCTGGGACCGGGAGCGCATACTGGAGGCCTACAAGATCGCCGTGGAGGCGGAATACCGCTTCTTCTCCTTCGGCGACGCGATGCTGATCGAGTAGCCAAATAAAAAAACGGCCCTCGTTCCGTTCGGGGCAATGACGAATTCGTCAGTAAACCCGAATGGGAACGAGGGTCGTTTTCGCAATGGATCAGAACGCCTTACCCAGCGCGCTGGCCTGGCAATAGCCGCCCTTGCCGCTCACGGTCTTTACGTAGGCCCACTTGCCCTTGACCTGGTAGACGATCACGTGCTGATGCTTGCTGAGCTTGGTCACCTTGCTGCTGCGGGTGCTGGGCTTCTTGTAGACCTTCAGCCCGCTCTTCTTGCTGTAGTAGACCTGGCTCTTGTAGCAGGTGCCATAGCTCTTGAGGAAGCCCTTGTACATATAGCCCTGCGTGCCGCCCGAGGTGCGGATGTAGGCAAAGGAGTTCTTCATCTTGCCCAGATAGAACACCTTGCCGCCCTTTTTGACGCTGGTCTTGACGCCGTAGGCGGAAGACGGGCCCTGGCGCACACGGGCGCCATCCACGGTCACCTTCAGGATCTGGATTTTCTTGGCCGCCGAAGCGCCTGCCGGCACGATGGCCGTGGCCAACAGCAGGGCCACCACCAGTAACAAAGAAATATACCTGCGTTTCATATCACATACCCCCTGATCAACATGCACTTTATTTTACCACAGGTTTTCGACAAAATCAATACCGAAATTCATACTTTTGTCAAATTTCATCGAATTTTACCGAATGCGACAAGCCCATGGCATCAGTTGAAGTACACCAATTCCTCCTTCGGCGGGGATGCGGGCGAAACCTTTTCCTCGATGAGTATGATCGCGTCGGTGTTGTGCAGCGGGCTGAAGCTCTTTTCCACCTTCGCGTCCAGGAAGATCCAGTCGTTGGTCTTTGGGGGCTCGTTTTTGAACTGGCACAGGAAGCCGATGCCGCCGATGTCCTCGGCGCAGCAGGTCATCACGTGACGGCCGAAGACATAGCAGTTCTTGGGCATGTCCTCCATGCGGAAGGCCCGGCCCCGGGCGTGGATGCGCTTACCGTCGTAGCGGTCCGGGTGCTCCAGGGCATCCAGGTAGAAGGTGCCGAAATCCTCGTCGCCGATGGTCACCGGATCGGCCTTCACGTCGTAGGGCAGGTCCTCGTCGGCCACGCCGTCGTCGGTGGTGCCGTCCAGGTTTTCGAAGAAGATGCGGGTGCCGCTGTTCAGGCCCTTCACCGCCCGCCGCCAGGGGCTCTTGCGGCTGTTCTCGTCGCAGCGATTGAAGATCACCAGGTCGGCCTCCTTCAGGCCGTCCGCCATGTACTTGCGCATGTTCTTCAGGTACATCTCGAAGGTGGAGGCGTCCACCAGGTCGATGATCTGCGCCAGCGCCCAGCTCTCCGGCTTTTCGGCGTCGTAAAGCGTTTGCAGGAGCCAGGTGGCGTTGTACTCGATGATCACCCGCTCGGGCTGGTGCTCGCGGTTCATGCGCATCAGGCGCTTGCCGGCGATCTGCTTGGGGTCATCCAGGTTCACCAGCGTGGCGTTGCCGGCCTTCAGCGCCTCGGGGTCGTATTCCTCCTCCCCCTCCTCGCAGCACAGCAGCAGCGTCTTCTCGCCCTCGCTGAAGCCCTCGTCGGTCAGCATGTCGGTGATGAATCTGGTCTTGCCGGCACCAAGGAAGCCGGTGACGATGTATACGGGTACGTTCATAAGCTGTTATTCTCCCTGATTATATGCCAAACAGTTCCTTGATGGCGGGCTGGTTGATCTTGCAGCCGATCACGCACAGGCGGCCGGTGTAGTCCGCCGCGCCGTAGCGCACTTCGTATTCGCCGGGCACATAGTCGAAGTGCAGCCAGCGGCCGTCGTTGGTGGGCAGTATGCCCTTGGCCCGCAGGATGTCGCCGTACTCGAAGCCGTTGCCCTCGTCCAGCGCCTCCAGGGCCTTGCGGATCTGGGCCTCGTCGAAGTGCTTGGGCGTCTCCACGCCGATGTTGTCGAATACCTCGTCGGCGTGGTGGTGGCCGTGGTGGTCGTGCCCGCAGCCACAGGAGCAGCCGTGGTCGTGGTGGTGCTCATGATCGTGGTCATGGTCATGATCGTGGTCGTGGTCATGATGATGCTCGTGCTCATGGTCATGATCGTGCTCATGCTCGTGCTCGTGGTCATGATCGTGCTCATGCTCATGGTCATGATCGTGCTCGTGCTCATGGTCATGATCGTGCTCGTGGTCATGATGATGCTCATGATCATGCTCATGGTGATGCTCGTGGTCGTGGTGGTCGGCCTCGGGCAGGTCGTCCAGGGTCAGCAGGAACGTGGGATGCTCGATGGTCTCCAGCATCTTCTTGCTGTCCAGCTGGTCCCAGGGGGTGGTGATGATGCGGGCCTTCTCGTTGTGCTGGCGCAGCAGGGCCACGCACTTTTCGATCCTGTCCTGGGGAACGGTCTGGGTGCGGCTTAAGATGATGGTCTCGGCGCTCTCGATCTGGTCGATGAAGAACTCGCCGAAGTTGTGGGCGTACATGCGGCACTTGCCCACGTCGGCCACGGTGGCGCAGCCCGCCAGTTCGACGTCGTGGGTCTTGGCCACGTCGGCCACCACCCGGCGGATGTCGGACAGCTTGCCCACGCCGGAGGGCTCGATCAGTATGCGGTCGGGATGGTAGGTGTCGATCAGCTCGCCCAGGGCCTGGGTGAAGTCGCCCACCAGCGTGCAGCAGATGCAGCCGGAATTCAGCTCGGTGATCTGTACGCCCGTATCCTTCATAAAGCCGCCGTCGATGCCGACCTCGCCGTACTCGTTCTCCAGCAGCACGACCTTCTCGCCCTCAAAGGCGCCGTCCAGAAGCTTCTTGATCAGCGTGGTCTTGCCAGCGCCCAGGAAGCCGGAAATGATGTTTACCTTTGCCATGATTGTCACCTGTCCTGTCTATGATATATCGTTGTTTTGACGGTTTTGGAAGGGGTCAGCGCGTCGCGCGGGCTTCTTCGCCATGTTTGATCATACCCCTTTTCAGTGAATTTGTCATGCAAAACCACTTGATTTCACCAACAAATAACATTGACAGGTGTCAAGGTGTTCGAGCAGGACAATACTGATTTGTAGGGAAGACGTATAACAATAGCTCCCCAAAGGCTCCCTGTCGCAGCGGGGAGCTGTCGCCGTAGGCGACTGAGGGGCACCCCGTCACCCCAGTTCCCGACGAACGCCACCAGAATTTGCCTACGACAGCTGCCATGTAACAAACTCCTTCTGAATATGAAATGCGGGGCATTCCCCGGTTTCCCAGGGGAAATGCCCCGCATTTTCTCGGCTTCGATTATGCGCCCTTATACAGCACCTTGCTGCCGTTGGTCAGCTTGGTAGTGTCGTCGATCGCTATGACTTCTATGGATTCATCGGTTTCATTCTCCCACCAAATGGAATCACCGATGCGCTCTGATGGCTTTTTCTTGGCCAGCGCCTTCAGTATAGGGCAGCCCTTGAGGTCAATGGTCTTGAGCTTGGTATCCCACGTAAACAGCATTCTCAGCTTCTTTGTGCTGCCGAGAGTCAGCTTGTCCAACGCGTTCTGGCTGCAACTCAGGCGCTCAAGCGCCGTATTCTTGCTGACATCGATCCTCGCCAGCGCGTTTTCGCTGCACACAAGGTCGGTCAACGCCTTGCACTTGCTGACATCCAGATTCTTCAGCTTGTTGTCACTGCAGTCCAGGGTTGTCAGCTTGGTGTTCTTGCTGACATCCAGCTTGGTCAGCGCATTGAAGCTGCAGTATAATGATTCAAGCTTCGTATTCCGGGAAACATTCAGGGCCTTGAGCTTGTTGTCAAAGCAGTTCAGGGTTGTCAGCTTGGTGTTCTTGCTGACATCCAGCTCGGTCAGCGCGTTGCTTTCGCAATTAAGGGACTCAAGCAGCTTGAGTTTGCTGACAACCAGGGTCTTCAGCTTGTTGACACTGCAGTCCAGGTAAGTCAGCTTGGTGTTCTTGCTGACATCCAGCTTGGTCAGCGCATTGAAGCTGCAGCTGAGCAGCCAAAGCTTCGTGTTCTTGCGGATGTCCAGCGACTTCAGCTTGTTGGATTTGCAGGACAGGGATTCCAGGTTGGTGAATCGCTCGACGCCCTTGAGGTTGGCGATGCCCATATTGCATACGTCGATAGCGGTTACCGCGTTGATCTCCGCCTTGCTCAGCTTCCCATTGCCGTCGGTGTCAAAATTCTCCTTGACATAGGCGCGGAATACCTTGTCAGGGAAATTCTTGCTGTTGATCGCAACAGCGGCATTCTCCGCCAGCGCTTCCTCCTGGACCGGCACCGGCTCCTCGGCCACCGGCTCCGATATGTCCAGCTCAAGACCGGAAAGATCGCTTTGCGCCACGGCCTCCTCCAGGCCCGGCGCGCCATCTATTTCGATGGCATCCATTTCCTCGGCCAGCGCTCCCATCGGGGCCACGGCCAGCAGCAGCGCCAGCAGCAGCGCCAGCAGCAGCGCCGCCAGCTTCAGGGTACGGTTCTTGTTCATGGGATAACCTCCTTCTTATTCGTTCCCTTCCGGGAAAAATAACGACATAAAATACTACCATATCTACAAAAATATGTCAATATGTCAGATTCCTTGAGTTTCCGTATGAGGAAGTGGACAGGGCACAAAAGAGAGAGATAACTGCCCAGGCGATGCTGCGAAGATAACTCTGTACCTTACCGCTTGTAGAGCACCTTCTTGCCCGCGGTGACGACGGTGGAAGCATCGATGTGGAAGATCCAGTAGGGCTCTACCGTATCGTCGATCCAGCCCACGCGATCGAATTCATCGGGGGTCTGGGGACCCTCGCTCTTCATCAGCGCCTTCAGGTTCGGGCAGTTTGCGATATCCAGCTTCTTCAGCTTGTTGAAATAGCAGGACAGTTCAATCAGTTTCTTCTGCCTGCCCAGGGTCAGGCTGGTCAGCCGGTTGGAATCGCAATCCAGCCAATACATCTTGGGGTTCTTGCGGACATCCAGCTTGGTCAGCCGGTTATTGCTGCAATACAGGATATACAGTGCCGGACAGTTACTGACATCCAGCTTGGTCAGCCGATTTCTGCCGCAATGCAGTATTTGCAGCTTTTTGCACTTGCTGACGTTCAGGCTGGTCAGGCGGTTGACGTCGCAATTCACGTACACCAACCTTGTGTTCTTTCTGAGGTCCAGCTTTCCGCTGATTTTTTCGTTCCACTGGCAATCCAGGTGGGTCAGGTAGACGAGGTATTCGACGCCCTTCAGGCTTGAAACGCCCATGTTCCCAACGTTGAGCCACTCCGCCGCCCTGATCTCGGCGAGAGAGAGCTTGCCGTTCTTATCGGTATCGTAGTTGGCCTTGACGTAGGCCCTGAACTTCGAGTCCGGGAAGTTGGTCTTATTGATCTTCACCGTCTTGACGGCGTTGGCCGCCTCGGCCAGCGCCCCCATCGGGGCCACGGCCAGCAACAGCGCCATTGCCAGAAGTAGTGAAATCCGCTTCATGTCCATTCCCTCCATGTAAAATATAATTGTGCAGCTAAAAAATAATGCAGCTGGAATTATTATACTGTGTTCAATAGATAAAGCCAATATGTTAAATTTGTTTCAGATATAAAACAACCCGGGCAAAGCGCCCGGGTTTCTCTGGGGGATCACCCCTCCGCGTTTTCTTTCAGCTTCCGCATGTTGGAGTTGGCGACGAAGGAATCCAGCTTGAAGCCCATGTAATCCAGCTCGTCGCGCATCTCCTCCACCACGGCCGGGTCCAGATTCAGAAGGTCGTACTGCACCTCGTCGGTGCTGATGTTGACCATCTCCATCTCCTCGGTGGTCAGGTGCATCGTGCCCCGGATGTAGACGCCCTTGCCGTTCTGGAGGATGCGGATGCGCAGGGTATCGGAATTGGGGTTGTAGCGCACCCTCAGCTCGACCTCCTCGTCGCCCTGGGGGATGGCGTCGTGCAGCGACTGTTCGTCCTCGTCGCGCAGGGTCTCGGTGTTCTCCAGCGCCTCGACCAGGGGCTCGATGAACCCCCTGTACTGGTCGGCGGGGATCTTGAAGTGCTTCGTGAACACGCCCTTGCTGTTCACCGGCAGCACCATCTGCAGCATCATCCTGGGATTCGAGCCGCCCATCAGCAGCCCGACGCCAATGGCATTGGACACCAGGGCGCCCTGGTCCTCGCCGAAGATGGCGTCCAGGTCGGCGTAGAAGGTGCCGTTGACGCCGCCGAGGCAGGCCACCAGCCGATTGTCGACGATCTGGGCGATGGCGTCCAGCTGCTGGCCCTCGCCGTAGGTCAGCGAAGCCTGCAGCGTCGGCACGCCCTCCGCGCTGCCCACGGTCACGGACAGGCCCACGCCGTGCAGCCGCGCCACGTTCTTATTCGTGCTTCCCAGCAGCGATATGCGGATCTTGGTCAGCTCCAGCCGCGAGCCGTAGGACTCGGCCAGGGCAGACGCGCCGGCCAGCAGCATCGCCAGCGCCAGCAACAATGCCGTAACTCTCTTCATAGTAATAACCTCCAAATCGCTCAGCGTATTGATTTATAAACAAGGTCGCCCAATGAGGGCCGACATGCCGCGATTTTATCACAGCTCCCGACGCATTGTCAATCATGCCCGTTTTAAATGCAGGGGCTTTACAGATTTTTACTGTTGCGGCACGCCTTGCCAACGCCCCCGGCATCGGGTATAATGGTGGCAGACACCCTTCCAGAGAGGCGGCGACCGGCATGCGATTTACCAAGATGCACGGCATCGGCAACGACTTCATACTGCTCGACGGCTTTGGCCCCGGGATCCCCGACCCCGAAGGCCTGGCCGCGCGTCTGTGCGACCGCCACTTCGGCATCGGCGCGGACGGGCTGATCCTGGCCCTGCCCTCGGACCGGGCGGACGCCCGCATGCGCATCATCAACAGCGACGGCAGCGAGGCGGAGATGTGCGGCAACGGCCTGCGCTGCCTGGGCAAATTCCTGTACGAGACGGGGCTTTGCCGAAAGACGCCCATGCGGGTGGAGACGCTGGCGGGCATACTGACCCTTGAGCTTGGGACCGGGGACGACGGCGCGGTGGCGCAGGTCACCGTGGACATGGGCGCGCCGGAATTCGACCCGGCGCTGATCCCCGTGGCGGCGGGGTCCAATGCCGTCACCCTCGAGGTTGCCGGGCGCCGCCTGCGGTTCTTCTGCGTGGGCATGGGCAACCCCCACGCCGTCACCTTCGACCTGTTCCCGGACGACGCGACCTTCGCCGCGCTGGGGCCGCTGCTGGAGCGCCACCCGATATTCCCCCGCCGCTGCAACATCGAGTTTTGCCGGCAGACCGACGACGGCGCGCAGGTGCGGGTCTGGGAGCGGGGCGACGGGCCGACGCTGGCCTGCGGTACCGGGGCCTGCGCCGTGCTGGCCGCGGGCGCGAGCCAGGGGCTGCTGCCCCGCATGGCGCGCATACAGCTGCCCGGCGGCGCGCTGGTCGTCCGCTGGGACAACGAAGGTCACCTGTTCATGACCGGGCCGGCGGAGACGGTGTTCACCGGGGAGATCG
>JAZOUD010000150.1:0-17696 GCA_045658005.1 Clostridia bacterium | reverse complement strand
TCAGCGCAGGAATGGAAATGGGGAAAAGCCCCGCCTGCAAGGCAGGGCCCGGGGCGAAGACGCCCGGGGCCCTGCTATGCGTCTGTCGGGGCATTGGTCCACGGAACCGCGCCCTGCCAGGATGTCATGATCATTAATCTTCGTAATCTACCTTGTTGCCATCCTTGTCATAGAATTGAAAGTAAGTACTATTGCACTCTTTCTTTACGTACCACTCGGACAGCCAGAGCTTCTTGCCCTTGTAGCAAACCTCAAGCCATATACAAGCCCGATCGTCAAGTCCAATGTTGCCGGTCACCTTCAGCAGCTTGCCCTTCTCGACGACGCCCTGGCTCTTGCAGTGCAAGCTGTAGGTCTTGCGCAGGTTGGTATGACCGGTGACCTTGACGTACTTGCCCTTGACATGCTTATCGAAGGTATAGGCGCCAGTCTTGGAGGACATGCCCTTGCCGCCCTTGGCCCAAATGACCTGCGCGTTCTTCTGCGCGGAGATCTCCTTCAGGTCACTGGCTTTGAACCAGCGCTTGATGCCGCTGGCGCTGTTTACGATCAGGCGGGCATACTTGCCGCAGACCTTGTCGCACTCGGCATAGGAGCCCTTCGCCACGACGTTGTTGGTCTTCTTGCTGGACTTCGCGGCGGTATAGGCCGGGGAATCCTTCTTGAACTCGACCCACATGCCCGCCTTGATGTTGCAATCCGCAACCGCAGCGGTCGCGACGGCCAGCACCATCGTCAGCACCAGCAGCACAGATACAAATTTCTTCATCGATTATTCCCTCCTGCAACGAATTCTTTGAGATTGTCGTTAAACCCTCCCGTGCCGCGATCCGTGGGCAAATCCGTGGTCTGCGCATACGTCCCCGGCAGGGCAATACAACGGCGACAGGGACACAGCCACAGCGTCATTTTGCACAGATAAGTTACCACAATTTCAATATTTTGTCAATATGTCTGTTATAAATATTACAAAAGACTCTGAATTTGAAATTCCATCAATCCGCCTTGGCGACTGCATCACCGTAGATGGTTACAAAGTCGTCCCGCATGGAGATGATGTCGATGCCCTGCGCTTCGTACCCATCCTGCTTCTGCGCGGCGCTTTCGGCGTTGCCGTACTCCCTCGCCCCGTCGTCCGCCATGACCATGAAGGCGGCGCTGCGGTACGGGTTGTTGGTGATGGTATAGACCTGCATCGCCACATCGCCGGAGGAATTGCCGAACGCCAGCACCGGCTGCTGGCCGATCTCGCGCACGATGGCGTCCACCTTGCTGGTCTTGGCGTTTTCACCGTAGTAATTGCCGTCGAACACCATGCGATCCTCCGGCTGGAAGGTGTAGTCCGCGTCCGCCGCGTCTGCCTGGTTGGTCGCGGTATAGCCGTACTCCGTGCCGATGACGTGGGACGGCGGGATGTCCAGGGTCCCCCTGACGATCTCGCGCACGATGTTGCGCTCGGTAGCCGTGACGACGTAGACCGTGAAGTCGTTCGCCTGCAGCTTCTCAAACAGCTCCACCATCGGCTTGTACCAGGCCTCGCCGCGCTTCAGGCCCTTGAAGCCCCAGGCGTCGCTGCCCTTGAAGTCGGCAACCACCCGGGCCAGCTCCCCCGGCGTCATGCCCTTGTAGGCGATGGCCGCCGCCGCGGCCTGGCGCGTGCTCATGCCGTCCGGCTTGGCTGCGCCGACGGCGTCCTCGATCTCCCGAGCCACCGCCACCACATCCTCGGGCAGCGCGTCCGCGTGCTTCAGCGCATAGTCCGCGAACACCATGTACTCGAAGCAGAAGGGGCAGGTTTCGCACATCAGCGTGCCGTCCAGGTCGAACACGGCCACGCGGTCCTCCACGGGAATGTAATCGGGCGAGGCTTCATCCGTCACCGCCAGCAGGTAATCGTTCAGCTTTGAAGCCGCCCGGGAGCCCTCCGTCCAGTATTCCGAGAGCAGCGCGGGCCTGTCCAGCATTTCCATGACGATCCTGCTGGAATGGTCGGCGGCGATATCCGCCATGTTCTCATAGGTCTCGTGGGCGGCGCCGTCCGCCTTGTCCGACATGGCGCGGATCACGACGAAGGGCACGCCGTACTGCTTGCAGACCAGCGCGATGGACGCGCCCTCCATTTCGCAGGCGATGGCGTTGAAGTCGTCCTGCAGCTTCTTCACATATTCCTCCGAAGCCACGAACTGGTCGCCGGAGGCAACGACGCCCTTGAAGACGTGGTCGGGACCCACGACATCCACGGCCGCCCTGAAGGCGTCCTCGACGAGGCCCTCGTCGCAGGCATAGTATCCCCCTTCCCCCGAGTAGCCCTCAGACCACTCAAAGCCCCCGTTCGTGATCTGGCCGTAGTCGTGCTGAACCAGCTGCGTGGCGATCACCACGTCAAACACGTGGGTATCGTCCCCCACGCCACCGGCGATTCCGGTGAAGAGGACCTCGGAGATGTCGTAGTTATTGAGCATCGCCGCCATTCCGGCCGCCGACAGGATCTTGCCGACGCCGGCCTGGGCGATGACGACCGGCTGGCCGCAGAGCGTGCCGACGTTGAATTCCACGTTCCCGATCTTATCCACATGATCGATCTCCGCCTTTTTCAGAAGCAGGTCCACCTCGTTGGACATGGCGGAGATGATGCCGATCCGGGGTTCCTCCGCCAGGGCCGCGGGAACGAGCGCCAGGCAGAGCAGCAGCAGGACAAGTATCTTTTTCATGGGTCGCGCCTCCTGTTTATGTCAGTATCTCTATTATATCAGCAGCGCGGCGGATTGTCCACCGCAAAAGGGCTTTTGCTTCAAAACGTGCGGCGCGCCCAAACTTATTAATTCTTCGCTTCGGTATTGACTGCGCGCCGATCGCACATCATAATGAAGGTGAATTTCGCCGATATCAACCCCCGGAGGCGCACCGTGAAGCATAAGTATACGCCAGAGGATAACCTGTATTTCAGGCAATGCCTGCAAGAGCTGCTGGCCAATCCGGCCATCGATCGGCTGAAGGAGATCCCCCAGCACAAGGGCGGGACCACCTACGCCCACTGCGTCAGCGTCGCTGGCACGGCCTACCGGCTGGCCAGGCGGTGGGGCTGGAAAATCGACATCCGTGTCCTCGTCAACGGGGCCATGCTTCACGACTATTACCTGTATGACACCAGGACCATGCCCTGGTCGGATTACAGGCATTCCCTGGTGCACCCCAAGCTGGCCGTGGAAAACGCTGAAAAGCACTTTGACCTCGATGCCAGGGAACGCAACATCATATTGAGCCACATGTGGCCGATCCCCGGCGCGCCGCTGCCCCGCTCCAGGGAGGCATGGCTCATCTGCGTGGCCGACAAGCTCTGCGCCTTTCGGGAGCTGTACCTGAAAAAGCGGTGATCGACCGTTGCCTGCCCGTCAAACCTGTGGTAAAATGGATTGCAGGCGGGTTCGTCATAATCGAAATCGAACACTGGAAAAGGGAGGGATTTCAATTGATCCTTTATTTCAGTGCCACGGGCAACACGCGGTTCGTCGCCCTGCAACTGGCCGAGCGCCTGGGCGACGAAGCGCTCGATCTGCTGGAGCGGATCCGGCGCGGCGACCATTCCCCCATCCATTCGGACAGGCCCTTCGTGATCTGCGCGCCGACATACGTGTGTGAAATGCCCCGCTTCTTCGCCGACTATCTGCGCAAAACCCCGCTGACGGGCAGCGCGGCCGCCTACTTCATCTTCACCAGTGGCGGCTATTGCGGAATCAGCGGCACACTGGCCCGGTCCATCGCGGGCAAAAAGGGCCTTCGCTACATGGGCTGCGCCGAGCTCACCATGCCCAAGAATTACATCGCCAACGATCACTATCCGGAACTGGAAACGCCGGAGATCGAGCGCAGGATACGCGCGTCCGCCGAAGCCATCGGGCCCATAGCCGCCGCCATCGACGGCGGGGAGCGCCTCAAATCGCGCCACGTCTGGCTGTTCGAGGTGGCCATCACCCTGCCCTTCAACCCCGTGTGGTGCCGCCTCAGGCAGGGCGTCGGCGACTTCCGGGCGACGGACAAGTGCGTCGGATGCGGAAAATGCGCGCGCCTGTGCCCGCTGAACAGGATCGGGATCGTCGACGGCAGGCCCGCCTGGCACGGAAAGAGCTGCGCGCACTGCATGTCCTGCATCCAGAACTGCCCCGTCAGCGCCATCGAGTACGGGCAGATCACCCAAAAGAAAAACAGATACCGGTTTGAAAAATACCGGTATGTGCTGAAGGGCCGTTGAAATACGCCGCACTTCCCCGACCCGGTCAGAGCATGGGAGGATTATGAATGATGAAACTCGGCATTCTTTCGGATACGCACGGCCTGCTGCGCCAGGAAGTGCTGGACCGGCTCGCCGGCTGCGACGCCATACTCCATGGCGGCGACATCAACAACCAGGGGATACTGGATACCCTGGCCTCGGTGGCGCCGGTGTACGCCGTGCGCGGGAACAACGACAGGGAGTGGGCCGCTTCCCTTCCCGAAGCGCTGGCGCTGGAGCTGGGCGGCGCGCGGCTGTACATGACCCACAAGAAAAAGGACCTGCCGGACGGGCTGGACGGCTATGACCTGGTCGTCGTCGGCCACAGCCACCGCTATGAGCTGCAGCGCCTGGGCGACACCCTGCTTATCAACCCCGGCTCCTGTGGCCCCAGGCGCTTCAACCAGGCCATTACCATGGCGCTCGCCGAGATCACCCCATCCCCTGCCGGAAGGCCCCAGATCGCCATAACCCGGATAGACATCGAGCACCAGGGCCCCCGCCGCAGGATCAGCGGCGATTTGAAATCGCAGATCGAAACGGTGATACGGGAGACCGCCAAGGGCCGCCCCGCCGTGGATATCGCCTCCCGGCGCGGCTGGGACGTGGCGCTGGTCGAACAGATCGCCCGGCTGTACGTCACCCATCCCGGGGTGGACGCGGACGGCATCATGGCGAAGATGGGGCTGTGACAGGCGCCGGCGCCACACAAATACTGATTTGTCTGTCCTTCGTATCACTGTCCGCCCGGATACCACCGGGCGGCCAGGTAATCCCAGAGCACAAAGCCGTGCTTCCCGTTGTATTTCACATAGACGTATTTGTCTGACGTATCGCCGCCATCGTGGTAATAAATGGCGTCCAGCGTCGCGCCCAGGGGGATCTTGGCCAGCACCTCGCTGCCCTTCTCGGGCATCCTGCGCAGGGAGATGTATTCGTTGCAGTTGGTCACGTAGAAGGTGCCTTCGGACCAGGGCTCGATTTTGGAGGTGAGGTATTCGCTCATTATATACCCGTACTGCCCGTTGTAGCAGCAGTAGCTGAAAGTGTTGTCATAGGGCGTGGCCATGACCACTTCCCCGATATACACCCGATCCAGCGAACGGGCTTTGCTGCTGGGCGCCTGCCTCAGGTTGACGTACTCGTCGCACCGGGCGACCTGCCGGGCCGCCATGGCCTTTGACGGCCTGCTCCTGTCGGCGGACAGGTAATCCCACAGCACGAAGCCGTACTTGCCGTTGTATTTCACGTAGACGTAATTGCCGGACGTATCTCCGCCATCGTGATAGTATATCGCGTCCAGCTTTGCGCCCAGGGGAATCCTCGCCCGCACCTCTGCGCCCCTCTCGGGCATCTTGCGCAGGGAGATGTATTCGTTGCAGTTGGCCACGTAGAAGGTGCCTTCAGACCAGGGCTCGATTCTGGAGTTGAGATATTCGCTGCGGATATAGCCGTACTGGCCGTTGTAGCAGCAATAGCTGAAGCTGCTGTTGTAGCGCTTGGCCATGACCACTTCCCCGATGTACACCCGATCCAGCGAACGGGATTTGCTGTCGGGCTCCTCTCTCAGGTTGACGTACTCGTCGCACCAGGCGACTTGCCGCGCGCTGAAGCTCTCCGCCAGCGCGCCGCAGCTTCCCAGCAGCAGGCCCAGGCAGAGCAGCAGCGCGAGGGCGCATCTAATGGCCTTCATGGGTATGAACCTCCTTTTGTCTATGAATTCCCCGATATTTTACCACATGCACATCGAGACGGCAATTCTTTTGAGCGCTTGTCACATAAATGTCATTCTCTGCGGATTGGCCCTTTTGACGGTTGCATTCTTCAAACCCATATGCTAAAATACCGATGTCCGTTATAGCGGGCGATTCAAATCATTTTACAGGAGGAAAAACAATGAAAAACCTGTTTGCACTGCTGCTGACCCTCGCGCTGTGCCTGAGCGTCGGCGCGATGGCCGCTCCCTCCGAGGACCGAGCGGGCGAACCCATCCGCCTGCCTGAAACCATCGAAAAAATCGTCTCCATGGCCCCCTCCACCACCCGGGTGCTCACCGACCTGGGGCTTGCGGACAGGCTGCTGGCCGTGGACACCTATTCCGTCACGTATCAGCCGGAGCTGGCGTCTTTGCCCCAGTTTGACATGATGGCCCCGGACACCGAGCAGCTGGCCGCGCTGCAGCCCGACGTGATCTTCATCACGGGCATGAGCCTCGCCGGCGGAGACAACCCCTATCAGGCGCTGATCGACCTGGGCATCGCCGTGGTACAGATCCCCTCCAGCAGCAGCATCGCCGACATCCAGCAGGACATGCTGTTCATCGGCGACTGCGTGGGCGCGCAGGAAAAGGCCCAGGCCCTGGTGGACGACATGCAGGCCGCTATCGACGAAATCGCCGCCATCGGCGCGACCGTCACCGAAAAGAAGCGGGTGGCCGTCGAGGTCGCCGCGCTGCCCTACCTGTGCTATGCCGGCGGAAACACCTATCTGGACGAGATGCTTCGCCTGATCGGCGCCGAGAACGCCTACGCGGACGGCGAGCCCTGGGCCTCTGTCACCGAGGAGGCCGCCGTGGCCGCCAATCCCGACGTGATACTGACCTGCATCAGCTACCTGGACGATCCCGTGGGCGAGATCCTGGGCCGCGAGGGCTGGGGCGAGGTCGCTGCCATTAAGAACGGCCAGGTCTACCGGCTGGACGACGAGAGCACCAACCAGCCCAACCACCGCATCGTCATCGCCCTGCGCCAGATGGCCGAGGCCGTCTATCCCGAGATCTACGGGGTGTTGGACGCCGCCGCATGAGTCGCGTGTTGAAAATCGCAATACTTATGGCAGCAGGCATCGTTTGCCTGCTGCTTGGCATGGGCGTGGGCAGCGTATCCATCCCCGTGGCGGACATGATATCCATCGTCCGCTGCCGGCTGTCCGGCGGGGCGCTGCCGCAGGGCATCCCCGCCATCACGGCGTCGATCCTGTGGAACCTGCGCATGCCCCGGGCCATCATGGCCTTCCTGACCGGGGCGGCACTGGCCGCCGGCGGCGCGGTGATGCAGAGCGTGCTGCGCAATCCGCTGGCCTCCGGCTATACGCTGGGCGTGTCCTCCGGCGCGTCGCTGACCGCGGCGGCGGCGATCCTCACCGGCTTCACGCTGCCCCTGCTGGGCCGCTACACGCTGGCGCTGTGCGGCTTCCTGGGCGGCCTGGGCACGGTGTTCCTGGCCATCGGCCTGGCCTCCCGGTTTGACAAGAACCTGGAGAACACCACGGTGATCCTCACCGGCATGGTGCTGTCCCTGTTCGTCAACGCCATACTGACGGTGCTCACCGCCTTCTCCCACGAGCACCTGCAGCAGCTGGTGTTCTGGCAGATGGGCAGCTTTTCCGGCCAGAGCTGGCAGAACTGCGGGGTGCTGCTGGCGCTGCTGGTCCCCTGCCTGCTGGTGCTGGTGCGCTACGGGCGGGAGATGGACCTGATGACCTTCGGGGAGGAGCAGGCCCTGTCCGCGGGTGTGGAGCTGAAGCGGGTGAAGCTGCTGCTGATCGCCGTGTCGGCGCTGCTGACCGGCTCGGCGGTGGCCTTCGTGGGCGTGATCGGCTTCGTGGACCTGATCTCGCCCCACGTGGCCCGGCACATCTTCGGCAGCAACCACCGGCTGCTGGTCCCCATGAGCGCGCTGTTCGGCGGCGCCTTCATGGTGCTGGCGGACCTGCTGGCCCGGACCATCGTATCGCCCCGGGAGCTGGCCGTCGGCGCGGTGACGGCGCTGGTCGGCGCGCCGTTCTTCGCCTATGTCTACTTTGGCCGACGGAGGAGGGAGCGCGGTGCTTGAGCTCAAAGGGGTTTGCGCGGGCTACGGCGGCGTCGAGGTGCTGCACGACATCACATGTGCCTTTCCCCCGGGCAGCTGCTGGTGCGTGCTGGGGCCCAACGGCTGCGGCAAGACCACGCTGCTGCGGGCCATGGCCGGCCTGATCCCCCACCGGGGCCAGGTGCTGTTGGACGGCCGGGAGATCGGCGGCGTGAAGCGCCGGGAGCTGGCCGGCAAAATCGCCGTGATGAGCCAGGTCAACGCCGTCTACTTCCCCTATACCGTATACGACACGGTGATGCTGGGGCGCTACCAGCACATCCGCGCCTCGCTGTTCGGCGGCCCCTCCCCGGAGGATCGCGCCGCGGTGGAGCGCTGTCTGGCCTTCACGGGGCTTTCCGAGCTGCGTCACCGGGGGCTGGACGCGCTGTCCGGCGGTCAACGGCAGCGGGTGTTCCTGGCCCAGGCGCTGGCCCAGGACCCC
This sequence comes from Clostridia bacterium, assembly GCA_045658005.1. Taxonomy (GTDB): domain Bacteria; phylum Bacillota; class Clostridia; order Christensenellales; family Aristaeellaceae; genus UBA2862. The sequence continues at coordinate 9,130 of JAZOUD010000150.1, read as the reverse complement.
CAGACGATCCTGCTGGACGAGCCCACCAACCACCTGGACGTCAAGCACCAGGTGGAGCTGGTGGACTACCTGCGCGACTGGTGCGCCGACGGACGCCACACCGTCGTGGGGGTGCTGCACGACGTCAACCTGGCGCTGCGGCTGAGCCGCAACGTGCTGTTTATGAACGGAGGACGGATCGTCCGCTCGGGGGACTTCACGGAAATCGCCGACGCCCCGTTCCTGCAAAGCGTCTACGGCATGGACCTGTCCGGCTTCATGCGCCAGTCGCTGGCGCTGTGGAAGGATATCCCGTGAGGGCCATTCAGAGGTCAACCGATATGCAAGGAATCTTCATCAGTGAATTGTTTGGCCCGGATGAGCTGCGCGAATTCAGCAAAGGCTATGGCCTTGAGCTGATCCGCTTCTCCATCGCCCACGAGTTGGACCGGTTGGACGCCGCCATCCGCGGGGTGGACTATGATTGCCCGCTGACGGTCCACGGGCCGTTCCTGGACCTGAACCCCGCCACCTGGGACAGCGAGGTACGCCGGGTGACGGCGCTGCGCTTCCACCAGGCCTGGCGCGCCGCCAAGGCTCTGGGCGCCGAAAAGCTGGTGCTGCACACCGGCTACATGCCCCGGGCCAACGTCATCGAGGGCTGGGCGCCCCGGGTCGCGGACTTCTTCGGCGAATTCATGGCCACCCACGGCGATATGCCCATCGCGCTGGAAAACGTGCTGGATCCCTTTTGGGAGCCGATGCTGGAGGTGTGGCAGCGGGTCCGGCATCCCGGCTTCGGCCTGTGCCTGGATGTGGGCCACGCCCACTGCTACAGCCTCCAGGCGGCGACGGTCTGGGCCGAGGGCCTCCTTCCGGCGCTCACCCACGTCCACCTGCACGACAACCACGGGCCGCGCACTCGGGCGATTGAAAATCGCCCCTACGGCGCCGTCATCGACGAGCACCTGGCCCTCGGGGACGGCACCCTGCCCCTGAAGCCGTTGATGGCGATCCTCGGGCAGCGAAGGGACCTGACCTACACGATAGAATGCGCCTCGAGGGACGCTGTGCTCAGGTCCCTCAAGGCGCTGGAGGAAATCCGGTAACAAGCCGGTCACACCCTGCAAGCCTGCCAGTACGCCAGGCAGATCAGCGATGTCCCGACGATCATGGCGATGCCGGAAATCAGCCACATACCGTTCCTGTTGAAGCCGTAGAAATCCTTCCACCGCTCATCTTCCGGGGCAAGCATGACCTTGTAGACGTAAACCGCGCCATAGAGCAGCATCGGCACAAGCCCCAGCATGGCGGTTCCGAGGTTCATCGGCTGCTTCTCCAGAAAGCAGAACGACGCTATCGCCAGCAGCGGCCCGACCAGGTGCACATAAAAGAAGTCTCCAGCGAACCACTTCGCAAACCCGCCCTGGAAGGGGGCGAGGAACAGGAGCACCGTCAGAAAGGTCAGCGTGACCGACACGGTTCCGAGGTACTTCAGCAGGAACACAGGCCGGGATACGCTGCCGCCGATCTGGCTGATTGCCATCAACAGCGCCGCGATGGCGCAAAAGGTATTGGAGAGGACCGTAAAGTAGCGAAACTGCTTCACGCCGTTTCTGAACCGCCAGACGCCGTCCTTCCGGAAGTGGGATATGACGACGGCGAACGTGGCCACGAATATCGCGGCATTGATGATGATGGACGCCGTTCTCATACTGCCGCCTCCTTCCGGGTCCGGCATTCGCGCCAACACGAAGCGCAGGGGCGTTCTCCGAGCGCCCGCGGGCGATTGGAAATCGCCCCTACAAGGCGGGTTTTACGCGGGGTCAGTGTCCTGGTCATGGGAGGGTCCTCCTTTGTCTTGATCGCACCGTTTTTCGCTATTATATTGCAGAAAGGGCTATTGTGGCAAGTAGGCTCTAACGATAAATAGTTCACGCAGGGACCATTCCAGCGGTTATCTGTGGCTTCACCAACCAGGGCGTGTGCGACAGATTGGTACATGTGAACCATAAATTATAAAAAAAGCAGGCGCTGTGCAGGAAATCCACCCGCGTCCGACGAAATATATGTAATTCATTTAATGGAATATTAAATTCCGGAACGGAGGATTACCATGAGTGACGTCTACAGATTGGCAAAACCGAGGCAAAAGGGCCTGTTCGGCCTGTTGTTCAGCCGATTTTTCCTGATTGTGCTGCTCCTGCTGGTACAGATATTCCTGATCATCAGCTTCTACACCTGGCTGAAGGACCTGCTGCCCTTCTTCTCGGTGATCACGGGGTTGTTCACCATCGGCGGGATAATCTACCTGTTCAACTGCGACATGGATTCCTCCGCCAAGCTGACCTGGATGCTCGTCTTCTCCATCGCGCCGATCATCGGCGCGGCCCTGCTGGCCTTCACCCAGACGAACCTGGGGCACCGCACGATCCAGCGCCGGGTCGCGGAGCTGATCCAGGGCACGAAGAAGGCCGTTCCCCAGTCCGCGGAGACGCTGAAAAAGCTGGAGGGCGACCCCTGCGCCACAGATGACCTGGTCGCCTACATGAACCGAAGCGGCTGCTTCCCCGTCTGTGAAAACACTGAGGTCACCTACTTCCCCCAGGGCGAGGACAAGTTCGCCGCGATGCTGGAGGAGCTGCGCAAGGCCGAGAAGTTCATCTTCATGGAGTATTTCATCCTCAACGAGGGCTACATGTGGGGCGAGATCCTTCGCATCCTGGAGGAAAAGGCGAAGGCCGGCGTGGACGTGCGCGTGATGTACGACGGCATGTGCGAAATCACCCTGCTGCCCTCGAATTACTGCGAGCTGCTCGAGCAGCGCGGAATCAAGGCGAAGACCTTCGCGCCGATCCGCCCCATCGTCTCCTCCCACTACAACTACAGGGATCACCGCAAGATACTGGTGATCGACGGCAAGGTGGCCTTCAACGGCGGCGTCAACCTGAGCGACGAGTACATCAACCGGATAGAGATGTTCGGCCACTGGAAGGACACCGCCGTCATGATGAAGGGCGAAGCGGCCCGCAGCTTTACGCTGATGTTCCTGCAGATGTGGAACATCACCGAGGAGCACGCCGTGTTCGAGCCCTGGATCGCCGAGACAGGCTATGTCCCGCAGAACCCCTCCGGATTCGTGATCCCCTTTGGGGACTGCCCCCTGGATGAGGACAAGGTCGGGCGGACCGTCTACATGGATATCCTCAACCGGGCCACGAATTACGTACACATCATGACGCCCTACCTGATCCTGGACGGCGAGTTGGAGACCGCCATCATCTACGCGGCCCAGCGCGGCGTGGATGTCCGCCTGATCCTGCCGGGCATCCCCGACAAGAAGCTGGCCTTTGCCCTGGCCAAGTCCCATTACAAGCGGCTGGTCAACGCGGGCGTGAAGATCTACGAATACACCCCCGGCTTCGTCCACGCCAAGGTCTTCGTCAGCGACGACTGCAAGGCGGTGGTGGGCACGATCAACCTGGATTACCGGAGCCTGTACCACCACTTCGAGTGCGCGACCTACCTGTACAAGTCGGATTGCATTCCCGACGTGGAGCGGGACTTCCAGAATACGATGGCGAAGTGCCGCCAAGTCACCCACCAGAGCATCGAGAACGAGACACCCTATTACAAGATCATGGGCAGCCTGATGAAGTTTGTGGCGCCGCTGATGTAACGCCTTCTGATTCAGCGTCCGATTTCATGACGCAGCAGGCCCGCATATCGGCTTCGATATGCGGGCCTGTCGTATCCTGTCAGCCTGTAAGGCAAGCTATACCGTTTATAGCTTATACTTCCACGATATCTGACCAGATGGTATTGTATTTGACTGAATCTATGCCCTTCAGGCAGCCGTCCTTGGCCTTGTAACCCTCGCTGACCGCTATGATCTCACCGTTGGCTGCCTTCAGGCGGAAGCGGAACTCCCCGTCCTTGTCCTTGTACACCTCGAACTTGGGATTATTCTCAACTGCAGCGTCCTTCACAGTCTGATCCTCGATGGGAGCAAAAGGCGCGTTTTCAGCCACGCTGTCAACGCCCTTCAGGCAGGCGGGTTTCGACGTGTACACCTGGGAGGTTGCGATGATCTCATTGTTGTCCGCCACGAGGTTAAACGAATAACCCGCCTCTGTCTTCTTAACCGTAAATCTGCCCATGAATGTCTCCTCCTTCTGTTTTCTCCAATTACCGGATATCTTCATTATATAACATATTAGTGATTTCTGCAAGAGGATGTTCCAGAATACGACATCTATTTTATCATATTCCCTTGCTTTTGTAATTGTTATGGTTTATTATATTGGTATATAGTGGTATTAGCGACAAAACACAGGTCCTGGAAGTGAGATGTACTGCCACAACGGAACGGGAAAGAAGGTAAACAGCATGAACAGAATTGTTGCCCTTTGGCTGGCATTTGCGCTGCTCCTCTGCGGTGTCTGCGCGGGGGCTGAAGACCAGGCTGTCACAGCACAGACCGAATCAGCGCAGGGGTGGCGCCTGTCCAACGACATGGTCGTCGATCCCGTGCTGCTCCACGATCTCCTGACGCGCATCTGCCCGGACTTCCTGGTTCGCAAAAGCTCGGAGAAGGTCGGCGCCATTCTGGATGCCCTCGAGCCCTCGGTGACCGTCACCGACGATGCTCTGCAGCTGGATATCGGCATCAACGGCAAAAGCGCGCTGTCCCTGGGCGGCGCGCGGACGGAGGATGGCGTCGTCATCGCCTCGTCGCTGTTCCCCAGCTATGCCGTCTCCGTATACACGGGAAAGGTCATGGAGATCGTCTCCGAGATCACGCCGATGGTCGTGCCGCCAAAGAAGGACGCCCCCGCCCAGGCCCCCACCCCACAGGCCGCGTCGGACAGCGGGGAGGCGACGCCCTCCGAACCCCAGCCGGCCGAATCCGATTCGGACGAATTCCTGCCGGTCGAGGAGATGTCCCAATACCTCGACATCGCCGAGCCCAAGCCGGTGGAATACCAGATGGACGGCGTCAGCTACGATGTCATGCGCACCTACAGCCTGAACTGCGACGGTCTCGCGGGCCTATGGAACACGCTGGTGGACTGGGTGTTCAGCAACAAGGGCATCGCCTCCCTGCTGGAGATCGCGAAGGAGGCCGAGCTGGAGATCAGCGCGGATCAGATCAAGACCGCGCTCCCGAAGGAGGCCCTTCCCCGGCTCAACGCCACGTTCTATTCCAGCAGCACCACCGCCGACCGCCTGATCACGGCGACCGCTGCTAGCGAGGATGGCACGAAGATCTACGGGGACGCGCAGATACGGATCGGGGAGGACGACGTCGTTGCGAACCTGCACGTCCCGCCGCTGACGCTGGACGTCGACTTTGAGATGCACCGGGCCGACGGCTTCCGGGCGACGCTGGACGCCCGCGGAAAGGAGCCCTTGCTTCACGTGGCATTCGACTCGGATGAAGATGAAATGCAAGGCTCCATCGAGTTGCCCGCGCTGCAGTCCGACGCGCGCCTTGTGCTGACCCAGCCGGACGACGGCCCGAAGGGACGACTGGAGATCAACGCCGCCGGGAACTACCTCGGTTCAGACTTCGAGGTCGCGCCCTTCGACGCCTCCGGCGACGGTCTGCGCTTCACCGCCAGCCTGTACTACATGGACGACAGGAATCCCCTCTTCCGGGAGGAACTGACTCTCCGACCTCACGGCGCCATCACGCTGGGCTTCACCGACGCGGGGAAGACCCTGGTTCCGATCACTTCGCTGATGAACGTCAGCAACGGTTACCTGGTGGGCTTTATCCTGGACATCGCATTCAACGGCGTCGGCGGACTTCTGGACGCGACGGCGAACGTGCTGTCCACGCTGAATCAGAATACTTAATTAACGGAGTTGGAAGCAATGAATCAGACGAACAAAAAAGAGCGAACCCCCTACGAACAGAAGCTGTTCTGGCGGAAGGCGCGGATGTACGCGGTGTGGGCAGTGACGTTCGTCGCCTGCCTGGTGGTATCGCTGTCCGCCTTCAACAAGCGCTTTTTGGAGATCAACGACCCCCAGATCAAGGGCGCCTACGTACAGATCGCGAAGCTGCTGCCGACGCTGGAAACCAATGAGGCTTCGCTGTACGGAACCTACGCGCTGCTGTCCCAGAGCCGCGAAGAGGCGAAGAAGATGGACATCACACTGTCCGCGGATACCCTCGCCGACAGACGGACCGCCCAGGATATCCTGGAGAGCAACTATGTCGCGGAGCGCATCACGCGCCTGGCCGTTGGCCACGACGGCCTGGTCTCCGTCGTCATGAAGGATACCGGCAAGATCGTCGCCCATCCCAACGAGGGCGAGATCGGAAAGACGCTGATGGTCAGCCCGATCATCGGCGGCGATATCATCAACGCAGAGCGCAGGACCCTGGCCACCAGCGTCGTGAACTACAGGGGCATCCCGGACCTGGACCTGAGCCGCTTTGCCAGCGAAAGCGAAGCCCGGAACGTCAAGCTCCGGCGCCTGATCCTCTTCTCCGGCGACGGCGAAAAGGTCGAGCTGGCCTCTGTCCTGAGCACCATGCTCTTCGGCTCCATCGTGCCCTACGGTAATTACTACATCGTCTGCGGCATCGACATGTGGGAATACCTGCTGTACATGTCCCGGGCGGTATTCATCAGCGTGGTCGCCTGCGCCGTGCTTTGGCTGTTCGTCCACTACATCGCCCTGATGCTGGAGAAACACGAACAGAACGGCAAGGACCTGCGCCGGCAGTTCATAGCCTACAGCCTGGTACTGACGGTCGGCATATTCTGCATGAGCTGGTATGTCCAGGTGCTCAACAGCGTCACCAACGACTTGAACGCCATACAGAGCTACGCCGATTCCGGCGTGTCAACGCTGAAGACCCTGCAGGATACCCAGAAGCGGGTCAACAGCTGGTTCGACACACAATACCTTATCCAGTGCCGGATTGCCCGCGACTATGTCAAATCCAAGGGCAAGGAAAACATTACCCGCAAGGACTTGGCGGATTTGAGCGGAAAGCTGGGGGTCCAGTACATATACGTGTATGATCGGGACGGAAAGGTGCTTGTCACCAATTCACCCTACGACCATTTCAGGCTCAGCGACGATCCAGAGCTCCCCTCCAATGCCTTCCGGCCACTGCTGGAGGGCGCGGACCACGTCATCCAGCAGCCCATGCCGCACGAGGTCTCCGGGGCGCGCTGCCAGCTGATCGGTGTGAGCCTGCGCGACGCGGACGACCTGTCCGACGGTTTTGTCCAGGTCAGCATCAATCCCGACCTCCGGGATTACCTGACCCAGCCGCTGGGCCTGGACAGCGTGCTGACCGACATGGTCGTCGGCCTGCCGACGGCCGCCTTCGCTGTCGACAAGAAGGAGCACACCGTCAGCGCCACCACCGGCTTCGGCTACGTCGGCGAATCCATGGACGACTTTGGCTACAGCGCCGAAAAGCTCAGGGCCAACCGCAACGGCTTCCTGAGCCACGGCGACAAGACCTATTACGCGGGCTTCGGCGAAGCGGACGATTGCTATCTGGTCCCCATCGCCGAGCGCACCACCAACACCGCCGCCTTCATGATCTCGGTGCGCATCGCGCTGGTGGTGCTGGCCGGGCTGGCCTTGATCCTGGTGATGGCGCTGTACCACTACCAGCAAAGCGTGGTGGACGCCGCCCCGCCCCGGGAGGAGGCGCCCGAGGAGCCGGCGCAGAAGCTGCCCACCCTCAGCCAGTCCGCCATGCAGCTCACCGGCCTTTCCAGCATCGTCAGGACGCGCCAGAAGGTGGGCTTCGAAAAGCGCTGGCACATGAACACCGCCAAGGCCGAGCAGACGCCCGGCGAGCGCGTGAAGGCCATCGCCTACAAGATGCTGCTCGTCTTCTGCGTGCTGAACCTGCTGCCGCTGCTCTACGGCAGCCTCAGCAGCAACACCAGGCTCAGCGGGCTGTCCTATGTGCTGTATGGCAACTGGGAAAAGGGCGTGAACATATTCGCGGTCTCCTCCTGCCTGTTCCTGCTGTTCGTGCTCTACGTGTTCGTGTCGCTGGCCAGCCGGGTGCTCTACAACATCGCGAAGGTCGCCGACATGCGGATGGAGACGATCTGCCTGCTGCTGCGCAGCTCGCTGAAGTACGTGAGCGTCATCGTGTTCATCTACTACGGCCTGTCCCAGTTCGGCATCCCCACCCAGGCTCTTTTGGCCTCCGCCGGCATCATCACACTGGCGGTCTCCATGGGCGCGAAGGACATGGTCAACGACATCATCGCCGGCTTCTTCATACTGCTGGAGGGCAATTTCAAGGTCGGCGACTTCATCACTGTGGGCAGCTGGTCCGGCGTCGTGCAGGAGATCGGCCTGCGCACCACCCGGGTGAACCGCTTTCAGGATACCAAGATCCTCAACAACTCCTCCGTGAAGGACATCATCAACAGCAACGAGGAGGCGGCCCACGTGACGCTGGAGTTGCCCGTGGGCCCGGGCGCCAGCCAGGATGATATCGAGAAGATCCTGAAGATGGAGCTGCCCGAACTGGCGATCGACGTCCCCGGCGTGGTCAGCGTCCCGGTTTACGAGATCATGGACCGCACCGCGGACGGCGGCATGCTTCTGGTGTTCAGCTTCGACGTAAAGAACAGCAAGCAGCTGTTCGCCAATCGGGACATGAACAACCGCTTAAAGCAGTTGTTCGAGCGCTACGGCATCGCGGTTCCAGGCGAGACGGCGGGCGACGCGCCAAAGGAAGCGTAATCGCGTTTCACACACACCCGAAGGAGGCAACACCATGGAGAACACACAACAGGCTACGACCGGCAAGGCCAGAAAGCGCCGGGTCAGGCTGTACGAGCGGGGGACCCACGACGACATCAAATACCGGGGCCCCCTGTCCTACAGGGCGTTCCAGATCATCGGCTGGATCTGCCTGGTGGTCACCCAGGCGGTGGTGCTGGCCACCGTGGCGAGCAAGGCCAACCCGGACACGGCGAACCACTATGCGCTGATGGCCGAGGGGCTGTCCTGGATCGGCGCGATGTCCCTGCCCTTCCTGCTGCTGGCCAGCTTCGCCACGATGCTGAACCACAACACCAGCTACCTGATGCAGCTGGTGAAGAACTTCGCCCTGATGCTGGCGCTGGCGGCGGTGTTCTATATCGGC
>JAZOUD010000149.1:0-18439 GCA_045658005.1 Clostridia bacterium | reverse complement strand
CAGCTGCATGCTGGCGATGGCGATGATGCAGGGCCTGACCAGCGCGATCGTGAACCCCAACGACCAGCGCCTGATGGAGACCGTCAAGACCTGCGACATCATCAAGAACAACAACCTGTACGCCGACTCCTACCTGGAGATCTGATCGGGGTCAGTACGATCGAGCGGCCGTTCCAATATCAAGGAGCGGCCGCTTGTAATTTCGCTATTTAACCGAAATATATCAATGTTGCAACGGGTTTGCCTCTACCGAAACAGACTGTATATGATAAAATAACATTGAATAATTTTGTGCTTTTGAAGCGCCGGTTACTGTCGGTGCGTTGTCTGTATGCGTAATTACAAGGGGAGGATTTAGTTATGTGGAATCTGGGTAACAAGGGACAGAGCGTCGCGCTGATCGAAGGTGAAAGAAAGGTGACATACGCCCAGCTGGATGAGCTGTGTCGCAGGATCGTCGCGCCGCTGGGCGAGCGGTCCCTGGTGTTTTGCCTGTGCACCAATACGGTGGCGTCTGTCGCGGGCTACCTCGCGTTGACCGATAACGGCCATGTGCCGCTGCTGCTGGACGCCAAGATCAGCCGCAACCTGCTCAACCAGCTGATCGAAGCCTATCGTCCCGGCTGGATCTGGGCGCCTGCGGACGCGGGAGACAAGCTGCCCGAGCGTGAAACCGTCCTCGAGATGGAGGGCTACGCGCTTTCCTCCATGGCGGTGGACGCGCCCTATGCCATGAACGACGCGCTCTGCCTGCTGATTTCGACCTCGGGCTCCACGGGCAGCCCCAAGCTGGTGCGCCAGAGCTATGAGAACTTGCGCTCAAATACCGAGGCCATCATAGAGTACCTGGGTATCACGCTCTCGGAGCGGGCGATCACGTCCCTGCCGATGAATTACGTCTACGGCCTGTCCGTGCTCAACACCCACATCTATGCCGGCGCGACGCTGGTGCTGACGAACCTCAATCCCTACGCAAAGAAGTTCTGGGACCTGGTGAACAGCGAGGACGTCACCTCCTTCGCGGGCGTGCCCTTCACCTACGAGACCATCGACAAGCTGCGCATACTCAAGCGCGAGCTGCCGACGCTGAAGACGATGACCCAGGCCGGCGGAAAGCTGTCGCCGGAGCTGCACAAAAAGCTGGCCACCTGGGCCATGGCGTGCGGCAAGCGATTCGTGGTCATGTACGGCGCCTCCGAGGCGACCGCCCGCATGGGCTATCTGCCGCCTGAGCGCTCCCTGGAGAAGCAGGGGAGCATGGGCATTCCGATTCCGGGCGGCCGGTTCGAGTTGATCGACGCGAACGGCGAGGTCATCGACGCGCCGGAGCAGGTGGGCGAGATGGTGTACTATGGTCCAAATGTCACCCTGGGCTATGCACTGACTGGGGCCGACCTGAGCAAGCCGGACGAGAACAAGGGCCGCCTGGTGACGGGCGACATGGCCAAGCGGGACGCGGACGGCTTCTATTACATCGTTGGCAGGAAAAAGCGCTTTTTGAAGATACATGGCAAGCGCATCAACCTGGACGACGTGGAGCGCCTGCTGAAGCAACACTTCGATACCGGCGATATCGCCTGCGGCGGCAAGGACGACGAGCTGTGGATCTACGTGACGGACCCGGCCCTTGAGGACGAAGCGGTGGAATACGTGTTCAATGAGATGGACATCAACCGCAAGCTGCAAAAGGCGGACACCATTCCCGCCATACCGAGGAATACTTCCCAGAAGGTGCTTTACAGCCAGCTTCCGCCGCTGTAATCGGAAAGGACAGGGGTACAGATATGGCATTGATCAAATCCGTCGCCGATGACGCCGTCGTCAAGAATACGACCCTGGGCAAGCGCTCCACCATCGACCACGATTGCGTGGTGCTGAATTCCACCATCGGCAGCTATGTGGACATCGAGAAGCGCAACCTGATCCGAAGCGCCGTCATCGGGGACATGACCTATACCGGCGCGGACGTGGGCATCATGTGGGCCGAGGTCGGGAAATACTGCTGCATCGCCCGGAAGGTGGAAATCGGCGGCAACGAGCACAACTATCGCGCGGCGTCGATGATGCCGTCCTATCGCCTGCTCAACAAGCTGGGGGGCAAGCTGTCCATGCACCAGGACGAGGAAATCGTCCGCGTCGGCAACGACGTCTGGATCGGCGTGGGCGCGCTGATTCCCCGCAAGAGCGGACTGGTGATCGGCGACGGCGCCGTCATCGGCAGCGGCGCTGTTGTGACAAAGAGCGTTCCGCCCTACGCTATCGTCGCGGGCGTGCCCGCCAGGGTCATACGCTACCGCTTTGAAGCGCCGGTCATCGAAAAGCTGCTGCGCCTGAAGTGGTGGGACTGGGAGCGGGAAAAGATCCTTGAAAACTGGCCGCTGCTCTCCTCGGACCTGACCGAGGAAGCTGTTGACGCGCTGCTTGCGCTGGAATAAAAGCGCCGGCGACGCCTGAACAAGAGATATTTATGGATAATGCCTTCATCATACGACGGGCCGACGCGCACCGTGCCCTGTGAAGCCGAGGCCAAACCAAGACAGGACGGGAGGAGAAAACATGGACGAGCTGCTGAGCATTCTTAAGGGTATTTGCCCTAAGGTGGATTTTGTCAAAGAGAAGAAGCTGATCGACGACGGCATACTGGATTCTTTCGATATCATCTCCATCGTCAATGAGCTGAACGAGCATTACGACATCGAAATCGATGTGGACGACCTCGAACCGGATAACTTTAACACCGTTGAAGCGATGCTGGAGCTGATCGAAAAGCTGAGCAACGAATAACGGAGCGAGAGGGCATTATCCATGAATATCGTATCTCTGTTTTACCTGGCGTTTGTGGCTGCCGTGGCGCTGGTTTACTTCATCGCGCCACGCCGCTTTCGCTGGGTAATGCTGCTGGGGGCCAGCCTGGTCATCTACCTGTACTGTGGCAGGCGGATGATCGTCTGGCTGCTTCTGACCTCGCTGAGCATATACGTCGGCGGCCTGCTGATCGATCGTCGCCAGAGGCGCTATCTCGAACAGCTCGACGCCAACCCCGGGCTCGATAAAGACGGCAGGCGGGCGCTGAAAAAAAAGTGCGAGCGGGACAAGCGATTCTGGGCCGCTCTGGTTGCTGCGGTCAACATCGCGATCTGGGTGGCGTTCAAGTTTACGGACCTGTTCATCGAAGCATTCAACCGCAGCTTTTCTGCCAACCTGAGCCTCGTTCACCTGGCGCTGCCTCTGGGCATATCCTTTTACACGCTTCAGGCGATCAGCTACGTGGTCGACCTCACCAGAGGCAAGTGCGAGGTTCAAAGGAACTATTTCAAGCTGCTGCTGTGGCTGTGCTTTTTTCCACAGATCCTGCAGGGGCCGATCTGCCGCTACAGGGAAACGGCCCACCAGCTCTATGAGCCCCATGATTTCGACTATCGCAGGGTAAAGTTCGGCATGCAGCGCATGCTCTGGGGCTTCTTCAAGAAACTCGTGATCGCTGACAGGGTGGTCAGCGTCTCCGACACGATCTTTGGCAATTCAGCAAAATACCAGGGCGTGATCTTCATCCTCGGCGCGCTGGCCTATACCATACAGATCTATGCCGACTTCTCCGGCGGCATGGACATCATCAGCGGCTCTGCCGAGATGCTGGGCATCACCATGCCCCTCAACTTTGAGCGGCCTTATTTTTCCAGGAGCATCGCGGAGTACTGGCGCAGGTGGCACATCACGCTGGGAACCTGGTTCAGGGATTATGTATTCTATCCGCTGTCCATCTCCAGGGCATCCCAGGCGCTGGGCAGGCACTGTCGCAAGCTCTTCGGCCCGGCCCTGGGCAAGATGCTTCCCACCTATCTGGCCATGGTGCTGGTCTGGCTGCTCAACGGCATATGGCACGGGGCAGGGGCGCAGTTCGTCGCCTTCGGCATGTACCAGGGCATATTGATCGTGCTGGGCATGCAGCTGGAGCCCGTTTTCCAGTGGATCATCGACAAATTCAGCATTCGCACGGACTGCTTCAGCTGGCGGCTGTGGCAGCGCGTTCGCACGCTGGCGCTGATCATGGCCGGGCGCATCATATTCAAGGCCAACGGATTGCCTGAAGCGGGGCGCATCTTCAGGAGCATATTCACCGCCCGCAACTGGTGGGCCTTGACCGACGGCACCCTCTTCAAGCTGGGCCTGGACGCATGGGAGCTGTTTGTGCTGTTCGTGGCGGTGCTCGTACTGCTGACGGTCAGCATATTGCAGGAGAAGGGCGTGCACATCCGCGAGACGATCGAAAGGCAGAACCTGCTGTTCAGGTGGGGCCTCGTCATCTGTGCGGTGGTGGCCGTGGTGCTTTTCGGCGTCTATGGCATAAACCTCGACCTGACCGGATTCGTCTATGCCGGCTTCTGATTTTATGCCGGTCTGCTGGAGGATGGTTCATCAATCATGAGTATAAAGATCAAGAGGGCGGCGGGCGCCATCGCGTTCTTTTTGCTGCTCTTTGCCACCCTGGCATGGGTCCAGGACGTGGTCACGCCGGACTTCGACTGGCCGGAGCACAACCGGCGCTCCCTCAAGGGCATCAGAAGCGCCTTCAACGAGCCCAAGGGCAGCATTGACGCCGTCTTTTTCGGCACGAGCCAGACCTTCTGCTCGATTTCCCCGATGACGATGTACGACATCGCCGGCGTTCGCGCCTACAACATGGCGAGCACCAACCAGCGCATCCCGGTGGCATACCACCTGCTCAGGGCCATACTGCACAACCAGTCGCCCAAGCTGGTGGTGGTCGACGCCAGTGGCTTCTTCTATACAGAAAAGGAGATGCAGAGCGCCGCGAAGTACGAGGAAATGGTCAACAGCCTCCCCTGGAACAGGATCAAGGAAAAATGGGAGCTGATGACCGAGATCGCGAAGCTGCAGGACAGGGGAAACGATTGGAAATACATCCTGAGCTCGGTCATCCCCCTGCTCAGGTACCACTCGAACTACCTGCTGACGGAGCAGGATCATGTAGAGATGTACATGAAGGATCTCTACCAGCGCAAGGGCTACGTGGCGACCTTCGACTTTGTGCCCGTGGAAAAGGAGAACTATAAGATCGTCAAGGCCATGCTGGATCCGAACGACGACTATGCCAGCGACGATGACCGCAAGGAGAAGCTCCAGGACGCGATCGAGGCCAACGAGCCCTACCTGATGAAGATGCAGCAGCTGTGCCGGGAACACGGAGCGGAGCTGGTCTTCATGAAGGTGCCCATATGCACGACCACCGAGCACAGGGGCTACTGGAGCTACAACAAGCACGTGATGACCGAGACTTTGGCCGGGAAGATGGGCGTGAAATTCCTCGATATGTGCTATGAGGACATCGGCCTGGACTGGTTCAAGGATTCCAACGACAGTGGCGAGCATGTCAACTATCGCGGCACGAAGAAGATCACCGCCAGGGTACTGAAGTGGCTCCAGGAGGATTTCGGCCTGGCATCAAAACCCAATGCGCAGTGGGACCGGCAGTGGTCGTATCAGAACGAGGTGTTCGCCGAGGAAATGGAATACCTGGACCTGGAGCTGGAATACGACCTTGTGAAGTATCTCGAGCGCGTCCGGGAGGGCGACTATGTGCTCTTCACCATCGTGTCAAACGGCCTGGGCAAGTATTGGAGCGACGAGGCCCAGCAGGCGTTCGAGAAGACCACGGGCACAAAGCTCGACCTGAGAAAGAAGGGGAACGCGGCCTATGTGAGCGTTTCCAGCCAGGGCAGGATCATCGAAGAGCGCAATGACAGGCGGTCCTGTTCCCTCCAGGTCGACCTGGAGAACGGGCTGAATTGCAAATTGAACAGCAGGAAGACCGGGTCCAGGTCTGCTGGTTCGATCGTCATCGACGCAAAGCGCTACGATGCCCCGGGCCAGGGCGTCCATTTCGTGGTCTATGACAACAAGCTGGGCTGCGTCGTGGACAGCGTCTGCTTCAACACCGCGTCCAGGGCGTTGACGGCGCAACAGTATACGGAATACAAGGAAGCCATGCGCATGAAGATCATCGAATACGTTCACGGCCAGATGAAGGGCATCTGACGCAATCGGCGCTGAGTGTTTCCTGAGCACTGTTTTTCAACGGAGGTTTATCGCTTTGCCGAAGAGAAGGGACCTTGGAAACGCCATACAGGGCCTGGCCTGCCTTGGGATACTGTGGTTCATCCTGTTTGGCGACCCCACCCGGCTGCCGACGCAGTGGCTGACCGCGATTCCGACGGGATTCATGACCTCCGGCACGGCGTTCCTGATCGGCATGGCGCTGCTCTACTTCATCGAAGGCGCGCATGCGGCGCAATCCGGGGATGAAGCGCCGGCTTCGCCCCTCAGGCGTGCGCTGGGATATTATATCTCCTATTGGAAGGTCTGCGCGCCACTGGTGCTGATCGGCGGCCTGTTTTTCTGCGAGATCTCGGAATCCCCGATCTACTGCCCGATGTTCAGGAACCTGGGCTTCCTGAACGTCAGCCGGGCGATACTCGCCCTGTCCAACAACATCCACGAGGGCACCTGGCTGATTTCGTCCATTGCCATATGCGCCTTTTGCGCGGCGCTGTTCCCGATGGCGAAGCGGAAGCGGGGGACGGGCCTGGCGGTGGCGGTGCTTCTCGGCGGGATCGCCCTCCAGGCCGTGCTGTACCTGAAGGTGCTGCCCTTCATGTACAACGCGCGGGTATACCGGATCGCTGCGGTGGCCGGGCCGTCGGCCCATGCGCTGGGCTTTCTGCTGTTCCAGGGCGATGGCGCCTTGAAGCGGCGCGTTGCTCATTTGGCTGAAGGACTGCCGGACAACCGGGCGCTGACTGCCCTGTCCGGGCCGTTCAAGTTCATCGGCCGGAAATGGACGACCTTCTGGATGGCGCAGTTCTACGTGGCGATGTATTATTACCACGTAGCCGCGTCGGTCTACGCCGGCACAGGCCGTGCCCTCTTAAGCTACCTGATCTTCCTTGTGATGACATGCCTGCTGCTCTACGGGCTGGATTGGGGCTACCGCCGCCTTCAGACCGCGTTTCGCCGCAGCTGGCGCGTCGCGCCTGCGATACTTTCCACATTGGCCGTGCCCTTCCTGCTGCGGCTGGCGCTGGAGACGTCCATGGACGCCTACGCCCAATTTGCCTACCTGGCCGCCCGGCAGTGGCCGATCCGGGCGATGGTCAACGTGCTGGCGATATTCAGCTTGATCCTGATACTCCGGGCGCTGATCGGGCACTGGTTGCCGGCGGGCCTGACGGTGACGGTGCTGATGACGCTGCTGGCTATCGCCAACCACTACACGATGAAGTACCACGGGGCGCTTCTGACGGTGGAGGACATCCACAACGTCGGCACCGTCACGGGCGTGATCGGCAGCTATGACCTGTCCGTGGACGCCGTCGCGGGGCGCATACTGCTGCTGGAGGCGGCTGCCGCGGCCTGCTGCGTGCTGGCCTGGCTGTGCGCAAGGCCCCTGCGCGGCCTGTTTACCCGCAGGCAGCGCTGGGTCAACCGGCTGGCCTGCCTGCTGGCGGCGGCGGTCAGCCTGTATTTCAGCTATTTCTCTGCGGTCCCGATCATCGAGCGGCAGGACAACATCTGGAGCTGGGGCAGCCTCTACGCGAAGATCGGATACCTGTCCGGTACGGTGGAGTCGACGCTGGCCAATATGGAGTTCTCGGTGTACAGGCCCGACGGCTATTCGGACGGGCGCATCGCCGAGCTCGCCGAAGCGGCGCGCAGACAGCAGGCGGACGCCGCAGCGGAAGCCAGCGACGCCTACCCGGACATCGTGATGATCCTCAACGAGACCTGGTACGACCTGGACCGGTACATCGATACCGGCGCGGACGTCGATTATCTGGCGAACTACCGGGCGCTGGACAACGCCATCAAGGGCTATGCGGAGGTTCCGCTCACCGGCGGCGGCACCAACGGCACGGAGTATGAGATGCTCACGGGCAACTCCATGACACTGATCAACGCCTATGCCCCCTTCAACCGCCTGAACTTCTCCGACACGGTCACCCTGCCGCGCTACCTGAAGCAGCTCGGCTATGCTACCGTCGCCGCCCATCCCCACGAATCCCAGAACTATCACCGGGGCATGAGCTGGTCGCAGATGGGCATCGACCAAACCCACTTCATACAGGATTTTACGGAGCTGGAGTATTATGCCGATCGCAACAAGGATCACGAGATCACGGATACGACGGCCCTGAAGAACCTGATCCGCTTCATGGACGAGCTGCCGGGGGACGGCCCCCGCTTCGCCTTCCTGGCCACCATGCAGAACCACGGCGACTGGACCAACAACCGCCCCGAACAGGCGCTGGTCCACAGCCATCCTGCCACGGCAGACGAGGCACTGGTCGGCAGGATCAACGAATACTTGTCCTGCCTGACGTATACCGACGCGATGATCGAATTCATGCAGAAGTATTACACCGAGCTGTATGAACGGACGGGCAGGCGGGTGGTCGTGTGCATGGTGGGGGACCATTCGCCCAGCTTCCTGCCCGAGCTGGAAGGCCTGTGCAAATGGCAGGATCGGGCGCTGGCCGAGCGCATGGGCAAGCAGACGCCCTTCTACATCTGGGCGAACTATCCCCTGGATCTGGAGGACGAGGCCCTGCCCCGGACGGAAAGCATGGATCTGTGCTGCCTGATGCCCGCCGTGCTGCGCGCCGCCGGGGTGCCGCTGTCCTACTATTACAGGTACATCCTGGATATGAACCGGGATGTGGCGGTATACACCAATGTCGGTTCGGAAACGGCCGAGGAGACCAGGCGGATCGCCTTCTATGACCGCGAGGGCCTTCTGCATTACGTGGACGAGGACGCGCCCCTGGCGCGCGCGGTCAGCGATTACTTTTGCATGGAATACAACCTCAACGGCGAGGACACGCGACAGGAACCGGCGCTGTTCGAACTGACAGGGAGTGGGAAGGTCGCGCCTGCGGCCGACCCCTGAGGCTATGATCGCTTGAAAGTGGAGGTTCTTCGGATTGAATCATAGATGGAGGGGCGTGGCCCTTTGCCTGGTTGGCGCGGCGGTGCTCGTGGCCCTGGCGGTTTTCGAACCGGGCCGGGGCGCGCGGGACGTCGGCGAGGGCGTCGCGCCGGTGATGCTTTCCAGGGAATCCGGCTTCTACGACGATGCGTTTTACCTGGAGATGGCCTGTGACAGGGGCGAGATCCGCTATACGCTGGATTCCACGGTACCCAACGAGCATTCCCTGCTGTACACCGGGCCCATACTGGTCGAGGACGCCAGCTCTAACCCGAACGTCTACAGCATGATCGAGGATGTCTGCATCGAATTGAGGTCGGACATACTCAAGGTTGCCGGTCGGGAGCCCAGGTACGGCTTTACGACGC
This sequence comes from Clostridia bacterium, assembly GCA_045658005.1. Lineage (GTDB taxonomy): Bacteria > Bacillota > Clostridia > Christensenellales > Aristaeellaceae > UBA2862. The sequence continues at coordinate 9,067 of JAZOUD010000149.1, read as the reverse complement.
CGAAGCAGCCCGTGGACAAGGCCATGGTCGTTCGCGCCGTCTGCATCGACGCCTTCGGCAACCGCAGCGACATCGTCAATGGCGTCTATTTCGTCGGCTTCAACAAAAAGGAAGCCTATGACGGCATGAACATCATCTCCATCACCACCGACCCCGACAACCTCTTCGACTTCGACAGCGGTATCTATGTCCTGGGCAAGACCTTCGACGATACCCTCGTGGAGGGCGCGGGCGTGCCGCCGGCGATTGCGAACTTCGGCAACTGGGCGGGCAATTACAAGAACAAGGGCAGCCAGTGGGAGCGGGAGGCGCACGTCTGTTTCTTCGATACCGCCCACAATCTGACGCTGTCCGGCAATTACGGCATACGCATACAGGGCGGCGCAAGCCGGTATATGCTGCCCAAGAGCCTGAATATCTACGCCCGAAAGCGCTATGGCAGCGAAACGATACCGGCGCTGCCCCTGTTCGGCGAGGATTGGCAGCTGCACAGCCTGAACCTGAACGCGGGCGGTCAGGGCGTGGAGACGAAGATCCACGATCTGCTGGTCAACACCCTCGTGGCGGATTGTGACGTGCTGACCCGGGAGTATGAGCCCTATGAGCTGTTCCTGGACGGTGAATATTGGGGCGTCTACTGGCTGACCCCCCGGTTCAAGGAGGACTACTTCGCCGGCAAGTATGGCTTCGACGATGTGATCGTGACCAAGGTCGATCACATCGAGGTTGGCGACGATACAGATTTCAAAGCCTACAAGGATATGCTGTACATGATCGCCGACAACGATATGAGCGACGAGGCGAACTATGAGCGCGTGTGCGAGCTCGTGGACATGGAGAGCTGGATCGATTATTACGCGATAGAGCTGTACATCTGCAACACGGACTGGCCGGGCAACAATCGCTCCCTGTGGCGCGTACGCAATGCGTCGGATCAGCCGGACGCGGACGGAAGGTGGCGGTGGGTGCTGTTTGACGTCAACCTGTCGATGGACACCGCGCGCGCGGACAATAATTTCATCAATCGCACCACCAAGCGGGATCCGATCCTGGCCAGCCTCTATGATAACCGGACCTTCAGGCGGGCACTCGTGAGGCGGATGGTCAGGCTGGCAAAGGAGAATTTCAACCCCAAGCGGGTGAATGCCTTTGTGGACGAATACGCGGCGCGGATGCGCCGTGCCATGGGCAACGAATACATCCGGTTCATGAATGACAGGACGGAAGAGGACTTCATGAAGGCCTGCGGGCAGATCAAGGAGTTTTTCCGGCTGAGGTATGATTATGTCATGGAGAAATACGGTGGGAAGAAGAAATAAAACGGTACTTGAGGCGGACAGGTACCGACACGAGCTAAAGTACATCTGCAGCGACCTGGAGCTGAGGATCGTCGAGCAGAAGCTCAGGGCGGTGATGAAGCCGGACCCCTATGCTGACGAAAACGGCGAATACCTGATACGCAGCGTCTATTTTGACGACTACCAGAGAAGCCGCTTCTTTGAGAACGAGGATGGCGTAGACCCCCGTGAAAAGTTCCGAATCCGCGCTTACAACTGCTCCGACGCGCGCATCTGCCTGGAAAAAAAGATCAAGAACCGGGGCATGACGGGCAAGCGGAGCTGCCTGATCGACCGGGAGACCTGCGCGAGGATGCTGGCGGGCCAGTCCGTTTCGGACCGCCTCGGGCAACACCCGCTGTTGGACGAGTGGATCGTGCAGCGGGAAACCGCGGGGCTGCGCCCGGTGATGCTGGGAGAATACGTGCGCAAGCCCTACGTCTACCCGGCGGGGAACGTCAGAATCACCTTCGACAGGTATATATCTGCCTCCTACCGGGTCCGGGACATCTTCGAGGCCAGGACGTCCAGGATCGCGGTGCTGCCCACCGGCTATCACGTGCTGGAGGTCAAGTACGACGACTTTCTGCCGGACGTTATTTACCAGCTGATCGACAGCGGCCACATGCGCCAGACCACCTTTTCAAAATTCTATCTGGGCTGCAGGGCCATAGGGGGCAGGGTCAATGAGCTTCCGTGAGATCTCCGGGAAGGGAAGGTCGGCACAATGAGGGGCAATGGGGCAAAGCGGGTTTTCCTCGTGGCGCTGGCGGCGTGCTTTGCGCTGCTTTGTGTCCTGTTTGCCCGCCGGTCCGTCGATGGCTGGATGGCCATCGAACGGGAATACCCCAGGAGCAACATGGCGCTCTCCCTGAGCCGGGGGAAGGGCGGCGTCATCCGCATCGACGGGGCGGGCAAGCTATACGCCAACGACCTGAAGGCGATGCTGAGGGCCGCCGACATCCATTCAAGCGAGGTCAGGGACGTCATCGTGGGAGAGGACATCACGGAGATCGGCTACAAGACCTTCTCTCGCATGAGATACCTGCAGACGCTGAAGCTGGGCAGCGACGTGGCCCGGGTCGCCCCGGGGGCGCTGAATTATTGCGCGGCCCTGGAGTGGCTGTACCTGCCCTCGGGGGCCGGGGAGATCGGGGCGGGCTTCCTCTACGGGTGCGATCAGTGCCGCGTGGTGACCGACGCCCGGCCCGAAGACCTGCCGGCTCTGGAAAACGTGAAGCCGGAGAGCATCGTCGCCGGGGTGGATTCCCTTGATGGCCTGCGCTCGGCGATGGGCGGCGACGCCGACCTGCCGGACGTGCTGGCGCGCTGGTGGCGTTGACGGTTGGATCGATTGAAAAAAACGGGAGGCGCCGATGTTGAGGCTTCGATGGAAGACCCTGCTGAGCTGCTGCCTGGGCGTCGCGGCCCTGGCCAGCATGCTGGCATTCGCCCTTAACCAGAGCGACGATGAGAAGGGCATGCGCTCGGAGGTCGCCTTCTCCCAGCCCTCCGGCTTTTATGATGACGCCTTCATGCTCGAGATGACGGGCGATGGGAACCCGATCTACTATACCCTGGATTGCACCGACCCCGACGCCGACTCGACGCTGTATACCGGGCCGATCCTCATAGAGGATGCCAGCCCGAAGGAAAACGTGTACAGTGCCGTCACCGATACCTCGGCCTACTACGACAAGGCGCTGCTGAAGCAAAACGGGGTCAGGCAGACCCTAAAATACCGGATACCCAAGGCGCCTGTGGACAAGGCGACGGTGGTGCGGGCCGTGAGCATCGACGCCTCCGGCAACGCAAGCCCGGTGTCCACAGCCGTCTATTTCGTGGGCTACGGCGAAAAGACCGGCTATGCCGGCGTGAACGTCATGACCATCGTCACAGACCCCGCCAACCTGTTTGACGATGAGAAGGGCATCTATGTGCTGGGCGCGAAGTTCAGGGAATCCCTGAAGGACGGCATCGTCCAGTATACCGGCGAGCCCGGCGTGTTCTCCTGGCCGGCCAATTACAGGCAGAGGGGCAGGGAATGGGAGCGCGAGGCGGTCGTGCATTGCTTTGACGCCAATGGCGAACCCGTCTTTTCCGGCCCCTGCGGCATACGGGTGCAGGGCCGGGCGACCCGCTCCCACATGCCGAAGAATCTGAACATCTACGCCCGCAAGGAATACGGCTGCCCGGCCTTCGATACCGGCGCTCTGTTCGACAGGGAATACCGTCTGAACCGCTTGAACCTGTACAACGGCGCCAACGACCTGATGCTCAGGGATTACATGATCCATGCGATGAGCGATGACGCGGACGTGGCCGACCAGGAATTTTGCCCGTGCGCGCTGTTCCTGGACGGCGAATACTGGGGCGTCTATTGGCTCTGTACGCGATTCAAGCCCGATTATCTGAATCAGGTATACGGCGTTAAGAAGGACAACATCGTATCGATCAAGATGGGGAAGGTCGAGATCGGGCAGGATGAGGACCTGAAGCTCTACGAGGACATGGTTTCGTTTATCGCGGACAACGATATGCGATCCCCGGAGGCCTATGCGCGGGCCGGTGAGCTCATCGACCTGCAGGCGTGCATCGACTACTATGCCGCCGAGGTCTACGTCGCCAGCACCGACTGGCCCACCAACAACTTTGCCCTCTGGCGCAGCCGGCATGAGGCGAGCAACGCGTATTCCGACGGGCGGTGGCGATGGATGCTGTTTGACCTGGACCACACCACCCGCGTTGCGAACGCCGAAGAGGATACGCTGCGGCGCGCCTGCAACCTGGACGCGCTGCTTGCCAGCCTGATGCAGAACGAGGATTTTTCAAGGCGCTTCTCCGAAAAGCTGGTGCAGCTGGCCAGGGAAAACTTCGCGCCGGAGCGCACGGACGCCTTCATAGACGCCTATGAGTCCGACATGGCGGAGGCCATCGAGAAGAAGTACCAGCGCTTTTACGGAAAGTACGACATGGACGAGTTGTTTTATGCAGGCTGCGAGCAGGTCAGAGAATTCTTTCGCCTGCGTCAGACATATATCATCAATACTTATGGAGGTATAGATTAATGAGCTTCAAGGACATCTTCAAGAAGGGCTTTCTGACATCCTACGCCAATACGGAAATCACCTTCCGCTATGCGGTGCTGGCGATGCTGGTGTGTCTTGCGATCGCGCTGGTGATCTGCGCGGTCTACTACTTCAAGTCGAGGAAGTACTTCTTTTCCAAGGAATTCGCGGTGTCCCTGGTTGCGCTGTCGGTGATCACCGTGTCCGTGATCCTGACGATCCAGGCCAGCGTGGTGGTGTCACTGGGCATGGTGGGCGCGCTGTCCATCGTGCGCTTCAGGACGGCCATTAAAAACCCGTTGGATCTGGTGTTCCTGTTCTGGTCCATCGCCACGGGCATCATCTGCGGCGCGGGGCTGTACTTCATCGCCCTGCCGCTGACGCTGATCCTCGGCATCGCGATACTGCTGTCGGACGAGGTGCCCGGGGTGGCCCGCAACCGCATATTGGTGCTGGACGGCAGCTATCCCTATGACGAGAAGCAGACCATGGACATCGTGAAGAAGTACGCCAAGTGGTACAACGTGCGCACCGAGAGCGTGCACAACGACGCGGTCAACCTGATCGTCGAGGTGCGCAAGGTGAAGGACAGCGCGGGCCTGATCCGGGAGCTGCGGCAGACGGGCGCGTTCAGCGACGTTTCGCTGCTGGTGCAGGAGGGGACGATCGACTGATGATGAACGAAGGCGGAAAGCGCGTGTTTCTCGCCGTCCTGGCGCTGATCTTCGGCTTGCTGCTGTACATGTGCGTCGACGGACGGGATATCATACGCTGGACTGCCGATGTGGCCTATTCCAGGGGAAATGAGGAACTGTATATCCAGCGCCTGGGGGACGGGGCGATCTACATCGGCGGGGAGGGCAAGCTGTACGGGCCGGACATGCGCGCCCTCGTGGAAGGCGAGAGCATGACGGTCGAGTCGGTGACGGACGTCATCATCGGCAATGGCATCACGGAGATCGGCTATGATGTCATCTGCGGATACCCGATCCTGCGCACCGTCCGCCTCGGCGACGGCGTGGCCGTCCTCGGCAACGGGTCGATCTGCGATTGCCCGGAGCTGCAGCTCGTCTTCATACCCGCCGGCGTCCAGAGGATCAGCCGGGATTTCCTGTACGACTGCAATCGCTGCATCGTCGTTACGGACGGGCCCGCCGACGGCCTGCCAAAGCTGCGAAACACGCGCAAGGCCAATATCATCGGAAATGTGGATTCCCTTGCGGCCATGCAGGGCGCCTGGACGAACGGCACGGAGCTGCCGGAGATCCTGGAGCGGTGGTGGCCGTGATAAAAACCAACGAGAGAGGACTGCCATCATGCCGAATGTTGAAAACCACAAGGAGCTCGTGCCCTTTGAGCACTATACCGGCCTGTTTGAACAGCTGGACCCCGTCGAGGCGGCGGAGCGCTGCGGGGTGAGATACGATCCCGACGCCAGGGTGCTCACGCTGCGCCTTCTGTACGTGGATTACCGGATCACCTGGCCGAAGTTCTCCATAAGCAGCGCCGCGGCGGACGGCTTCGCGCTTTACAACCTGCCTGCGCAGATGCTGCTGATCCGCTACCTGCTGGAGGGTCGGCGGTCGGTGGGGACGGGCGAATTTCTGCCATACCGGGAGATGCCCTGGGGGGAGGTCTACCTGAAGCCCTTCACCGGGCGTTGCCTGAACCGGGCGGCCTTCACCTTTGGCACGCGCCTGGACGCCTTCAGGGCCGCCGCGGCCCAACTGCCGGCAATTCCCCTGGACAAGGGGGACGCGTCCTACCAGCTGGAGATCATGCCCGGATACGACGTGCGGCTGATCGTCTGGGAGGGGGACGATGAATTCCCGCCCAACAGCCAGATACTGTTTTCGGATAATTTTCCCAAGGCCTTCTCCGCAGAGGACCGGACGGTGGTGGGGGACATACTCATTTCCGACCTGAAGCGGCGGATGTGATCGAAAAGGCGACAGTTTTGTCGCCTTTTCGTTTGACAATTTATGAAGAATCATTTATAATAAATTGTATTCATTGATAGGTTGGAGAACAGCGCAATGGACTTTAAACAGCTTGAATCCTTTGTGGCCGCCGTGGACGAGGGCAGCTTTTCCAATGCCGCCGAGCGCCTGCAGCTTTCCCAGTCGATGGTGACGGTGCACATTCGCAACCTGGAATCGGAGCTGGGCACCCGGCTTTTGAACCGAACCACCCGCAGCATGGAGCTGAGCCCCGCAGGGCGGACCTTCTACGGCTATGCCCGGCAGATGCTGAAGCTGAACCGCGACAGCATATTTGCGCTCAGCCGGGCAAACCAGGATGTCAGGACCATCAACATCATCGCCACGCCCTACATCGTGCGCTACTATCTGACGGGTCGCGTCATACAGTTCAACCGGCGCTTTCCCGATGTCAGCTTCAATTTCATCACCTGCGCCCATTCCGAGATTTTGAATCGCCTGCAAACGGAATCGGCGGAGTTTGCCTTCTGCACGATGAAGCTGATGAATTCCGATTACGCGGTGAAGCACTGCGACATGGCGAACCTGGTGGTCATCACGCCGAACCTGCCCCGGTTCAGGCAGTTGGGCAGCGACACCTTTCCCTATGCCCTGTTCGGCGAGGAGCGGCTGATCACCCGCAGCAGCACCTCCACCCTCCAGCAGGAGTTTTTGCGCTGGTCGAAGCTGAACATCCCCGATGTCAAGCTGAACGTGGTGGCAGGGGTGGACGATACCGAGACCATCATGCGCCTGGTCGCCGCCGGCGTGGGCATTTCGGTGATCTCGGAGGTAGCCGTGCGCGAGGCTGTGGCCGAGGGCAGGCTGCTCTCCTTTCCCATCGAGGGAACGATGCCCTATCACCTGTACTTTGTCCACAAGAAGCGGTACCTCACGCCGGAGCAGGCGGCCTTCAGGGATTTCGTACTGGAGACCATACCGGCAAGCGGCGGCGAGGAACCGGGGGAATAGGAAATACAACATCGAGGCTGTGCCGAAGTGGCACAGCCTCGATGCATCACAGGGGGATCATTCCTCTTGCTTCTCCACGGTCTCGATTTCCGAGCAGGCCTTCAACCGCTCCAGCGCCTTGTCCGCCAGCACGTTCTGCACGATGGCCCGCTGGGCGGTCTCGTCCAGGCGGGCGGAAAGCTGCTCGGGGGTCAGGTTGTTCTGCCGGCACAGCCTCTGGATCTCTTCGGCCACGTCGTCCTCGCCGGCCTCGATGCCCTCCGCGTCGATGATCTCCAGCAGGATCTGCTGGCGGGTCACCCGCTTCCTGGCGTCCGGCAGGCGATCCGCCCTCAGCTGGTCCTCGGTCCTGTCGGTAAAGCGGCAGTAGGCTTCCAGCGTCAGGCTCTGGCGGGAGAGCTGGGCGCGAAGCGACTGCATCTCCGCCTCCAGCGCGGCTTCGACCTGGGCTTCGTCGACTTCGCCGTCGTACTTTGCCACCAGCGCGTCCAGCAGCCGCAGCTTCAGGTCCGCGTCGGCCTGCCGGTCGGCATAGGCCTGCATGCCCTGCCGGAGCGCCTCCCGCAGCTCGTCAAAGCTGTTGAAGCCGCCCACCTCCCGGGCAAAGGTGTCGTCGGGGGCGTATTTTTCCCGCTGGCGTATTTCCCTGACGGTGCACTTGAACACGGCCGCCTTGCCGGCCAGCGCCTCGGAATGGTAGGGGGTGGGGAAGGTGACGCGCACGTCCACCGCGTCGCCGGGGCACGTTCCCACGAGCTGCTCCTCGAAGCCCGGGATGAAAGTGCCGCTGCCCAGCACCAGGGACTGGTTTTGCGCGGTGCCGCCCTCGAACTGCACGCCATCGCAGAAGCCCGCGTAGTCCAGCACCAGCTCGTCCCCGGGCTCGCTGGCCCGCCCGGTGACGGGTATGATCTTGGCGTGCTGCTCCAGCAGCGCGTCCACCTGCCGGTCGACCCGCGCCTCCGAGACGATCAGGCGCTCGCAGGTGCCCTTTAAACCCTTGTAATTCAGCATGATTTAAGACACTCCCAATTCAAATGATATAAACCAATGTACCACATCCCGTCGCCGCTGTCAATCGTCGTCCATTTTCCGTCAAAATCGGCCTGTTTCCGTAATAATTAAACTGCTATTTATTGACTGCTTTGAATAATCGTGGTATACTAATGGGTAGTGACAGGTGAGCGTCCCGCGCCCTGACAGGATAGAGGCAGGCGCAGGACAAGCAACCGCCCTATTGTGAATGCAATCAATAAAGGAGGATACCTGACCATGCTTGATCCCACGATCTTCGAGAAAACCGACATGCTTGATCCTACCGTCTACAAAGACTGGCAGATTGCTGAGAATGCCGAGAAGAAGCTGCCCCCGGTGGATTATTTCCGGGAGAAGCTCGGCCTGCTGCCCGAGGAGATCATTCCCTACGGCAAGACCCCGAAGCTTGACTTCATCAAGATCATGAACCGCCTGAAGGACAAGCCCGACGGCAAGTTCATCGAGGTCACCGCCATCACACCCACCCCCCTGGGCGAGGGCAAATCCACCGTCTCCCTGGGCCTGATCGAGGGCCTCGCGAAGATCGGCAAGAACGTCGGCGGCGCTCTGCGCCAGCCCTCCGGCGGCCCCACCATGAACGTCAAGGGCACTGCGGCCGGCGGCGGCAACGCCCTGCTGATGCCCATGACCGAGTTCTCACTGGGCCTGACCGGCG
>JAZOUD010000148.1:0-39680 GCA_045658005.1 Clostridia bacterium | reverse complement strand
AAATCGCAAGCGATTTCCGGGCGGCAAATCTGCAAGGAAACGATTTTTGCTCTGGTCGGCAGGCTCCCTGCCGCAAAAATCGCCCCGCCCGCGGCGTACACGCCGCCGCGTACGATTGAAGATCGGGGGCGCTCCGCCCCCGATACCTCCAGGTAAGTTAGCTTTCCGTACAGCTCGACAAATCAGTATTTGTCAATCCCTCCATAAGTTTCTTAGCGAGGTGTGTTATGATTAGCAGGATCGAATTCAAAACCACCGACGGCCTCTATCGCCTGGAGGCCGTGCTGCCGGGGGCGATCCGCGTCGTGCATACGAAGGCGGACGCCATCGCCCCGCCTGTGCTGCTGCAGGACCCGGAGCTGCCGGAGGATGTCGGCGACTTTGCCGACGGCGGGCAGGACGAAAGATGCGTGTGGCTGCGCTCGGGCAAGCTGCTGGGGGCGTACGACCGCGCCTCGGGCAGGCTGACCTGGCGCAGGGCGGACACCGGCGAGCTTCTCCTGAGGGAGGCCGGTCACGTGCTCTCGGCCCAGGACGTGATCCGCTACACCACCGGCGGCGAAGCCCCGCAAATCGAACGGGTCAAGACCGTGGACGGCGAGCGCAACTTCATCAAGAATCTCAAGCCAGTGGTGGATCGCCGGGCCTGGCGGGCGAGGCTGTGCTTCGACTTCGACCCTGACGAGGGCATCTACGGCCTGGGCCAGGGCGAGGACGGCGTGTGGAACAACCGGCGCCAGAACCGCTACCTGTACCAGCACAACATGCGCATCCCCATGCCTTTCTTCCTGTCGGACAGGGGCTATGGCCTTCTGGTGGACTGCGGCAGCCTGATGACCTTCCAGGACGACGCCGAGGGCAGCTACCTGTTCCTGGACACGGTGAGCCAGCTGGACTACTGCGTCATCACCGGCGACGAGGGCATCCCCAATCCCTTCGACGCCGTCATCGACGGCCTGCGGCGGCTGACGGGGCGCGCAGCGCTGCCGCCCAGGTGGGCCTTCGGCTACATCCAGTCGAAGGAGCGCTACCGCACGGCGCAGGAGCTGTCCGACGTGGTGCGCCGCTACCGGGAATTGAGGGTGCCTCTGGACGGCGTGGTGCAGGACTGGCTCACCTGGAGCGCGGACCGCTGGGGCGAAAAGCGGGTGGACGTGTCGCGCTACGGCGACCTCAGGCAGCGCATGGACGAGATCCACGCCATGCACGCCCACGCCATGGTCTCTGTCTGGCCCAACATGAACAGCGGCACCGCGGACTGGGCGCAGTTCAACGAGAAGGGCTGGTTGCTGAACGACCTGTCCACCTACGACGCCTTCAACCCCGAGGCCCGGGCGCTGTACTGGCGACAGGCGAAGACCGAGCTGTTCGACGGCGGCTTCGACGCCTGGTGGTGCGATTCCACCGAGCCCTTCTCCGGCCCGGACTGGGGCGGCGAGGTCAGGCGGGAGCCCTGGGAGCGGTTCAGGCTGGTGGGCGACGAGCACAAGCGCTTCCTCGACCCGGCCCAGGCCAACCTGTACGCGCTGGCCCATGCCAGTGGCATCTACGAGAACCAGCGCAGGGATGCCCCGGAGAAGCGGGTGCTGAACCTGACGCGATCGGGCTACATCGGCAGCCAGCGGTACGGCGCGGTGCTGTGGTCCGGGGATATTTCCGCCCGCTGGGACGTGATGAAGGCCCAGATCGCCGAAGGCCTGTCCATGGCCGCCAGCGGCTACCCCTGGTGGACGCTGGATATCGGCGGCTTCTTCGTGGTGCGGGAGAACTGGCGGGGCCGGGGCTGCAGCTGCGACAACGACCCCACGCCCAAGTGGTTCTGGCAGGGCGATTACGAGCAGAGCGTGTCAGACCTGGGTTATCGGGAGCTGTACGTGCGCTGGCTGCAATTCGGCTGCTTCCTGCCCATGTTCCGCTCCCACGGCACCGACACGCCCCGTGAGATCTGGAACTTCGGCGCGCCGGGCGAGCCCTTCTACGACGCCATCGCGACGACCATAAAGCTGCGCTACCGGCTGATGCCCTACGTCTATTCCCTGGCGGGCGGCGTATGGCGAAACAACGGCATGATGCTGCGACCGCTGCTGTTCGACTTCCCTGAGGACAGGCGCGCGGTGGCCACCGCCGACGAATTCCTGCTGGGCCTGTCGCTGCTGGTGTGCCCGGTGACAGAGCCGATGCGCTACGGCAGAAACAGCGCACCCCTGAACCGACCCGAGCGCCGGACCTGCTACCTGCCCGCCGGCTGTGACTGGTACGACTTCTGGACCGGAGAGCGCCATACAGGCGGCCGGGAGGTCACCGTGGACGCGCCGCTGGAGCGCATCCCCCTGTTTGTCAGGGCCGGGGCGATCATCCCGATGGCGGAGGGCCTGCAATACGCCGACCAAAAGCCGGAGGGACCGCTGCAGCTTCACGTCTGGCGCGGCGCGGACGGCAGCTTTGACCTCTACGACGACGCCGGCGACGGCTACGGCTATGAGCGGGGCGAATACACCCTCACCCCGCTGCGGTGGGACGATGGTGCGGGCACGCTCACGCCGTCGGAGGGCTTTGAGGTATGTATCCACGGCTGACGCGCCAAAGCGCCCGGGCAACCGTCCGGGCGCTTTGGCGCAAATATGCAACTACTGATTTATCGAGCTGTTGCTCGATGAATCAGTAGTTGCCTTTTCACCCCAGATATTTTACCAGCGTTTTCCGCACCGCGCCGGGGCCGGCGACCAGCTCCTCGAAGTAGCGCTCGCAGAGCTCGCCCAGGCCCGCTTCGTACAGGTCCACGCCGAAGATGTGGGCGTCGGAGAGGATTGGGCGCAGCACCTCGGTGAAGGGGCCCTTGTCGCCCAGCTTGACGCCGGAGAGGGCCTTCTGCACCTCGGGCAGCACCGGATCGTCGCTGGGCGTGAAGGGCTTGCCCGCATCGTCCACGCCCATGGCGTAGCGCAGCCAGCCCGCGAAAACCAGCGGGATGATCTTCAGGTCGGCCACGTTCAGGTCGGGCCGCTTCAGGTACGCCTTGATGGTCTCGCCGAAGCGTATGGCCAGCTTCTGGGAGGTGTCCGTGGCGATGCGCTGGGGGGAATCGGGCATGAACACGTTGGGCAGGCGCACCGTGACCACGGTGTCGATGAACACCTTCGGGTTCAGCACGCCCGGGTCCACCACCACCGGCAGGCCCTCCTGGTAGCCGATGACCTCGATCATCCGGCGCAGCTGGGCGTCCTTCATCTCCTCGGAGATCAGGGTGTAGCCCAGCATGCAGCCATACACCGCCATGGCGGTGTGCAGCGGGTTCAGGCAGGTGCACACCTTCATGCGCTCCACCTTGTCCACCGTCTCGCGGTCCGCGAACATCACGCCGGGGGCGTCCTGGATGTTGGGCTTGCCGTTGGGGAACCAGTCCTGCATCACCAGGTACTGGGTCTCCTCGGCGTTCACGAAGGGGGCCACGAAGGTGCCCTTGGCGGTCTTGACGGCGTCTGCGCCCTCAAAGCCGTCGGCCTTGACCATCTCGATGACCTTCGCGTCCGGGCGCGGGGTGATCTTGTCGATCATCGTCCAGGGGAAGCCCACCTTCTCCGGGTCGTTCACGTACTTCACAAAGCCCGCGTCGGCCACGCCCCGGGCGCACCACTGCTCGGCGAAGGCGTTGATGGCGTCGTACAGACGGGTGCCGTTGTGGGAGCAGTTGTCCATACTCACCATGGCGATGGGCAGCGCCCCGGCCTGATAGCGGGCGTACAGCATCGCCGCGACCTTGCCGATGTAGCTCTGCACCTTCTCGGGGCCGGCGGCAAAGTCAGCTTCGATGGCGGGATAGAACGCGCCGTCCGCGCCCTTGACGTTGTAGCCCTTCTCGGTGATGGTGAAGCTGGCCATCTTCAGTGACGGGGCCTGGAACACCTCGCGGATGCGGGCATAGTCCGGCTCGGCAGGGTCCATCTTCAGCGTCTCGGCCATGCTGGCGACGACCACCTTGTCGATGCTGCCCTCGGATTTCAGCGTCACGGACAGGCACAGGTTGTCGTAGGTCCGATAGGCCTTGTCGATGATCTCATAATCGTAGCCCTCGGCCACGATCAGGCCCTTGTCCAGCTTGCCCTCGTTCAGCAGCTGCTGCACGAAGGTGGCGATGAAGGCCCGGAAGATATTGCCCGCGCCAAAGTGGATCCACTCCGGTGCCGCCTTGGTGGCGGCGTGTACCGCAGCGATGTCGTATTTGGGCAGCTCGTAGCCGTGGTCCAGCCACACCTGCCGGTTCTCCTGGATTTCCCGCATACTCAGTTTCATCGTATTCACCTCGTCATCATAATTACCACTTGCTTGCAGGTCGCGCAACGCGACCCATCCAACATATTTTATGATAGCATAAAAACGGCAGGCGTTCAATAGATTTATGGGAATCTGTTGGAATGAAATTGGAAGAGAACACGTACAAATACTGATTCATCGAGCACAGCTCGATAAATCAGTATTTTCCTCTCCCACCTCCATCGCCCCCACCCGGGCGGCGTGGAACAGGAATTGCTGCATAAGTCCCGCGTGCTCGCCCAGGCGGGCGCGGGCCTCGCGGGCCAGGGCGGGGCGGCTGTTGCAGGTCAGGTGAAACCAGTCCCGCAGCAGCCGGGCCACCCAGACGTCCACCGGGAAGGCCTCGGCGTGGCCGCAGCCGAACAGCAGCACGCAGTCGGCCACCTTATCCCCCACCCCGGGCAGGGTGGTCAGCTGTTTGTGGGCCTCTTCATAAGGCATGGACCTCAACGCGTCCAGCGGAAAGCCGTCCCGGACCCGACGGGCGGTTTCGATCAGGAACGGCGCGCGGTAGCCCACCTTCAGCGCCCGCAATTCCGGCTCTGTGCAATCGGCCAGACGCCCGGGCGTGGGAAAGGCATACAGGCCATCGGCGAGGGGCTGGCCGAAACGGACGCAGATCGCCCGCACCAGCGTGCGAATCCGCGCCACGTTGTTGTTGGCGGAGAGTATGAAGGCGATCAGCGCCTCCCAGGCCGGCTGGTTCAGCACCCGCAGGCCGTGAAACAGCCCGACGGCCTCCCGGGCGGCGGGGATGTGGGCGTATTCCGCGGCAATGGCGGCGTAATCCCGGTCCAGGTCCAGGTAGCGCCGCAGGACATCGGCCCCGCAGTCCCCCTCGGCGTGGATGCCCGTTTCGTCCTGCCACAGCCACACCGGCGCGCCCTCTATCGCCGCGCCGAAGCGCCCCTCGCGCGCTTCCCAGTGGAAGCACTGGGCGCTGTCCATCAGTGTCAGCCGCAGATCCAGCGGCTCGGTTCCGATCAGCATTGGTATATTGCTCCTACAGGTACGGTAAAGGCGCGTCAAAGCTCACTTTGACGCGCCCGTTGATCCGTATTTGGATTATTCCGCCGCAACTTCCGTCTTGGGATAGATGCTGACCTGCTTGCGGGTCTTGCCCAGACGTTCGAACTTTACGACGCCATCCAGCTTCGCGTACAGGGTATCGTCGTCGCCGATGCCCACGTTCTTGCCGGGATGGAATTTCGTTCCGCGCTGACGAACGAGAATGTTGCCCGCGAGCACGAACTGGCCATCTGCGCGCTTCACGCCGAGGCGCTGCGCATGGCTGTCGCGGCCGTTGCGGGAGGAGCCCATTCCCTTCTTGTGAGCGAAGAGCTGAAGATTCATCATGAACATGTGCTTTACCTCCGTTCTTCGAAGAATATGCGAACGTTTCGAGGATAACTCCTCTCGATGGCCTGAAGCCCTTCCAGCAGGGTGACAAGCAACAGCTGTGCCTGCTTCACCTGTTCCCCTGTGGCTTCCGGCGTCAATTCCGCTTCCAAAGATGCTCCCTGATCGTCGATGTCGAACATGACCGGCGCCTTCAGCACGCTGCGCAAGCCGTTGAGCGTGCTCTGGGTCAGCGCCGACACGGCGGCGCACACGATGTCCTGGCCGGCCTCGGCATACCCCGTATGCCCCTGGGCCCGATACCCGATCAGAGTGCCGTCCGGCCTTCTGAAGAAGGTGACGGCGTTGCCAAGGCGTCTCATCAGCCGACGATGGCCGTGATCTCAACCTTGGTGTAGGGCTGACGATGGCCCTGCTTTTTGCGCTCGTTCTTCTTGGCCTTGTACTTATAGACGACGATCTTCTTGCCCTTCACCTGAGCCAGTACCTTGCCTTCGACCTTTGCGCCCTCAACCACGGGCGTGCCGACCTTGGCCTGGTCCGCATCACCGACGAGCAGAACCTCATCGAAAGTAACCGCTTCATCCGCCTGAGCGTTGAGCTTCTCTACGAAGATAACGTCGCCCTGCTGAACACGGTACTGCTTGCCACCGGTCTTAATGACTGCGTACACGCGTTGCACCTCCTATACAAAAATCTCGCCGAAACTTGGCAGCAGCCGGAGGTTCAAAACCGTAGGTTTACAACCTTCCGAACACACATTTTAAGCCGGTTTCGAGCGGCTTACCGAATTATTATAGCCGTTTGCCCCGGGAAAGTCAATTACACAGACGGTTAAATACCGGAAGAAGTGAAAAAATAACATATCGGAACAGGAATCCGACACAGCCCATTCCTCATTCCTAATTTGCGCGCCCGTCCCTCGCCGCAATATAGTCAATGATGCCCTGCGTCAGCCCCTCGGCCAGCTTCCACTGGTAATCCTCGCTGTTGAGCAGCACGTCCTCCTCGGGGTTGCTGGCGAAGCCGCACTCCACCATCAGGCAGGGCACGGTGGACCAGTTCTGGCCGGTATAGTTGTCGTTGGAGACGATGCCGTTGTTCTTTGCGCCGGTGGCCGCGCACACGGCGGGCAGTATGGCCTCGCAGGCGCGATAGCTCTCGGCAGCAATGGCGTTGGATCTGCTGCAATACACGGCGATGCCGTGCTTTGAGCGGTTGTCAGCGCCGTCGCAGTGGATGCGCAGCACCACGTCCACCCCGTAGCCGTTCATCAGCTTCGCCCGCTCCTGGTTGGAGATGTTCACGTCGTGGGTCTCGCGGGTCATGTAAACCTCAGCGCCCTGCTCCTCCAGGGCCTCCCGCAGCTTCAGCGAGATCTCCAGTACGGTCTTGTATTCGGGGATGCGGGTGGACACGCCGGCGGTGCCGGAGGACACCTTGGGCTTGGTTTGACTGCTGTTCGGGGCGATGGTCTCCTTCTGGTTGTTGCCCTTGGCCTGGTGGCCGGGATCGATGCCGACCTTGACGCCGGTCAGTGGCTTTTGCTGGGCCACCAGCTCCATCACCACGCTGGGCACCGGCGGCAGGGTGGCATCGGGGTCGACGGCATCCTGGCCGTCCCCCGGGCGCTGGTCCCCGGCGGCCTGCTGTATGGTAGGGTCCCAGGAAGGCGACAGCGCGTCGTCCACCGGCGGGGCCTCCACCGCCTGGGCCTCTGTGGGCGCGTCGCCGGGCACTGGAGACGGCGTCGGCGACAGGGCCAGCGCGGGCATCCCCATGAGCAGCGCGACCAGCAGCATCACGAGCAGCTTACTCATTCGACTCACCCTCCTTCAGTATGGCTGTGGCCGCCTGCCAGGCGTCCACCAGCTGCCCCACCTCGAACAGCACGACGGTGCCGAAGGGCGCGCCTACCAGCTTCTCCGCACTCTCCCGCCAGGTGTTCAGCAGCTCCAGCATCGGCAGCAGCACGTCCGGATTGTCCGGCTGCTCCGCCAGCATGCCGCAGGCCTCGTCGTTCACGTCGCATGCCAGCAGCAGCAGCAGCCGACCCACCTCCATCGGATGGCGGGTGTGGAAGCTGCCGTCCGCCACGCCCTCGGCGATCACGTCGTTCAGCGTGGGCAGCAGCCGGTCCACCAGCACCCGGCGGCGATGGGCGTTCATCGTGGCGTCCTTGTCCACATAGCACAGCTTCAGCATCAGCGCGGCGAAGGGCGTTTCCTCCGCCTGGAACAGGTTGGCCATACCCAGCAGCATGTTCAGCTTCTCCACCGGGCTGCGGCGGGAGCCGTAGATGGCGGCGTTCAGCTGGTTAAAGCGGCTCTGGGCGCGGCGCTCGCTGACCGCCCTGAGCACGCTGTCCTTGGCGTCGAAGTAGTGATAGAAGCCGCCCTTGGACATCTGAAGGGCGTTGAGTATATCCTGCACCGAGGTGCGGTCGTAGCCCTGCTCGAAGAACAGCCTCTCGGCGGTGTCCAGTATCTGCACCCGCTTGATGTCGCCCTTTTTCATCGTGTTTTCCTCCCGTTCGCGTTATGTCTGGCGGTGTCGTTGTGCTTTGCGTCTGTCCTGCGCCTTCCGCTGTCCTGGCGCCTTTCAGACCTGCCCGGCGCTCCCCTGCCCCCTGAAGGACCGGCATCGCGTCGCCGTCCCTGGGCCGCGGGCTTCTTCTCCGCCCCGTTCTTTCTTTCATAGGGGGGGATCAGGCAATCCGGCCCCCAGCCGATCAGGTCCTCCCGGCCCGCCTGCTTCAGTGCCCGGAGCACCAGTGCCCGGTTGTAAGGCTTGAAGTAGTGCATCAGCGCCCGCTGCATGGCCTTCTCCTTCGGGTCCCGGGGCACGTAGACCGGGGTCATGTCCCGGGGGTCCAGGCCGGTGAAAAACATGGCCGTGGACAGCGTGCCGGGGGTCGGGTAGAAATCCTGCACCTGGTCCGGGTGCTGGCCGGTGCGCTTCATGTACTGGGCCAGCAGTATGGCGTCGTCCAGCGTGCAGCCGGGGTGGCTGGACATGAAGTAGGGCACCAGGTATTGCTTGAGGCCCAGGTTCTCGTTGATCTGCCTGTACCTGCGCACGAAGGCGTCGTAGGTCTCCACGTCCGGCTTGCCCAGGTAGTGCAGCACCCGGGGACTGACGTGCTCCGGGGCCACCTTCAGCTGGCCGGAGATGTGGTGCTTCGCCAGTTCTGTCAAGAAGCGCCCCTTTTTGTCGGCCATCACGTAATCGTAGCGTATGCCCGAGCGCACGAACACCTTCTTCACCCCGGGCAGCTCCCGCAGGGTCTTCAGTATGTCGATGTACTCCCGGTGATCGGCCACCAGGTTCGGGCAGGGCTTCGGGAACAGGCACTGCCGGTGGGCGCAGGCCCCGGCCTTCAGCTGCTTGTCGCAGGCGGGACGGCGGAAGTTGGCCGTGGGGCCGCCCACGTCGTGGATGTAGCCCTTGAAGCCGGGCTGCCTGGTGAGCAGCTTGCCCTCCTCGACGATGGACTGCTTGCTGCGGGCCGTGACGATACGGCCCTGGTGGAAGGTCAGCGCGCAAAAGCTGCACGCGCCGAAGCAGCCCCGCACCGAGGCAATGGAAAACTTCACTTCCTCGATGGCCGGAATGCCGCCCTCCTTCTCATACATCGGATGGTATGCGCGCATGTAGGGCAGCGCGTACACCGCGTCCAGCTCCTTCTGCGACAGGGGCATGTCCGGCGGGTTTTGCAGCATCCACTTCCTGCCGTGCTTCTGGGCGATGGGCCTGCCCCGCACCGGGTCCTGCTGATCGTACTGCACCTTGAAGGCCTCGGCGTAGGCCCGCCTGTCCTTTGACACGGTCTCCCATGAGGGAATCTCGATGAAGCTCTCGGGCACCTCCCCGGCCATCACGCAGGTGCCGGGAACGCGCATTTCGGAAAAATCCCGTCCCGAGGCCATCCACTCGGCCACCTTCAGCACGCTGCGCTCCCCCATGCCGAACATCAGCACGTCCGCGCCGCTGTCCACCAGCACAGAGTTGCGCACCCGGTCGTCCCAGTAGTCGTAGTGGGCGAAGCGCCGCAGCGACGCCTCCACCCCGCCGATGGCGATGGGCACGTCCTCGAAGGCCTGGCGGATGCGGTTGCAGTAGACGATGGTGGCACGGTCCGGGCGGTGGCCCGCCTTTCCGCCGGGGGAATAGGCGTCCTCGCTGCGCTTCTTCTTCGCGGCGGTATAGTGGTTGACCATCGAATCGATGACCCCCGCCGTGACCAGAAAGCCAATTCTTGGACGGCCGTATTCCCTGAAAGGTTCACAGCTGTGCCAGTCCGGCTGGGGCAGCATCGCCACCCGATAGCCGGCCTTCTCCAAAACGCGGGAGATGATGGCCAGCCCGAAGGAGGGGTGATCCACATAGGCGTCGCCGGTGACGTACACGAAGTCCGGCGCGTCCCAGCCCCGCTGGCGCGCTTCCTTCATGTTCACCGGCAGAAAGCCGTTGGGCATAGACATCCTCTCCTTTCGATAACTTCTGATATATCGAGCACAGCTCGATATATCAGAAGTTCACGTATCGATCCTCGTCAATTCACTCAGCGCCCGGTTGCGGTAGTTCAGGTCGTCGCGCAGCGAAAAGCCCATTCTCTCCCAGAAGGCGTTCCCGGCGTCGTTGGTCCTGAACGCCACCAAGGCCACCTTGTTGATGCCCTCGTGCTTCAGCGCCTCGAGGCACCGGTCCACCAGCGCCGAGCCGATGCCATGCCGTCGGTAGTCTTCTGCCACGGCCATGTGATAGATATAGCCCCGGCGTCCGTCGTGGCCCGCGAGTATGACGCCGGCCAGGTCCCCGTCGGCCTCAGCCACGAAGCAGGTATCCGGGTTGCGCTTCAGGAAGCGGCCGGTGCCCTCCCGGGAATCGTCCAGGTCGTTGAAGCCCATGTTCCTGCAGGACATCCACAGCGCCCAAACCCGGTCATAGTCGTCAAGGGTCATCGGACGAATCGTCATGGAAAACCTCCCGTCAATCCTCGGACAGGCCAAAGATCGAACCCAGTAGACGCTTTCCCGCATCGGTTTTGAAATACTTCCCGGCAAAGCGGCGCACATTGTCCATGGAATAACCGTTCTCGGTGGTAGTTGGGGTATGGTTTGCATGATGGCTTCCTTTCGTCCGAGAAGGGAGAACGACCTCATCCGTCACGCCGCTTCGCGGCGCGCCACCTGCCGCGGGCCTACCGGCCCCATCTGGCTGAAAAATGTCCAGTGGACATTTTTCAGCCAGATGCCCCTGAACTGCTCCCTTCGGTCGCTGGGGAAGGCTTGGGCAGCAGATTGCCTCCAATGCGGGAAACCGATGGCTGCATGGGTACCACCGCTACACTTGCCGTTGTGCAGGAGCAGCGCTATGACGCCACACCAGCTATTCCTGTTCCCTCGTCTCTCTCTCCGCCTCAAACCGCTCCACGACGCCCTCCATCACCTTCACGCAGCCCCGCAGCAGCGCCTCGGGGTCCTTGCCGCGCTCGTAGTAATAGACCTCCATGGGGTTGATGGGTTTGACGCGCAGGTACTGAGGAAAGCCCTTCAGGGCGGTGAGCACGCGGATGCCGTCGATGTCGGCGGCCATGGAGAAGCGCATCATCAGCTCGTCGCCCCGGAGGGTGACGTAGTCGATGCCGATCCTGGCGCACAGCGCCTTCAGGTGGGCGGTCTCGATCAGGTTCATCACCGGGCGGTTCGGGTCGCCGAAGCGGTCGATCAGCTCGTCGATCAAATCGTTGCGGCTGTCCCGGTCGCGAATCGAGGCGATCTTCTTGTACATCTCCACCCGCAGCAGGTCGTTGGGAATGTATTCCTGGGGCAGGTAGGCGTCGATCTTCAGGTCCATGCGAGTCTCGATGTCCTCCAGGTTCACGTCGCCGCGAAGCTCGCGCACGCTCTCCTCGATCATCTTCACGTACAGATCGTAGCCCACCGAGGCCATGAAGCCGCTCTGCTCGCTGCCCAGCAGGTTGCCCGCGCCACGAATCTCCAGATCCCGCATGGCCACGCGGAAGCCGGAGCCGAACTCGGTGAACTCCCGTATGGCGGCCAGGCGCTTGTCCGCCGCCTCGGTGAGCACCTTGCTGGGGTTCACCGTCAGGTAGGCATAGGCCAGCCGGTTGCTGCGGCCCACGCGCCCGCGCAGCTGGTACAGCTGGGCCAGGCCGAAGCGGTCCGCGTCGCAAACGATCAGCGTGTTGGCCCGGGGCACGTCCAGCCCCGCCTCGATGATGGTGGTGCAGAGCAGCACGTCGAACTTGCCGTCGTAGAAGTCCAGCATCACGTCCTCCAGGGCGTGCTCGCGCATCTGGCCGTGGCCGATGGCGATGCGGGCCTCGGGCACCAGCTTCTTGAGCCGGGAAAACATGATCTCGATGGTCTGCACCCGGTTGTGCAGCACGTACACCTGGCCGCCGCGCCCCAGCTCCCGCAGTATGGCGTCGCGCACCAGGCCGTCGGAATACTCCACCACATAGGTCTGCACCGGGTAGCGCTCCTCCGGCGGGGACTGGAGCAGGGACATGTCCCTTATGCCCACCATGCTCATGTGCAGCGTGCGGGGGATGGGCGTGGCCGTCAGCGTCAGCACGTCCACCGAGCGCTTCATCTGCTTGATGGCCTCCTTGTGGGTGACGCCAAAGCGCTGCTCCTCGTCCACCACTAAAAGGCCCAGGTCCTTGAACTTCACGTCCCTGGCCAGCAGCCGGTGGGTGCCCACCACCACGTCCAGCTCGCCGTTTTTCAGCTTCTCGATGATCTGCTTCTGCTCCGCCGCCGTCTTGAAGCGGCTGATGGTCTCCACCCGTATGGGGAAGCCCGCGAAGCGGTTCAGCATCGTGGCGTAATGCTGCTGCACCAGTATCGTCGTGGGGGCCAGCATGGCGGCCTGCTTGCCGCTCATCACGCACTTGAATATGGCCCGCAGCGCTACCTCGGTCTTGCCGTAGCCCACGTCGCCGCACAGCAGCCGGTCCATGATCTTGGGCTTCTCCATGTCCCGCTTGATGTCGTCGATGGCGGCCAGCTGGTCCGGGGTCTCCTCGAAGGGAAAGCTGTCCTCGAACTCCCGCTGCCACGGGGTATCCGGGTCGAAGGCGTAGCCGGGGATGGATTCCCGCTGGGCGTACAGCTTCAGAAGGTCGCCGGCGATCTCCTGGATGGACTGGCGCACCCGGCTCTTCTGCCTCTGCCACTCGCCGCCGGACAGCCGGTTCAGCTTCGGGGCCTCGCCCTCGCTGCCGATGTACTTCTGCACCCGGTCCAGCTGGTCCGTGGGCACGTACAGCTTGTCGCTGCCCTGGTAGCGGATGTGCAAAAAATCCCTATAGGTGCCGTCGCTTGCCAGGCGCACCATGCCCATGTACTGGCCGATGCCGTGGTTCTCGTGGACGACGTAGTCCCCCACCTTCAGATCGGTGAAGGCCGCGATCTTCTCGCCGCTGGCGGCCCGGGCCCGGGCCCGCTGGCGACCCATGCCGTAGATGTCCGACTCCGCCACCACGGCAAAGCGGATCTCCGGGTAGACGAAGCCCCGGTTGATCGTGGTGGGGAAGATCATCGGCTTCCCCGGCTCCAGGGCCTGGGGCAGCTCCGTCATAAAAGGCGCGGGGCTGTTCTGGGTGGTCAGCGCGCCCTCCAGGCGTTCGCCCCTGGCCGTGCCGCCGGCCAGCAGCGCCACCTTCCAGCCCTCCGCCTTCCAGCGGTCCAGGTCCCGGGCCAGCGCCTTCACGTTGCCCTGGTAGGCCGGGGCGTTTCGGCACTCTATCCTGATCAGCGCGGTGGGCTTGAAGTCCGGCTCGGTGCGCATGAACAGATTGGTCAGCAGCAGGGTCTGGCCCGACAGCCGCGCCAGCAGCGCGTCGTAGCCGATCAGCACCTCGGCCTGGCAGGGCAGCGCCTCCTGCCGCTCCAGCGCGGCGACGAAGCGCTCCTTGAACTCCAGGAAGCGGTTTTCGCAGCGCTCCCGCAGTCGCTCGGGCTGGTCGAACACCACGATGGGGTCGTCCAGGTAGTCGACGGGGGTGTCCCGGTAGTCCAGCAGCACCGGCATCAGCGAATCGCCGCCGTCGGGGGTCTGGCCGTTTCGCAGGGCCTCCAGCACGCCTCCAAAGTTGCGCCGCAGGGCCGAGCCCAGGGTCACCTTCTTCGGCAGGGCCATGACGCCCCGCTTGCCGCCCTTTTTGGGGGAACCGTCCCCTTCCTCCGCCTCCGCCTCGGCGGACAGCCTCAGAAACTCCTCAAAGGGGATCAGGTCGAACTCCTTCTCGATGGAGGCCTGGCGATCCCGGCCGGGGCCGTCGTCGGTGGCGTCCAGCATCGCCTGCAGCGCGTCAACGGCGCGGGTTCGGGCGTCGGCGTCCAGAGGGATCTCCTGGGCCGGATACAGCCGCACGGCGCTCCTGCGGGAGATGGAGCGCTGGGTCATCACGTCGAAGGAGCGAATCGAGTCCACCTCGTCGTCGAAGAACTCCACCCGGAGGGGATTGGGACTGCCCACGGGGTATACGTCCAGTATGCCGCCCCGCAGGGCGCACTGGCCCCGGGCCTCCACCAGCTGGACCCGCTCGTAGCCCGCCAGGGTCAGCTTCTCCATAAGCCCGGCGGGCTCGGCCTGCGCGCCTTCGGCGATGTCGATGATGCGCCCGTCGAATTGACCTGCCGGGGCCAGCCGGAACAGCATGGCGTCCGCCGAGGTCACCAGCGCCTTCACCCTGCCGCTGAGGCAGTCGCCCAGGGCCTCGATGCGCCGCATGGACAGCTCCCGGCTGGAGGCGGCGGTCTTCAGGAAGGTGATGTCCCGCGCCGGCAGCAGACGCGCCGCGCCGGAGAGCAGCACGTTCAGGTCCTCGGCCATGCGGGCTGCAGCCACGTCGTTGGGCTCGATCACCAGCAGCGGCCTGTCCAGCTTCAGCGCCGTCGCGGCCAGCAGGTGGGCCCGCTGGGAATCGTCCGGGCCATAGGCGGAACAGACCCCCGGCTTTTCCAGCGCGCGGGTCAGCTCCGAGAAGGCGGTGAGATCCGCCATCGATTCAAACAGACAGCTCAGCTTCCAGTTTGTGTCCTGCATCATTCATTACCCGTTTAATTTCCCCACCAGCTGCCGCGCGGCGTCCACGCCGTTTGCGATCAGCTCGGCCACCACGTCCGCGGCGCCCATGTAGGCGTCGAACATCGTCTGGCGCAGCTGACTGGTCTGGTAGCCGGCCAGCACCCAGTCCTTCATGTCCCAGCCCTCGGGAGGGCGTCCAATGCCCACCCGCACCCGGGGAAAGTCGTCCCAGCCCAGAAGGTAGATGATGTTGCGCATGCCGTTGTGGGTGCCCGCGGAGCCCTTGGGACGAAAGCGCAGCTTGCCCTCGGGCAGGTCCACGTCGTCGTAGCAGACGATCAGCTGGTCGTGCTCGGGCTTGTACCAGTTCACCAGCTGCACCACGCTCTCGCCGGACAGGTTCATGAAGGTCTGGGGCTGGCACAGGGCCACACGCTGGCCCCGGATCGTCCCCTCCCCCACCGCCGCCTTGCAGCGCAGGCGCTGCATCGGTATGTCGTATTTCTGCGACAGCACCTCGGTCACGTCGAAGCCCACGTTGTGGCGGGTGTGCTGGTACTTCCTGCCCGGGTTGCCCAGGCCCACGATCACATACATCCGAAAACCTCCAAGGCGAATAAAGCCATTAAATCAGTTTATTGTACCAAGTCCGCCCGCCGATTGTCAAGCGCTATACAGACATATCTCTATAAGAAGCGGAATTCCGTCGAATTTTCCCTTGCCAAGCGGGCCAAAACGCGCTATAATGTGTTAAAGGCATGTTTCCACATTAACTTGCTATCAATAATCAAGAAAGAGGTGTCCCCATGATTCGCATCGGTATGCTGACCTCCGGCGGCGATTGCCAGGCCCTGAACGCGGCCATGCGCGGCGTCGCGAAAACCCTGTACAACTCCGGCGAGGACGTTGAACTCTACGGCTTTCTGAACGGCTACCAGGGCCTGATCCATGGCCGCTTCCGCCTGCTGACCTATGACGATTTCTCCGGCATCCTCACCAAAGGCGGCACCTTCCTGGGCTCCAGCCGCACCCCCTTCAAGATGATCCAGGTCATCGAGGAGGACGGCATCGACAAGGTGGCCGCCATGAAGCAGACCTACTACAAGCTCCAGCTGGACGTGCTGGTGATCCTGGGCGGCAACGGCACCCACAAGACGGCAAACCTGCTCAGCGAGGAGGGCCTGAACGTGGTCACCCTGCCCAAGACCATCGACAACGACCTGTGGGGCACCGACATGACCTTCGGCTTCCAGAGCGCCGTGGACATCGCCACCGACTGCATCGATATGATCCACACCACCGCCGCCTCCCACGGCCGCATCTTCATCGTGGAGATCATGGGCCACAAGGTGGGCTGGCTGCCGCTGAACGCGGGCATGGCCGGCGGTGCGGACATCATACTGATCCCCGAGATCCCCTACGACCTGGACAAGATCGCCGAGAAGATCAAGCAGCGCCACGACCGCGGCGCGAGCTTCACGATTCTGGCCGTCGCCGAGGGCGCCATCTCCAAGAAGGACGCGAAGCTGTCCAAGAAGGAGCTGGCCAAGAAGCAGGCCGAGAGCCCCTATCCGTCCGTCTCCTACGAGATCGCCGCGAAGCTGACCAAGAAGACCGGCTACGACGTGCGCGTGACCGTGCCCGGCCACACCCAGCGCGGCGGCGCGCCGTGCCCCTACGACCGCGTGTTCGCCAGCCGCCTGGGCTCCGAGGCCGGCAAGCTGATCCTGAAGAAGGAATACGGCTTCATGGTGGGCTACAAGAACCGCGAGATCGTCAAGGTGCCGCTGAAGGACGTCGCCGGCAAGCTGAAGATGGTCGACCCCGAGGCCTCCATCATCAAGGAGGCCAAGATGCTGGGCATCAGCTTTGGGGATTGATGAGATTGGGTTTCCTGAACAAACGGGGGATTGCTTGGGCAATCCCCCGTTTGTTCAGGACTTGCATCCACTATCGGCTTTATCGCAAGCCCGACACCCACTCCCACCCCTCTTGATGCCAATCGCCGATTCCGATACCACTTCCGGTGCCTCCTGTCTTGATACCGCCTTGACAAGATACACTGCATGATATATACTATGCTTGTCAATATGCTGAAAGGCAGGTTTTTGCAATGGAAACCACGCGCGTATTCACCAATGGCCGCAGCCAGGCCGTGCGCATACCCCGGCAATACCGCTTCGACGTAGACGAGGTTTACATCAACAAGGTCGGGGACGTTCTGATGCTCACGCCAAAAACATCCCTGGCTGCCGCATTCGATGCGGGAGCAGCGTCGTTGACCGACGATTTTCTTGCGGATGGGATCCCCGATACTGTCCTCTCGCGGAGGGACGAGCTGTGATGTACATGCTGGATACCAACGCACTGATTGCTGCCGTGCGTCATCCCGATTGGCCCATCCGCGATAAAATAAAAAGCCATCTTGGCATTGATCTGTGCATATCAGCCATCACCTATGGCGAATTGGAATACGGTATTCGCAAGAGCACAAGGCCGAATCAGAACCGTGTTGCTGTGAATCAGCTCCTGTTGGGCATACGCATACTGGATTTTGACCAAAATGCCGCCTCGGAATTTGGCGACATTATCGCTACCCTTGAACGCAAGGGGCAACGCATCGGCGATCGTGGCATGCTCATCGCTGCCCATGCCCGGTCGCGGCACTATACGCTCATCACCCATAACACCGGAGAATTCGCCCGTGTCATCGGTTTGTGTATCGAAGACTGGCAATCCCTCGTGCAATAGGAGGCAGATCATCATGCTCATATCCAAAACCGACGCCCTGGCCTGGTTTGAATTCTTTTCCGAACTGCCGGAGGACGAGCCCCTTTCCCCCCGGCAGCAGGAGATCGCGCTGGCGACCCTCTCCCAGATCGAGGTGGCCGAAGCGGCGCGGATCGACAAATTGAAATCAGAGATCCCGGGGCTCAAATCCCTGGGGGGTCGATCCTGCTACGTGGGGGACGACGCCCGTTTTCCCAAGGGCTGCCGGTCATGCCTGCTGGGCACGGGGCTGAGCGCCGTGCGCAAGACCAACCGCTGCAACCTGGCCTGCCCTTTCTGCTACGATTTCGGTGAGATGGACTGCCAGCCGCCCATCGGCGAGGGCTATTGGGAGATCGGCGGCACCCGCTTCCGGGAGGCGGACCTCGACCTGCTGCTCTCCACGTCGAAGAAGCCCACCGGCATCGCCTACGTCTACCTCGAGCCCTTCATGGAGATCGAAAAGTACTACGGCGTGATCCGCCGCTTCCACGACGCCGGGGTCTACCAGCACATGTACACCAACGGCACCCTGGCCACGCCCCGGAACCTTCAGGCGCTGGGCGAGGCGGGGCTGGACGAGCTGCGCTTCAACCTGGGAGCCAGCGGCTGCGCCGACAGGGTGATCGACGCCCTCGCCGTAGCGAAGCGGCACATCCCGATGGTGGGCATCGAAACCCCCATGACGCCCGCGCTGTACGAGGCCTTCCTGAAAAAAAAGGCGGCCATACTGGCCACCGGCGCGGATTTCATGAACAGCGCCGAGCTGCACCTGAACCCGAACAACATAGAAAACTACTGGGGCGAGAATATGTACATGTACCGGCTGGGCTACCTCTCCCCCATCTCCAGCCACGAGCTGACGCTCAGGCTGATGCGCCGCGCGACGGAGGAGCGCTGGCCCATGGCCATCCACGACTGCTGCAACGCCACCAAGTTCGCCCGGGACCTGAACCTGCGCGCCCACGAGGGCGGCTGGTTCGGCGCCAGCAGCTGGGGCATGGAGTTCCCCACCATCCCCTACGCGGCCTTCCTGCCCGTGCTTCAGGACCCGGAGTTCAGCTTTATCGAGGAAGAACCCCTGCCCGAGGGGTATGGGGTTGGGGATGGGGCGCTGTAAGCTGTAAACACAGGGGACGGTGTTCGTCCCCTGCGCGTCTATGTAATGTCCTCATCGTGGACAGCTGCACCCGTGATCAGGAACGCGGCCACACAGCTGATGATCAGGCCTATGACATAGCAGGCTATCGACAGGGCCGCCCCTCTGGGCCCTTCAGTCATTACGAATACGCCCAGGATTCCCGAGGGTCCCCAGGTGGTGGAGGCAACCTCCATCAGCATCACGAAGGCTCCGCCAAATCCCGCGCCGATCCCGGCGGTCATGAAGGGTTTGCCCATGGGCAGCGTCACGCCATAGATCAGCGGCTCGCCCACACCCAGCACGGCAGCCGGAAGCGCGCCGTTGATGATCCTGCATATGCGCATGTTTCCCATTCGCCTCGCCTTGAAGGCGATGGCCAGCGCAGCGCCGACCTGGCCGGCCCCCGCCATGGCCAGCGCCGGGTAAAGCGTTACATAACCAAATGTTTCGAGCTGCACGGTGTAAAGGGCGATCAGGCCATGGTGCATGCCCATGGCAACCATCGGGAGGAACAGCAGCGCCCCCAGAAAACCGGTGGCCATGCGGATGAACGGATTGGAGCTGGCGGCTACGACCCCCACAGCCCGGCATATGCCCGTCGAGACCACCCCAATGGCGGGCATTACAATAAAGACATAGGGAACCAGCGTCGCAAAAAGCGTCAGTATCGGTGAAACCACGACGTCGAGCGCGTCCGGTACGCGTCTGCGAATGGCTGCTTCGATCCTGCACATCAGCCAGACGCCCACCACAGCCGCCAGCACGCCGCCACGACCCGACCGGAGTATGGCGTTCAAGGGCTGCGCTTCATTGTTGAGCCCCGCGATGGCCGCCAGCGTATTCACGTTTTCCAGCGTCGTGAACATGCCAACCATGCCGCCGAGGATCGGCGTTCCGCCGAACACCTCCGCGGTTCGATAACCGGCCCAGGCCGTGAGATAGGCCATGAAGGCGACGTTTATGCCGGTCAGCAGGCTGTAGATCGCCGCGAGTAGCCTGTGCTGCGCATATCCCGGAACCGCCTGTGAGATCAGGGATGCCGCGCCGGCACAGATGCCGGCTGCGATAACACCCGGGATCAGCGGCGCGAATATCTGCCCGAAGGCCTTCAGGACCGCTTTGAAGCCGGATTGAACTCCGTTTGCGGGCCCGATGCCCTTTTCGGGACTCCCGGAAGCGGATTGCGCCTCCGGGGCGGCGGAAGGTATGCCGAGTGTCCTGAAGACCTCTATGCATTTCCGGCTCTTGCCAGGGCCGACCACGACCTCCAAATACCCCTGCTGATCGTGATTGACGGCAAGGACGCCATCCAGCGCCCGCAGGTCATCGTCCCTTACGGCTTCGTCCCTGTTGACGCGAATGCGCACACGGGTCATGCAGTTGATCGCGGAGGCGACGTTCTGCGTGCCCCCGACGCATTCAATAATCCCTTTCGACAATTCTTCGCAAGATATCATCGTCACACACCTCCATTGGAACACGGGGGCGGCCCCTTTGTGTCGACACAAAGGGACCGCCCCCATGTTCAGTTTTTCCTCAGAACGGCGCTTCGTCCCCGGCCATTCCCAGCGTCCCGGCGATGGCGATGTTCACGCCGTTGACCTCGACGCCCTCCTCGGCGCGGATGAGTATGTAACGCTGGCCGTCGATCACACGGGTCTCGATCAGGTCGCTGCGCTCGGGGTTCACCTGCACCACCACGTCCGGGGTGCGCAGCTCGAACTTCTTCGGCTCGGCGATGTTCACGGCATTCAGGCTCATGCCCTGGCCGAACTCGGCGTCGTACTTCTCCTCGAAGGCGGCCACCTTTTCCTCGGGCACGCCGCAGCTTTGCAGCATGCCGGAGACCTCCTTCCGGGAGATCGTCAGCGGCTCGGCGGCCTTGTCCTGGTCGTGCTCCTGGATCATGTCCCGAAGCTGCTCGTGGACGGTCTGCACCACCTCGAGGCTCAAATTCTCGTCCAGCGTATCCTCCAGCACCGCCTGGAACACCTCCCGCTGCTCGGCGGCGGGCATCGGCGCGTCGCAATGGAACACAGCGTCCACAAACTCGTCGTGGGCGTTGGCGGCGTCCCGGGTGAAGTACAGCGCGCTGTAGATGTTCGTCGCCCGGTCGTCGAAGGTGGGGAACATGAAGCCCAGCTCCGGCCCGGAGACCACCCAGTCCAGATCCCGGCTGTGGAAGGCGTTGTCCTCGCTGAAGTAGCTCAGCGCCGGCTTGGTCAGCTTCACCGGGCAGATGCTGACCAGTATGTAGTTGAAGACCTCCTCGCTGATCACGTCCGACTTGTTCTCGTCGGTGTGGCGGAAGGGCACGTCGTAGGCGTCGTGCATCAGCAGGATCAGGTAGTTGCCCTCCAGCTCCAGGCTGTCGATGATCTTCCGGCACAGCTTTTCCACGCCGGCGTCCACGGTCAGGGCGGTGTTGCGCAGGCCCATCAGCAGCTGGTGGGCCTCGTCGTCCATCACCTGGTCGGGGCGGAATTCGATGTCGATCAGGTTGCGGCCCGGCACGCCCGCCAGCGTGCGCTTGAATATGGCCAGGTACTTTTCCTGCTCCTCCAGGGGGAGGGACAGCAGCGGATGGTTGAAGGCGGAGACGATCTCCCGCTTCTCGTTGACATAGCAGCCGCGCACGCAGCTGATGGCGTTTTTGTCCGGATTGAACCGGCGTCGGATTTCAGCGATTTCTTTCCTGTTCATAATTTACCTTCCAGCTTTTCTGTATTTGGATTCGATCAGCAGGTTTGACACGCCGTTGTAGACGATCACGCCGCCGATCACCATCACCGCGGCCTTCATGGCGCCAAAGGAGAAGAACACCAGGAACAGGCCCGCCACGACGGTCAGCGCCGCCAGCACCACCGGGCCGAGCCAGCTTCCGCCGCCCATCTTGCGCAGCTCCAGCGCCTGGGCCAGGTTCAAAACGCCGTTGACGGCGATGGCCACGCCGACGATCCTGGGCAGCAGCGTGATCACGCCGTGTGGCGCGGCGAAGACCACGATGCCCGCTATGAGGGACAGTATGCCGATGGCCAGCGTGGTATAGTCGCCGCCGTGGATATGGCGGTCCCTGAACCAGCTGAAGCAGCTGATCACCGCGCCCATCAGGAACGCGATGCCCAGTATCTTCGCGGCCCACTCCAGCGTCTTTCCTGGCCAGAGGATCAACAGCAGCCCCAGCACCACCATCAGCACCGAGAGCAGCACGTTGTTCCGGCTGAATCGTTCAAAACGTCGCTTCATGTTCACATCAGGCACTTCCTTTCCGATTTCCAATTCTGCGGTTGACCGTTTCCACGGCCCGCCGCACGCGGTCCTTCAGCTTCTCCCTGCGTTGCACCGACTTCTCGAATTCGATCGGGTGGCTCAGGTACCAGGCCTGCACGTCGATGGGCTCGGCACCGTCGGGGCGAAGCCGGGTGTAGATGCCCTCGGCGTCCTGCCGCCAGGCCCGGGTGTTGTCGGCGAGCAGCAGCCCCAGGTACTCCTCCAGGAACTGCTTCAGCTCCGGCGAGCGCACGGGGCCACCCACCTCCACGCGGCGGTCCTGGTTGCGGGTCATGAAGTCGGCGGAGGACAGGTACAGCTTCATCTCCGGCCCCTCGCCGAAGGCATAGATGCGGCTGTGCTCCAGGAACCGGCCCACCACCGAGGTGACGGTGATGTTCTCGGTCTTGCCGGGCACGCCGGGCGTCAGGCAGCAGATGCCCCGGATGACCAGGTCCACCCTGACCCCGGCGCAGCTGGCCTCGCTGAGCTTGTCGATCAGCTCCCGGTCGGTGACGGAGTTGGCCTTCACCCGGATGCGGCCCGCGCTGCCCCGGGCGATCTGCTCGTCGATCATCTCCATGATGCGGTTCTTCATGGCGAAGGGGGCCACCAGCAGCTTTTCATATTCCCCGGCGCTGTTGCCGATGAGCATGTTCTCGAAGAAGTTCACCGCGTCCCGGGTGATGACGGGATCGGCGGTCATCATGCAAAAGTCGGTGTACAGCGTGCTGGTCTTTTCGTTGTAGTTGCCCGTTCCGATCTGAGCGATGTAGCCCAGGCCGCCCCGCTCCCGCCGGGTGATCAGGCACAGCTTGGCGTGGCACTTCAGGTTTTCCGGGCCGTAGATGATCCGGCAGCCGGCCTCCTCCAGCTCCATGGACCAGTCGATGTTATTCTGCTCGTCGAAGCGGGCGCGCAGCTCCATCAGCACCGTCACCTCCTTGCCGTTCTCGGCGGCGGCGCACAGCGCCTTGGCGATGGCGGAATTGCGGGCCAGGCGGTAGATGGTGATCTTGATGGAGACCACGTTGGGGTCCCTGGCGCTCTGGCGCAGCAGGTCCAGGAAGGGCTGCATGCTCTGGTAGGGGTAGAACAGCAACACGTCCCGCTGCACGATCTGCTCCCACACGCTCTGGTCGGCATTCAGGTAGTCCGGGTACACCGGCGCGTGAGGCGCGTTGAACAGCGCCTTGGGCGTCCTTTCGATGTGATCCACATAGTCGATCACCAGCGGGCATTCGCAGCTGAAAACCCGCTCGGCGTCCAGCTTCAAAAACTCGCACAGGCGCTTGGCCAGCCGGGGCGCCTTGCCCTCCAGCTCCAGGCGCACCGGGGCCAGCCGGTCCCGCTTCTTCAGCAGGGAACGCATGTAGTTCAGGAAATCCGGGTTTTCGTCGTCGTAGTGCTCCTCGCTGAGGCTGATGTCGGCGTTTCGGGTGATGGAGATCACCGCCTGCTCGCCCACGTCGTAGATCTTGAAGATCTTCTTCATGTGGGCCGCGATCACGGT
Source organism: Clostridia bacterium (assembly GCA_045658005.1). Classification (GTDB taxonomy): domain Bacteria; phylum Bacillota; class Clostridia; order Christensenellales; family Aristaeellaceae; genus UBA2862. The sequence goes on along the minus strand of JAZOUD010000148.1, from coordinate 16,254 downwards.
CTCCGTGCGGATGTAGCGCACGCCGCCCCCCGGCAGCATGATCACCCGGGGCAGCGACGGCGGCACGTCCACGATGCCCAGCACCGCGCTCTGCTTGCCGGCGGACTCATGCTTGCCTGCGGCCGCCTGCTTGCCGCCCGTCTGCTTGCCGGCAGCGACCTGCTTGCCGCCGGCCTGCTTGCCCTGGGTCTTTCCGCTGAGGGTCAGCAGCGCCGCGGCGTAAAGCGCCTTGTTCTTCAGGTGGGGAAAGGGATGGCTTCGGTCGATCACCTGGGGCGAGAGCAGAGGCCGGATGTTTTCCTTATAATAGTCCTGCACATAGACCTTCTGGGCGGCGGTCAGCGTGTCGTAGCTCGCCTCGGTCACCCCGGCGTTGTCCAGCTCGTTCATCAGCGTGCGGTAGATGTCGTCCCGGCGCTGGATCAGCGGCACCACTGCGGTGCAGATGGCGCTGACCTGCTGCTTCGGCGTCATGCCGGACTTGTTTTCCTTCTCCTCGGGGGCCAGCATGTCCATGTCGATCAGGCTGCCCACGCGCACCATGAAGAACTCGTCCAGGTTGCTGGTGAAGATCGAGACAAAGCGCAGGCGCTCCATCAGCGGCAGGCCCGGGTCCATGGCCTGGGCCAGCACCCGCTCGTTGAATTTCAGCCAGCTCAGCTCCCGGTTCTGGGTGAAGCTCAGATCCCTCTGCTTGACGACGGGCATGTTTTCCACCTGTAAAGCCTCCTCTGCCGATTGCGCGTCGCGCAGTCGGAATCGCTGTATGTCGCAGGGCGCAATGCCCTATTTTGTCTTTTATATTATAGCAGATTTTCCGCCGCCTGCCAATGTTTCCGGACGGCTGCGGCGGGATTGTCGCTTTTTTTCCGAAGTTCGCCACAATGCCGCCTTATTTCAAAAATGCCTTGTCAGTCCACGCTTTGTATGCTATAATTTATTCGGTTGAATACTGCTCAACTGAATATAAGGAGGTAACAAGACATGAAGAAACTGCTCGCAGTGCTGCTGGCCCTGGTGCTGGCGCTCTCCTGCACAGTAGCCATGGCCGAGACGGCCGATGCCGCTGAGACGGCTGGCAACCAGCCCTTCCCGGGCCTGACCATCGAAACCGAACACGACGTGGACCGCGACACGCTGAAGGCCGTGCTGGGCAAGATGGGCATGGACGAATCCATCATCACCATCATCGACACCCTCGCGGCGATCGTCGACCAGACCGGCGAGAAGGTCGTCATCGCGAACGAAGGCTTCCAGGCCGAGGTTCTGATGAAGGGCAACTCCCTTCTGAACCTGGTGGGCCTGGCCAACGACAAGGGCCTGACCTTCGGCAGCAACCTGATCCCCAACTACGCCCTCAACCTTTCCTTCGATGAGATCGGCGACATGCTCGCCGCCGCGCTTCAGCAGGCTGCAGAGGATGCCGAGAAGGCGGCCGAAGAGGACCCCACTCAATATCTGGACATAGCCGGCCTTTCGCAGGTCGTAACGGAGTATCTCAACGATTATATGCAGACCATCACCACCGATGCCATCATCCCCGGCACCCCCGAACAGGGTGAATTCGAGCAGGACGGCGCCACCTACAACACCAGGATCCCCATGGACATCTCCCTGCCCGTGATCCTGGACGCCACCAAGGAGTTCATCTCCAACCTGGAGAACGACGAGACCGTGCAGACCGCCCTGCTTCAGCTGGCCCTGTCCGGTGTGAACGTGAGCATCGAAGACACCAGCGAGCTCGACGAGATCGACCCCGCAACCCTGCCTGTCGTCAAGGTTGAGACCTACATGACCCTCGACGACAACGGCAACCAGAGCGGCCCGACCCTGGTGGCTGTCTACGTCGTGCCCGTGGGCGAGACCACCGCGGCCACCACGGTCTACACGAAGGTCGACGGCAACAACGTGAAGATCGACGCTGATTTCATCAGCAACGGCGGCACCATTCAGGTTGCCTTCGTCTCGGATCGCGACCCGCAGGATATGTTTGGCACCAACAGCCGCATGGACGTCTATGCGGGCGAGCTGTACTTCGGCTGTGCCGCCGTCACCAGCTCCAACGATGACAGCATCGAGTACGACGCCTATCTGTATCTGAACGATACCGAGAAGCCCATCGTCACCGATCGTGGCTCCATCGTCATGAACGGCGCGCTTACCCTGGGCGTTTCCGACAGCGCCACCAAGATCAGCCTGGCCGACCTGACCGGCGACAAGGCCGGCGACGTTCTCGGCGGCCTGATGAACGACCTGTCCAGCGGCGCGATCTCCATCCTGATGACCGCCTACAGCGCCGTGCCCGAGGTCGGCGCCATCGTGGGTCAGCTGATGGGCGGCGCTTCCGAAGAGCCCGCGGCCTGATCGCTGCAAGTCCACCAACGAACGCGGAGCAGATCTTACGATCTGCTCCGCGGTTGTTTTTGGGGAAGAGACAAATACTGATTTGTCGCTGCCCTACAAATCAGTATTTATCCCTGACAACGCCCCCGTCCATCCGATACAGCCCATCGGCATACCGCGCGGCCTCGTTGTCGTGGGAGACGATCAGCACCGCCATGCCACCGGTCGCGGCTTCCTTCAGCACCGACAGCACCCTTTCGGTGTTGGCGTCGTCCAGGTCGCCGGTAGGCTCGTCGGCCAGCAGCGCCGCCGGCTTTTGGGCCAGCGCCCGGGCGATGGCCATGCGGCGCAGCTCGCCGCCGGAGAGCTCCGCGGGCCGGGCGTCGGCCAGGTGGGCGATGTCCAGCGCCTCCAGCCAGCGCCGGGCATCGCCTTCATTGCCGCCGCCGTACAGCGTTCCCGGCAACAGCACGTTTTCCAGCACCGTCAGGCTGTCGACGGCGCTGCGGCCCTGGGGCACCACGGCGATCCTTTCATTCCGCAGCTTCGAAAGCGCCCCGTCGCCCAGGGCATACAGGTCCGTATCCCCCAACGTCACCCGGCCCTCGGTAGGCGTCAGCAGCCCCGAGAGCATGTGCAGCAGCGTGGTCTTGCCGGAGCCGGAGCGGCCCATCAGCACCGTTACCTCGCCGGGGCGCAGCTCGAGGCTCACGCCGCGCACCGCATAGAAATAATTGGCCTGGCCGGTCTTGCGCATGTAGCGCTTGGACAGATTTTCCGCTTTCAATGTCATGTCAGGCGCCCTCCCTCAGCGTAATGCCCGCGTCCGTGCGGCTCAGCCGCCAGGCCGACCAGGCGCTGGCCAGCGCCCCGATCAGCAGCGTCATCAGCACCGTGCCCGCCGCCAGCGCCAGTATCACCCCTGCCGGCGGCGTCAGGTAGGGCAGGCCCAGCCGGGTCTCGATCAACGTGGCGAACGGAAACACGACCAGGGCGGCGACGCCCACGCCCAGCAGCCCGCCCGCCAGGCTGCACAGCGCCGACTCCGCCAGCATCAGCCGGGCGAGCCCGCCGCGGGAGGCCCCCAGCAGGCGCAGCACCGCAAATTCGCGCCGGCGCTCGTTCACCATCATGGCATAGCCGATCAGCAGTATGACGAAGGCCAGCGCCCACACCGCGCCGATCAGCAGCGTCACCGTGCGGGAGATGCCCGTCAGGCTGTCGGAGACGTCCGTGAACATGCTCCGCGCCCGCACGGCGGTCACCTTGCGCACGTGGCCGTTCAGCGCGTTGTTCACCGCCCCAACATCATATCCTTCGGCCACCCGCACGTAAACCGCCGAGATCAGGTCGCTGGTGTCGCTGGTGATCTTGTGGCTGACGCCCTTCTCCTCGGCGGCGGCCAGCAGCCGCTTCATGGTGTCCATGCTGCAATAGACGGCGGTGTCCAGGCCCGTGCCGGTCTCGGCCAGCTTCGCCACCACGTGGGTGTTCAGGTCGTAGATGCGCAGGTCCTCCCCCACGTCGGCGGTGACGTTGCAGCCCACCGCCACGTCCATGTCCCCCAGCGCCCGGCTGTAGCTCTGATCGATCCAGGGCTTCACGGTGAAGTCCGTGGCCGGATCGATGCCGATGACCTGCACCTTCACGGCGCAGCAGTCGGCCTTCAGCGAGGCCAGGAAGGTCTGCGGCGCGGCAATGGCCACGCCCTCCACCTCCCGCACCCTGTCCAGCACCGAGGCGTCCATGTAGAAGGCCCCGGTGGTGCCCTGGAGCAGCAGGTTCTTGAAGCTGACCTTGCTCTCAGCCGTGGCGGGCATCACGATGATGTCCGCCCCCAGGCGCGCCTCCAGGCTCTCCAGGCCGCTCTGCAGGGAGCGCACCACCACCGAGCCACCGAACACGGAAAGGGCCAGGAAGGCCGTCAGCAGCACCAGCGCTGCGGTCCTTCCCGGCCTTCGCATCAGGTTTTTGACGGGCAGTTGTCCCAGCTTCATACCTTATTCCCCCGTACCGCCAGGCAGCCGGCCAGCGCGACGACCAGCGTCAGCGCGAACAGCACCAGCATCGCCGGGCGCATCAGCATGCGGCAGCGCATGGTGTTCATTTTGCAGATGTCGATCAGCGTGCCGGGGGTCAGCAGCCCCGCGACGGAAACCGGCAGAAGGCCCATATACAGCCCCTGCCGCTGTTGCGGCATCACCAGCGCCATAAGCGCCATGACCGCCTGTACCGCGCCCAGCGCCAGCACCGCCCGCGCCGCCCAGTGACAAGCCCCAAAGCTGCCGTCCTCATGCACGCAGGCGCCGAGAAAGCTCTGGCTTCCGATGGCGATGAGGATGGAGAGGAGGAGTACGGCGAAGGCCGGAATCTGTGTCTTTTTCATGGGTACCTCCTTTGGTAAATACTGATTTATCGAGCTGTGCTCGATGAATCACTCCACAAAATTCTCATTCACGACCTCCCGCGCCACCCTGCCGTGCTCCAGGACGATGGTGCGCTGGGCGGCTTCGGCGACCTCGGGGTCGTGGGTGACGACGATCAGGGTCGTGCCCTCCCGGTGCAGCTGGCGGAACAGGTCAAGCACGATGTTCTCGTTGGCCTCGTCCAGGTTGCCGGTGGGTTCGTCGGCCAGGATCAGCTCGGGGTGGTTGATCAGGGCCCGGGCCACGCACACACGCTGCTGCTCGCCGCCGGAGAGCTGGCTGGGCAGGTGGCGCGCCCGCTCCCGCAGGCCCACACGGCCCAGGGCCTCGAGGGCTTCTTCCTCGTCGGGCATCGAGTGGTAATACTGGCTGACCATCACGTTCTCCACGGCGGTCAGGTAGTTGACCATGTGGAACTGCTGGAAGATCAGGCCGATCTTGTCCCGGCGGATGTCGGTCAGGTGCTTGCTGGACTCCTTGGAGATGTCCACGCCGTCCAGCAGCACCTCGCCCTTGGTGGGCTTGTCCATGCAGCCGATAATGTTCATCATCGTGCTCTTGCCGGAGCCGGAGGGGCCCATGATGGCCACCCACTCGCCCTTGTCCACGTGCAGGCTGACGTTGTCCAGCGCCTTCAGCTCGCCGTATATCTTGGAAACGTTCTTCAGTTCAAGAAGCGCCATGTCTTATTCTCCTTTCAAAACGATGGCCGGATCGATGGCCACGGCCCGCTTGATGGGCATCAGGCAGCTCACCGTCGCGATGATCACCGAGACGAGCACCGTCACCGGCAGCAGCAGCGGCTGGAACGTGATGGAGGAACCGAACACGTTCACGCTGACCACCTGGGCGAACACGAAGCCCAGTATGGCCCCCAGCACGCCGCCCAGAATGCCCAGGAACACGCCCTCGCCCAGGAATTCCACCCGGATCGAGCCGTCCGACGCGCCCAGGGCCTTGCGCAGGCCGATCTCCCGGCGGCGCTCGGAGACCACCGCCATCATCGTGGTGGACACGCAGATCATCGTCAGCAGCAGCACCACCACGGTCACCAGGAACACCAGCGCCTGGAGCTTGCCCAGCACCGCCGTCTCCGACTTGGTGACCCGCTTCACCAGCCGCGCCTTCACGCCCTCGCCGCTTTGGGTGATGGCCTCGGCGTAGGCGTTCAGCTGCGCCTCCTCGGCGGAGACGCTCAGCTCGGCCACGTCCAGCTTATCCTCGCCGGTGAGGGCCTCCATGTCCTCCGTGGACATGAACACGTAGCCCTCCTCCTCGCCGCCGGTGGTCAGTATGCCGGTGACGGTGTAGCGCACCGTGTTGGGCTTCGACGCGGCGGTGGCCTGGCGGGCGCCGTTCAGCGCTTCCACCACGGCTGTGGAGGTGACCGTCGCGCCGGTGAGGGCGTCGACGTCCTTCCCCAGCTCGACAGGCAATGCCTTGCCGATGAACTGCGCGGCGAACTCCGGCTCGGTCTGGGTCCGTCCGCCGAACTCCGCCGTCTGGGTGGAGGCGTCGATGGTCAATTCCCTGATCTTCGCCTCGTCGTCCAGCACCGCGGTCACGGAGACCGCGCCGCCGCTCCAGCCCTCGGCGCTGCCGGTCAGGGTCGTGCCGGGCACCCGGTCCGACGCGGCGTCGCCGCCGCTCGCCTTGGCCGTGGGCTGCCAGGTCAGCTCCATGTCGGAGCCCACCTTCACGCCGATGGTCTCGGCGATCTCCTTGCCCACCAGCACCTCGCGGCCCTTCTCCGGGTAACTGCCCTCCACGCTGAAATAGGGACTGGTCTTGAGCACCTGGGAAAAGTCGGTGCCCGCGGTGGTGAAGGACTGCTGGCGGCTGGTCATGTCCAGCCGGACATAGCGGTAGGGCGCCGCGCCCACCAGCGCCTCCTCGGGAAACTGGGTCAGCACCCGGGCCAGCTTTTCGCTGTCCAGCGTCTCGCCGTCCCCTGGCATCAGCAGCATGTTCGCGCCATAGGAGCGCATCTGCGCGCGCATCTGCCGGGGAACGTCGTAGTAGATCGTCACCATGCCCGCCAGAATCGTGGCCCCGATGCCGATGGACAGCAGCGCGATCAGCATCCTGGACCGCCGCCGCAGCAGCGAGGCGGTGATCATCCTTAAAAACATCCGTCGTTTCGTCATATCAGTGTCCTCCGTGCAGCACTTCCGCCGGCCTCAGTCTGAGCACCATGCGTATCGCGGGCAGGCTGCCGGCGATGGTCACCAGGGCGATCAGGCCCGCCACGATGGGAATCACGCGGGTGTCCATGTCGATGGCCGATCCGAAAACGCTGTGGCCGATCAGCTGGGCGAAGCCGAAGCCCATGAAGTAGCCGGCGGCGAAGCCCACCAGCGCCGTGATCAGTATCTCGGTCATCACCACGCCGGTGATGGAACGGTCCTTCGCGCCGATGGCCTTCAAAAGGCCGATCTCCTGGGCGCGCTCCATGACGGAGGCGGTCACCAGGTTCGATATGCCCAGCGCCGAGCCGATCAGGCTCAGGGCCGTGATCAGTATCATCAGCAGCTTCGTCTTGTCCAGTATCGTGCCCTCGCTCTCGGCCACCTGGCGCACGGCAGAGGCCACGGAGCCTGTGATGACCTCCTGGATCTGGTAGCAGATGGCGCTGACGTAGGCCGTGCAGTACCAGGTCTCGTAGTCCCGGCTGGTCAGCGCCGCGGGGTTGCGGGCCGCCCGGCGGGCCAGGTCGTTGTCGGGGGTGGTCAGGGCCGAGACCTCGATGGAGGCCACCTTGCCCTCCCGGTCGGTGAACGCCTGCACCGCGTCCAGCGTGGCGAAGATCTGGTTGTCCTCGTCGCCGCCGGCGTCAAATATGCCCACGATCTCGGCGTCCATCTCGCCGTGAGTGCCGGTCAGGGGCACATGTTCCCCCACGGTCCAGCGCTTTTCCTCGGCCAGGGCAGTGCCGACCATGATCTCGTTGTTTGCATTGGCGTCGGCCTCGTTCAGCCAGCGCCCGTCGGTGATCTCCCACCAGGAGCGCATGCCGGCCACGCCCGCGTCCAGCTCCTCGCCGGTGGGCAGGGCCAGGTGATGGTTGAACCAGGTGCCCACCACCTGGACCTCGCTTCCGTCCTTCAGCGCGGCCCGGGTGTCCAGGAACGGGGTGAAGTCCACGATGTTGAAGGCCCAGAAGATGGTCTTCAGCTTGCCCAGCTCGTCCTCCCTCAGGTAGGCGGCGTTCAGGGCCTCGCCCTCGCCCACGTCGTAGATGTCCGACAGCAGCGAGGCGTCCTTGGGCTTCACGGTGATGTTCGCGCCGTAGTTCTTCAGCTCCTTGTTCACCTTCTCCTCGACACCCAGCACCACGTTCAGCATGCCGGTGGCCAGGGACGCGCCCAGGGCGATGGTGACGGCGATCAGCAGCATCTTGCCCTTCTGGTGGAACAGCACGCCGCGTATCATTCTGAACAGCATGTTTTTTCTGCTCCCTTCCCTCGTCTATTTGAATTCCCGCTCGCCGGCGATGATGTCGGACAGGGCGAACACCAGGTTGCCCTCGTCCACCTCGTAGCTCAGCGGTATGGGGTTGCAGCCGCCCTTGAAGCCGATGGTGTTGGTGTTCATCACCACGTCGCAGCGGCGGCACACCACCAGGCCGTTGCGCTCGTAGTAACCGGCGTTGCCGCAGACGTCGCAGGCGTCCAGCCCCACGCCGTAGGCGGCGGAATTGGGCTTGCGCACCACGATCCAGCGCACGTTCACGTTGTTCTCGGTCGTGTACTCAAAGCGGTGCAGGTGGAAGTCGTTCACCGAATCCATGGGCACCAGTATCCGGTCCCCGTCCACGGTGTAGGTCTCCGGCGCGGACAGCTCGATCACCCGGGTATCGTAGTCCTTCACGACGGTCAGGCACACCGTAAACAGGATCAGGCCTACGAAGGCCACGCAGGCCGTTCTGCGGTAGCCCCGGTTCCGCGCCCGCAGCTTGCGGTGCTGGGCGGGGTTGTCCCAGAACTCGGTGACCTTCGTGTTCTGTATAAAGCAGATGATCAGGCTCACCGCGGCCAGCAGGACGATCAGCCAGATGAACAGCATCGAATGATTGACCGTGATGCTCAGCCAGCCGCCGATCAGCGCGTGGCTCTCCTTCGAGTAGCGCACCGGCCATTTCAGCCACTTGGCCCGGGTGACCCACGGCGCGAAGAAGCGGCCCCCGCTGTAGAAGAAATTCACCAGCACGCCGCCGCACAGCAGCGCGGACAGGGTGCCCAGGGGCTTGATATGCAAAGCGCAGCGATACAGCGTGCGCGAATAGACCAGAAGCAGCAATAGCGCCAGCAGCCAGCCCGCCAGGCGCGTCATGTAGTAGGCGGAGAGATAGCCCTCGCCCATCGTGTTGAAGTTGAAGGGATAGAGCATCACCCCCGGCAACGCATAGAAGATGTGCGCCGCCGACAGCCCCGCCCCGGACAGGCACAGCAGCGTGCCGCCCAGCCCGCGCCTGCCGTCCTCGCGCCTGCCGAGGATCAGGCACAGCACCACGAACAGCAGCGAGAATACCGATATAAAGGCGAAGATGTAGTGGTTCCAGTGACTGGAAATGATCTTGTTGGTGGTGCCCTTCACCACGGCCAGCGCCGCGGAGGCCACGACGCCCACGCAGATGCCGGCAGCGCTGAAGCGCCGGCCATATCTGTCGTACAGCCTGCCCAGCAGCGCGTGGATCCAGGTGACCAGCGTCACGACCACAAGCAGGTCCTGGATCACCGTCCAAAGGTATTTCAGCATTTTCATGCCTCCCGGAAGTCATTGGAAAGAAGTTAACTCGACCAAACTTTTTCTTAACAATGTTTCTTAACGCACGTACTGCTGATGCGCATCCCCCGCGGATGGCGCACCAGCAGCCGTTGCTTTTACTCTTTTATCGTTCAGGCGTAGATTACCACTGCTTCACGAAATCCCAGCCGGTCCAGGTCACGGTCAGGGGCTCGGTCCAGAAGCCGTCGGCCTCGACGCCGGTCTCCTCGTCCACGTGCAGCAGGTAGCCGTTCTCAGCGGGGCTCTTGATGCTCAGGGTGATGGAGTAGCCCTCGCCCTCGGGCAGGGCGATGTTGTTGCCGTAGTGGGGGCCGTCGGAAGCCGCCATGGGCATCATGGAACCGGTGGCGATCTCCTTGCCGTCCTTGTCGTTGATGACGTAGTCGATGCTCAGATAGGGCACCCAGCCGTCCACCGGGAAGGAATAGGGGTTCTCGTTGGCGGTCAGGTCAACCTCGATGTGCAGGTCGGAATCCTCCTTGGAAGCGGCCAGGTCCGAGGGCGCCATGTCCACGGGCTGGAAGTACACCATCGCCATGGTCATGAAATCCACGGTCTGCTCACCCTCAACGCCCAGCTCGAACTCGTCGAAACCGGCCTCCTCGGCCAGGGCGAAAGCGGAAACGCTGAGCATCATTACGGCCAGCAGCAGAGCAAGAAACTTCTTCATGTGATTTGCCTCCCAATTAATGTTATTGATGTTTGTATCTTCAACGCGCCCTGCGCGGGGCAGGAGGCGTGGAGAACCGCTTTTTAATGAAGAATGAGAAATGAGGAATGAAGGATGCGAAACGAAGAACTCGGCTATCTCAATTCCTAATTCCTCATTCCTAATTCCTAATTCTTGGTTGCGTATTCGGCGCGCATGGCCTCGATCTTCGCCTCGTACTCGGCCTTCTGGGCATCGAGCTTGCCGCGGTAGTGGGCCATCATGAAGGTCACCAGCAGTATGATCGACAGGATCAGCTGGGGCACCAGGGTCTCAAGGTAGGGATAGATGCCGAACACCTGGATCACGTCGTTCTCGGGGATGCCGGGCACACGCAGGGACAGGTCGAACACATTGCCCTCGGCCAGCTCCTTGATGCCGCTACCCAGGAAGGACACGCACATCACGGCCATCAGGATCGACGTGGCGGTGAAGAACACCTTCAGCGGCAGCCTGACGGACAGCTTGGTGATGGCCAGGTAGACGAACACCAGCACCACGCAGCCCACGCCGAAGCCCGCCCAGACCATGCCGGGGTTGCCCTCGGAGAGCATCGGCTGGTAGAACAGCACCACCTCGGCGCCCTCGCGGAACACCGACAGGAAAGCCGTGAAGGCCAGCGCGAAGGAGCTGCCCTGCTCCAGTGAGGACTGGACCCGGCCGTCGATGTAACGGCTCCAGGAGGCGGCCTCCGCCTTGGAGATCATCCAGTTGGAGACGTAGAACAGCACGCACACGGCGATCAGGGCGGTGATGCCCTCTATGATCTCCTGGGCCATGCCGGCGCTGGTGAAGGCCCGCTTGGCCCATGCCAGTACCGCCGCCGCGACGAAGGACGCCGCGATGCCGCAGACCGCGCCGATGTACACGTTCTTCAGGCTCTTATTGGGATTGCCGCTCTTTTTCAGGTAGGCGATGATGGCGGCGATGACCAGTATGGCCTCCAGGCCCTCGCGCACGATGATGCCGAAGGCGCCCAGGAAGGTCAGCAGCCGCGGGTCGCTCGGCTTTTCCTCCTCTACGGCTTCCTCGGTCTGGCCCGCCTCCGCGGCGGCGGCCTTGGCCTCGGCCTCCTGCTCGTCGATGCGCCTGGCCAGCTTCAGCACGGTGTTCTTGGCCTTGTCGGTGGTGGTGCGGTACTTGTTCTTCTGGTACTTTTCCGCCGCCGTCGCCACCAGGCTGCGCAGGTTGGAAAACTGGGCCTCCATGTTCTGCCGGTCGCCCTGGGACAGGTCAGTGTAGATCTTGTGGGAAAGGCCGGACTCCTCGTACACGCTGTAGTAGGCGGTGTTCAGGTTGTCGGAGGCGGCCTCGAAGTCCTTGTCCAGGTAGCCCATGTAGGCCGTGTCCAGCAGCTCCTTCACCAGCGTGGCGGCCTCGTACCAGCTTTCATACTTCTGGGCCGCGTTGGGGTCGGCGGAGTATTCGGGATAGGGGTCGGTGGAGACCAGCTCGCCCCGCTTGTACCACTTGTTCTCGCTCTGCGCGCCGCCCTGCTGGGCCGCCAGCTTGTTGCCGTCCTCGCGGATCATGCCCTTCAGCTTGACCAGCGCCGAGCGCACGCGCACGATGACGTCCTGCTGGGTGTTTTCCTTCTTGACCTCGGACTTGCAGGCGGAGAACTGCATCTCCACGGCGTTTTTGCGATTGCCGGAGATGTAGCTCATGGTCTGGCGCTCGAAGCCGGTGGTCTCGTACACCCGGAAATAGGCGTTGCTGACGTTGTCGTAGGCCGCCGAAGCGTCGCCGTCCAGGTAGGACTCGAAGGCGGCGTCCAGGTATTTATCGATCTCGTCCGCGGCGTCGGCCCAGCGGGTATCCGCCTCGGCCAGGACGGGCGCGCACAGATTCATCAACAGCATCGTCAGCATGACGGTGACGCCAAGCCAGGCGAAGGACCTTCTGCTCATGCTCAAAGGACTTCCTTTCCCCGCCCGCCCACCGGCAGGCGCGCGGATCGAAGTTTGTTTTATTTCACTAATCCGCAGACATTATTTTAGCATAATCTAACCGAAGGTGCTATTCTGTTATTGACTATTTGTTTTAGTTAACTAATATTTAGCATGACTAACAGGAGAGAGAAATTCTGATTCATCGAACGCGGCCCGTTAAATCAAAATTTCCCCGATCTTAACTTGTCTGTTTTTGACTTTTTCTGCATCCCCACTGGCGCTATGGGTTATTATGTGCTAACATATATTAGTAAGTATTAACTATATAAGAGAGGCGACCGTACATGACTCAGCAGCAGCGCCGCGTGAGCCGGGAAATGGAAGCGCGCAGGGACGCGGGTCAGGGGCTGACCCAGGCGGCGCGGGAATACGTGGAAGCCCACAGCGAGGAGAAGTTCTCGCTGCAGGCGGTGGCAGACGCGCTGTTCGTCAACGGCAGCTACCTGCTCCGTGTGTTCAAGGCCAACACCGGCCATACGCTGCTGTGGTACCACAACCATATCCGCTGCGAGCGGGCCAAGGCCCTGCTGCGCAACGGGGACATGAGCATATCCCTGGTCGGCGAGCAGGTGGGCTTTGTATCCTCCGCCCACTTTTCCCACGTGTTCAAGAAGATGACCGGAATGACGCCCTCCGATTACCGGCTCGCCAATGCGCCGTCGGAAAGGCAGTGAAAGGAGCGCCGATGGAGAAAAAGGCAAGGGCCCCCCGCACGATCAGCGACACCACGCTGGACCGCTACCTGGGCGCGATACTGACGCTGCGCCAGCGCATCCCCATCGTGCGGTCCGTGGACGTGGCCAACCACCTGGGCAATTCCAAGGCCTGCGTCAGCATGGCGCTGAAGCAGATGACCGTGCAGCAGCTGGTTCAGGTCGGCCCCCACGGCGCGCTGCTGCTGACCGAGGCCGGCGAGCGCCGCGCCACGGGACACCGGGACAGCTGCCGCTACTTCCAGCGGCTGCTGATCCAATCCGGCGTGCCCGAGCAGGAGGCCCACGCCGAAGCCGCGGCCATCACCCGCGCCATCAGCCGCCCCACCTTTGAGGCCCTGCAGGGCTACCTGGCGCGGATGGGGATAGACGGGGAATAACACTTTCAAAGAATGACAGAACACCCTCAATCCGTGCGCATTGGGGGCGTTCTGTCATCGTAGTCAGGATTTATAGGCTTCTTCCACCGCGGAAACCACTGCGTCCTTCGTCTCGTCGGGGCGCAGTCGCCTGGCCAGCACCACCAGGCGGTCGTCGTCCAGGCAGGTGGACAGGGTCAGCAGCGCGTCGTCGGGCTCCACGTCCACGGGAATCTGGAACATCGACCGCGCCTGCACTTCGCCGATGTAGGCGTCGAAGTCGGACGCCGAGGCGAATACCGGATTCGAGAAATAGTTGAAATAATTGGCGTCGCCGGTCTTCGAGGAAACCTGCAGCACCGCGAACACGGCATAGCTCTCCTTTTCCCAGAGGGTGCTAAAGGCGATCATCGGGTGTTGCCGCACGAAGTCCAGCTTGCGGTAGTGGGTCAGTATGCCGAACATGCTGCCGTCGTTCATGCTGTGGCCGTGGATCAGCAGGTTCTGGGTGTCGGCGTTGATCGGGGAATTCTCATCCAGGAACAGCGTCCCGGAGGCGTTCTTCGCGCCGGTGAAGTCATGGTCCAGGTAGAACTCGTTGTCCCGGTAGACCACCGGCAGGTGCACCGTGCCCGATATGCTGATCCAGCCCACCGTGTCCGGGTTTTTCTGCGCCAGCTCCCGCATCTCCGGCAGGATATCCAGGTCGGTTCGGTGGAAGGCCGCTGTCTGCGGGGCGCTCGTTTCCTCTGTCGGCAACGCCAACGTCTCGGGAATTTCGATGGGCGAGCCGTCCGGCATCACCATCATCGACAGCTCCCCATAGGGCGAAGAGGATGCGCCCGCCGCCTGGGCGGCAAAGGCCGGGGCGCTCCCGTCCCCGATGGGCGGCGCGGCGATCTGCGCCGTCATCGCCTCGCCGCTGACGCCGTACAGGTCCGCCAGCTGGCGGTTCAGCCGCGCGGTGCGAATGCTGCGCACGATCACCGACGCGGAAAGCCCCAGCGCCACCACCACGACCAGCGCCAGCACCGCCTGGGCCGCGATGAACCGCCGGCGGTTGACCACGCGAAAGCGCCGGCGCCTTACCGGCATTTTTACGCGCGAAAAGCGCGGCTTCGGGGCATTCCCCGGCCGATAGCGAATTCGCCGCGCGCGCTTTCGCTGCAAGCTGACGCACCTTCGTTTCGTGATAGACGATATAAAGAGACCGATTGAACTGCCTCAATATCAAATTATACCTGAATCACGCACTTCAGGCAATGCTTTTCCTACCGATATTATTCACAATTATATTACAGCCATGTTACAAAATTGTCCGATGCACTGCCGTTAGGGCGCTCCCTTACCCCACAGGATGGAATTGCCGCAGCCAGTCCTGCACCTCTGCCACCACCCGGTCGAGGTGCCGGTCATAGCAGTGGTCGTCGCCGGGAATCAGCACCAGCCTGCAGTTCGCGTACTGCTCGGCGGCCCTGACGCCGTATTCCACCGGCACGGCCTCGTCCGCGTCGCCGTGGATCAGCAGCACCTGCCCGGTATAGCGGTCGATGGCCTCCTCCACGTGGATCGTCTGGGCCATACGGGCGTAATTGCCGTCCAGCTCCAAATCGCCCCAGCCGTGCAATACCTCGGGAATGTGATCCGGATCGAAGCGCTCGCCCAGCAGCTCGCCGCCGCGGGCGATCTCCGGGATCATGCAGGCCGGGGACAGCGGGATCAGGCCCTTGACGACGTCGTGCTTCATCGCCGCCGCCAGCATCACCAGCAGCCCGCCCTGGGAATGGCCGCACAGATAGAGGTCGGTGACAAAGTCGAGGCCCCTGGCGTAGTCGATCACCGTCAGCGCGTTGGTCAGCCACTTGTACAGGGTATGCTTCCTGAATTCGCCGTCGCTGTGGCCGTGGCCGTACATGTCCACCCGCAGGGTGGCAAAGCCCACGTCGTTGATGCCCTTCGACACGGCAGTGATGTGCGTCTCCTCGATGTGCCCGGTAAAGCCGTGGATGACCACCACCAGCGGGCATTTCATCCCCGACCGGTAATTCGCAGGCATGTCCAGCTTCGCGTTCAGGCGAATGCCGTCGTCCTGGATGTACATGTTTATGCCCTCCTTCAATGAACAGCCGGGGCGGTGCCCCGGCTGTTCTGCACGTTATGCTCAGATATTCAACAGATCGCTGTAGGCCTTCAGCGCGCCGTCGGTGTCGTGGGCCAGCACGCGCTTGGCCAGCACCTTGCCCAGCTGCACGCCCTCCTGGTCGAAGCTGTTCACGTTCCAGCAGAAGCCCTGGAACATCACCTTGTTCTCGAAGTGGGAAAGCAGCGCGCCCAGGCTCTCGGGAGTCAGCCGGTCGCCCACGATGATGGACGAGGGGCGTCCGCCCGCGAAGGCCTTGTTGGGGTTCGCATCGGCCTTGCCGCAGGCGAAGGCCATGATCTGGGCGGCCACGTTGGCGCACAGCTTCTGCTGGCTGGTGCTGCCCTGGATGTCCACATCCACGCCCAGCTGGTTCTCGCGGAAGCCCACGAACTGCAGCGGCAGGATGTCGGTGCCCTGATGGAGCAGCTGGTAGAAGGAGTGCTGGCCGTTGGTGCCGGGCTCGCCGAAGATGATGGGGCCGGTGACATAGTCCACAGGCTCGCCGAAGCGGTTGACGGACTTGCCGTTGGACTCCATGTCCAGCTGCTGCAGATGGGCGGGGAAGCGGCTCAGGGCCTGGGAGTAGGGCAGGACGGCGGTGTTGGGGTAACCCAGCACGTTGCGCTCGTAAACGCCGATCAGAGCGTCCAGCAGAGCGGGGTTAGCCATCAGGTCGGCGTTCTTGGCCAGGACATCGGCCTCAGCGGCGCCGTTCAGGAAGTCGGCGAAGCCATCGGGGCCGAAGGCCAGGCCCAGGACACAGCCGCCGACGCCGGAGGAGGAGGAGAAGCGGCCGCCGATGTAGTCATCCATGAAGAAGG
>JAZOUD010000147.1:0-23291 GCA_045658005.1 Clostridia bacterium | reverse complement strand
GTCGAGCAGGGCTCGATATATCAGTATTGAGGGATTAGGTTTTAGGGCTGGTGTGTAGCGGCGATTTCCAATCGCCCGCGGGCGCTCGGAGAGCGCCCCTACACCGTGTACTGTCCGGCCATCCCCTAACCCCTAAAACCTACCCCCTAACCCCTCAAATACTGATTTGTCGCCCAGCGACAAATCATTATTTGCCGTCAGCGCCCCTTCGCGCACGCCTTCATCCCCACCGTCGTATAACAGATCACCTTGTCGAAGGTCAGCAGCATCGCGGGCAGCAGTACGATCACGACCACCATGCTGATCAGCGAGCCGCGGGCCAACAGCACCACGATGGCCTTGATCATGTCCACCCGGGAGTAGAGCGCCACACCGACTGTGGCGGCGAACAGACTCAGGCCGCTGGTGATGATCGAAACCACCGAGGACTTGTGGGCGGCGAGCACCGCCTCCCGCTTGGCCAGGCCGCCCTTGCGCTCGCGAACGTAGTGGGTCGTCATCAGTATGGCATAGTCCACCGTCGCCCCCAGCTGGATGGTGCCCACCACCACCGGGGCCACGAAGGGCTGCTGCACGCCGGTGTAATACGACCAGGCCATGTTGATGAATATGGCGAACTCGATCACCGTCACCAGTATCGCCGGCAGGGTCAGGGACTTGAACACCAGCATCACGATGATGAATATGGCCAGCACGGAGACCGTGTTCACGCGCACCAGGTCCACCGAGGTCACGTCCTCCAGGTCCTTCATCAGCGGCGCTTCGCCGATGACCATGCCCTTCGGGTCGTAGCGCTTCACGATCTCGTCGATCTTCGCGATCTGGGCGTTGACCTCGGGCGTGGCGGCGGAGTAGTCCGAGCAGACCATCATCAGCTCCCAGTTGTCCGTGCGCAGGTTCTTCACCAGCTTCCTGGGCAGCATGTCCTCAGGGATCATCGAGGAGGTCACGCTGGGGATGCCCAGCGCCCACTGCACGCCGTCCAGGTCTTCGACCTCGTCCAGTATATGCAGCTTGTCCTTGCCCGGCAGCTGGCTGTCCACCATCAGTATGTGCATGTTGGACATGTTGAACTCCTCGGACAGCTTTTTGTTGGCGATGGCGCTGTCCAGCGTGTCGGGCAGGCCCTTGTCGATGTTGTAGTAGAGCTGCACGGCGTTGTTGCCCCTGTAGGCGGGGACGATGATGATCAGGAACAATGCGATCCAGACCGCCGGATGCTTGATGATGAACGCGGAGGGCTTCTCCATATTGGGGATGAACGAGCGATGCCGTGTCCTTTCTATGGCCTTCTCAAAGGTCAGCACCATGGCCGGCAGGAACGTGGTGCAGCAGATCACGCCGATCAGCACGCCCTTGATCATCACCACGCCCAAGTCGCGGCCCAGCGCAAAGGTCATGAAGATCAGCGCCGCAAAGCCCGCGATGGTGGTGGTGGAGCTGCCGATGACCGAGGTAAAGGTCTGGGAGATGGCCTCGCCCATGGCCTCCTCACGGTCATCGATGGTCAGCCGCGCCGTCTCGTAGCTGTGCAGCAGGAATATGGAATAGTCCATCGTGACGCCCAGCTGCAGCACCGCCACCAGTGCCTGGGTGATGTAGGAGATCTGGCCCAGGAACACGTTGGTGCCCATGTTGTACACGATGGCGACGCCGATGCTGGACAGGAAGATCAGCGGCACCACGAAGGAGGTGGTGGTCAGCATCAGCACGATCAGCGACAACACCGACGCGATGACCACGTACATCGGCATCTCCGACATGGCCAGCGTCTTGATGTCCGTGACGATGCCGGCCATGCCGCTGATGAAGCACTGCTTGCTGACCACCCCGCGCAAGTCCTGTATGGCCTGCATGGTGGTCTCTGCGGAGGTGGTGTTGTCGAACAGGGCGATCATCAGCGTGGCGTCCCCCTGGAAGAAGATCTTCCGGATGCGCTCGGGCAGCATCTTCTCCGGCACGTCCAGGCCCATGAGGTCGTCGTACCACAGCACCTCTTCCACGTGGTCGACGCCCTCCATCGTCTCCTCCAGCTTCGCCGCGTCGCGCTTGCCCATGCCCTCCACAATCACCATCGAGAACGCGCCTTTGCCGAAGTCCTCGACCATGATGTCCTGGCCATAGACCGTCTCCAGGCTGTTCGGCAGATAGCTCAGGATGTCATAGTTGACCTTCGTGCGCAGGTACCCGATGGCGGAGGGCACCAGCAGGGCCACGCACACCAGGATCACGAGGACCTTGTACTTTGCAATGAACTTGCCAATTACTTTCACAGTTTATCCCTCCATGGGGAATGGTATTATTCTTCCTCCGGGTTCTCCACCGCCTCGGTATGGATGACGAAGGCGGTGACGCCGGTCATGTCGTCGGATTTGCCCGAATAGGACGGGTAGTCGTTCATCAGGTCGATCATGGCGTCCGCGCGGTCCGAGATGGTCTGGAAGTCGTCGTCGATGAACTCGATCAGCTTCTGGATGGCCTCCTCGTCCAGCGTCTTAATGCCCTCCCGCAGGGCGGCCATGCCGTCGTCCAGCGCTTCTGCGCCGCCGAACAGCGCCTGCGCGCCGTCGTCCAGCTGCAATATGCCCTCAAGCAGCGCGTTCGCGCCGTCGTCCAGCTGGCTTACGCCGTCCACCAGCGCGTCCTTGCTGTCATAGAGCTGTCCAACACCGTCCAGCAGCTCCTGGGTACCCTCCGCCAGCTGTTCGGCGCCGTCGCTCAGCTCCGCCGCGCCGTCATCCAACTGGCCCGCGCCGTCCAGCAGCTCCGAGGTGCCCTCGCCCAGCTGGTCGACGCCGTCCGACAGCTCCTTCGCGCCGTCGCTCAGCTGCACAGCGCCCTCCAGCAGGTCCGCCGCGCCGTCGTCAAGGGTCTTCGCGCCCCTGGCCGCTTCGCCGACCGCGTCGGTATAGTCGATGACGCCGTTGTAGAAGTCCTCCATATCCGACAGGTCGTCCAGCAGATCCGCCAGCGCCCGATAGGCGTCGCCGTCCTTGCCGTTTTCCTCCAGGGCCTCCGCCACCGCGTTCAGGTAGGCGGACTTGTGCTTCTGATCGGCGATGTTCTTCGAAATGATCTTCTTGACCTTCTTCGACGCCATCTGGTCGGAGATGGTCTGCTTGATCTGGTCCCTCACCGTCCGGGAGGCCCACTGCTCATCGATGTTCTGGCTGATCAGCTTCTGAACCTCATCGGTGGCCATCTGCTTTTCGGTCTCCTCATCGATGGTAGCGGTCACCTCGTCGGAGGCCATCTGCTTATCCATCTCCGCCGCAACCATGGCCTTTACTTCGTCGGAGTCCAGTTGCTCCTTGACATTGCTGTCAATGATCGCCTGGACCTCCTCGGTGGCCATCTGCGCCGCCAACTGCTCCTCGATGGCGGCAGCGACCTCGTCTGAGGCCATCTGTTCCTGATACGCCGCGTCCATCATGGCCACGACCTCCTCGGAAGCCATCTGAGCTGTCACATTCTGCTCGATGGTCGCGGCGATGTCGTCGGATGCCATCTGCTCGGCGATAGCGGCGTCGATCTGGGCCACGATCTCCTCGGATGCCATCTTCTGGTCCACCAGCGCCTGGACCTGTTCGTCGGACATGCCGGTGATCGCATCCCGTATCTTCTGTTTCACGGCTTCGATCACCTTTTCCCGGACGGCTGCCTCCGCCTGGGCCTCTGCCTGGGCGCGGTTCTCCGGGTCCTGGACCTGCTTGCGCACCTCGGCGTCGATTGCCGCCCGGATCTCCTCGGAGGCCAGCTTCGCCTCGGTTTGGGAATCGATGAGCGCCTGGGTTTCCTCGGAAGCCATCTGCGCCGCGACGAGCTTTTTGATCTTTTTCCGGATCTTGTAAGAGGACATCTTCTCCTGGACCAGCTTTTCGATCTGGGCCTGCACGTCCGCCTCTTCGGCGCAGGCCGTCCAGCCCAACAGCTGCAGCACGGGCAGGCTGGCCTTGGTGTCGGCGGATTCGACAGCCTCCTCTTTATCAGAAGCCTTCCCATTCGGCTTTTCTGCTTCGGCCTGCTTATCCTCTTCCGCCTTCCCGTCGGTCTTCTTCTCTGCCTGTTTTTCTTTTATTTTTTTCTCCTCGGACGTGTCCTCAGCCTTTTCTTCTGACTTCTCCTCGGTATTTTCCTCAGATTTTTCCTCGGTCTTCTCCTCGGCCTTTTCCTCGGATTTCTTCTCAGTCTTCTCCTCGGCCTTTTCCTCGGTCTTTTCCTCGGTCTTTTCCTCGGTCTTTTCCTCGGTCTTATCCTCGGTCTTATCCTCGGTCTTTTCCTCGGTCTTCTCCTCGGTCTTCTCCTCGGTCTTCTCCTCGGTCTTCTCCTCGGTCTTCTCCTCGGTCTTCTCCTCGGCCTTTTCCTCGGATTTCTCCTCGCTCTTTTCCTCGCTCTTTTCCTCGGATTTCTCCTCGGTCTTTTCCTCGGTCTTTTCCTCGGATTTCTCTTTTTCGGCCTCTTCCTCGGATTTCTCCTCGGTCTTTTCCTCGGACTCTTCCTCCTCGGGTTTCTCTTCCGGGGCATCCTGTGCGGCCGCGTCTGAATCTGTCGCCTCCGTCCGGGAAATCGCCCCCGCTTCCTCAGTCCCATCAGACGCCTGGGCTTCCGATTCTTCGACAGCCGGCGCTTTCGTCGCTTCCGCGCTCGGGGTCTCCGTGGGTTCGGCGGTCGGCGCTTCCGTCGGTTCCTCGGTCGGGGTCTCGGTGGGCTCGGCGGTCGGAGCCTCGGTGGGTTCGGCGGTCGGCGCCTCCGTCGGCTCCTCTGTCGGAGCCTCGGTGGGCTCGGCAGTCGGCGCCTCCGTCGGTTCGGGGGTTTTCCGCGCTTCCTCCAATGCCTTGGCGACTTCCGCGCGCACCTCGTCCTCCACGGCCTGAGTGACCTTTTCGCGCACCTGGCTCTCCACAGCCTGCGTCACCTGCCCGCGAATGCTGTCTGCATACGCGGCCTCGACCTTCGGGCGAATGACGGACTCCAGCTGCGCGTTGATCATGGCTTTGACTTCGTCGGAAGCCATCTGTGCCTGCACTTCTGCCTGGATCTGGGCCTGTACTTCGTCCGAAGCCAGCTGCTTTTCGATCTCCGCCTGAACCGTGGCCGCGTCGGGATGGCGCACGGCGTCCTCTACCTTTTCCCGCACCGCAGCGGTCACCGCCGCAGTCACCTGGGCCAGCACCGCTTCTTCGACCTTTTCGCGCACCTGGGCCTCCGCCCCCTCGCGCACCTTCTGCATCACGACTTCGCCAACGCCCTCGACGACCTTCTGTCGCACCTGCTCCTGCACGGCGGCCTCGACCTTTTCGCGCACCTGGGCTTCCGCGCTCTCCTGCACCTTCTGGGCCACGACCTCCCGGACGCTCTCTTCCACCTTGGCCTTCACCTGTTCCCGCGCGGCCGCGTTGACGCCGTCCACCACCATCTGGTAGGCGGCCTCCTCCACCTGGCGCGTGACCTCCTTCTTTACGGCGGAGCGCACCTTGGAGGCCAGCTCGCGGTTGGCCTGCGCGTAGACATAGTCCACGACCTTGTCCAGCAGCTCCCGCTCGAGGCGCATCACTTCTTCGGCATAGTTGTCGATGGTCAGTTCCTTCAGCTCGATATGGAGCTTGTCAAAGTCCTTTTTCTTGTCCTCAAGGGTGTCGTTGGCGGTTTCCAGGAACGCCTCAAACACCGCCTTGGCGGCATCCACAAGGGTATCGCTGTTGCTGTCGATCTCGTCCAGTCCCTTGGACAGGGAGTCAGCGCCGCTGGAGAGCTGCTTCACGCCGTCCACGAGGTCGCTGCTGCCGGTGTACAACGCATCGACGCCCTGCTGCAGGTCGCCTGTGCCGTCGTCCAGCGCCTTTGCGCCGTCGTTCAGGTCTGTGGTGCCCGCATTCAGCTGCTTCGCGCCGTCCGCCAGGCTGGCCGCGCCGTCGTTCAGCTGCTCAGCCCCGTCCATCAGCGCCTCCGCGCCGTCCGCAAGCCGGTCCGCGCCGTCCGCAAGCGCGCCGGTGCCCTCCGCCAGCTGCCGCGCGCCGTCCACCAGCGCGCCGGTGCCCTCTGCCAGCTGGCCCGCGCCGTCCCGCAGCTCGCCCGCGCCGTCCGCCAGCGCGTCCGCGCCGTCGTTCAGCTGGTTCATGGCGTCCTGCAGGTCCTCGCCCAGGGAATCGGTATCCAGGTCGATCTTGTCCTCATCCCGGAGGACATCGGCCACGTAGCTGGTGGCGAAGGTATAGGATCCGTCCGAGGCATAGTTCACCACGTCCGCCTCGATGGTGCAGGTCGTGGGCACTTCGAAATGCACCTCGTCGTACTCGGAGAGGTGCAGCGCCTCGGCGATGCCCGGCAGGCCGTAGCAGACCACGCCCCGCAGGCTGCCCGCGGTGACGTACTTGCCGTTGGTCACCCTGACATTGGAGAAGATCTCCTCGTCCATGCGAATGACGGTGACCATGATGAAGGGCATCGGCATCGTCTCGCGCCGACCGCCCACGACCACCTCTTCCTGCCTCAGGGTCTCATAGCTGACGGTGATCTCCAGGTGGCCGCTCTTTCCGGCCAGGTCTTTGGCATTGATGGGCTGCCCGTCCAGGCTGTAGGCGAAATGCACCGCGACGGGCAGCGGTTCTTCGGACGTGCCCTCGTAGGTGATCTCGTCGCCGCCGGCCTTCCACGTGATCACGTCGTCGGTCACGCGGGAAAAGGTCTGGTCGCCGTCGACGTTCTCTATGTTTTCAAGGCGGCTGACATCGACGATCTCATCCTTGCCCCCGTAGTTGTACAACCGCGCGCTGACGGTGACGCTGTCCACATTGCCCTCGGGATCGGCGAAGACATATACGGTCTCCTTCTTGTCCTCCGCCAGGGCGGGCAGCACGCTCCCGCAGAGCATGGCCAGTGCGACGATCAGGGCGACGCGGCGCATTCCATTTCGATTCATATATTTAAGCCTCCGTTCCTTCGACACGTTCATTCAAGCGACGACATCCAGGGTCCGCTGCGGCGGGATGTGTATCGCGCACAGCGCCACGCAGAAGCTCATGACGCCCTGCGCCATCAGCGATATCCCCATCACCCGGACCCACGCCCGCATGCCCTCAAAGGGACAGACGATGAGCAATATCCCGGCGATGACCGCGATCACCGCCAGCGCGAGCATCAGCCACCAGGTGCCCAGCCCAAAACGTCGGGCCTCCATGGCGGTCTGGACCTTGAACAGGTTGTCCGCAAGCAGCTCGATGCCCAGCACCAGGGCAAGCACGTTTACGGCGAGGCTGCGGTGGAATATGAGCACCGACCCCAGCGCGACGGCCAGCACGCCCAGCACGGGGTCGTGCTGGAACGCCAGGCCGTAGGGATCCCGGGAATAATGGCCGATGATCCGGACGATGCCAAACGCCGCGATGATCGCCCCCGCGCCCCAGCCGATCATATCAGGGGTGATGCCCGGCAGCACCAGCATCGCGATGCCCATGATGCAGAACAGGGCCGCGAGGACCAGATAGCCCGTCTTCGCCGTCCGTATCAGCTTGATTGAGCCCATATTGCGCACGCTCCTTTGAAAATCCTTTTTCACTGTAGCGGCGGCCTCCAGGCCGCCACGGCGCGTTTGACGTATGTGAAAGGTCGTTTACCGACCCGTTGATATCCGCATTCATTATCCTATTGCACCGCGCTGCGCCCGAGCATCATTTCGATGCCTCCCCTGCGCAACTCGCACAGCCGCAGGAAGCGCTCCTCCATGTCCTGGGGCATGCCGCTGTTCAGCCAGTCGATCACCAGCCCAAACAGCTCGCACTTGTAGGATTGTATGATGATGTCCCGGTCCTCCGGGCGGATGGCCTTATCCCCCGCCGTCTTTTCGACAAACTGGGTGGCGGCGTGCCTGCAAATCTCCATCAGCCGCCGCTCCAGGAAATCCCGGTTGGATGAATTGTAGATGTGATAGATGGCGTTGCGATGGTCGGCGCCCATGCGCATGGCCATCTCGATGCATTCCTCCATCGACGATATGTCCCGGTACTGGTTCATCACGCGATCCACCTCGTCGATAATGATCGCCTCGATCAGCGACGATATGTCCTCGAAGTGGTAGTAGAACGTGTTTCGGTTGATGCCGCACTCGTCGACGATGTCCTTGACGGTGATCTTGTTGAGGGGCCGCGTCTCCAGCAGCCTCAACACCGATTCCATGATGGCGTTTCTCTTCTTGGAAACCATGCTGTCGTCTCCCGGATCATGATTCAGGGGATGAGGGCTGCCTGCACGATGCATGTGTAGCGGCGGCCTGTCTGGCACTCTGTGGCGGCAGATTGCCGCCGCTACATCAACAGCCCCGGCGCTGCGCATCAGTCGTCGGTATCGACGACCCTGTAGGCCATGGCCTCGGCAGCGGCGACCTGAGCGCCGGCATCCTCGATGGCGTCCATGATGTCGGAGCGGATGATGGAACGCATCAGCAGCGCGTTGCCGGCGGCCAGGCCGATGTCCCGGGTGCCGTCGCCCACGATGTAAAGCAGCTTGCCCTCCGCGTCCCGGGCGGCCATCGCCACGGTGACCTTGAAGGCGTTTTCATCGCCGCTGTTGGTCACAGTCGCGCGCAGCACGTCCTCGTTGTCGTCCTCGTCCTTGGCCACGTACTCGGCGCTGGCCGTCAGGGCGCGGATCTCCTCGTCGTCGTCTGCGGCCTTGGTGGTGATCGTCAGGTTGAAATGGTCGATCGTGCCCTTCTCGTCCACGTCCTTGACGTCCTTGGTGATGACCAGCCAGCCGGACTGGCCGGGCTCCAGGATCTCGGGATACAGGCTGTACTTCGAGGTGGATTCGAAGGTGACGTCGTCCCGGTCGCGGATCTCGAACAGCAGGTCGTTGATGCTTGCGCGCTTGTCGCCGTTGTTGGTGACCACGGCGTAATAGTACACGCGATAGCCGTCGGAATGGGACAGCACATAGGACGCGGTGTCCTCCGTGGCCTGGATATTGCCCGCGGCCAGGGCCGACACGGCGGAGCAGCTCAAAATGAGGGTGATGATCAGTGCAATGATGCGTTTCATGGATTTTTTCCTCCTCGTTTCCATTTTATGGCTCCATTCTACCCCGCTTCGGGCCAAAGTCAATAGACAGATGCCCCCTTTATGCCCAAAAAGCGCCATTATTTAATGCAGAAAACATATTTTCGTCTTTCGCCTTTGATGGGTGCAATTCTGCGTTTTCCCTTGACAAGCGTGCCGCCGCGCCGTAAACTATACATATGTATTTGAGTATAATGTGGGGTAAACAAGCATGGCGATGAACGACGGCAACACCACGCTGAACGAGCTGAAGGAGCAGGTGCACCGGCTCTGCCTGCGCAAGGGCTGGGGCGTGGAGGGGGTGCAGAACCCCCAGCAGGTGGCCATGGCGATGACGGTGGAGATGAGCGAGCTGCTGGAGCACTTCCAGTGGCTGAACCCCGACGATGTCCGGGCGCTCATGGCGGGCGAGGACCCGGAGCGGGTGGCCCTGATCGCCGAGGAATTCGCCGACGTGATGATGTACGGGCTGCAGCTGGCCCGCACGCTGGGCATCGACATCACCGGGCAGGTGCTGCGCAAGATCGACATCGTGGACCGTCGCCCGCCCAAGCCCTACAATCCCAAGCGCTGACACAATCCCCTTACAAGCGAGGACCTTCACCATGATGCTGAAGCATTCCAGAGAACCCGTGGACGGGCAGCCCATCGAAAACACCTTCCTGGCCGTCGACGAGCATACGGGCAGCCAGTTGGGCGCCTGCACCGTATTCTGCGACGAAAACCCGGCGCTGTACCCGGCCCGGCCCGTGCAGGTGCGATTGCAGCTGGAGGGCAATCCCCTCCCTGACGCGCTGCTGGGCGCGGCGGTGGCCCGGGGGCGGGAGCTGTGCAACGCCTCGGGCAAGTTCTGCCGGCTGTACACCCGCTGTGACCCGGACGACACCCAGATGCTGGACGCCCTGGCCCCCATGGGCTTCAAGGACAACGACGGCCTGGTGCAGCTGGAGCTGCGCCTGCCGCTGGAGTACGACTACCGGCTGCCCGCGGGCTGCGTGGTGGTCAAGGACGACCTGGGCGACGCGATGGAGCAGAAGTTCTTCCTGGAGCGCTACAATGCCCTGTACAACACCGCCCACGACTTCGACTGGCTGCACAGCTACATCGACCGGGAGGGCTTTACGCGCATACTGACGGTCTCCCCCACCGGCATGGCCGGGGAGATACTGATCTGGCGGGAGGGCTACGCCGGGGTCATCGGCTACATCCAGACCAGCAAGCGCTGGCGGCGGCTGGGCGTGGGCACCTGCATGCTGGGCCTGGCCTGCGAGGAATTCGAGAAGGCGCGGCTGTTCTGCGCCCAGGCCAACGTCCGCGCCCGCATCCCCCATGTGTTGAAGATGATGGAGAAGGTGGGGTTCAAGCAGACCCGGCTGCTGATGCGCTATCCCGGGGTGGACATCAACCCGGCGGACGGGGATTAATCAAGAGGACAGAAGGAGATCAACATGAGCAACAGCCAGGTGCCTGAGATGAACCGGGACAAGGTCATCATACAGACCAGCGTCATCGGAATCCTGACCAATGTTTTTCTCGTGGCCTTCAAGGCCTTCGTGGGCATCGTCTCAAATTCCATCGCCGTGATACTGGACGCCGTCAACAACCTGTCCGACGCCCTCTCCTCGATCATCACGATCGTGGGCACCAAACTGTCGGGGAAGCTGCCGGACAAGCAGCACCCGCTGGGCTACGGGCGCATCGAGTACCTCAGCGCCATGATCGTGTCCGGCATCGTGCTCTACGCCGGCATCACCTCCGCCGTGGAATCGGTAAAGAAGATCATCCGCCCGGAAAAGCCGGACTACAACGCCGTCTCGCTGGTGATCATCGCGGTGGCCGTGGTGGTCAAGATCCTGCTCGGGCGCTATGTGAAGGCCCAGGGCCAAAAGGTAAACTCGGGCTCGCTGGTGGCCTCCGGCTCCGACGCCCTGAACGACGCCATACTCTCCGGGTCGGTACTGGCCTCCGCGGTCATTTTCAAGCTGACAGGCCTCTCCCTGGAGCCCTTCGTCGGCCTGGTCATCTCCGTGTTCATCATCAAATCCGGCATCGAGATGATGCGCCAGACCCTGGATCAGATACTGGGCATGCGGGCGGACAAAGAGGTCACGGACAGGATCAAGGCCATACTGAACGAGGAGCCCCAGGTGCACGGCGCCTACGACCTGATCCTGCACAACTACGGCCCGGACAGGGACCTGGCCTCCGTCCACATCGAGCTGCCGGACACCATGACCGTCCGGGAGGTCGACCGGTTGACGCGGAAATTGGAGGCGAAGGTCTACCGCCAGACCGGTGTGATACTCTCCGGCGTCGGGCTGTATTCCTACAACACCGGGAACGACGAGGCCGCGCGCATCCAGAACGATGTGCGCGAGAGGGTGCTGGCCCACGACTGGGCCGTCCAGTTCCACGGCTTCTACGTGGACACAGAGGCCAGGCAGATGCAGTTCGACGTGGTCATGAGCTTCGACATCCAGCCGAAGGAGGGACTGAGGATCCTGCACGAAGAGATCCAGCGGGCCTATCCCGGCTACAGCATCGCCATCGCGCCGGACGTGGACGTGTCCGTGACGGAGTGATCCCATTGAAAAAACGGCGGTATTCGAAATGCGATTTCGGATACCGCCGTTTTTTCCCCGGTTCTGTTTTTCTTCCCGCCGCAATACCATGAAGCATCACGGGAAGGAGGCATCGACATGCACGGAAACCTTTTCTACGGCTGCGGCACGGCGCTGGTGACGCCCTTCAAGGGGAATCGCGTCGACTTCGACGCGCTGGAGGGCCTGATCGACTGGCAGCTGGACTGCGGCGCGGACGCCATCGTCGTCCTGGGCACCACCGGGGAGCCGGCCACGGTCACCGACAGCGAGCGCAGCGCCATCGTCGAGTGCGCCGCCGCCCGGTGCCTGCACCGCGCGCCGCTGGTGGTGGGTACCGGCAGCAACGACACCCGAAAGGCCATCGCCCAATCCATCGAGGCCCAGCGCCTGGGGGCGGACGTGCTGCTGGTGGTGACGCCCTACTACAACCGGGCCAGCCGCGCAGGGCTGATCGGACATTACAACGCCGTGGCCGACAGCGTGGACATTCCCATCATCATGTACAACGTACCCTCCCGCACCGGTGTCAACCTGGACGCCGACACCGTGGCGGAGCTGGCCAAACACCCGAACCTTTGCGCCGTCAAGGAGGCTTCCGGCAGCCTTCGGCAGATGACGGACCTGGCCCGCGCCTGCGCCGGCGGCATCGCGATCTACTGCGGCAACGACGACCAGGTGCCCGCCGCCATGGCCCTGGGGGCACGGGGCGTGATCTCCGTGGCCGCCAACCTGATCCCCGGGGTGATGAGCGAGATGGTGTCCGACTGGCTTCGGGGCGAGCCGAAGAAGTGCCTGGAGGCGCAGCTGGAATACCTGCCGCTGATTCGCCTGCTGTTCGCTGAGGTCAGTCCCATCCCCGTCAAGGCCGCCCTGGCGCTGATGGGCCGGATCGAAAACACCCTGCGCCTGCCCCTGTGCCCGCTGGACGCGGATAAGGAGGAGCAGCTGCGCAGGGCATTGAAGCGGGTGGGACTCTTATAACTTGAGATTTGTCGCGGGGCGACAAATCTGAAGTTGTCATCCCAGCAAATCAAACATATCCATCTGCTGGGCCTGGGAGCTGGACCAGTGGCGACTCATTGCTTCGAAGTCGCCGTCCCCGAGGGCGTGGAAGGGGCGCGCGCCGCGGCTGAGCAGCGGGCGGTTGCCGACATAGTCCTGCCAGGCGTAGATCCAGTCGCAGGCGCGTTTCGCCAGGGCGTCCAGCTCACCCCGGCGCCCGTCGGTATTGAATATGAAGGCGGCATCGGCCAGCGCGAACAGCAGCTTGTTCCGGGCAACCGCGTGGTTGACGGTGAACAGCGCGTCCGGGTGCTCCGTGGACAGCACCGCAGCGCGGCCCTCGGACAGCATGGCCGCAATGGCTTCGTTTTTCAGGTGCTCCCGCAGGCCGCCGCCCAGTATATCCACCAGCCGGCCGCCGCGCTCCGCCGCCAGTGCCGCTGCGAGGCGTGATACGCCCAGCTCGCCCCCGGTGATCACAGCATAGCCCTGCCGGGTCGCCCCGTCGACGAGGGTTTCGATCTGTTTGCGGGCCTCGGGCGTGGTCCTGACCCCGCTGATGCCCAGCACGGCGATGGCCGGCTGGTCCGTCAGCGCGCCGTCGCCGCAGCGGTACAGGAACGGCGGCGCGGCCTCCTTCAGTGCCCGGGTCAGGCGGCGAGGGTATTCGGCGTCATACTGTGTGACGACCTCGATCCCATTCTCCATGAAGCCCCCCAGCGCGTAAGTCAGCTGTACGTCCCGGTGCAGCAGCGTGTACACCCGATAGGCCTCTTCCTCGGTCAGGCCCAGCAGCATCACCAGCCCGCTGATGTCCACGTCCAGCAGCGCGCCGATGCTGCCGAAGCCGGAGCTCCGGGCCAGCGCTTCCACGCGCCGGAATTCCGGGGTGCTCAGGGGCCTGGCGTACTCTTCCCTGTCGGGCGACAGCGCCATGGTCAACAGCATCGCCGCGTATGCGTTTTCGGTATGGTCCATGCCCAGCGCCCCCTCATTTGTTATAATACAATTTTATCATGGATGGCCCCGTTTTGCAAGACATGGGTTGAACCGCGTCATATCTGCAATTGAGGTGACAATCTGGAACCTTTTGACTTTTACTCTTGATTATCCGATGATAATGTATTATTATAGTATAGGGTAGTTTTGCGCATTTTACGAACGGGAGCAATACGATGGACAAGTATAGGATCGCGTTTTTCACGGTGGATTGGAATTACGATCTTGTGGAAAGCACGCTGCATGGCCTGAGACAGTACGTGGACGACCACGCGGATGTGAGCCTGTGCATATTCGACTGCTTCGGCAAGGATCTCGACAACGCCCGGGATCGCAGCGAATACAGCATATACGACCTGGTGGACCTGGACCAGTTCGACGGCCTGCTCATACAGGGCAACCAGATCGTGCTCAAGCCGGTGCGGGACACCATAGCCAGGCGCGTGGCCCAATCCGGCATTCCCGCGGTGAGCATCGACTGCCCCATCGAGGGCTGTTCCGTGCTGGGCATCGACAACCGCCAGGCCCAGCACGACATCGTGCGCCACGTCATCGACGAACACGGCGCCCGCCGACTGGTCTACCTGACCGGCATACTGGAAAACGGCTCGCCAGAGGCAAAGCAGCGCCTGGACGGCTTCCACGACGCCTGCCGCGATGCCAACCTGGACCCGGCCGGTATCGAAGTCTTCCCCTGCACCTGGCGCACCAGCGACGGCCTGCGCGTGGCGGAGCAGTGGTTCAGGAAGGGCCTGGCCCTGCCCGACGCCTTCATCTGCGGCAACGACGAGATGGCCCTCGGCCTGATCGAAGGCCTGCAAAAGCACGGGGTCAGTGTACCCGGAGACGTGCTGGTGACCGGCTTTGACAACATCACCAGCGCCGAGCTGTCCCGGCCCCGGCTGTCCACCGTGAACCGGGATTACTCCAGGATGAATTACTGCGCCATGGAATGCCTCATCAACAAGATCAAAGGCATCGAAAAGCGTGACTTCATCCCATTTGAGTACGACGTCATCTGCTCTGAATCCTGCGGCTGCCGGGAGGGCGCGCGCCCGGACTACTTCCGCGACAGGTACTTCCAGCAGATCCGCACGCTGAAGGCCTTCTTCATCCAGCAGGAGCAGATCGCCGAGGAGCTGTTCGACGCCTCGGACCTGGCGGAGCTGATGGACATCGTGGAGCGCAACCAGGCCATCTTCGGCTGTGACAGCATCTACCTGTGCATCAACGATTATTACTACGACAACTATGACAAGAAGCTCTGGCGCAGCGATTCCGAGCGCTTCGGCAAGGAGATGATACTGGCCGCCTGCGGCGGGACCGACGCCGCGCCGGACGAGGGCCACATCTACGCCCGCTTCCCCACCCGCTACCTGCTGCCCGGCAGGATCATGGACGATGAGCGCTTCCTGATCTTCTACCCGCTGCACTACAACACCTATTCCATCGGCTACATGGTGATGAACGGCATCAGCCTGGCGGCGAAGCTGAACCTGCACGAGAGCATATTCAGCTTTTTGGAAATCGCCATTGAAAACGTGCGCAAGAAGGGGCTGTTGCGGCAGCTGAACGACGTGCTGGACAACCTGTACGTCCACGACGCCCTGACCGGCATGTACAACCGCTTCGGCTACGAGCGCTTCGCCCAGCAGACCTATGAGGCCTTCCTCCGGGAAGACGGCGGCGCGCAGATCCTGTTCGTGGACATGGACGACATGAAGGGCATCAACGACCGCTACGGCCACGAGATCGGCGACGCGGCCATTCGCGCCGCCGCCGGGCTGATCAAGCAGACCTGCCGCGCCGGGGATTTCATGATGCGCTATGGCGGCGACGAATTCCTGGTGATCGCCTCCATACGGGAGAACGGCCTTGCCGACGCCCTGGCCTGCACGCTGGAGCCCAACACCCGGGAGGACCTGCCCTGCCGCCTGAGCCTGACCGTCGGCTGGGTGGAGGCCGACGGGAAGAGCACCCAGACGCTGGACCAGTGCGTCCAGGACGCGGACGCGCGGATGTACGAGATCAAGAAGCAAAAGAAAGCAGGCCGATAAAAGCCCAAACAAATACCATGCCGCTTGACCGGCATGGTATTTGTTTGCGCTTCTATTCTCCAATGTCCAGGTATCTCCTGATTTCCGCCACATACCGCTCCGCCAGGGGGCTGAGCACGGCGTTGGCGCGCACCACGTAGCCCACCTCCATGATGCTGTTGGGGTTGTTGGTGTCCGCCTCGTAGGGCACGGCGATGAAGTCGGAGCCGTTCAGCTCCTCGCAGATGATCCCCGAGCACAGGGTATAGCCGTTCAGGCCGGTCATCAGGTTCAGATTGGTGGCGCGGTCGGTGACCTTGATGCTTCGGGGATATTCGTTGGTGCTGAGTATCTCCTCGGCAAAGTAGAAGGAGCTCTCGTCCCCCTGCTCGAAGGACAGGCAGGGATAGGGCGCCAGGTCGTCGAAGGTGATGGATTCGCGACCCGCCAGCGGGTGACCCTTCCACAGGTAGACATAGGCGTTGCAGTTGATCAGGTGATGAAAGCTCAAGCCTTTATTGCGCAGCAGCTCCAGCAAGGCCTTGCGGTTATAGTCGCTGAGGTAGAGTATGCCCACCTCGCTGCGCAGGGACGCCACGTCGCCGATGACGGACAGGGTCTTGGTCTCCCTTATGGCGAATTCATACTTGGCCACGTCGTAGGCCTTCACCATCTCCACAAAGGCCTTCACCGCAAAGGAGTAGTGCTGGCAGGACACCCCGAATCGCTGCTTGCGCTCCCCGGCCTTGCCGTACTTCTCCAGCAGGTTCAGGTATTCGCCGTAGACCTGGCGGGCATAGGGCAGGAAATCCACCCCTTCCGCCGTCAGCGTCACGCCCCGAGCCGTGCGGTTGAACAACACGATGCCCAGTTCCTTCTCCAGCTCCTTGATGGCGCTGGTCAGCGACGGCTGGGACACGTACAGCTTCTCCGCCGCCCGGTTGATCGAGCCGATTTCGGATATGGTGATGATGTAATTCAGCTGCTGAAGCGTCATGGCAGGATCTCCGTTCCTTTCCTGAGCGCCGCGATGTACTCCGGGCCGGTGCCACAGCAGCCGCCGATGATGGTTGCGCCGGCCTTCACCAGCTTCGCCATCGCCGCGGCAAACTGGTCGGGGGTCATATTGTAGTGGGCCTGGCCCTTGTCGTCGATCACCGGCAGGCCCGCGTTGGGCTTGGCGATGACGGGCACGGTGGCCACGGCCTTCATGGACGCCACCACGCTTTCCAGCTGGTCCGGGCCCACCGAGCAGTTCAGTCCCACAGCATCCACCCCCAGGGTCTGCAGGGTCTCCACCGCCTCCACGGCGGTGCCGCCGAACAGCAGATGGCCGTCCGCCTCCATGGTCAGTGAGACCATGACGGGCAACTGGCACACGGACCGGGCCGCCTCGACGAAGCAGGCGCACTCGTCCACGGACAGCATCGTCTCGGCCACCAGCAGGTCTACGCCCGCAGCGGTCACCGCCTCCACCTGTTCTTTATAGACGTCAAAGAGCGCCTGGTAGGTCAGCGTGCCGATGGGCTCCAGGGGCTTGCCGCAGGTGGCAAAGTCCCCCGCCACCAGCGCCCGACCGTCGGCGGCCTGGCGGGCCAGCTTCACCATGTCCGTGTTCAGCATCTCCAGCTTGTCCTCCAGCCCGTGCATTTCCAGTGCCATGCGGTTGGAGGAGAAGGTAGGCGCGTAGATGATGTCGCTGCCCGCGTCAACATAGGCCCGCTTCAGAGCGGTGATGACCTCCGGGTGCTCCCAGGCCCAATAATCAGAGTTCACGCCCACGGGCATCCCCTTCGCCCGCAGCTGGGAGCCCGTAGCGCCGTCCAGCAGCACGACGCCCCTGGCACACAATGCGCTGAAATCATTGCAAGTCACGATATAACCTCCTTTGCAAATACTGATTTATCGAGCAAAGCTCGACAAATCAGAATTTACAGCATTCCCATCACCCTCTGGTACAGCGCCGCATCCAGCAGCGCGACCACCTTTGTGCCCGTATCCGTATACTTCTCCGACAGCACCTGGCCCTTTGAGTGGATCAGCGAGAGCACATTGCCCTTATCGTAGGGGATCAACAGCTCCGCCCTGTGGCGCATGGCGGCGATACGGCGGGAGATCTCCGCCTTCAAGGCGTCCAGTCCCCGGCCCTCCTTCGCGGAGATCAGTATGGCGTCGGCGGGCTCGATCATGCCGGTGACGTTCACCCGGTCGGCCTTGTTCAGCGCCTCGAGGATGGGCTTGTCCCCGGCCCCCAGGTCGTTCAATACCTCGAACACCGTGGCCCGCTGCTGGGCATAGTTGGGGCTGGACAGGTCGGAAACCACCACCAGCAGGTCAGCGTACAGCGCCTCCTCCAGCGTGGAGCGGAAGGCCTGCACCAGCTGGTGGGGCAGCTTGCGAATGAAGCCCACCGTGTCCACCACCAGGCAGCGGCGGTTCTCCGGCAGCTCCACCTGGCGCATCACCGGGTCCAGCGTGGCGAACAGCTTGTCCTCCACCAACACGTCGGCACCCGACAGCGCGTTCAGCAACGTGGACTTCCCTGCGTTGGTGTAACCCACCAGCGCCACCGTGGTCTGGCCGGTCTTCTCCCTGCGGGCCCTTCTCAAATCCCGCTGCTTCTTGATTTCCTTCAGCTGGCCCTCCAGGTCGTCGATGCGGCGGCGGATGCGGCGGCGGTCCACCTCAAGCCGGGTCTCGCCGGGGCCCCGGGTGCCGATGCCGCCGCCCAGGCGGGATAGCACCGTGCCCATGCCCTGCAGCCTCGGCAGGCGGTACTTCATCTGGGCCAGCTCCACCTGCAGCTTGCCCTCTGCGGACTGGGCGCGCTGGGCAAAGATATCCAGGATCAGCGCCGTGCGGTCGATGACCCGCACGCCCAGTATGTTTTCCAGGTTCTTCTGCTGGGCCCCGGTCAGCTCGTCGTCGAGGATCGCCAGGTCGATCTCCATCGCCTGGCACACCAGGGCCAACTCCTCGGCCTTGCCGCTGCCGATGTAGGTAGCACTGTCGGGCTTCTGCCGGTTCTGTATGACACGGGTGATCACCATCGCCCCGGCGGTCTCCGCCAGCGAGGCCAGCTCGTCCAGCGATTCCTCGGAATCGGTGGAGATCAGCATGACCTTCTCCGCCTCCTCCACGATGCCGCCCTTCTCGATGGCGGCCTTCACCCGCTCCTCGGCCAGCTCGATCTCCTTCAGCCACAGCTGCTGGGGTATACGCCCGGGCTTGACGGGGCCCTTGACGACAATGGAGAAGTTGTCGTATTCCAGCTCGCCCAGGAACGCCGCGCTGATGCCTGTGCAACGGCCCTCCCCCACGCCCACGGCGCACATGCTGTCAAAGCGCAAAAGCCGCAGGGCCTGCAGGTCCACGTCTGAAAGCCTGGCCTCCCCGCCGGGATGGGTGTGGATGCAGCGAAAGCCGGACAGCCGGTCCAGGTTGCGCCGCAGGTGCAGCTCCGGCAGGGCGATGCTGCCGATATTGCCGATGGCGATCTCCAGCACCGTGCCGTCCCGCCCCAGGTAGACCAGCATCTCCCGATTCAGCAGGTCGGTGTATCGTACCAATATATTGAGTAGGCGGTCCGGCAGGAAGTCCGTCCGTCCGAATTCGGCGTCGTACAGCTTTTCAAGTTCGGCCAGCGTGCTCTCGCGAATGCCGGTCAGGTTGCCGTGAATCATGCTTTATCCCCCTGTGGGTAGGCGTTGAACCAGGCCCGCGCCTCAAACGCCCGCTTCCTCGGCGGCTTCACCGGCTCATCCGCGATGCCCACGGGCAGCATGCACACCAGCCGGACATCCTCGGGCACGCCCAGGATTTGGGCCATCTTGTCCCCCAGCCTGTCCTCGTCGGTGATGTGGCCCTCATACCAGCAGCTCTGGTAGCCCAGCGCCACGATAGCCAGCAACATGTTTTCAATCGCCGCGGAATAGTCCTGCACGGCAAAACACCGGTCCCGGTAGGCGATGATTGGCCGTGACAGCACGCAGATCATCGCCGGGGCGGTCTGGGCCACCTTCGGCGTGATGACCGCCTGAAGCCTGTCCAGTACCTCCGGGTCGTCCACCGCGATGAACTGGGGCGTCTGCTTGTTGCAGCCGGAGGGCGCCGCCATCCCCGCCCGGATGATCGCCTCCAGGTCGCGCCGGGGCACCGGGTCGGGCCGGTAGGTTCCCCGGTAGCTGTGCCTTTTTTCAATCGCTTCAAATAATTCCATGATGTTCCTCCGTCCCGTAAGCCTGTTTTCCAAACGCGCCATCCCCCACATGAAGGATGGCGCGTAAACAATATACTATGAAAAGCGGGGAATGTCAATGGCTCAAACGTACCGCACCTCGTCATCATTTTCCTCGGTCCGGGGCTTCTCACCCTTTTCCAGCCGCTCGCGGTAGTCCTGGATGGCGGCGTGCAGGGCCTCCTCGGCCAGCACGGAGCAGTGCACCTTCACCGGCGGCAGCCCGCCCAGGGCCTCCATGACCATCTTGTTGGTCACCTTCTCGGCCTCCTCCAGGGTCATGCCCTTGACGATCTCGGTGGCCTTGCTGGAGGTGGCGATGGCCGCGCCGCAGCCGAAGGTCTTGAATTTCACGTCGGTGATCACGTCGTTTTCAACCTTGATATAGATGCGCATGATGTCGCCGCACTTGGCGTTGCCCACGGTGCCCACGCCGCTGGCGTCGTCCATCTCGCCCATGTTGCGGGGATTCATGAAGTGGTCCATGACCTGCTCGGTATATTCCATAATCTGCCTCCTGTAGTACAGATAATTTATCAATTCATGTGTGGCGGCCTGGAGGCCGCCGTTACGTGTCAACGTCAGTCCTCCGTGCCCACGGTCTCCACGCCCTTGAGGAAATCGGAATACAGCGGGGACATGGCACGAAGCCGTCCCACGATCTCCACCAGGCTGTCCACCGCGTAGTCGGCTTCCTCCATCGTGTTCTCCTCGCACAGGCTCAGCCGGACGGAGCCGTTGGCGTGCTCGTGGGAGACGCCGATGGCCAGCTGCACGTGGCTGGGGTCCAGCGACCCGGAGGTGCAGGCGGAGCCGGAGCTCGCCGCGATGCCCTTGAAGTCCAGGTGCAGCAGTATGCTCTCGCTCTCCACGAAGTAGAAGGAGACGTTGATGTTGCCGCACATGCGCTTCGTGGGATGGCCGTTCAGCTGCACGTGGGGGATCTCCCTCATGATCCGCTCGATCATGTGGTCCCGTATGGCGGCCATCTTCGCCGCGCGGTCCTCCACGTCGGCGGTGGCCAGCTCGATGGCTTTGCCGATGCCCACGATGCCCGCCAGGTTCTCGGTGCCGGGGCGCTGGCCCCGCTCCTGGGCGCCGCCCTGCATCAACCGCTGGATGCGCACGCCCTGGCGCACGTACAGCGCGCCGATGCCCTTGGGGGCGTGGAACTTGTGGCCGGACATGGACAGCATGTCGATGCCCTGGGCCTTTACGTCGATGGGCACATGGCCGATGGCCTGCACCGCGTCGGTGTGGAACAGCACGCCGCGGGCCTTCGCCACTGCCGCCAGCTCGGCGATGGGCTCGATGGTGCCCACCTCGTTGTTGGCGTACATGATGCTCACCAGCACCGTGTCGGGGCGGATGGCCGCCTCCAGCTGCTCAGGGGTGACCAGGCCGTCGCGGTCCACGGGCATGTAGGTGACCTCGAAGCCCTCCTTCTCCAGCTGCTTGCAGGTGTGCAGTATGGCGTGGTGTTCAAAGTTGGTGGTGATGATGTGCTTTCCCTTTTTTATATTGGCATAGGCCGCGCCCCGCAGCGCCCAGTTGTCGGCCTCGGTGCCGCAGCCGGTAAAGTAGATCTCCCGGGGCTCGGCGCCGATGGCCTTCGCCACCTGGGCCCGGGCAGCCTCCACGGCCTTGCGGGATTCCCGGCCATAGCCGTGCACCGACGAGGGGTTGCCGAAGATTTCGCAGAAATAGGGCTGCATCGCCGCCATGACCGGCTCGGTCACGCGGGTCGTCGCGCCGTTATCCATGTACACTTTCATGTCGTCGTATCCTCCTGCGCATTCATGCGCCTGTAATCCTCTACCATATCCTGGAGGGTGATGCCGTCCACGATGGCCGTCATACCGTCCCGCAGCTTCTGCCAGACGATCCGCGAGGGACACGCGCAGGCCTTGTCGCAGCAATCCTCGCCGTCCAGACATTCCACCAGGCTCAGTCCACCCTCCAGCGCCCGCAGCACGTCGCCCACGGTGATGTCATCTGCAGGCCTGGCCAGCATATAGCCGCCCTGGGCCCCGCGGGTGCTGGTGACCAGACCGGCCTTCTTCAGCCCGGCGATCAGCTGCTCCAGATAGGCCTCTGGCATGCCGCCCCGCTCGGCTATGGCCTTGATGGACTGGGGTCCGTTTACCCCGTTCAGGGCGAGGTCATACATCGTGTGGATGCCATAGCGACCTCGGGTGGACAGCTTCATGGCGTACCTCCCCGCGCAATTAATTCCGAGTCTTTCACTCGGCATTTGTATTGTAACACCATTTCAGCAGACCGTCAATCAATTCCGACGTATTTTATTGGAATTTAATACTGCAAATCGAAAGCCGCGCGAATCGCGCGGCCCATTGCTTCATGTGATATCCAGCACATACCATATCTTGTCGATGGTGTTGATCTTGTCCTGCTGGGTTTGCCCCGGTATGATGGATTGAACCAGCGGTATGGCATGCCCGCCGGTGCGGTTGATGGTATCGGCACAAAAGAAGGTATCGGTATCCTCGTCATAGCCAAACAGCCATATGGCGTGCGGCGCGCCGGTGTCGTAGATCACCACGCCCTCCCTGTGGTATTGCAGCACGTTGATCAGGTAGGCCTTCTTGTCGCGACAGTTGCGGATATCGGCATTGCAGGTCACCGACACCTGGCCTATGGTGAAGTTGTGGGCAAGGCCATATTCCTTGCTCCAGGCATAGTGCCCCACGGCGGTGTCCGTCACCTGCAGATAGGGGCTGCCCCGCTGGCAGGAATAGTTGCGCAGCATCATCGTGCAAGCGATCAGCGTACAGGTGTGGGCAATGGATTGCGTCATGTACACGTCGTTCTCCGGATGAGAGCCGAAGTAAAGGCCCTCCGCTCCGGCCACCGTCCCAACGCACAACAAGGTCAACGCGCAAAGCAGGGCCAACAGCTTCATCCATCTCATCCTTCCAACACCTCCAAAAACGCTGTACTCTACCAGCATAGATGAAGGCACTGAGAAATGCAAAGACATTGGCGCAAACAAAATTCGGAAACATTCGGGCAAACGATGACAATATTAGTTTCGTAATAGCTTATGGACGGTCCTGCGCCAATACCGTGAAATCCTGTGACTATATTTCCAGGGGTGTAATATATTGCGATATATTTATACAAATACTGATTTGTCGCGGGGCGACAAATCAGTATTTGCATGCGACAGCTACGACAATATATAAGAAGAGAGCCACTCTTTCGAATGACTCTCGGTGAGATCCGGCGACGACCTACCCTACCGGGCCGTTTCCAGCCAAGTACTATCAGCGTGCTGAGGCTTAACTTCTGTGTTCGGGATGGGAACAGGTGGATCCCTCAGGCTATTGTCACCGGAAATATG
>JAZOUD010000146.1:0-9075 GCA_045658005.1 Clostridia bacterium | reverse complement strand
TGTCACCGCCGCGATAAGATCGTCTATTATAATAGACGAACGAAGCCTATGGGGACACCTCTTCAGTCTGCTCCGCAGA
This sequence comes from Clostridia bacterium, assembly GCA_045658005.1. Classification (GTDB taxonomy): domain Bacteria; phylum Bacillota; class Clostridia; order Christensenellales; family Aristaeellaceae; genus UBA2862. Next base: position 8,996 of record JAZOUD010000146.1, on the reverse strand, counting down.
CAGCTTCCCCTCAAGGGGAAGCCTTTTGGAAAAACGATGATCTCCCCGATAAATCAGAATTTCTCCTACTCGAGAAGTTGTGCTTACTTCACCTTCGCGCTCTTCGCCTTCGACCACGCGGAATAATACTTCTTCCCGCTAACGGTCTTGTAGGCGCGGACGCGCACATAATACTTCTTTCCGGTCGTCAGCTTTTTCAGCACCGTCTCCACCGTGGCGGCATTCTTAATTCTGATCTTCTTCGCCCCGGCGAAGTTCTTCTTCAGGCTGTACTGTACCTCATACCCGGTGATGTCCTTGCCCTTCTTCCACTTCACCGTCAGCTGGCGATCCCCCGCGGTCAGCCCGGCCAGCGCCACGGCCTTGGGGCTGATCTTGAAGGTCTTTTTGACGGATGCGCCGTACTTGCCGATGCCGGTGATTGTGACCGTGGCTTTGCCGACGGCCTTGTTTTTGGCATATTTGACGGTGTAGTCGGTGCCCTTCACCAGCTTCACGCCCTTGTACTTCACCACGGGCGCGGGCTTGATGGCCTTGCCGGTGTAGACCGCGTCCTTGATGCCGGTGATTGTGCACTTCTTGAGGGAGATCAGCTTGGGGACCTTCTTCTGCTTGACCAGTACCTTTCCGCAGACGGAGCAGTGCGAGCCCTCGGTCAGGCCGGTCTTTTTCAGGGTGGGGGCGACGGCCTTGTCCACGACCTCATTGTGCCCTTTGGCGGGGATGGTCTCCTGTGGCTTAATTGTCTCTCTGCAGACTGAGCAGTGCGAACCCTTGGTCAGGCCGGTCTTGGTGCAGGTGGCGGCGACGGCCTTGTCTGTCACGATAGTGTGGCCCTTGGCGGGGACGGTTTTCTGTTCGACCAGGATTTCGCCGCAGATTGAGCAGTGAGAACCCGCAGTCTTGCCGGATTCGGTACAAGTGGGAGCCACGGCGGGGTCGGTAACGGAGGTATGACCCAAAGCAGGGATGGTCTCCTGTGCTTTGATGATTGCATTGCAGACGGAGCAGTGGGAACCCTCCGTCAGGCCGGTTTTGGTGCAGGTGGGGGCGACAGCGGGGTCGGTGACGGGGGTGTGGTCGGATTTGACGACCTTATAGCCTTTCCCTTCTGCCCACTTCGTGGTGGCGGAATCGCAGGGGGTATGGAAGGTCATGGTGGTGGGGCAGCCGGAGAAAGCGTCGTCACTGATGTCCATTGAGCCGTTCAACAGCGTTACATTCAATAAGCTGTAGCAGTTATAGAATGCGGAATCTTCAATTGAAGAAATGTTTGCCGGAAGCTCAATGCTTTCCAAAAGCCTACAGCCACTGAACATACCTAGAGATATAAAAGTAAGCCCGCTTCCGATGGTGACGCTGGTGAGGCTGGAGCAGCCGGAAAACGCCAACCCGTCAATGCTTGTGACGCTGTTGGGGATGGAGACGCTGGTGAGGCTGGTGCAGCTGCAAAACGCGCAGTCCCCAATGCTTGTGACACTGTTGGGGATGGAGACGCTGGTGAGGCTGGAGCAGTAGGAAAACGCACTGTCCCCAATGCTTGTGACGCTGCCCGGGATGGAGACGCTGGTGAGGCTGGAGCAGCAGGAAAACGCACTGTCCCCAATGCTTGTGACGCTGCCCGGGATGGAGACGCTGGTGAGGCTGGAGCAGTAGGAAAACGCATTGTCCCCAATGCTTGTGACGCTGCCCGGGATGGAGACGCTGGTGAGGCTGGAGCAGTAGGAAAACGCTTCGCCCCCAATGCTTGTGACACTGTTGGGGATGGAGACGCTGGTGAGGCTGGAGCAGTCGTAAAACGCAGAGGCTCCAATGCTTGTGACACTGCCTGGGATGGTGACGCCGGTGAGGCTGGAGCAGTAGGAAAACGCACTTTCCCCAATCGCCGTCACCCCATTCGGGATCACTACATCTCCGCCCTCACCCTTGTACCTTACAAGTATACCGTTGATGATCTGAAAATCCCCTGCATCGTCATTGCTTTCCGCCGCGGCGTCCGGGGAAACGGTGACCGATTCCACATCCTCCGGGGAGAAGTCGAGCGCTATGCCGTCATTTTCCCCGAAGCGCGGAAGTTCAGGAATATCCATTGACAAATCGTCTTCAAGGACGAGCCCGTCATCGGCGGCTTCGAGCTGGACCTCCACATCCAATCCGTCGCCCAGTATGATCTCTTCGTCCGCTTCCGCGCTTGCGCAGGTCATGGCCAATGCCGCAAACAGCAGCACGGCCAACAGGTTCACCCAAAGCTTCTTCATGTAGAAAACCTCCTGTCAATAAAATTTGTGACAGTTCAGTCGTATGTGAATGGTGATTTGTCGGGGAAAGATGGGATTTCCAACAGCCTTCCCCCGTTGGGGAAGGTGGCCCGCGAAGCGGGTCGGAAGAGGTCCTCCCCATACGCTGCGCCTCGCGCCTCTATCCCAACAGACGTTGTCTCAGCGACAAGGACCTCTTCCGTCTTTCCCGGAACAATGCAAGCATTTTCCGGGAAATCCACCTTCCCCATAGGGGAAGGCTAATTTGGGACCTTTTGCAAATATACCGTCAAACCAGAATCAATACGGCTAAACAGATGTCAAAAAAACCGAACACACCGAAGCATCCAGCATTCTCCATCCATAATACAACAAACGATGTATTTTGACACAATTATACATCATACGTTGTATTATGTCAATGTAATCTTCGCCGAATGCGTTTTTCAGCCCCGGCGGCCTGGAGGAACGGATGCACTACCCACGCTTGCGGGACCTGAGGGAGGACTGCGACCTGACGCAGGAGCAGCTTGTGGAGGCCCTCGGGATGCACAAGACCACCTATACGAACTATGAGCAGGGCAAGCGGGAAATCCCCTTCGCGCTGGTCATCCAGCTTGCGAACTTCTACAACGTCTCCATCAACTACATCACCGGCATTGACAAGCGCCCCACACCCCTCTACCCCAACCGCCCCTGCCCTTGGAGGGGCGACAGATGACAAGCCTGCTGCGGTATGCGGCGGGTGTTTTTTATGCAGCAAATGCTTGTACGTTGATCCTTGCCTTTTTTCACAACCTATGATAAGATAGAGCCAGAACAGGAATTATGGACAGCAGGGAGGTGTCAACTATGTGCGACAGGAAAGAGGCTCTGTCCATACTTGACGAAGCGGTTGAACGCTGTTCCAAGGTGTTGCCGATCAGGGACGCCTATCTGTACGGCTCCTATGCCCGTGGGGATTATCGCCCCTATTCGGACGTGGATATCATGCTCATCACATCCCTCACAGAAAAGGAGATATCATCAAAAAGCTGGCAGGTGTCGGAGATTGTCGGGGACATGTGTATCGACCATGACGTGACGATCTCCGTGACGGTTCGCTCACAGGAGCAGTTTAAACGACAGGCGCTTCCGTATTATCAGAATATCGCTGCGGAAGGGATTCGCTATAAGGCCGGGAGGACCGTATACGCATAACAAAAGGAAAGATAGAATATGAAATGTCCTTTTCCTCGTGAAACACCCTTTCACGGGGCCTTTTCTTTTTTATTACCCTGTGCTATAATAGAATATCTTGAATTGCTCAGTCGACATGCCCCGGAGGTTATCCATGAATCAATCCAATGAATTGCGCGAGGAGCAGGCCTATACCGCGCGGGTGCAGCAGCTGCTGCTGGCCCTGATCGAGCAGGCGCGGGTCATCTCCACCGACCACCTGCAATCGATCCAGGCCATCGTGGCCGACGCCTGGGAGGATTTGCGGGTCAAGCCCACCGCCCTGTCGGAGGAGGACCTGGAGCAGCTCTCCGCCGAGGTGGACCGCTTTGTGGTGCGGCGGCAGTTCGCCGACAGCCTGGCCCAGCGCTCGGAGCGGATGCTGATGAACCCTTTCTTCGCCCGGGTGGACTTCGCCGAAGGGGAGGACGGGGAACCGGAAAAGATCGTCATCGGGCTGTACAGCCTGAAGGACGAGAAGGGCGAGCTGCTGGTGCACGACTGGCGCGCGCCGGTGTGCAGCCTGTATTACGACGCCATGCCCGGCCCGGCGAAGTACGACAGCCCCTCCGGCGAGATCGCGGGGAAGCTTACGCTGAAGCGCCAATACCGCATGGAGAACGGGCGGCTGCGCTACTTCGTGGATACCTCGCTCTCCATCGACGATTCCATGCTGCTGGACATCCTCTCCGGGGCCACCAGCCGCCACATGCGCCAGATCGTGGCCACCATACAGGCCGAGCAGAACGCCGCCATCCGCCAGGACGACGCCCGGGTGGTGTCGGTGGTGGGCAGCGCCGGGTCCGGCAAGACCAGCGTGGCCATGCACCGGGCCGCCTACCTGCTGTATCGCCGCCGGGACGTGCTGGACGCCAGCAAGATCATGATCCTCTCGCCCAGCACCGCCTTCTCCGAGTACGTATCCGGGGTGCTGCCCCAGCTGGGGGAGGAGAACATCCGCGCCCGCACGCTGCGGGAGGTGGTGGAGGGCGTGCTGGGCCGCAAGGTCGAAAAGCCCTACCGCCAGCTGGAGGCGCTGCTGGACGCAGGCGGGGAATTGCGGCGGCAGTCCGTGGGCTACAAGGGCGGCGCTCAATTCCTGGGGCTGCTGGAGCGCTACGCCGACGACTTTGCCGCCCATGGTCCCGTCTTTCGGGACGTGCGGCTGGACAAGCAGGTGCTCATCCGCAGGGACGAGCTGGCGCGGATGTACCGAAACGAGCTGTACCTGCTCTCCCCGGCCCAGAAGCTCCAACGGATGAGCGCCACGCTGCAGACCCGGCTGGAGGGCTGGGAGGAGAAGCTGTACCGGCAGTACGAGAAGAGCTATTCCGGAAAATATAGCCAGCGGGAGCTGCGGCAGATGAGCAACATGGCCGTGGCCCAGCGCCTGCAGCCGGTGCGATCCCAGCTGCGGCAGATGCTGGAGCCCGGCGGATACGACCTGCTGCGCCGGGCCATGCGCGCCGCGCCGAAGCCGCTGGCGGACGCGCTCTACGACAACCACGCCGCCGGGGTGACCTGGTGGGAGGACGCCGTGGCCGAGGCCTACCTGCTGGCGAAGCTGGGCTTTTCCACCCCGGACAAGCAGATCTACCACCTGCTGGTGGACGAGTGCCAGGACTATTCCGACACGGCCCTGGCCCTGCTGGGGTGCCACTATCCCAACGCCCGGGTGACGCTGCTGGGCGACCCCAAGCAGCGCACGAGCCCCGGCATGGAAGCCTGCGACCCGTCCCGCTGGGGTGCCTGCTTCGGCATGCCAAACGCGCCGGTTTTCCCGCTGACCCGCTGCTACCGCTCCACGAAGCCCATCGCCGAGCTGTGCAATCGCATACTGCCCGAGGGCGAGGCGCTGGAGCCCTTCGGACGGGAGGGGGCCGAGCCGATCGTGGCCCGGTATTCCGAGCAGCGGCTGAGGGAGACCGTCGACGCCTTCCGCGCCGCGGGCCACAAGTCCATCGCGGTGATCACCCGCAGCCAGGCCCAGGCGGATTCCCTGTCCACAAAGCTGGAGCGGGTCTACCGGCTGGACGGCGGCGAGGCCGACCTGAACTACGAGACCGGCGACAACGTGGTGGCCTGCTATCACCTGACCAAGGGCATGGAGTTCGACGCCGTGGTGGTCGCCTGGCCCGAGGTCCCGCTGACCCAGGACGAGCGCCGAAGGCTGTACACCGCCGCGTCGAGGGCCCTGCACGGTTTGGCCGTGCTGGGGGGAGAGGGGATAGTTCGAGAAATCGGTAAATTCTGATTTGTCGGGGAGATACGCGACTTCCAAAAGCCTTCCCCCGTTGGGGAAGGCTACTTTTGGGACCGTCGCCCCTACCTCGACAAATCAGAAGTTATCCTATTAGCAGGAGCGTACAAATGTGTGACATCTACGACGTATTGATCATCGGCGGCGGGGCCTCGGGGCTGGTCGCCGCCTGCGCGCTGGCCAGGAGGGGGCGGCGCGTGGTGCTGCTGGAGAAGCAGGACCGGGTGGGGCGCAAGCTGCTGAGCACCGGCAACGGGCGCTGCAACCTGACGAACCTGAAGGCGGGGGCGGAGAACTATCAGAGCGGCAAGCAGGCTGCGCGGGTGGCGCTGAAGGCCTGGCCGCCGAAGAAGGTGATCGCCTTCTTTGAGACGTTGGGCATCCCCTGCGTGGCGGACGAGGCGAAGCGGGTCTATCCGATGAGCCGCCAGGCGGCCTCGGTGCTGGACGCGCTGCGCCTGGGCTGCGACGAGGCCGGGGTCGAGACCCGCACCGGCGTCCGTGTGACGGAATTGAACCCGGGGGAGGGCGGATTTGAAGCGGTCTGCGAGGGCGGCGGGCGGGTCTATGCCCGCTGCGCGCTGGTGTGCACCGGCGGGCTGGCCGCGCCGAAGCTGTGGGCCTGCGGGGACGGCTACCGGCTGCTGGAGCGCCTGGGCCATACCATCGTGCCCTGTTTTCCGGCGATTGCCGCGCTGGTCACGCCCCCCGAGCCGGTTCGCGGGCTGAAGGGCATCCGCGCCGAGGCGGAGATCACGCTGCTCTGCGCAGACAAGGCCTTCAGAAGTGAGCGGGGCGAGGTGTTGTTTGCCGATTCCGGCGTCTCCGGCATCGCCGCGATGCAGCTGGCCCACATGGTCAATGTGGCCCTGAACGCCGGGAAGCGCTGCGCCGTGCGGCTGGATTTCGTGCCGGGGATGGACGCCCCGGCGCTGCTGCGCAGGCGGGCGGCGGACCTGCCGAAGCGAAGCCTCGAGGATTTCCTGAACGGCATCCTGCCCAAGAGGCTGGGCCAAACTTTGGTGAAGGCCGCAGGGCTGCCCCTGAATGCGGCGGCGGGGTCGTTGTCGGAAAAGCAGATCGACGCGCTGGCCGGGGTGCTCTCGGGCTGGACGCTGTCCGTCACCGGCACCCAGGGCTACGACCAGGCCCAGGTCACCGGCGGCGGCGCGAGCCTGAAGGACTTCGACATCCGCTGCATGGAATCCCTGTGCCGGGAGGGGCTGTTCGCCGCCGGCGAGGTGCTGGACGTGGACGGCGACTGCGGCGGCTTCAACCTGCAATGGGCCTGGAGCAGCGCGCTGCTGGCGGCGGAGGGCATCGAAGCGGCGCTCGACAGGTGATGCTTTTTGCCGGGGGAGATGGCGACTGATAGTCGCCGCTACATACGGACGAGCCTGCCGCCACAAATACTCAATAAGGACACACAATATGAAGATACGCATCTCCCAGCTTCGCCAAAAGCTGGACGATTACAGGCTGCCCCTCGAACAGCTGGCCGCCCGGGCGCTGCGGGTGAAGCCGGAGGACATTCTGGCGGCCAAACTGGTTCGCAAATCGGTGGACGCCCGGGACAAGGGGGACGTCCACTTTACCCTGACCCTGGACGTGGAGACGGCGCGGCCCGTGCGTCTGCCGAGGAACGCGGCGGAGATCAAGGCCCCGGACTTTTCAACCCCGCCTTCCGCCAACGATGGTTCTTCGCGCTTGAATCAGTGGCGCGAAGAACCAATACCAGAAAGGCGGCAGCAAGAGGCGGCGGTCCCACCGCTGGTCGTAGGCATGGGGCCCGCGGGGCTGTTCGCCGCGCTGACGCTGGCCCGGGCGGGGCTGAGGCCCGTGGTGGTGGAGCGGGGCAAATCTGTGGAAAAGCGGGAGGCGGACGTGGCGGCCTTCTGGAGCGGCGGCCCCTTCAACCCCGACAGCAACGTGCAGTTCGGCGAGGGCGGCGCGGGCACCTTCTCCGACGGCAAGCTGAACAGCGGCATCAAGGATCCCCGCTGCCGCCGGGTGCTGGAGGAGATGCACCGGGCCGGCGCGCCGGAATCGATACTGTGGCAGGCCAAGCCCCACGTGGGTACCGACCACCTGAAGGCGATGGTCAAAAACCTGCGGGAGCAGATCATCGCCCTGGGCGGCGACGTGCGCTTCGAGACAAAGCTGACCGGGCTTGAAATCGCAGATGGCCGCGTGAAGGCGGCGGTGCTGGAGGGAACGGCGGGCCGCTATGCGCTGGAGGTCGACGCCGTGATCCTGGCCGTGGGCCACAGCGCGAGGGACACCTTCGGGATGCTGGCCGAGGCCGGCGCGGCCATATCCCGCAAGCCCTTTGCCATCGGCGCGCGCATCGAGCACAGGCAGGAGAGGATCAATCGCGCCCAGTACGGCCCCGCAGCGGGACACCCGGCCCTGGGCGCGGCGGACTACAAGCTGGCGGTGCACCTGCCCGGCGGGCGCTCGGTCTACACCTTCTGCATGTGCCCCGGCGGCCAGGTGGTGGCCGCCGCCAGCGAGGCAGGGGGCGTGGTGGTAAACGGCATGAGCCTGTATGCCCGGGACGGCGAGAACGCCAACAGCGCCCTGCTGGTAAACGTGCTGCCCGAGGACTTCGGCGGCGACGATCCGCTGGCGGGGGTGCGCTTCCAGCGCAGGTGGGAGCACGCCGCCTTCGAGGCGGGAGGCGGCGACTACCGTGCCCCGGCCCAGCGGGTGGGGGACTTCCTGGCCCGGCGCCCCAGCGACGGCCCCGGCGGGGTGACGCCCAGCTATCGCCCCGGCGTGAAGTGGGGGAGCCTGGACGGCTGCTTGCCGGCGTTCGTGACGCAGGCCATGCGCGAAGCGCTGCCGCTGCTGGATGGCAAGCTGAAGGGCTTTGCCCATCCCGACGCCGTGCTCACCGGCGTGGAGACCCGCTCGTCCTCGCCCGTGCGCATCGAGCGGGACGCCAACTGCGTCTCCAACATCGTCGGCCTCTATCCCTGCGGCGAGGGCGCAGGCTACGCCGGCGGCATCATGTCCGCCGCCGTGGACGGGATACGGTGCGCGGAAGCGATTATTAAATACTGATTTGTCGCAGGGCGACAAATCAGAAGTTACCAAACCAAAGGAGCAAGAGCATGCTACACAAACCCATCCCCTTCCCCGCCGCCATATTCGACCTGGACGGCACGCTGCTGGACAGCGTTTGGGTCTGGCGGGAGGTGGACCGGGCCTTCTTTGAGGAGATCGGTATCGCGGAGCCGGAGGACTATGCCCGCTCG